>JAZQMY010000023.1:0-5556 GCA_045627045.1 Clostridia bacterium | reverse complement strand
AAATCTGCCGAGAATTTTACGACTTCGTTCCGGTGGAAAATAACTTTGGATGTACGAGATAATAAATATCAGAACACCCAGTAAAACCATAATTTTAATGCAGTCATAGAGGAAGAACTGAACGCTGCCGCCGATCCTGCTCTCAATGTCAAGCCCGAAGGAACGAAGCATTGCGCCGATTAGCCGATTCAGCCACTTCATCCCCAAGACTTCATCCTGAATGAATTGCCACATATAAATCCTCCAATCAATCTATATATCTAAATCTGTCGATATATAGGCTTGAAATATAGTCGTGCCGGAAAAACACGGTTCATTTTTCACAGCACGACTTGTTACTGCAAGCGCATCCGTTTCCTTTGAGTGCGTTCAAGTGGCCGATAGCAACGTCAACGCCTTCCGATGAGATGGAATAGTGCATCCACTTGCCTTCTTTTCGTCCAACCACCAGACCGGAATCGGTCAGTATTTTCATATGGTGGGAAAGCGTAGACTGTGCGATATTCAAATCGTCCAGCAGCTTGCAGGCGCATTTCTCACCGCCCATCAGGTATTTTAGTATCCGAACACGGTTTTCATCGCATAATGCTTTGAAAACAATGGGAGTACGCTTTTCATCAAGCTCCATCCGAGCACCTCCTTCAAACGAACTTGTGATCACACTATATATTATATCGATATTTTTCGATTTGTCAAGGGCCTTCACACAATTGTTACAAACAAAAAAGCGGCAGGGATGTTCCCCGCCGCCGTGCGTTCATTATGCGTAGATCAAATCGTTATTGACGATCTCCGTTGCCGTTTCTCGTATTGCGTTCATACGCTGTACCCAAAGCATCTGATTTTCCGCTTTGAGCGTTTCCGTAATACCTTCCTTTTCAGCCAGTTCTTTTACCAGCCGAAAGAACATATCTTCCGCCTGTTCATTCAGCTCGGCAAGGTAGCCGTTGAGCTTTCCATCGAGGAACAGCCCGGTATAGATCGCCTTGCGGCGCTCCCGGATATACCGCAGATGCCGCTGTCCCCATATCCCGATGGGGTGCTCCTCTGGTCCATCTTCACCGGCAATAAGGTAATAATCGCCGACAAGCTCGTATGTTAGCCCTATGCGTTCGTCCGTTATGAACTTATCCATTATGCTTGCTCCTTATAAATTACTTTCAGTTTTTTCTTCGGTGCATCGATGATTTTCAAAATCAATTCATTGACGTCCTCTGTCGGTTTGCCTTCACGCAGATACTGATTACGGGATGCCATAAGACACCCGATCAGCAATCTGTGTTCAAAGTCGTCTAAATAAACGTGTCTTCTATTTTCCCTCATAGACTTATCGCCTCCTTATGCCTACATTGTAAGAGATAGCGGTTGATAAATCGAATGTGTGGATTTACGCATACAAAAACAGACACCGTGAAAAGCATTTTTGCAATTCACGGTGCCTGTTTCCCTTTGCTACGCTCGATATAGATTTGTTTTTGAAAAACATCCTTATCACACGCCAGCAAAATACTGTTCTTTCTTTTTTCCGGCAGAGATCTGATGAAGTCGTTAAGAAATCTTTTCAGCTCTTCCCTGTTGTCAAAGCCCGTCCACGCATTCTCGTCCGGCAGAACGTCCCCGGGTGCCTCTGTCTCACCGGAAGGTTCGCCGTCAAGTATCAGATGCGCTTTTCTTGATTTGAGCATATTGAGTGCCGTATTCCTTGCTATCATCGCAATATACGCTTTCAGGTCAGAAGGATCGTCTTTTGAAACGTTGTTCCATAGAATGAGATAAACGTAGTTCTTACATTTTGTGGCATCGTTTTTCAGGATATTCAGCGCTATCGTCCTGACGTATCTGCCGTATGCGGTCTTCGTTTTCTCAACTGCACGCTCGTTTCTTTCGGAAAACAGCTTTTTTATGCTTTCTTCATCCATCTTCTCACCTCCGTTTTTTGTTATGGGATCCCTTCACTCAAAAAGACATTTCTGAATGGCAAAAGGTTACACCTTTTCCGTATTTTATTTATAGGATACAATAAAGAGCTTATTTTGTAAATCTTTTCTTATCCGACAAAATTCTCTATTGTAATAAGACGGCTTCTGTGCTATAATATAGGTGTCTTGAAAATGAAAAATTTCCTGGGGCTCACGTCAGTCCGAAATAATTTAACCTACATTTGATAATAGGGATTGTCTTGTTACCTAAGGCCAATAGCGCGCCCTCTTTGTCAGGGATACTTGTAAGTCTTGTACAGCTTTAACCCAACCTGCTTTTAGCGGGTCTAAATTATTCGGACAACGGTTCTCCCGGGGTTTTTTATACCCTGTGCGAAATTGTGTACAATTTGTAACTGCCGTGTTAATTTTTTGTAAATTCAGGATAATAGTCCGTTTTATTCATTCTTTTGACAAAAAAATGTGATAAACTATATCAGATAACACAAAAATACGTATCAATCCCTAAAAACAGAAAAAGGTGAAAATAATGTTATATCCTTTGAAATTTACCCCCATATACAAATCCAAAATATGGGGAGGCACAAAGCTGAACGAGGTCTATTCCCGTGAGATTCCCGCAACGGACATAGGTGAATCATGGGAAGTCACCTGCAGAGAGGACGGCATGAGCGTTGTATCAAACGGCACACTCTCCGGAATGACAATGCAGAGACTCATTGACACTTACGGAAATGCTATGCTCGGCAGAATCAAGATGCCGCAGGCATTCCCTCTCCTGCTCAAATTCCTTGATGTCAATTCAGATCTCTCCGTTCAGGTACATCCGACAGCTCAGTACATAGAAGAAAACGCCGTTGAGGGCGCTGAAGAAAAGAACGAGATGTGGTATGTTCTCTATGCCGAGGACAATGCACACATGATTTCAGGCGTAAAAAGCGGCACAACGAAAGAAACACTTGCTCAGGCAATAACCGAAGGCAAGATCGAAGATTGTCTTGAAACATCACCCGTTAAAACAGGCGACGTTATCATGATAAAAGCAGGCAGTGTTCACGCCGCTTGTGCAGGAATGCTCCTTTTTGAGCTTCAGCAGTCAAGCGACACAACATACAGACTTTATGACTATAACAGAAAGGATGCATCCGGAAATCTTCGTCGCCTCGACGTGGATAAGGCACTCGGCACGATAAATTACGAGCGCGGTGTGGAGTTCCTCGAAAAGCCCGACTTCATTGACAGAACAGGTTTTTCCTGGAGAAGGCTCGTGAAGACGCAGTTCTTCACTCTTGATGAAATTCTCCTCAAGACAAGCCATCGCCGCCGTAATGCGAAGGATTTTTCCATTCTCACCTGCGTTGACGGTGAAATCGACATCATCGCCGACGGAAACAAGACACATTTTTGTGCAGGAGAAACGATTTTCATGCCTGCCTGCATAAAGATTTACACTCTCATAGGTGAAGGAAGAGTTCTCGTTTCGTCGCTCCGTCCTCCGGAAAACTATACCTGAAATGAGTGAATACACAGTTTTTGAGCCTCGGAAACAGCCCTACATCAACAGAAAAAAGATTCTTATCACATATATCCTTATAGGCGTAAACCTCGGCGTATACGGTCTTATGACCCTTCTGGGCTACATTAAAGGCTGGAGTCAGAGTGAGCAGCTGTGGATATTCGGTGCAAAGATAAACTTCCTTATCGAAATGGGACAATACTGGCGTCTTTTCACCTGTATGTTTCTTCACATAGGCTATGTTCATCTGCTTTGCAACTGCTACGCTATTTTCTGCTACGGTCCTGCCGTGGAGAGGATATTCGGAAGAGCAAAATTTCTTGCAATCTATCTGATTTCAGGGCTTACAAGCTCTGTTTTCAGCTACCTTATGACAACAAACGCATCAGCCGGAGCATCCGGAGCCATATTCGGTATGCTCGGATGTCTGCTCTACTTCAGGGAACGCAAAAAGGAAGCCTTCAAGAAGATTTTCGGCTGGCATCTTTTTCTGATTCTCGGCATCAACCTTTTTCTCGGCTTCATTGAGCCGGGAATCGATAATTTCGGACACATAGGCGGTCTTATCGGCGGATATCTTTCCGCTCACGCAATAGGTCTTCTCGGCGAGGAAGTCAAACCGCAGAAAAGAATACTCTTCTCCCTGCTGCTCATAGTCTTTGCCGCCGGATGCATTGCAGGCAGACATTTTATTACAATCGGAGGAAATTAATTTATGGGTACTACACACGCATTACCGTTCTGGATGAAAATGATGTTCAGTCCGTGGATATTATGGTTTATAATAGTTCCGCTTCTCGGATCAATGCTTGCATGGAAGCTTATTTTTGAAAATTCAAGCGAAGGCGATCAGGTGCTTAAAGAAGACAAGAGAAAGTCTGTTTTCTACACGTGGCTGACAATTTTTCTTTGCAACTTCCTCAGCTGTGTGTTTCTTTTCATCATCGAATTCGTAATGAGAATGATCTCAACATCTGGTGTCAGGCTCAGCTCTCTCACTGTGTGGGACAGCCCCATGACTGTCACCGTATATCTGCTCCCTGTGCTTGTAAGCTTCTTTGTAATTTCAGGTCAGCTCCGCCACAGAGCGCATTACATGGTTTCCGACAGAATACCGGCAAGGGTTTCTTCATGGATAATGGCAGTTTTCTTCTCGCCGTGGTTCATACTCATCCCGAGCTCTGTTGTGTGGAATCTCACTGATATCATAGGATAAAAGCAAAACCTGCCGAAGGGCCCCCTGCGATAAAGCAGGTAGCCCCACCGGGGTCTGCGAATCAAAAGATTACGGTATAACCAAGAAATCGGTTATGCCGTTTTCTCTTTCTTGGAGTTCTTTTCTCTGGTTTCGTTTTCGTTCCGACCGCTGTCGGTCAGGCTTTCCTGAAACAGTCTCTCCATTTCATCCGGATCGGGAACGTGGACGAGGCCGACGCCGCGGTAGTAGATGTCAATCTGCTGATGACGGCGCTTGTTCGCACGATAAGGCTCATGGATAACGATCCTGGAAATGAACTGATGAACAAGCTCGGGGGTGAGTTCCTTCACATCGGTTACTGCCTTGACCTTTGCGACAAACAGCTCAAGTCCATCGGTTTCCTCTTTGCCTTCTGCGAGTTCAGTTCTGAGCGTCTTTGCAGTGCAGAAGTACATCTTCTCTTCTCAGTCATTACAGTAAAGAAGTCCGGAAAACATACTGCCTTTTCCTGCCTTTGTAGGTCCGCGCTTGTGCGAACGCAGCTCTTGTGCCACAGCGAATGTGTGCCTGTCGATGATGGCAGGCTGGGTGTTTTCAAAGATTGCCTGATCTTCTTCCGGAATTCTGATCTCCGTATGCTTCTTGAACGAGACTGTCGTTCTCCGAAAGTTGACTGTATCGCCGACGTACTCACGGTGTTCCGGTATTTCCGCTACACAAGTCTGTACCCAGCGTCCCGGTACTTTGGGTAATTGACCGAGGTTTTTCCATTGTGCCTTCCGGTATTCCGTAGGTGTCGGAATGTGTTCAGCCGTCAGCTTGTCCGCAATCTGACTGGGACCGTAGCCGTCAATGCAGAGTGCAAAAATCTTTCGCACGACCTCGGCGGCAGGCTCGTCGAT
>JAZQMY010000022.1:0-40381 GCA_045627045.1 Clostridia bacterium | reverse complement strand
ACCATTGTCGGTTCTCCTTTTCTTCGCGGAATGATTATGATATATCGTGTATATTATATCATAAAAAGTTTCGCACTTCAATACTCAAATAAAAAATGCTTTTCGCCCGCGAAAAGCTTCCTTACTTCTTACCTCTTACTTTTTACTTCTTACTTCCCAAAAATCCCGAACGGGAGTTCGAGGGAAGAAGTAAGAAGGAAAAAGAAATAAGTAAAAATCCCTCGAACTTCAAGGGATTTTTGTGTGCAAGGCCCTTAAAAGATATTTTACTTCTCCTCATTAACAATTATGAGATTACTTACATTCGAGTACACCCCAATATATTTTCCATTAGGTAGAAAAGTCGATCCTCTTCAGTCTCTTCTTTAGGAAGAGGTTTATGCCTCATTTTATATACTAATTTTTTGATTAGCTGATATACTTTTACAAGCAAAAATAGCGGAAACAGAAAAACCATAAGACACCCATCTTCTATTTTGCCAAAAAATCTTTTTATTTTTGTATCGTTATATGGAGTCAAGTATTCTATTCGTCCACTAATGATAAGATTTCCGTTCTGCTCCGTTATCTTCGGCTCATACCAATATCCTCCTGAGTGACCTCCTCGTTTTATGCCAAAGGCATAATCACCAAAACGACTGTCGATCATATAGTTATTAGTGTTCGCGTTTTCTTTATTCTCTGTGAAATATTGATTAATTTTATCCTCAAACATTTCCTTTGTACCGTGAAATACAAAACTATATTTTTTAGACATTCTGACACCTCCTCATATGATATCCTTTCGCTTTTGATGATTATGATCACTAATTGAAAAATCTTTTTTCATTTCAATACCTTACGATGACTGTCCGACATACCTTTAACCTTATCACTTTTTTCTTCATTATAGTGTTTTTGCGTAAATACTTCAATACTATCTTAATAAAAATTGCTTTTCACACCGGCGAAAAGCTACATCTGCACTTATTCACTATTCACTATTACCTCTTACTTCCCAAAAATCCAGAACGGGAGTTCGAGGGAAGAAGTAAGAAGTAAGAAGTAAGAAGTAAAAATCCCTCGAACTCACGTTCAAGGGATTTTTGGAGGCGGCACCCAGAATCGAACTGGGGATGAAGGTTTTGCAGACCTGAGCCTTACCGCTTGGCTATGCCGCCGTTGTGGAGCGGAAGACGAGATTCGAACTCGCGATTTCCACCTTGGCAAGGTGGCACTCTACCACTGAGTCACTCCCGCATAAGTTGTCTCACTCACAACGCATTGATATTATACCTCAATTATCATTTTTTGTCAATAGCTAAATTGAAATTTTTTACATTTTCGATAAACTTTATTGAAAAGGTGCTTTCATATAAGAACTATTCATGTCATAGAATATAGAAAAAACGGAGTGAATTTTATGAAGGTTAAACATATAGTCTGTCTGGCTGTCATTTTGCTTGTGCTTGCTTTTGCGGCGGCAGGAGCGGAAACGGCATTGAATGATGCGATTGAGGCTACCGTTTCAAACGGAACTGTTATTGTGATTGATCCCGGGCACGGTGGCAGCGATCCGGGCGCTGTCAGCGAAAACGGTACGAGAGAGGCGGACCTTAATGTTGCAATATCAAAGTACCTGAAGGAATATCTGAGGAGCTATGGCTTTGAGGTTGTGCTGACAAGGGAATATGAAGGGCTTTCAAAGGCTGAAAGAAAATCAAAGATAGCAAGCCAAAATCCGGATATTGTGATCAGCATACACCTGAATATTTTTTCGGATAAGTCCGTACACGGGGCAGAGACTTACTATTATGCCGGTAACGATGAAGGAAAAAGGCTTGCCGAATGCATTCAGTTATCGTTGAAAAACGAGCTCGGAGGTGACAATAAAAGAACGGTCAAGGGAGTGACGAATCTTTTTGTGCTGAAAGCAAGTGAAGCACCGTCTGTGCTTGTCGAATGCGGATATCTTTCAAATGAAACGGAGGAGATAAAGATCCTGACACCTGAATATCAGAAAAAAGTTGCGTTTTCGATTTACTGCGGCATAATGGCGTATCTTGCAAGCTGAAACGGTTTTATGATGTGTATTTTTACCGTCATACTGTCAATAATATATAAAAATAAATTGATAGGGACGGAAAAAATCATTGAGATACAGAATTATTTCTCCGTTTTCGGAATTTGCAATCAGACGCTCGGAAGAAAAAACGTTTGACAGATATTATTATGAAGCGGAACATTCTGATGCTGCATCGGAGCTTGCATCGGCTGAGTGGTTGGTCGAGAATTATCACTCGTTGAAAATCAAACTGAGAGCCGTCAGGGCCTCGGTCAGGAGCATTCCTCATTCGGTGCCGTTGATCGAGGAAGGAATAATGAAAGGCTTTCCGAGAGTGCTTGCCATAGCAATGGAATATGTTGACGGATGCTCGGGCATTATCTCTGAGGAGGGAATTATTTCTTTTCTGAAGAACAAGGCGCGTGAGGAACAGCTCACACTGGATGAACTGTGGTCTTTTTCTGCGGTGATATCGCTTGTTCTTGCAAAGAATATTCTTACTGCGGCATCAAGAAGGCTGAATGACCTGATGAAAACAGAAGCGGCACTGAAGAATGTTTCCTCGGTAAAACTTACGCAGAAAAAGCTCGGAGACGTGGTTGATACGGGAAATGCGCCGGCACTGACAGCGTTTGTCCGTGATGTGCAGAACATGGATGACAACGGAGAAAAGATTCGCTGGCTCGATAAGGAGCTTTCGGAGCTTGAACTGACAGAGCATGACATTGCGGAGCTTTCGGGAAAAATAGAATCGAATACTGCTGTTACGGTAAGAAATTACATCACCGGACTTATGGCAGTGGAGACGTTTGACTGGGAAAATATAGTTTCAAGCATTTCAGTGGTGGATGAAATCCTTACAAACGATCCGGACGGGACGTTTGTAAGGATGGATGCAAAGACCAAGAACCAGTACAGACGAAGAGTGGCATATCTGGCGGCAAAAAAACATTGCTCCGAGGCAAGGCTTGCGGGAGATGCAATAGAAAAAGCTCAGGAAGAAAAGAAACACGTCGGGTTTATCCTGTTTGAAAGAAAAACAAAGCTTCTGCCGGAAATCTTATACTTTATGGGCGTTTACGGTGTGATGCTTGCCGTTTTGCTGATACTATTTTCAACACTCCGAGACAACGGAACAGGACTATTTATCAGCATGATCTGCCTTATTCTGTCAGCCGCACCTGCAAAAAGTCTTTCACTCATGCTTGTAAATCATATTGCGGGAAAGCTGAAGAAGCCTTACGAATTCCCGAGACTTGATTTTAACGGAACGATTCCCGAAGAGTGCAGGACTGTGGTTGTGGTGCCGGCCATAATTCCGTCAGAGAACGAGGCCGGGCGACTTGTGGCAGGGCTTGAAGTGAACTATCTTGCAAACAGGAACGGAAGCATATCGTTTGTATTGCTGGGAGATTTTACGGACTCCGACTGCGAAAAGAAAAACGATGATCTTTCGGTTTCTGCGGCTGCGGTTGACGGAATCAGACAGCTGAATGCAAAATATGGAAAAAGAATATTTTATTATATCGGAAGAAAAAGATGTTATAACGCAACACAGAAGAAATACTTCGGATGGGAAAGAAAAAGAGGCGCGATTCTCTCATTCAACAAGTTTCTTAATACAGGGGAAAAGACTGACTTCATAAGCACTTCGGGAGGCGAAGAGGCTTTGATCGGCGCAAAGTATGTCATAACGCTTGACGCAGACACGGGTATGCCATTCGGGAGCGCGGCGCTTCTTGCTGCAACTATGGAGCATCCGCTGAACAGACCGGTATACAGGGGCGAGAGCTCGATGGTGATTGAAGGCTTCGGAATACTTCAGCCTGCAATGGATACAACGCTGACGTCGGCAGGAGCTTCGCTTTTTTCGGGAATAGTTTCGGGCTTTGCAGGTACGGAGCCTTATATTACGGGAACAGGCGAGGTTTATCAGGATATTTTCGGAACGGGAAGCTTCGGCGGAAAAGGAATATTTGATTCGGAGATATTTTACAGAACGATTGAGAAAAGATTTCCCGAAAATGCGATTCTAAGCCACGATATGCTTGAGGGCGCACACGTTAGAGCGGGATTTGTGTCGGATGTGAGGTTTGCGGATGATGTGCCTGGCGGATATATCCAGTACAGAAAACGCGCACACAGATGGATGCGTGGAGACTGGCAACTTTTAGGCTATCTTTTCCCGGTGGTGAGGAACCAGAACGGGAACTTTGCCGAAAACAGATTGTCAGTGCTTTCAAGATACCGGATCTGGGAAAATCTCAGGCTGACACTCGTTGAACCGTGTATTTTTATTCTGCTTCTTTTGGGACTGACGGAGAAAGGGGCGCTTGATGCGGCTACATTTTTCATAGCTATCTTTATGGCTCTTCCTCTGATTCTTGATTTCGGGGAAAAACTCCGGGCAGAGCTTTTTACGGGTGCAAAAAGGCGTACCGATGCGAGAATACTGCTTCGTTCTTTGGGTGTGCCTGTGCTTCTTGCGGATAAGGCTTTCCTGAATGCGGATGCGATAGCAAGAACACTTTGCAGACTTGTTTCGGGGAAAAATCTGCTTGAATGGCAGACATCTGGTCAGGCAGAGGCAAAATCAAAAAACACTGCGGCATCATATTATTCCGTAATGCGTGCCGGTGCTTTATCGGGCGTGGTGCTGCTATGCTTTTCGGTTATTACGGGCAGAATGATGATTGCTCTCCTGAGCCTGCTTTTTATTGCGGCACCGCTGATGATGTGCGCAATTTCAAAGAAAAAAGAAAATGAAACAATAAGTCTTCCGGCAATATGCGAGGAGGCGGTGGAGAGAGCGGCGGAAGGCGCATGGCATTATTATGCTGAATTTTGCACAAAAGAGAACAACTATCTGCCGCCTGATAACTTTCAGGAGGAACCCTTCAGGGGCACGGCGGCAGGAACGTCTCCGACCAATATAGGCATGATGCTTGTCAGCGCCGTATGTGCGGAAAAGCTCGGACTTTCCTCAAAAGAAAAAGCCGTCGGGCTGACGGTTAAGACACTCAGGACGTTGTCGGGGCTTGAAAAATGGAACGGACATCCTTATAACTGGTACGATGTGAAAACGAAGAAGCCGATGCTCCCTTTGTTTGTATCAAGCGCCGATAACGGCAATCTGGCGTGCTCGCTCATAGTATTGAGGGAGGCTTTGAAGGTGTGGAAGCCGGTTCTTGCAAAGGATACGGCAATGCTTGCGGATGAGAGCCTGAAAATGATAAAAACTCTTCTTGACGGGCTTGATATGTCACTTCTTTACGACGATAAAAAGGATCTGCTTTCTGTGGGATACGATGCGCAATCGGGGATACTATCCGTATTTTCGTATGATATTTTTGCATCTGAAGCAAGGCTTGCAAGCTATTACGGAATCATTTCGGGAAAGCTTCCTCCGAAGCATTGGGGCAGGCTCTCAAGGATAACTGCTCTCAACGGTAATAAAGTAATCCTGAAATCGTGGAACGGCTCAATGTTTGAATATCTGATGCCGCAGATATTCCTCAGGAACTACAAGGGAAGCATGACTTATGAGGCTGCAAGAAACGTAGTTTCGGAGCAGATAAGGTACGGCAGACGGGCAGGAGAACCGTGGGGAATTTCGGAGTCGGGATATTCAGTATTCGACGGAGAGAAGAATTATCAGTATAAGTCGTTCGGCATACCGTCTGCGGCGGTAAGGTATATCAGGTCGGACGAATATGTTGCGGCACCTTACGCTTCGGCACTTGCGCTTATGACGGAGCCGAAAAAGGCGGCAGAAAATCTCGTTCGCTTCCAAAAAGAGGGAATGTGCGGCAGATTCGGCTATTATGAAGCACTTGATGCGGGCAGGGGAAAAGTCAAGGTCAGATCGTTTATGGCGCATCATGAAGGTATGACAATAGCGTCGGTCACAAATTGCCTTTATGAAGGCTATGTGTCAGAGCTCTTTCACAGTGCACCCGAGGTAAAGGCAGGAGAGCTTCTTTTGCAGGAGAGATTGCCTGTATTGCTCCCGTTTGATGCATTGCCGAGAAAAACGAGAGAAAAAGAACCCGAAATCGAAAACGGAAAAACGATCGTTCAGAGGATAACATCTCCCGGAAATGTGCCGCATTGCGCAGTTATGACAAACGGAGAAATGAGCATAATTGTTTCGGACAGCGGAGAAATAAAGCTTTTCTCAGGAGAAACGCTCATTTCAAAGCCGATGACGCAATTTATATATGTGAAATCGGAAACGAGCGGAAAAATCTATCCGCTTTTTTCAAGAACGGCCGACTGTGTCGAATTCAGACCTGATATGGCGGTCATTTCGGGAAGGGGAAGCTTGTTTTCGTATCAGCTCGGGCTTTCGCTTGCGCCTGATAGAAATGCACTTTTCATTATGCTCGAGATATCCGATGAAGGAAAACGTGATGAAGCGTACAGTGTGGTTTGCAACATAACACCGTCACTTGACGATGAAAAATCGGCGTACGCACATCCTGCTTACTCGGATGTTTTTATTGATTTTTCTTATGATGAGAACAGAAAAACGGCATACGCAAAACGAAAATCAAGAGATAATTGCAGAAGAGAAAGGTTTGCGGCGCTGAAGGCAATTACAACGGATGACAATACAAAGCATTTTCTGTCGAGATATCAGGTGACTGGCAGAAACAGAACGGATGATATGCCGCTTCTTTCGGAAAATGATTCCGGTTATGAAACTTCGGGCACGCTTGCACTCGGGGTAACGTTGTCAGTGCCGAAGCAGAGCAGAAAGAAGGCAGAATTCATTTTTGCATACGCAGAAAGCGAAAGGACTCTTGAGGAGACACTTGAATGCTATGATACGGAAGAGCAGATCGGGAACGCAAAGGCTCTTCAGTTTGAGCGCGCAAAGCTGATGATGCAGTACAGACAGATAGATAGAAAAAGGTTTGCGGTGGCAAATGCTTTGATATCCAGACTGACAAATCAGGACTTCTTCAGAAGGAAAGTTTCATATCTGAAGAGGGAGACACTGTGGAAATACGGCATTTCCGGTGACCTGCCTATAATAATGTACGATGTGACGGGAGCACCTCTGGCGGGACTCAGGCTTGTGCTTTCGGTATTTGATTATATCGTTACAAGCGGAGTGAAGGCTGACCTGATCATTGTGACTCACGATGACGGCTACCACAGGTTCTCGTATGATGATGTAATGAATACGGTAAGAAATTCATCAAGAAGAGACCTTCTTGAGAAGAAAAGCGGCATTTTTATCATTCAGTCTGAAAAAGCGGCAGAAGACATTAAAAATGCAGAATCATTTGCGGCGGTGCTTCTGAAGGGAAACGAAAAGGACATCCAGGCAAGGCTGATGCTTCAGAATGAAAAGCACAGGCAGGCAAAGACACTTTTCTTCCCGAGCAGAAAAGAAACAGTTCAGAAAAAGGAGGCCATTCCGAAGCTTGAATTCTTTAACGGAACAGGCGGCTTTCTTGACGGAGAATATCATATCGTGCTTGACAACGGAAATACAACGCCTTTGCCGTGGTCAAACATTATGGCAAACGAAAAATTCGGCACGCTTGTGACGGAAAGCGGCGGCGGTTATTCTTGGTTCAGAAACAGCAGGGAATTCAAAATCACGAAGTGGTCAAATGACCCTGTAACTGATATGCCGTCGGAAATGATATACGTCAGGGATGACGATTCGGGCAGGATAATCACCGCAAAGAGACTTCTTCCCGATAACGGACAGTTTTTTGTGACGTACGGAAAGGGATATTCCGAATTCAGACATACGGAGGACGGACTTGAAATAAAGCTTACGGAATTTGTGCCTGAAAAGGAGAGCTTCTGCGGAAAACTCGTGAATATACGCAATCAGACGGATGCGGAAAGACATCTTTCGCTCCACTACTATGTTTCGCTTGTGCTTTCGGACGGCAGTGCCCGGACGGATATACTTGCAAGGAATGAGCGAGCAAGAGGAATAGTGATGGCGAACCGTGCGGCAGACGGCAGACAAGGCACGGCGTTTGTTTCGGCTTCGTCGGAAATACTCTCCGTAATCACGAAAAAGAGCGAATTTTTCGGCAGTAAGGGCAGTATAAAGCATCCCGTGTCACTCGATACGCCGACAAGAAGAATAAGCCCTCAGGGTGGGCCTGCCGACTGCATCGCAATATCGGTTTCGGTTGTGCTGAAGCCGTATACGACCGAAAAAACTGCGTTTCTTCTCGGCGCGGCGGAGAATGATGAAGCAATTTACGGATACAAGAACGACTGGTCTTATCCAGAAACGCTCGGACAGCTTCTGACGGCGACAAAGGAGAAAAACAAGACGTATGCAGGGCCTTTTTCAATAGCCACGAAAGACAAGTCACTCAATACACTGTTCAATTCGTTTCTTATGTATCAGACCTATGTTTGCAGATACCTTGCAAGGACGTCCTTCTATCAGGCATCCGGAGCATACGGCTTCAGGGATCAGCTTCAGGATGCAATGGCTTTTCTTTACTGCAATCAGGATGAAGCAAGAAAGCATATCCTCAAAGCGGCAGGTCAGCAGTTTGAAGCAGGAGATGTGAGACACTGGTGGCACGAAGACACCGGGCTCGGCATCAGAACGAATATTTCGGATGACCTTATGTTTTTGCCGTTGGCCGCAGCGGAATATGCAATGATCACTGATGATTACAGCATATTTGACGAGCTGTGCCCGTATGTGACGGGGCAGGAGATAAAGGAAGGAACACACTCGGCATTCGGCAAGGCTTATTTCACGGAGAAAAAAGACACTCTCTATGAGCATTGCAGAAGAGCCTGCCACAGAGCAATCAGATATGGTGAGCATATGCTTCCGCTGATAGGCACGGGCGACTGGAATGACGGATTCGACAGAGTGGGAAGTCATGGCAAGGGCGAAAGCGTGTGGCTGGCATTCTTTTTCGGATATGTGCTGAAAAGATTCAGAGAAATTGCGCTTATGAAAAATGATGAAAGCGAAGTCAGGTTCATTGATGAAAATATCAGGCTTTTGACCGAAGGCGTCAGGAAGAGCGCATGGGACGGAAAATGGTACAGAAGAGCGTACAAC
The DNA here is from genome assembly GCA_045627045.1 of Clostridia bacterium. Lineage (GTDB taxonomy): Bacteria > Bacillota > Clostridia > HGM11327 > HGM11327 > SIG351. The sequence continues at coordinate 31,268 of JAZQMY010000022.1, read as the reverse complement.
GATAACGGAGAACCGCTCGGCTCAGCGGCATCGGAGGAGTGCAAAACAGACCTCGTTGTGCAGGCATGGGCGGCTATTGCAGGGATGACGGACGAGAGTGAAATCAAAACGGCGCTAGAATCGGCAAAGGAGCTTCTTATTGACAGGGAGAACGGGGTGGTAAAGCTGTTTGCACCGCCGTTTGAAGGTAAATCTTCTGATGCGGGATATATTTCCTCATACAAAAAAGGCGTAAGGGAAAACGGCGGACAGTATACTCATGCGGCGATATGGTTTGCACTTGCACTTGCAGAGACAGGAGACCGTGAGGGCGCTTATGAAGTGATAAGGATGCTTGATCCGATTAGAAAAACATCTGATCCTGAAGGCGTTCTGAAGTACAAGGCAGAGCCTTATGTTATGGCGGCGGACGTTTATCTTTCGGGCATGGGCGGCTGGACATGGTACACGGGAAGCGCAGGCTGGATGTATAAGGTGATACTGGAAAATATTCTCGGAATAAAAATAAGAGGCGAAAAGCTCATCATTGAGCCTGCCGCCTCTGAAAAACTGCTCCCTTACAGGGTGAATTACGAGAGAAAAACAAATAATACTTCCACCCCGATTACCGTTGATGTGCTGACATCAGACAAGGCACGGATAGTCACGCTTGACGGGAAAACCGTTCCGGACGGAAAAATCACGCTTCCGTCAGACGGCTTGCCCCATAAAATAGTTATAGCTCAGGAAAATCATTCCCACGAATTATGGGCACAAGTTTGAAATCGGGACGTAAATCGCATTTCGGCGCACCGGTGGCGAGCTTGTAGATATCGCTTGCGAGCAGATCTTTCTCAAAAAGAGATGTGTCCGCAAGCATTTTTTTGTAAGCGGGAACGTTTGTTATTACGGGGATGGATGAATTCTCGGATATGTATTTTATTACCGAAGATGATTCCTGCCTGAAGCCGAGCACTCTTGCATAGAGCGAGGAATCGCTCCTCTTTGCTTTCTCAACATCCGACTTTGTGATGCCGAGAAGCACGTTATACATCATTCTTGAAACGGCAGACCTTGTGTAACGCTTTGAATGGATCGCTTCAAGCATTTCATCGAAGCTTTGTGCATATGCATTTGAGACAAAGAGATTTTCAAGCCCTTCCGTGATGCCGGAAATCCTTGCGAGTTTTTCTGCATCGGAACGGAGAACGGCATACTTTATGAGATCAAAGAAGTCGCTGTTGTCAGCCATTGTAGTCTTCTGCGAGATAAGCTTTGCTATCCTTGCAGGGAGAGATCTTGAAATGCTGAGAAGTCTGTTTTCACGGATTGCATTTCTTACTGCCGTGGCAGACGGAAATTCACAGGCTTCGCTTTCATCATGATAGCCTGCACCGAGCCTCGGGATAGCGACGGGGACGATGCTGCTCTCAAATTCATAAAGCTTTTTCATATATTCTATTGCGAGAATGCAGTTCGGCATGGAAAGAAGCGCCGCTTCATCCTCGTACAGATTCAGGTATGAAGTGATGGCGTTTGTGCGTGCAACGGCAAATGGCTGCTCGGAATCGAGATTCTTTGCAAGCTCTTTTTTGAAGCTGTAAGGCTCTTCGGCAAGAAGAAGCGCGATCTTGGAGAGGATGGACAAATCTCCTTCCGAACCGAAAGAAAGATAATCAATGCAGTTCAACCTGTCGAGTATCCTGACACCGCCGTAAGCAAATGTTTCGGCACTCTGCAAAGCAAAAAGAGCGGGCAGCTCAAGCACGGCATCACAACCGCCCTCAAGGGCAAGCCTTGTGCGGAACTGCTTGTCGAATATGGCAGGCTCACCTCTCTGCACGAAATTACCCGACATTATTGCGATGACGTAATCTGCACCTGTGAGCTCTCTTGTGCGGGAGATGTGGTACTCGTGACCTCCTGTGAAAGGATTGTATTCTGCTATTACTGCGGCTATTTTCATTTCTTTTGTCCTCCATGGCCGTACTTTATTCAATTATACCATAATAATTGAGAATAGTATATACTTTTTACATATTTTCAGCGGAAAATATAGATTTAATAAGAACAAATCCTCAACAAAATGTAAAACGTGACACAAGACCATCGGGGAACCTCTGTCTCTATTGAAAAAAACTGACTTTTGTGATACAATATAATAAAAAAGTGAAAATGAGAGGCAAATATGTTCGGCAACATTAAACCCGTAAGGGGAGAGATGAAAATAAAAGATCATAATATTTACAGGGCGTATTATTGCGGTCTTTGCAGAAGCATGGGAGCAAGATATAAGGGTCTGTGCAATATGGGCCTTTCGTATGAAGCGGTATTTGCAGCTATACTTGTGTCTGCGTTTTCCGATGAAGAGCTGAAATTCAAAAATACCCGATGCATAATGCATCCCCTGACAAAGAATCCTACTGTCGTGGGCAATAGCTCCGTGGACAGGGCGGCGGCGCTGAATGTGCTTCTGATATATCACAGCCTTTGCGACAACGTCAGGGATGAGAATGATTTCAAGTCAAGGCTCGCAAAGATATGGTTTACGAGACCGTACAAAAAAGCAAAGAAAGAAAATCCGTCAGCAGACAGCCTTATAAAAGATAAGCTTGAAGATCTTGAAATGCTTGAGGAAAGCCTTTGCGGAGTGCTTGACATGGCGGCACAGCCGTTTGCAGAGCTGATGGGAGAAACGGCACTGTCCGCTGCAGATGAAAAGAATGACGATATCTATTGGTTTGGCTTCTTTATGGGGAAGTGGCTGTATGTGCTTGATGCATTTGACGATATCGAAAAGGATAAGGAATCGGGAGCATATAATCCGTTTCTGATGATGTTGCCAGATAAAACGGCAGAGGAAGTAAAGAATCTGGCAAGGGAAGACGCGGAATATCTTCTCAAGAGCGCCCTGACAAGGCTCGGACAGATATTCGATAAGCTGCCGGTGAAACGCAACAAAGAAATAATAGAAAACATACTTTTCCTCGGAATGCCCGAAAGAACCGATGAGGTGCTGACAGACTCCGGCAAAAGGAAGAAAGGAGAAAGAGAACTTGAATCCATATGAAGTGCTCGGAGTGAAGCCGGGCGCAACCGAAGAAGAAATCAAGAAGGCTTACAGGGAAAAGGTCAAGAAGTACCATCCCGATCAGTACAAGGGAACGGACTACGAAGCGACTGCCACCGAAAAGCTCAAGGAAATAAACGAAGCATACGATATACTTAAAAACGGAGGAAAGGGTAATTATTACCAGCATGCTTCATCGGGAAACACATCATACTCTTCCTCATCTTCGTCATATTCAGGAACACAGAATTCTTACAGAACGAATTATACCGCAGATGATATACTTGCACAGGCAAGACAGCTTCTTGAGGCAGGAAGATATCTTGAAGCAGAGCTTTTACTGCGTTCGGTGAACCTCAGGACGGCAGAATGGTATTTCCTGATGGGAAACGTTCAGTGGAACAAGGGCTGGCAGCTTGAAGCAAAGAAATATTATGCAGAGGCGGTAAGACTTTCTCCGCAGAATGAGGAATACAAGGCTGCTTACGAAAGAGCGGCGGGAAGCTCATACTCTTCGGGCTACAAGGACCCGAGATATACGAATGTGGATGTGGAAAAGGTATGCGATTGCTGCATGAAGATCTGGTGCCTTGATACCTGCTGCGAATGTATGGGCGGAAATCTTTGCAGGTGCTTTTAAGTTATGAATAAAGAAGATCCGAAAACACAAAAAATAGTATACTCAGGGATAATGGCGGCAATATCCGTTGTGCTGGGACTCCTGGCAACGCTCCTTCCGTTCAATACTGTCGTTTTTCTCTTTGCACAGTCTGTGGTGATGTGCCTTGTGGTGCAGAAGAACGGCCCGTGGTGGGGAATATGGACTTTCGGAGTGACGGCAGTGCTGATGTTCCTGATTTCGTCGGTACATACTGTATTTACGGAGTATGCACTGCTTTTCGGAACGTACCCGACGGTGAAATACCTGATTGAGCGAAAACAGTTCAATCACACAAAAGAAATGATAATAAAAGCCGCATGGGGAACACTCGTTGCGGCGGCAATGGTTTTAATAGCACACTTTCTGATAGGAGGAGAGACGTTCTGGGGAAAATGGTATTCCGGAAGCATAATATCGTCGCTTGCGGTATTCCTTCTCATTCTTCCTCTTGAGTGGCTGTATGACATTGCGCTGACGTACGTTCTGTTTTTCGTGAACAGAAGGTTCAGGCTCAGATAATGAAAGGATAACAAAATGAAAATAGGACCACATCTTTCCGTTGCAGGAGGATACAAGAGAGCCGTTATCACGGCACTTGAGCTCGGCGCGGATACTTTTCAGGCTTTTTCAAGAAACCCGAGAGGCGGTGCGGCTGCAGAAATAGACGGTGGAGACATCAGCGAAGCGGAAGTGCTGATGGAGCTGAATTCTTTCGGCCCGATACTTATTCACGGCCCGTATACTTTGAATATGGCTGCCGCAAAGCCGGAATCATTTACGTTTGCAAAGGAATGCTTTGCGGATGACATGAAGAGAATGATGCTTTTGCCCTCCTCACTGTATGTATTTCATCCGGGAAGCAAGACGATTCTTTCCTATGAGCAGGGAATAACACAGATTGCGGACACTGTAAGGTCAGGAATGATAGAAGGCAGCAATACATATGTCCTGCTTGAGACAATGTCGGGAAAGGGCTCTGAAATAGGCGGAAAATTCGAAGAAATAAAGGATATAACAGACTTTATAGGCAAATTCCATTCATCGGACAGGATAGGCGTGTGCATGGATACTTGCCACCTTTATTCGGCAGGCTATGATATTGTGAATGATCTTGACGGCGTTCTCACAAAGTTTGACAAGATCGTAGGACTTGACAGGGTGAAGGCTGTGCATCTTAATGATTCGATGTATCCTTTTGCATCAAATAAGGACAGACACGCAGGCATTGGAATGGGTTCGATAGGGCTTGAAGCAATCGTGAGGATCGTTTCTCATCCTGCATTGAAGGATAAGCCCTTCTTCCTTGAAACTCCTCATGAGGAGCTGACGGAGTATGCGGCTGAGATGGAAATCATCAGAAATAAAGCTGCACTGAACGGGTAAGTAAATAAAAAATACTTGACAAAAATGCGCTTTTAGTGTATAATACGCATGTCAAGTGATAATACTTTACTGATAGTTTGGGGAAGGATGCGAAGAAGCAATGAAGGACATTGTCAGATATGCAGAGATGCTCGATCTTTACGGCGGCATCCTTACTGAAAAACAATTCGAAATGCTTGATTCGTATTACTGCAGGGATCTGACTCTCGAGGAAATTGCCGAGAATAACGGCGTTTCCAAGCAGGCAGTGCATTTTGCGATAAAGAATGCACAGGCAAAAATCACCAGGCTTGAAAAACAGCTCGGTATACTTGCAAAACACGATGTACTTGAGGAAATGCTTTCCGAAGCAAAGGATGCTATTCGGAGGGGCGAGGATGACGAGCTTATCATAAGCCGTCTCGATGATATTGCAAAGAAACTTTGACGGAGGATAAATATGGCATTTGAAAGTCTTGCGGAAAAATTACAGGCTGCATTCAAAAAGCTTACCGGCGGCGGTAAGGTTTCGGAGGCAGACGTTAAAACTGCAATGAGATCTGTAAAGCTCGCACTTCTTGAAGCCGACGTAAATTATGCCGTTGTCAAGGATTTTGTTGCGAAGGTAAGCGAAAAGGCGGTTGGAGCAGAGATACTCGAAAGTCTTTCTGCCGGACAGCACATCATAAAGATTGTAAGGGATGAGCTTACTGAGCTTATGGGCGGTGAGAGAACGAAGCTTGCCGTGGCTGACAGCCTCCCGACGGTCATTCTTATGTGCGGTCTTCAGGGTACAGGTAAAACAACAACATCGGCAAAGCTTGCCGCAATGCTGAAAAAAGAAGGCAAAAAGCCTATGCTTGTTGCCTGCGATATTTACAGACCTGCAGCTATCAAGCAGCTTCAGGTGGTCGGAGAAAAGGTCGGAGTTCCGGTGTTTGAAAAGGGCACACAGAATCCCGTAAAGACTGCAAAGGAAGCTATCGAATACTCACGATCTGTAAATGTTGATACAGTAATCATAGATACTGCAGGACGTCTTCATATCGATGAAGATATGATGGACGAAATGAAGAATATAAGAGATGCCGTTCATCCGCATGAAACACTTCTTGTGGTTGATGCGATGACAGGTCAGGACGCTGTTACGATTGCAAAGTCGTTCAATGAGCAGATAGGCATGGACGGTATCATCATGACAAAGATGGACGGTGATACGAGAGGCGGTGCCGCACTTTCAGCAAAGGCTGTTACAGGCAAGCCAATCAAGTTCGTATCTTCCGGCGAAAAGGTTGATGCCGATTCACTCGAGCCGTTCTATCCGGACAGAATGGCTTCAAGAATTCTCGGAATGGGCGACGTGCTCACTCTTATCGACAAAGCAGAGAAGATGTTCGACGAGAAGAAGGCAGAGGAACTTGAGAAGAAGATAAGAAATGCAAGCATGGATCTCAATGACTTCCTCGAACAGATGGAAGCCATGCAGAATATGGGAGACCTGAATGACATCCTGAAAATGATTCCGGGTGTTGATTCAAAGGCACTTGCAGGAGTTTCAGTCGATGACAAGCAGCTTGTCAGAACAAAAGCTATTATCACTTCGATGACACCGAAGGAAAGAGCAAATCCGGAAATAATTAATTACAGCAGAAAAAAGAGAATCGCATCAGGATGCGGTCTTGATATAGCCGATGTAAACAGACTTCTCAAGTCATTTGAAGAAATGAACAAAATGATGAAGCAGTTCACGGGCGGCAAGGGCAAGAAGGGCAGAATGCCCATGATGGGATTGCCCAAGAATATGAATCCTTACAGAAAAGGCTTCAGAAAATAATACAGAACATTAAAATTCATCATAGAATTTAAATGAATATACCAAATTTTTTTTACAGGAGGATTTAACACAATGGCTGTTAAAATTCGTTTAATGAGAATCGGCGCAAAGAAGGCACCGTATTACAAAGTTGTAGTTGCTGACTCAAAGGCACCGAGAAACACAGCATACATCGATCTTATCGGAACATACAATCCTATGACAGAACCGGCAACAATCGACATTGATGCTGAAAAGGCTGCTAAGTGGATCAAGAACGGCGCTCAGCCGACAGATACTGTTAAGGCATTGCTCAAGAAGAGCGATAACCAGTAATCTGAGGAAATAAAAGATCATGGGCGAACTTGTAAAATACATCGCACAGAGTCTTGTCGATTTCCCGCAGCAGGTTGTAGTGAGCGAAAGAACAGAGGGCGACGAGATCATTATTGAGCTGAAGGTTGCTCCCGAGGACATGGGTAAGGTGATTGGTAAGCACGGCAAAATCGCCCGCGCTATCCGCTCTGTTACCAAGGCAGCAGCAAGCAAACAGGACAAGCACGTCAGTGTTGAAATACTCTGATATATGAGAGAATATTTATCAGTCGGTTTCGTGCTGAAGCCGCATGGAGTCAGGGGTGCGATAAAAGTTGAACCCCTGACCGATGATGTTACCCGTTTCAAGAATATGAAGCACGTATTCATTGAGGAAGCGGGTAATTATATTAAATACGACATTGAGTCAAGAAGCGTTACAACGGCATATGTCCTGCTCAAGCTCAAAGGGGTGGATAATCCCGATATGGCAGAGAAACTCAGAAATTCGTACCTCTGGATAAAGAGGACGGAAGGAAGAACTCTCGGCGAGGATGAGTATTATTGGGGAGACATAATAGGCTGCAATGCGGTTTTTTCGGACAACGGAAAAGTGCTCGGAAAAATAACTGACATCATGCATCTTGTGAGTAACGATGTTTATACTGTAAATACGGGCAAGGAAGAAGTGCTTATCCCTGCGCTGAAGCAGTATATTTCGTTTGACGTAGAGAACAACACCGTCTTTATCAACAGGACGGGACTTGAGGAGATCCTTCCCGATGAGAATTGACATTCTGACACTCTTTCCCGATATGTTTTCTTCGGTGATAAACACGAGCATATTCGGAAGAGCTGTTAAAGCAGGCATATTTGATATCCATCTTTATGATATAAGAGACTATACGCTTGACAAGCACAGACATACGGATGATTATCCATTCGGCGGCGGCGCAGGAATGGTCATGACGCCACAGCCTCTTTTTGATTGCTTTGATGACGTTATCGGAAACGGAGAAAAACCGAAAACGATCTATATGTCTCCACAGGGAAAAACGCTGACGCACGATAAGGCGGCAGAGCTTTCCATGCTTGACAGGATCATAATCCTTTGCGGACACTATGAGGGCGTTGACCAGCGAGTGATCGATACTTATGTCGATGAGGAAATATCAATAGGCGATTACGTTCTTACGGGCGGAGAGCTTCCTGCAATGGTGCTGATGGACTGCCTTTCAAGGTTCGTGCCGGGTGTGCTCGGAAGCACGGATTCCGTGCAGGATGAAAGCTTTTCGTCAGGTCTTCTGGAATATCCGCAGTACACAAGACCGGCGGAGTTCAGAGGAATGAAGGTGCCGGACGTACTTCTTTCGGGAAATCATAAGGATATTGAACAGTGGAGAATTGAAGAGAGCATCAGGAAGACAAGAGAAGTCAGACCTGAACTCCTTGAAAAGCTCGGAATATAAAAGAAAGGATCTCTTTTTAAGAAAAAGAGATTTTTTTATAAGCAGTGGAAACAGAATATACGGTAATCAGAAGCAAAAGAAGAACATTGAGCCTTGAAATAAAAGGCGGCAGGGTTCTGGTGCGTGCGCCTCAGAGAATATCGGAGAGAAAAATAAGAGAATTCATTGAGGAGCATTCACAGTGGATCAGACTTCATCTTGAAAGACAGTTAAAGACGGAAAGTGAGAAGAACAGCGTTTTGAAGCTTGACAAAGAGGAGCTTTTGCGCCTTAAAGCGATGGCAAAGGACATTCTCACCGAAAAGGTTAGGTATTATTCAATGCTTATCGGCGTGACTTTTGGCAAAATCACAATCAGATGCCAGAAAACACGGTGGGGAAGCTGTTCGTGTAGCGGAAACCTGAATTTCAACTGCCTGCTGATGCTGTGCCCCGAAAGGATCATAGACAGCGTGGTGGTGCATGAGCTTTGCCACAGAAAATATATGGATCATTCTGCACGCTTTTATAACGAAGTAGTAAAATATTGCCCTGATTACGCTGACTCGGCAAGATGGCTCAAGGAAAACGGACGGATGATAATGGCAAGATTACCTGAAGATGAAAGCGGACAATAAATTGTCTGCTTTTTATTTATTCCTTGAAATATATAGCTTCGTATGGTATAATAAAATCAAAATAATAACAAATCAGGAGAAAAATATGAGAAATATATACAAACTTCCGGATAATGCAAAGGAGCTTTCCCGGGCAATCAGCCGTCACAGCGGCGACATAACAGAAACTTATAAGACGGTTGACGGAGAAAAGCTGAATGTCAGCTTTTATTTCCCCGAGAACAGAAAAGAAAATGAGAAGCTCCCGTTTGTGGTGATGATTCACGGCGGCGGCTGGAGCAGCAGAAGAATATTTGAGGATCAGAACGGCGAATGGCAGGGAGACTATCTCGGCTATCTCGGACGTTACCTTACGTCTGAGGGCTATGCGGCAGTGTCGGTTGATTACAGACTCTGCAGAGAATGCGCACAGAAGGAGAATTATCAGCTCCCCGACCTTGTGGATGACTGCTTTGATGCGATGAAATATATAGCAGATTCCGCTGAAAAATATGACCTTGACCTCACAAGGGCAAGCGTACTCGGAGAATCGGCAGGCGGCTATCTTGCCGCAGCAATGGTGACATTTGAAAAGAGCGGCTCTGCGATCGACTTCAGAACGGCAGTGATTGTGAACGGAATAACAGACCTCAATGATAAAGCGTGGGGAAATTATGTTCCGAAGAGCTCGACGCACAGCAGTCTTGCCGGAATCGATAAATCACTCTGGGCAGACAAGCTTTCACCGCTTGCAAAGGTTAATAACGTTCACTGCGATGTACTGCTTCTTCACGGAGCGGTCGACAGTGTGGTAAATCCGTACCATTCGGAAGAATTTGCTGAAAGAATGAAGAAAAACGGAGGAAATGCCGAGGCTTATTTCCTTGAGGGAACAAATCATGCGTTCCTTCTTGCGGAATATTACAAGGACAAGACTGCAACGACTGCGGCACTTGACTTGCTCGATGCATTTCTTGACAAAACACTCAAAAAAGGAGAATAATTGTGGAAATCGGTCTTGAAGGAAAATGGTTTGTCAGGCTTGACAGAAAACGTGAAGGCTCGGTGAAGAAATATTTTACCGAGGATTTCGGCAGGGACCGATTTTGTCAGCAGGCAGGATTCCCCGGGTCTCTTGAAGAAAACAGCATCGGCGATATCGTCTGCGAAACAGATGATAACGATGTCAGCAATACTCTCTCATACAGCGGATGGGCTTGGTTCCAGAGGAAGATGGTTTTCCCCGACACGAAAGGCAAGATAACAAAACTGTTTTTTGAGAGAATTCCGTGGGAATCGACACTCTGGATTGATGATGTCCTGATAGGCTCCTATTGCAGTCTTTCGGCTCCGCATATCTATGATATTTCAAAGCTTGAGTTGTGCGGAGAACACGTCATCACGCTGATGACGGACAATTCAAACTACAATTCGGGTGCAGACACGAGCTTTGACAGGAACGTTTATCTTGACTACGAGGGAAGAGACATCAACTGCCATCTGGTAACTCCGACGGGACAGGCAAAAATACCGTGCGGAGGACACGGAACAAAGCCCTTCTCGGGCATTACGGGAGGGATGAAGCTAATATCGGAAGATACTGCCGTCACCCGTTTGAACGTATATCCTGACGTTGACAACGCCGAAATCACAATAAGACTTCAGACAGAGGGAAAAAAGGCAGATAATATCTGCTTCACACTTTTGCTTGACGGAAAAGAAATATCATCCGAAACGAGAAAAATAAATCCCGACGGTGAATACAGGATGAAGGTTTCACCGCTGAAGCTCTGGAGCGAATTTGAGCAACCGCTGTATACGCTTGAATTATCGCTGACGAATGAAAAAAGCATAATTGGAACGGGAAAAGTCAGATTCGGCATGAGAAAGCTCTCGGCAGAGGGCAAGAAAATATGCATGAACGGCTCGCCTGTTTTTCTGCGAGGCACGCTTGAAGGAGATGCTTTTCCTGAAACCTGCTACCATCCTTGTGACAAGGCATTCTGGATGAAGGTTTTCGGCGTGATGAAAGAGTACGGACTCAATCACCTTCGCTGCCATACATTCTGCCCGCCGGAAGCGGCTTTTGATGCGGCGGATGAGACGGGAATTTATATTCAGGCGGAGCTTCCGGGAACATCCTGCCCGACAAAGGACGAGGCACCGATAGTGCACAGATTCCTGATGAGCGAGCTGAAGAGAATGCTTGATGAATTCGGAAATCATCCGTCATTCTGCTTTGTTTCGATGGGAAATGAACAGCTTATCTATTCAGATAAGGCGTTTCTTGAAAGACACGCAGAATTGCTTGAAGAAAAGGTAAAGTTCGGTCAGAAATATGATTCAAGGCACCTCTATACGGCAACATCACATCCGTATTCGGACGGAAGATGCGATGATTTTTATATTTCGGCAGGAAATAAGGCAGGCTATGATATCAAGCCCTTTAACGGCATAACGTGGGGCGGACCTGATCCGAGAGCATGCTCACGCTTCTGCACGGACAGACCGTCTCTTGATTACAGCTATGATGCGGCAGATGAAATATCAAAGCCTGTTATCTCGCACGAGGTTGGTCAGTGGGCGGTTTATCCTGATTTCAGGGATGCCGTAAAATTCAAGGGCGTTCAGCATCCAGGAAACTATATGCACATAGCGAGAAGTCTCAGGGAACACGGACTATCCGATTATGCATACAGATTCATGATGGCATCGGGCAAGCTCAGCCTTGAGCTTTACAAAGAAGAGATAGAATCTGCTCTCAGGACAAACGGACTTTCGGGCTTTCAGCTTCTTGATATTCACGATTATCCCGGCCAGGGAACGTCGACTGTCGGCATACTGAATGTTTTCTGGGAATCAAAGGGTCTTTGCACGGCTGAAGAATTCAGAAGCTTCTGCTCGCCTGTCGTACCTCTTTTCTGCTGTGAAAAACGTGTATATACTGATGTGGAGATTATCGGGGCAAGGGTTAAAATTGCAAATTATTCGGATAAAAAGCTGACTTCGGAGCTTACTGTCAGGGCGACAGCGGAAGACAGGGTTATTTTTGAAAAGCACTTTGACAATATTACTGCAGAAAACGGCATGACTGACACTGTGGCTGAAGTGAGCATTGATTTGATCGGAATTACAAAGGCAAGTAAGGTCACGGTCACTGTTGAATTTGCCGGCTTTGCCAATAGCTGGAAGCTCTGGGTTTATCCGGAGAAGGAAACGGTCGATCCCGAAGGAATAATCATCTCGCACGAATTTGACAAAAAGACGGAGGACTCACTGTTTTTTGAAGGCAAGGACGTTCTTCTTCTTGCAAAGGGCGATACAAACGGCCCGAAGGGAGTGTTCACTACTGTCTTCTGGAACCCGTTCATGAAGCAGCAGGAGGGCTGGATGGGAATACTCTGTGACCCTGATGCGGCGGTGTTTGAGGACTTCCCGACAGACTATCATTCCGATTGGCAGTGGTGGGACATCGTGATGAGATCAAAGGCAATGATATTTGACGGCGAGCCGGAGCTTTTGCCGATGATAAGAGTGATTGACAGTACAAAGGACAACAGAAACCTCGGACTCTTGTTTGAGGCAAAGGTCGGAAAGGGAAGACTCATCGTCTGCTCAGCTGATATTGATAAGGATGCGGATGATAATCCTGCATCAAGACAGCTTCTGCGCTCTGTAATAAAGTACATGAAGTCGGATAAGTTCGATCCCGGCTTTTCAACCTATCCGTACAGGATCAGAAGACTACTTTCGGGAGAAAAAGCTTGAAAGATAAAAACACTCCGTTTGCACAGAGCAAACGGAGCGCTTTTTTATTCTTCTTTGGGTGCATCTGATTCTTCAGACGCCTTTTCAACGGGCTGAGACGCCTTGTCAGGCTCTTTTTTGACCTTTTCGTCGTCATCACCGTCGATCTTGTCAAGTCCTGCTTGAACGCTTTTGACGACCGACTTGCCGAGATTCGTGAATGCGCTTCCGAGCTCTTTGCCTGTTTTTCTCCAGCTTCCGTCATTGAAAACCGTAGAACCGTCCTCAGGAAGAGAATCGTCAGCGGCATCAAGACCTGTTTTTACCGAGCGGCCAATGTTCTTGCCGAGACCGGCAAAAGCTTTACCGAGCCCTTTACCTGTATTTTTCCATTGATCCTTGAGTGACATAGAAAAACCTCCGTTTTCTGGATTATATTTATATTGTACCACAAAAACGGCAAATTATCAACTGTTTCAGATAAATATGGGATTTATCTGCTCGTTGTCGAATGCCTTCTCAAGAGTCGGGAGGATAAGACCTGCATCGGCAACAAGAGAATTCGGCTTGCCGATGGGATCATCCTGTCTGACCGGCACAAGAAAAATGCCCGGCCTGTTCATCAGCTGACCTATATTCTGACCGTTTGCGCCTAAGGCATCATTCGTTGAAACGGCAATGACAACCGGACCACCGTTCCTCAGCTGGGCTTTAGCAGCCATCAAGACTGGCGTATCGGTAATACCGTTAGTAAGCTTGGCAAGAGTGTTTCCTGTGCAGGGAGCGATTATGAGGGCGTCAAGAATCTTTTTGGGACCTATGGGCTCGGCTTCACTGATTGTTTTGATGGGTGCTCTGCCTGCGGCTTCCGTCACCATGCGGAGAAAATCCTCCGCCTTGACGAATCTGGTGTCGTATTCGGATACGGAATAGGAAAAAATCGGAACTATACTTCTGACTTTTTCCTTCAACCTCACCATCTCGTTGAAGAACTGCATCAAAGTACAGAATGAGCCTGTGAATGCGAAGCCAATTTTCTTATCTTTCAAATCCATTTTTCAGACCTCCTTATCAGACTGCATCAATTATCTTTATTATCGTATCGTGAAAAACCGAAACGGAAGTCAACGGAGAATACTGGTCGGGCAGGGCAGGATACAATCTGCAGTTAATGCCGTTAGAGGCGGAATACTCAAAGTCACATCCGCCCGGCCTTGAGGCAAGATCGATCAGTACTGCTTTCTTTTTCAGCTGAGAAAGAACGTCTGCGGTGAATATCAAAGCAGGAACTGTGTTGAAAATGACGTCGGAATCCTTTGCGGCCTCTTTCAGGCTGTCGATTGGGATGGATCTGCAACCGAGCAAATCTGCAAGCGCTCTGTCCTTCTTGCTTCTTGCGGCAATGGTTACGTGAGCACCGAAATGGACAAGAAGACGGGCAAGTGCTTTGCCTGTTGCTCCGAAGCCTGCAATCAGTATATTGCTTGAAAAAAGTGTTTTTGAGGTTGAATTTATTGCTGTTGAGATCGCGGCTTCAGCGGTAGGAACGGCGTTTTTCATCTTGAAAACCTCGTCGGCGTTAATGTCGGTGAATGAAAAACCGTACTTTTGGCTGAGCTCTGTTATTTCACTGTCTGCTGAACCGAGAATGACGTGACAGTGTTCGGAAAGATCTGACAGAAGCTCTTCGGGAAGAATATCTGTCCCTTTTATATACCCGGAAGCGGTTTTGTAGGGAATCGGGAGAACAAGAAAGCCTGAAAAGCTCTTTTTGAACTCGTTATTGATGGCCTCGGGGGTCACGATCCTTGAAACGTTTCTTCCTTCGGACTTCAGCAGAGCGTATGTTCCGGACATTCTGTTGTCGCTGCCTGCCATTATTATTGCTGTGTTATTCAAACCAATATGACCATACCCCGCCTTGCAGGCAAGGGCCCTTTCAAATCTATTGAAACAGAAGAGAGAAGAGGGTGCGGACTCTTTGTTTCGGTTGTTTCATTTCAATATATGACGTTAAAAAATAAATGTGAAAAAATGTAAAAAAGGTATTGACAAAAAGAACGTTTTGTAGTAAAATATCAACTGTCAATGAGTGAGTGCGAAACTCAAACCTGAATGAACGATTGCAAAGAAGTATTTCAAAAATATTTCAAAAATAATTGAAAAAGCCTATTGACAAAAATTCAATTATGTAGTATAATGTAGCAGTCGTCGCAAGATGGCACATGCATCGGGGTGTAGCGCAGTTGGTAGCGCACGTGCTTTGGGAGCATGGGGCCGGGGGTTCGAGTCCCTTCACCCCGACCATTGAAATTGTATTTATGGTCCCTTGGTCAAGTGGTTAAGACATCGCCCTTTCACGGCGGTAACAGCAGTTCAAGTCTGCTAGGGATCACCACTTTTTGGGCTTTTAGCTCAGTTGGTTAGAGCAACCGGCTCATAACCGGTCGGTCCGGGGTTCAAGTCCCTGAAGGCCCACCATTTTAATTTAACATCAATATTCATTATTGATCATTTTTGCACACTTGGCCCGGTAGTTCAGTTGGTTAGAACGCCAGCCTGTCACGCTGGAGGTCGTGAGTTCGAGCCTCATCCGGGTCGCCAATGTGCCTCGATAGCTCAGTTGGTAGAGCAGTGGACTGAAAATCCTCGTGTCACTGGTTCAATTCCGGTTCGAGGCACCATTTTGGGAGCATTACTAAAATTTATATATAATGCCTGGGGGGATTCCCGAGCGGCCAATGGGGACAGACTGTAAATCTGCTGGCAATGCCTTCGGTGGTTCGAATCCACCTCCCCCCACCACAAAAAGTCTCTTGTCAATCGACAAGAGATTTTTTTATACCTTGATTTGGAAAAATTCTTTTTGATATTCGGTCATGCACGGATTTTTCCTTTTTCAGATGGATGCTTGCAATTTTTTATGCAAAGTGATATAATATATTAGATTTAATCAAGAGGTGATTTTTATGCTTGAAACAGGAACAAAGGCTCCTGATTTTCTGCTTCGTGATCAGAATGGAACGGTACATACTTTATCTGAATACAAAGGAAAGAAAATAATTCTTTATTTTTATCCGAAGGACAATACTTCGGGCTGCTCAAGGCAGGCTGTGGGATATTCCGAAAGGACAGAAAAATTCAGAGAAAAGGGCATTGAGGTCATTGGCATCAGCAAAGACAGTGTTTCGTCGCACAAGAAGTTTGAAACGAATTATGACCTGAAATTTACTTTGCTTTCCGACACAGAGCTTTCAGCCATAAAGAATTATGATGTCTGGAAAGAGAAGAAGTTCTGCGGAAGAACTTCAATGGGCGTTGTCAGGACAACGTACGTAATTGATGAGGATGGAATAATAGTTTATTCCGATGACAAGGTCAAGGCTTCGGAGGACGCTGAAAAGCTTTTCGGACTTGTATGACGGAATCGATGCATTAAAATCTCTGTCAATTAAGAATCAAATTAAAATTTTCAGAAAGGAATAAGTGATAATGGACAAAAGAAGAATTGTATTATGCGGTGCAAGCTCAAGAGGCATGGGAATGTATGCCGTGCACATAGTTTTCAATAAGGAACTCAGTGAAAAGAATGAGCTTGTTGGAATTTATGACTCCAATCCGGGAAGAGCAAGAGCAGTTGCAAAGGAGTGCGGCGGAGTTCCGGTGTATGAAACGTTTGATGAAATGATGCAGAAATCTGCACCTGATTTCCTCATCGTTGCGACGGAAGACTACTGCCATGTTGATTACTGCATCAGGGGACTTGCTTACGGAGTTGATGTTTTCTCCGAAAAGCCCATGGCAATAAATGCGGAGCAGGTAAGAGCTCTGAGGGAAGCAGAAAGAAAGTATGGCAAGAGAATAATTCAGTGCTTCAATGTAAGATACGATCCTTCAATGCTTTTCTTGAAGAAATTGCTTGATTCAAATGCTATCGGCGATATTTATAACATTCATTACGAATATCTTCTCACTGGAAATGCGAAGAATCAGTCAGGACACGGCGCAAGCTACTATCACCGCTGGAACAGATATCTCAAGAGAAGCGGAGGCTTGCTTGTAACGAAGGCTACACATCATTTTGACAGTGTCAACTGGCTTATCGGTCAGCACCCCAAGAAGGTTTCAGCTTTCGGAAAGCTCCGCAAGTACGGCAAGAACGGTCCGTTCCGTTCAGAGAGATGTCTGGGATGCCCGTATGCTGATAAGTGCGAATACTATTACGATACTACCGTCGGTGCGGCTGATCTTCTTTATCATCAGAACGAGATTTATGACAGGTATTACCGTGATGCCTGCGTTTATGCTGAAGATATTGATATTTATGATACGATGTCTCTTATCGTTGAATACGAGAACGGCATAACGATGAGCTACAGCGAGACTTCTGCGGGCATGTATGAGGGCTACAAGCTTTATATCAATGGCTCAGAGGGAAGAATAGAGGCATCGGTATTCCACAGCGGAGGCCTCAGAGAGGGCGAGAAATACGACTTTATCCGCCTTATTGACAAGGATGGCAACGTTACAACGTATGACAGACCGAGCAATCAGGGTGCAGGACATTATAATGCTGACATGAAGCTTTTAAGAGTTCTTTTCCTTGACGAAGAGCCCGACTTGCCGACACAGAGAGCAAACTCAACTGACGGCGCTTATTCGGTACTGATAGGCGTTGCGGGAAATATTTCTATTGCAGAGGGCAGAATAGTTGATATTGACGAGCTTCTCGGCGAGAACTGATGGCTTGCCTGAAATTATGTAAAAATTGAACGTAAAATAAACCCGTTGATTTGGAATTATGATTCCTTATCGACGGGTTATTCTTTAATGATATCCGCTATTGACGATTACTTTGCTGTGACCTCAAGGGCCTTTGCAAGCATTGCGTAAAAATCCTCTGTACCGATGTATGTCTCGGGAAGCTGACCGTCCCACTTCTCAATATAGTAATACATAAGAAGCTTTTCGATATCGTCTGTTGTGAGGTTCTCGGGATCTGATGTAAGAACGTCTCTTATCTGAGCAATGACTGCGGCATCCTTCTGACCTGCGTACTCAGCGGCATCAGCCTGAATCTTTACAACATCGAGATCTGCCTGTGCGGCGATCTTTGCAACGGTAGCGGCTGCCTCGGCTTCTGTCTTTGCGATTTTAGCCTTGTAGTCTGCTTCCATCAAAGCCTGACCCTGCTCGATCTCTGCCTGCTTGCTCTTCTGCTCGGCTACCTGCTTTGCTTCTACGGCATCTGTGAAGGCATCGGAGAAGTCGAGATCCTCAAGAGAAGTATCAATTACTTCTATATTGTATGTTGCAAGCTTGGCTGTGAGGATGTCCTTGATTTCGTTTGAAAGAACTGCACGGTTGCTCAGAAGCTCCTCGGCGGTGTACTTTGCAATGACACTCTTTACTGCTTCTTCGATACGGGGGCTTACTACTGTTCTGTAATAGTCAGTACCGATCGTGCGGTAAATGGTCTGTGCGTTTGTCTTCTCAATCTGATAGTTGAGAGTGTATACAACGGATACCTCCTGGATATCAGAGGAGAAGCACATGAGCCGCTCGGTTGCCTTCTGGTTTCTGTTGTCCATATTGATTACCGTTTTCCACGGGAGGACAACGTGAACGCCTGCTTCGTAGGTTGCATCTTCAACCTTACCGAAAGTTGTTACAATGCCTGTGTGACCTGTGGGGACTGTTCTTACACAGCTGAGTGCTATGAGAACAACACCTGCAAGTGCGGCAATTACTCTTACTACAACAGAAGCACTTTTCTTGCCTGTGTTGCTTACTGCGGCACCGAAAACAATACCGAAGATAATGATGATGATTCCGAAAATGAATAAACCCATTTTTTCTCTCCTTTCGCGTCTGCATTACAGACTATATATATTATACACTAAATGAGCTCCTTTTGCAAGCAAAATAAATATCAACAAAAGTAAATATATTGAAAATGGCTGATTTGTGGCTTGAAAGATAAAATAATGCTTGAACTTTTTCAGAACAAATGATATAATTTATAAAGAAAAAGGATATAGGGATAATAATATGCATAAGAGCAAAGTATCTGTGGCTTTTTAGCTCAAATGCAGGGATTCTTATGGGTCTGAGGGCTGATTTCCGAGCCGGAAAACAGTTTGACTGCTGCTGCGAAACAGAGAACATCCGGAGTAACTATTGTAGAAAAATATATAAAAATATTTGAATATATAAATACGCTATTAAACAAATAATACATATAGAGAAAGATAAATAGGAAAATGACATTGACTGACACATTTTATACTGTTTTTGAAGCAGAAAAGCTGGGCTTCCCTGGCGCACTTGTAATATTCTGGAGCATAGTGGTTGTGCTCGGAGTATTGCTTGCGGTTTTCAGAAAGAAGATAAAGATTATCGGAGTACTGCTGATGGCGTTTTTTATTGCCATGTTTGCTTACATGGGAGTGAACGCCGCAACCGACAGAGTCAAGCAGAACAAGAGCTGGGAGGCTTACACGGCAGGGACTTGCCTTGTCGTGGAGGGAGAGATCACATCGTTCAATGACACCGGAATTGAAGTTCAGGGACAGGACTCATTCTATGTGGACATCGAACGCTTCCAGACCGGCTTTGTGACGGGCTATGGCTACAAGATAACGAAGCTCGGCGGAGGCGTGCTTGATGACGGCGTTTATGTAAGGATCACTTATAATCCTGCAGGACTTGATAACGTTATCATGAAGCTTGAAGTAAGAGAATGAAGATATGACAAAGGACGGATGTCTGATGAAAAGCCATCAGAGCCGTCCTTTTCAGTGCCTTTATAAACTGCTTTTTGTTGTGCTCGTTTATTGCGGAGAAATGCGGAAACAAATACGGCCGTAATTGACGATTTTTCCCGATTTATCTTTACAAAAATCAAAAAATGTGGTATAATATCACTGATGTGAATTAACGTTGCGGGCGTGTTCTCATAACGCAAAAAACCACTCAGAAACTGATACGGGGAGAGTACTTTATGATCCGCATAGGCGATGACAAGCTTGTTTTCAGGAAAGATATTATCGGTATTTTCAGATGCGATTCTGTTACGGATAATTCATTGCCGCAGACGGGAGAAAACGTTACTCCGCCGCCGTTCAAGTCATTTGTAGTGGTGAAGGAAGGCACCTGTGAAAAGGTGTATTTTACTTCATATACTTCACGCACGCTAAAAGCCAGATTGGCAAAGAAAAATATTGATCTTTAAGTTTTATGAGATTGTGAAAGGAGTGCGGAGACAGGGCTTTGATTAAGATGTCTCCTGCTAAATTCAAAATTGGCTGATTTAACTGATAAAAATGAATTAAAGACTTATGACCAGGACGCCATACAGGTTCTTGACGGTCTTGAAGCGGTTCGTAAGCGTCCGGGTATGTATATCGGCAGCACAGGTGAGAGAGGACTTCATCATCTGGTTTACGAAATCGTTGACAACAGTATTGACGAAGCACTTGCCGGCTTCTGCGATACCATTCACGTTACCCTCCTTAATGACGGCTCTGTAAGAGTAGAGGATAACGGCAGAGGTATCCCTGTCGGCATCCACCAGAAGATGGGCTTTTCAACATTGCAGGTCGTTCTTACTGTGCTTCATGCAGGCGGTAAATTCGGCGGCGGTGGATACAAGGTTTCAGGCGGTTTGCATGGCGTTGGTCTTTCTGTTGTTAATGCTCTTTCAGACAGACTTACGGCAGAGGTTTATAACGGCGAGGGCTATTATAAGCAGGAATACCTTAACGGCGGTATTCCGCAGGGAGATGTTGTCAGAGTAGCAGATACTACCAAGCACGGCACTATCATTACGTTCCATCCTGATAAAGAAATCTTTGAAACGCTTAATTTTGATTTTGATACGCTCAATTCAAGACTGCGTCTTCTTGCTTTCCTCAATAAGAACATCTGCATAGTTTTCAGAGATGAAAGAGGCGAGGAGCCTGTTGAGGTATCATATAAGTTTGAGGGCGGTATCATCTCATTCATTGAGTTCCAGAATAAAGCCAAGGATGTAATCACTGACAAAATACTGTATTTTGACGATAAGAAGGGCTCGACTGAGGTCGAAATCGCAATGCAGTACACGGATACTTACGTTGAGAACGTATTCACATATGTAAACAATATCAACACTGAAGAAGGCGGTACGCATCTTGTAGGCTACAAGACAGGTCTTACAAGAGCTGTAAACGATTATTGCAGAAAGATAGGACTTCTCAAGGAAGCCGATCAGAACTTTACGGGCGATGATATCCGTGAAGGCCTTACTGCTGTTATCAGCGTAAAAATCGAGGAACCGCAGTTTGAAGGTCAGACAAAGACCAAGCTCGGCAACTCCGAGGTAAGACCTATTGTCGATGCCTGCACATATGAAAACGTTATGAGCTTCTTCGGTGAGAACCCTGCTCAGGCAAAGACGATCCTTTCAAAGATCATGCTTGCGGCAAGAGCAAGAGAAGCGGCCCGTCATGCAAGGGATATTGCAAGAAAAGGCAGCCTTGACACTGCATCACTTCCGGGCAAGCTTGCTGACTGCTCCGAAAAGGATCCTTCTCTTTGCGAGATATTCATTGTAGAGGGACTTTCCGCCGGCGGTACTGCCAAGGGCGGAAGAAGCAGAAAGTATCAGGCTATTCTCCCTCTTCGCGGTAAGATACTTAACGTAGAAAAGGCAAGACTTGACAGGGCACTCGGCAACGAGGAAATCCGCTCCATGATCACTGCCTTCGGCACAGGTATCGGTGCTGATTTTGATATCAAGAAGCTTCGCTATGATAAGATTATCTGCATGACCGATGCCGATGTCGACGGAAGCCATATCAGAATTCTTCTTCTCACATTCTTCTATCGCTATATGAAGCCGCTTGTTGAGGAAGGCCATATTTATATCGCACAGCCTCCGCTTTATCTCATTAAGAAGGGCAATCAGAAGTATTATGCTTACAATGATGATCAGCTCAACGATATAATGGAAAGAGTGGGCAGAAACAATGGCTTTGACGTTCAGCGATACAAAGGTCTCGGTGAAATGGATGCCGAGCAGCTCAAGGAAACAACAATGGACAAGGAAACAAGAACTCTTCTTCGTGTTACTGTTGAAGATGCGGCAAAGGCCGATGAAATATTCTCACTCCTTATGGGTGAGAAGCCTCAGCCGAGAAAAGAGTTTATTGAACAGAACGCCAAGTTCGTTGAAAATCTTGATATTTAAGGGACAGGAGGTATAATATAATATGTCAGATGAAATTAAAAACGGTGAAAACAAAACTGAAGAAATGATAGACAGACCTACTGCTCCTACCGGAATACAGGATATCGAAATGGTTACGCAGGTAAAGAAGGCGTTCCTTGAATACTCAATGAGCGTTATCGTTGCCAGAGCGCTTCCTGATGTAAAGGACGGTCTCAAGCCTGTTCAGAGAAGAATTCTCTACGGCATGGATGAGCTGGGCGTATCTCCGCAGGCGGCACACAAGAAGTCTGCGAGAATCGTCGGTGATGTAATGGGTAAATACCATCCTCACGGCGACAGCTCAATTTACGAGGCTATGGTTCGTATGGCGCAGGACTTTGCTTACAGAGAACCTCTCGTTGACGGCCACGGAAACTTCGGCTCCATCGACGGAGACCCGCCGGCTGCAATGCGTTACACAGAGGCAAGACTTACAAAGGTTGCAATGGAAATGCTTTCGGATCTCGACAAGGATACGGTCGACTTTATGCCGAACTTCGATGAGACTATGAAGGAGCCTGTTGTTCTTCCTTCAAAGATACCGAATCTTCTTGTCAACGGTGCACAGGGTATTGCCGTAGGTATGGCAACAAACATGCCTCCGCACAACCTTGCCGATGTTGTTGATGCGATCGTTGCATATATTGATGATAATAATATTTCAATCCGTGAACTTACGAGAATAATCAAGGGACCTGACTTCCCGACAGGCGCTATCATCACAGGCAACAGCGAAATAGAGCAGATGTACCAGACGGGTAAGGGCAAGATCGTTATCCGTGCAAAAACAAATATAATAGAAAAATCAAACGGCAGATCAGCCATAGAGGTAACTGAAGTTCCTTATATGGTAAACAAAGCCGAAATGATCAAAAATATAGCAGAGCACGTCAAGGACGGAAGAATTACAGGTATTTCTGATATCCGTGATGAATCCGATATTGAAGGTCTCAGAATCATGATTGAGTGCAAGAAGGATGCAAATCCGAATGTCATTCTTAATAAGCTCTTCACGCTTACTGAAATGCAGACGAATTTCAGCGCTATCATGCTTGCTCTTGTTAACGGCGAGCCGAAGGTTCTCAATCTGAGAGATCTTATATTCCATTATGTAAGCCACAGAAAAGAAGTCATTATCCGCCGCTCAAAGTTTGAATTGGCAAAGGCTGAAGCAAGAGCTCACATTATCGAAGGTCTCCTCAAGGCACATGATATCATTGATGAGGTCATCAGAACGATAAGAAGCTCCAAGAATACCGCCGAAGCAAAGCAGAACTTGATCGAACAGTACGGCTTCAGCGACAGACAGGCACAGGCTATTCTTGAAATGCGTCTCCAGCAGCTCACTAACCTTGAAATCAACAAGCTGGAAGCAGAACTCGACGGACTCCGTGATAACATTGCATACCTCAAGGCAGTGCTTGAGAGCGATAAGATGCAGTATGACATCATCAAGGAAGAGCTTACTGCCGTAAAGGATAAATACGGAGAGCCGAGAAGAACACAGATCGATTACAACATGGAGGAGATCAACTATGAGGATCTCATTCAGGAGAAGAAGATCGTTATTACTCTCACCGAAAGAGGCTATGTAAAGCGTATGCCGCTTTCTGAGTACAAGGCACAGAACAGAGGCGGTAAGGGCGTGAGAGGCACTGCAGTGAGAGAGGATGACCTCACAAGGGATATCATCGCTACCACAACTCATTCAAAGCTGCTCTTCTTTACCAACTACGGTAAGGTTTATGTTTCATCGGGTTATGATGTACCTGAAGCAGGAAAAAATGCAAAGGGCACGGCTGTGATCAACGTTATCGGCATACAGCCTGAAGAGAGGGTTCAACACATTGTGCCGCTTGATGATGTTGCAGACAGAAAATATATCGTTTTCGCAACAAAGCAGGGCTTTGTAAAGAGAATGGATACGGAAGAAATCAGAAAAATCAGAAAGAACGGACTTATCGCAGTTACGCTTGAGGACAAAGACGAGCTTGTTTCGGTATGCTTCACAAACGGTGAGGACGATGTACTCCTCGTTACAAAGCAGGGTAAGGGCATAAGATTCACTGAAGATGATATGCGTTCCATGGGACGTACGGCAAGGGGCATCAGAGGCATCAAGTTCAATGAAGGCGATACCGTTGTCGACATCATTACGATAGAGGAAGGCAAGGATGTTCTCTGCATAGGCGAAAAGGGCTTCGGCAAGAGATCAAAGGCAGAGCTTTACCACAGACAGATAAGAGGCGGTAAGGGTATGATAGCCATGACCGTTACTGACAGAACAGGCGAAATCGTAGGCGTAAAGAACGTTGATGACAGCAAGGATATCATTATGATGAATTCAAACGGAATAATGATAAGAACCGCACTCAGCCAGCTCGGCTGCCTCGGAAGAGATACGCAGGGCGTTACTATGATGAAGCTTGATGATGATGAGAAGGTAATCTCATTTGCAATAGTTCCTCACGAGCTTGACGAAGAGAATACGGCTGATGAAGCATCGGCTGCAGCTGAAGGCGATGCTCCTGTAAAGGCTGATGAAGAGCCTGAAGTCAAGGTTTCACTTGATATGGATGAGGAACCGGAAAAGAGCGAGGAAGAGGATAACGGAGAGATCTGATGAAGAAAAGGATCGCTGCTATCGGTGCTTTGATAATCGCGGTCTCGGTGATATTGCTCTTTACGATCGAAAAAAAGCCTGATATTGAAGGCGTTGTGCTGGCGGTAAATCCTCTGAGCGTATCAGAGGATGAGAACGCCGTGGCTGTCAAGCTTGATGGCTCTGAATACGGCTTTGGTTCCGAAATATATATAATGATAACGGATAAAACAAAGGTCGTGAACAGAGACAATAAGAGCTTCCCGGGGGATTCACTTATCAGCGGCGATAAGATTTCGGTCTGGCTGGAGAAAAAAGCATCAGATCAGAACGTTATTAAGGCAAAAAAGGTGTTATTTGAGTATAACACAGTAAAAAAATAAAGAAATAATAAATAACTATTGATTTTTATAATTATTTATGATACAATACACAAAAAAACGAAAGGATATTACCGAAATGGAAAAAATAAAAGCAGGTATCGTAGGAGCTACGGGCATGGTAGGACAGAGATTCATCACTCTCCTTGAAAACCATCCCTATTTTGAAATCGCAGCTCTTGTAGCAAGCCCACGTTCAGCAGGATTAAGATATGAGGAGGCAGTAGGAGCAAGATGGAAGATGTCATGCCCTATTCCCGAAAGTGTGAAGGATGAAATCGTATTGTCATCAGAGGACATTGACACTATAAAGGAAAGAGTTGATTTTGTATTCTGCGCAGTTGATATGAAGAAGGACGAAATCAAGGCTCTTGAGGAAAAGTATGCAAAGGCTGAAATTCCTGTTGTGTCAAACAACTCAGCTAACCGCTGGACTCCCGATGTACCTATGGTGATCCCGGAGATCAACGATGACCATATAAAGATAATTGACGAACAGAGAAAGCGTCTCGGCACAAAGAGAGGCTTCATTGCAGTAAAGCCGAACTGCTCAATCCAGTCATACGTTCCGGCTCTTACTCCTTTGCTCAAGTTCGGTCCGAAGGTAGTTGTTGCAACAACATATCAGGCAATCAGCGGCGCTGGAAAGACATTCAAAGAATGGCCTGAAATGATCGACAACGTTATTCCTTATATCGGCGGAGAAGAGGAAAAGAGCGAGCAGGAACCGCTCAGAATCTGGGGTCACATCGAGGACGGAAAGATCGTAAAGGCTTCCGCACCTCTCATTACGACACAGTGCATAAGAGTACCTGTAAGTGACGGTCATACAGCAGCTGTATTCGTATCATTCGAGAAGAAGCCTACAAAGGAAGAAATCCTCGAGGCATGGAAGAACTTCAAGGGTAAGCCCCAGGAACTCGGACTTCCGAGCGCACCTGCACAGTTTATTACATACTTTGAAGAGGATAACCGTCCGCAGGCAAAGCTTGACAGAGATATTTACGGCGGTATGGGCGTGTCTGTCGGCAGACTCAGAGAAGATACAGTATATGATTATAAGTTCGTCGGCTTGTCACACAACACACTCAGAGGTGCAGCAGGCGGCGCAGTTCTTATTGCAGAGCTTCTTTACAGAGAAGGCTACCTGACAAAGAAATAATGAGAACAGTAGTTCAGAGAGTAACTTCCGCATCGGTCAAGGTTGACGGCGAAGAAAAGGGCAGTGTCGGAAAGGGCTTGCTTGTTTTCGTGGGCATCAGGACTGATGACACCGAGGCAGAGGTTTTGTGGATGGCTAATAAGATAAGAAAGCTTCGCGTGTTTGAGGACGAAAACGGAAAGATGAACCTTTCAACGGAGGATATTCACGGCGGCTTCCTTATCATTTCACAGTTTACACTGTACGGCGATTGCCAGCGGGGCACGCGTCCGAGTTTTTCGGAGGCAGCTGCACCGGGGCACGCCGTACCTCTTTATGAGCGGTTTATTGAGCTCATGAAGGAAAGCGGTCTGCCTGTCGGAACGGGAGTTTTTGGGGCAGATATGAAAATAAGGGCAGATAATGACGGCCCTGTAACGATTATTCTGGAGAGAAATCATGCTGAAGTATAAAAAAGCAGTAGTCGGAAGGCTTGCGGTGAATTGCTGGGCGGCTTATGATGATGAAACGATGCACGGAATCATAATTGATCCGGGCTCAAATATCAGAAAAATACATGAGCTGACGGAAGAGCTCGGCATTACTGTTGATTCTGTTGTTCTTACACACGCTCATTTTGACCATATCGCACACGCAGATGATGTCAGAAAGGACTATAATGTTCCTCTGATAATGCACGAGCAGGAAAAAGAGATATTAAGTAATCCTGAGTGGAATCTTTCTCTTCTCTTTACAAATTCTCCGCTCAGCCTTGAGGCTGACAGACTTGTGAAGGACGGAGACAAGATCGGCTTCGGAAACGTGAGCCTTGATGTAATTTATGTTCCTGGACACACGAGGGGCTGCATGGCACTTCTCGGTGAGGGAGTACTCTTTTCGGGCGACACACTTTTTGCAGGCACATTCGGAAGGACGGATTTCCCGACAGGCGATGCTTTAACGCTTGCGGAGTCTATTAGGAAGCTCTATATGCTTCCCGATGAGACAGTGGTTCTTCCCGGACATAATGAGGAGACAACAATCGGGGATGAAAAGCAGTCAAATTGGATGGTCAGACAGCTTTTCAGAGAGGCAGGAATAGAATAATGGTAAGGCTCGAGGTCACACTCTCTTCAATAGCAAATGAAGCGGCGGAATTGATCAGGGCTTTTTTCCCGAGAGAAACTGTTGATATATCGGAAAACGGAGAGAGCGAAGAATACTCGTTTCGTGTCTGTGCATTATGGGACGGCAAGTGCTGGAAAACAAAGCTCACGAAGGATGAAAACGTAATAGAAGAAGAACGTGAGGTTTATCCACAGACAGAGGAAGAGAATGAAATACTCTACAAGAGAAGAGTGAAGGGTGCTCTCAAGGAGACGGTTTATTATTGCCTGAAGCGGCTTGAGGGAAGAGGTCTTCCGTACGGAATGCTGACGGGTGTAAGACCGCTCACACTGTCAAACAGATTACTTTGTGAATATTCACCGGAGGACACTGTCAGCCATCTTATCAGCGAATACGATGTTTCGGATGAGAAGGCAAGGCTCCTTACAGAAACCTCTCTTGTTCAGGAGAGAGTAAAGCCGACGGATGAAGATATTTCGCTTTACGTTCATATCCCGTTCTGCACCACGAGATGCAGCTACTGTTCGTTCCCGTCAGAGCTTGTGAACAAGGTTGAGCCTTATATGGATAAATACCTTGATGCACTCGAAAAAGAGCTTTCATTTATAACAGATAATGCAAAGGGCAATTTTGAATCGCTCTATGTCGGAGGCGGAACGCCTACATCACTCTCACACCGGCATTTTGAAAGGCTTTGCGGCATTCTGTCAGATGCGGCGAAGAAAAGAGGCATAAACGAGTTTACGGTCGAGGCAGGAAGACCTGATACGGTTGACGAGGGCAAACTTCGCATGATGAAGTCTGCAAACGTGACGAGAATCAGCATAAATCCGCAGACGATGAACGATAAAACACTAGAGAAAATCGGAAGAAAGCACACTTCGGAGGATATTGTTAATACATTTATCCTTGCAAGAGAGCTTGGCTTCGATGATATAAACATGGATTTGATTCTCGGGCTTCAGGATGAGGATGCTGATGACATAAGAAACACGTTTGAGAAGGTTATAAAGCTTATGCCTGATGAGATCACGGTTCATGTTCTTGCGCTAAAGCATGCTTCAAACCTGAATCGTGACGGAGTGGATATTTTCGGCTCAAAGGCTGACTTTGAGGGCGTGATGAGAGAGTATTCGGAAAAGCTTTCAATGCTCGGATATGAACCATATTATCTTTACAGACAGAAATATATGCTCGGAGGACTTGAAAACCTCGGCAGATGCAGAGATAATAAGATTTGCCGTTATAATATCAGAATGATGGATGACAAATGCACTTGCTATGCTGCAGGCGCCGGTTCAATCTCAAAGAGATTCTACTCCGGCACAACGGCAATAGAAAGACAGGCGAATCCTAAGAACGCACTTGATTACATAGCAAGACTTGATGAGTGTATCGAGAAGAAGAGAATACTCATGGAGTAAACAAGGCAGACAAAAGGCAGATTATCGGACGGCTGAACAGATATGCTCAGCTGTCTTTTTTACAAAACACTGCAATGGAATGCATTGCAAAAGCAAATCAAAATTAATAGCTTATTAATATAAAATTCATATTAAATTCATATTGATGAAATATAATAAATAGAAAAATTAAAAAGGAGATAAGAGCTTTGAAAATGAAGCACTTTATCAGCCGCAGCATAGCGCTTTTGCTTGTTGTGCTGATGGTGATCGGTCTGGCAGGATGCAATGTATCCGGCACGGCAACGCCCGGAACAGATGCAACTCCGGCACCGACACCTACACCGAAAACACCCGAGGATTTGTCACAGTATCCGCAGGGCGACGAAAGAAACGTAATACTATATGTTTCCCCTAACGGAGATGACGAGACGGGCTATCCGTACTGCACACTTGAGGGCGTGAAGAACGCTGTTCGTGCAATAGACAAGACGAATCTTGATTCTATTACGGTTTACTTCCTTGAAGGCCACTATGATTCATTCACTACATACTTCACAGAAGAAGACAGCGGCACGGAAACCTGCAGAATCACTTATTCCAGCTATAACGGCGCTGAAGTAACGTTCGGCGCAGCACAGGAAATGCCGATTTCCGCATTCCATCCTGTTGAGGATGAAGAAATCAGGGCTTCACTCAAGGAAGAAGTCCGTGACAAGGTCCTCTGCGCATCACTTACCGAAATCGGCATGACTCTTGAGGATTGCAGAGCACTCCGTGCAAACAATCCGAACAAATACGGCCTTGTAACTCTCTCTGCAAACGGCGTACGTCAGGTAAATGCACGTTTCCCTGATGTTGGAGAGGATTATCTGAACCCTACAACGATTGAAGCTTACTGCGGAACATACATTCTTTGCTATTACAGCAGAAAGTATAAGGATTTCATGAAGGACGGAACATGGAACATTACTGACCGTGATATTTTTGCCTGGGGTGCTTGGAAATATGACTGGTCGGATGATATTTTCCGTGTAATTGAAATTAACGATAAGAAAAAAGAGCTTACTTTGAACGGCACTCACCACTACGGCGCTGATACGAGCGGAAGATATTGCTTCTACAACGTTCTTGAAGAGATCTCGGTTCCGGGCGAATGGTCATACGATCTTGAAAACGGCATGATCTACTATTATCCGCCGGAGGACTTTGAAATTTCCACGATCACTGTTTCAGCTTACGCAGATAACATCTTCCAGATGAGCAACGTTTCAAATATAACCTTCTACGATCTTATCTTCGAAGGCACAAGAACAATGGCTGTCAACGGCACGATGAACGATGTTACATTCGATTGTTGCACGATCAGAAACGTAAATACATACGGTATGCGCATTGTCGGTAACAACATTCACCTCACGAACTGTGAATTCTGCTACATAGGACAGAGCTGTCTTGATATTGACGGCGGCGACCGTGATACACTTACACCAAGCGGAAACCTGATTGAGAATTGCTATTTCCACGATTACGGACAGGTAAGAGGCCTCGGCTACGGCGATTTTGCGGCATGGATACGTGGTATGTCATGTACATTCAGACATAATGAGTGCGCTTATGCACCGTTTGGAGCTATATATTTCTATGGCAATGAGCATATTATCGAGTACAATGAATTCCACCACCTCGGCTCTGAAATGGATGACGGCGGTATTATTTATGCAGGAAGACATTTCGACTATTGCCGCAACGAGATAAGATATAACTACTTCCACGATATTAATTCAGAAATCTCTTCAAACATAGGAGGAAGATATTCACCGAAGTTCTTCTATGAGGATGACGGCCTTTGCAATACGAAGGTTTACGGCAACCTCTTCGTCGGAACAGAAGACGACTTCTGCTCAAATAAAATCGGAGGCTTCGATACACTTTGCGATAACAACGTGTTTGTACAAACACGTAACGGTCCGCAGTCATGGGGCGCCGCACTTTATTCCGCAATGATGTCCGAAGAAATTGACAGATATCTTCTCGAATCTGCATTCATGAGCGAAGCGTGGATAGAAGCTTATCCTGAATTGGACAAGTACCGTAACGGACCGATGAAGGGATATCCGGATGACCCGAATGTTTCTATCAACCACAACCTTTGGTTTGCAACTGATGAATATATGGATGATCCTTTCATTGATTATATTTACTACATTGATGGCTACTCCGACAAGATCAAGCAGGACTGCAACCACAAGTTTTCAATGGATGTTCTTGATCAGTATTTTGTTGATCCGGCAAACGGCGACTACACGATGAGGGAAGACGCTCCGATATTTGCGGAAGATCCTGAAT
>JAZQMY010000021.1:0-25015 GCA_045627045.1 Clostridia bacterium | reverse complement strand
AATCTTACCACATGCAGCACCGGGTGATGCACCAAGGCCCTTACCGATAGGCTCTGTTTTCTTAAGTACAGCAGCATCAAACTGAGGATGAAGGAGTGTATCAAGGTTACGAGGATCAATCATTGCAACTGCTTCCTCTTCTGT
Source organism: Clostridia bacterium (assembly GCA_045627045.1). Taxonomy (GTDB): domain Bacteria; phylum Bacillota; class Clostridia; order HGM11327; family HGM11327; genus SIG351. Next base: position 24,871 of record JAZQMY010000021.1, on the reverse strand, counting down.
CTTCATACCTTCATCAACAAGATCACATGCGATCTTAAGTGCAGCCTGAGCTGTTCTCTTACCATTACGACACTGAAGCATGTAAAGCTTCTGGTTCTCAACAGTAAATTCCATATCCTGCATATCATGATAGTGATTTTCGAGAATATCACAAACCTTTACGAATTCATCGTAAGCTTCCGGGAACTTCTCAGCCATCTGAGCAATCGGCATAGGAGTACGAACACCGGCAACAACGTCTTCGCCCTGTGCGTTGAAGAGGAACTCACCCATGAGCTTCTTTTCACCAGTAGCAGGATCTCTTGTGAATGCAACGCCTGTACCAGAGTTATCGTTGAGGTTACCGAATACCATCGGCATTACGTTAACTGCAGTACCCCATGAATACGGGATATCGTTGTCTCTTCTGTAAACGTTAGCTCTCGGGTTATCCCATGAACGGAATACGGCACGGATAGCTTCGTAAAGCTGAACCTTAGGATCAGACGGGAAGTCTGTGCCCAACTGCTTCTTGTACTCAGCCTTGAACTGTGTTGCGAGTTCCTTGAGGTCAGCAGCTGTGAGGTCGATATCGAACTTAACGCCCTTCTTCTCCTTCATAGCATCGATAAGCTGTTCGAAATACTTCTTACCAACTTCCATAACTACATCAGAGAACATCTGGATAAATCTTCTGTATGAGTCGTAAACGAATCTCTCAAACTTAGGATCCGGGTTGCCTGCGATCATAGCAGCAACAACGTCATCATTAAGACCGAGGTTGAGGATAGTATCCATCATGCCAGGCATGGATGCACGAGCACCTGAACGAACTGAAACGAGAAGAGGATTCTTCATATCGCCGAACTTTTTGCCGTTGATATTCTCCATGATCTCAACGTTCTTCATGATTTCTGCCATGATTTCGTCATTGATCTTTCTGCCGTCTTCATAGTACTGCGTGCAGGCTTCTGTTGTAATTGAGAAGCCCTGGGGGACAGGAAGACCGATGTTGGTCATTTCTGCGAGGTTTGCGCCTTTTCCGCCGAGAAGCTCACGCATTTTTGCGTTACCTTCTGTGAACAAATACACATACTTTTTGCTCATTGTGTATAATTCCTCCTGATATATATTAAATAAGATTTTCTTTTGCCAGTAATTTTATACAGTATTCCCCTTTATAAAATGTACCTTTAATATGATACTCTATTTTTCGTTTTTTGTCAAGTGTTTTCTGAAAAAAAGCTGAATTTATTGTTCAAAAAAACAAAACAATCCTGCCGGACTCATACAGTGTCAGTGGGCCAACACAAAAGTATGAACGGCAGGAAATGATTTGCGTTTCATCGATAATATTTTCACATTTATCTGGAGTTTATAAGAAAATCAGTCCGTAATGTGAATTTTATCTTAAAATAATAAGAAAATTATATTAATGCACATTTTTCGGCTTCAGCTTATTCCCTGTCTGCTTTTTTCAGACAGTCAGAAGTTTACTCAAGCTCAACATCATAAACGGCCCTTACTCCGCCCACATATTTAGGTCTTGTTCTTGCCGCAAGAAGTATTGCATCGCCTATATTCTTAGCAGAAAGTCTTACCGGTACTGCAACCTTCTTCAGATGCATTCCTATAAGCGTTCCGCCGATATCAAGTCCTGCATTTGCCGAAACCGTTTCAACAAGAACAGGCTTTGCAAAGCCCTTGTATGCCGCCGTGGCAAATGAACCACCTGCCTTCGGCTGCGGAACTGCATTGACGATATCGATATTGTGCTTTGCGGCATATTCTGCTTCCACAACAAGAGAACGGTTCAGATGCTCACAGCACTGCGCCGCAAGATATATTCCCTTATCCTTGAGAACATCCATAATACCGTTAAAAACTTCGTTTGCCGTTTCAGGCTTTGAATCCGTGCCTATTTTCGAGCCGGATATCTCGCTTGATGAACAACCTACCACAAGAAGGTCTCCTTCCTGAAGCTTTGCAAGAGTTACAAGCTCTTCCGTTGCCCTTTTTACCTGTTCATAAATTGTATTCATTTTTTCTGTCCTTTCACAAAGCCTTTTGCTCCGAACATACCGAGAACCTTTGTTCTGCTGAGGACTTCCGTGAGGAAATAAGCTCCTGCTATTCCCACTATTCCCTGAACGATGTTTCCCGCTACGCCTGCGAAGGCGGCCGCAAATCCTTCGCCGATTATTACTGCCTCATAGAGATAGTAACCTGCAACCATTATAATTTCCGCCAGCACCGATCCGATTATGAAGCCGATGCGGGTATATTTTTCTTTTTTACTGAATAACGATGACGGAACAAGTGAAATCACCAATGCCATCAATGCTTTGATAATAAACGTTCCCGGAACGTACATCGGATAACCTGCAAGCAAATCGGCAAGCGCAGAGCCAAGTCCTCCTGCTACAGTTCCGTACACAGGTCCAAGCAAAAATCCGCCAAGAAGAACTGCACAATCACCGAGATTCATATATCCCTTTGTAGGAGACGGTATTCTGACTGCTATCGTCAGTACGCACGTCAACGCAATAAAAACAGCAGCTGTAGTAATTCTTAAAATGCGATTATCATTAATATTCATTATCAATTCTCCTTTACATAATATTGAATCCAAAAAACGAGAGGTCGAATCATATCATTCTGACTGCAAACAGCCTCAGAACAATTCAGCTCAGGCGGCTCATTTTTATAATGTGCATTATATCATATAATACATACCGTGTCAATAGGTGCAAAGCATAACTAATGATAAAAAACGTTTTTTGCGGATAATCAGTAATATTTTACGTCAAATGCAATATATTTCCGCATAGTTATTGCGGTTGTCAAGAATGTCCTGAAGAGTGATTCCGTCAAGATAATCGTTTATTACTTTCTGCAAGCCCTGCCATACAGGAAGAGTTGCACACTCTTCTCTTCGCGGGCACGTATTCTCTTTCCCTTCAAGGCACGATACGGGCGCCATTGAGCCCTCTGTGATGCGAAGGATTTCGCCAACCGTATAATCCTTTGGTTCTTTAAGAAGGCGGTATCCGCCGCCTGTGCCTCTTGAGGTTTGAAGGAAGCCTGCCTTTGTGAGTTCGGGAATTATCTGTTCCATGTACTTCTTTGATATTTCCTGTCGCCCGGCAATGTCCTTCAGCGGAACAAATCCGTCCTTCTGATTTTTGGCAAGATCAAGCATCATGCGGATCGCATATCTTCCCCTCGTAGAAATCATCATAATAACTACCACCTTTCAAGTACTAATTATACCATAGGTTCAGTAGGATTTCAAGGATAATATGTCAAATAAAAAGAAACAGCGGTAACGGTTATCAGCCGTACCGCCGCTTGATCATTTCCGATTTACCACTTGCTCTTCTTTTTCTTATTCAGGAAAATAATTACGAAAACTGCCGCTCCTGCCACAACAACCGCCGCGATTGCTATCACAAGTGCAGTATTTATTCCGCTCTGATGCTCATCCGCAGGAGCCTTTGTCCACTTTGCATAGACCGTAATGTCAGCATTTACCTCGGCATCAAAATCAAATGCCGTTGAGAGATTCTTATCTCCATACCAGCCGCCAAATATCCATCCTTCTTCTGATGGCTCGGCGGGTTTTGACACCTTGCTTCCCTTTTCAACCGTTTGCGGCAAAAGCTTATCTCCGTGTCCGTTCATTTCGAATGTCACCATTACTTCAGATTCATCAGCAGGATTGGATACAGGCGAAAGCTTGAATCCTATGTATGCCGCAGTGTTATTCTGATTCAGCTCGGCATAGTATGCTTCTACTCCATTTACGAGCACAGTACCTTCAAACACGCCATTGGCACCAATGAATTCATACCCCGCATCTGCAAAAAGTATGATTTCATATGTATATTCTATGCCCTCTTCAAATGAACCGGTGTAATAGCCCTGGCCGTTGCTGTTATACCAATGAAGCTCATCTGTCAAAAGCTTTGCAGAGTCTGAAGGATCAAGAATCAGCTCCGGGATAAGAACTGTCTCTTCTGCTTTCTTTCCGATAACGGGAGACTCAATTGTGATTTCGATTTTTGAGATCTGCTTCACGTTCCTTGTCCACTTGGCATAAAGCGTTATATCTGATGTTACAAGTGATTCAAAATCATATATCGTTGTGAGCTCTTCATCAGAGTACCAACCTTCAAATGACAAGTCGTCGTCATGAGGTTCTTCAGGCATTACTGCCTTGTTATTTTCTTCTATCATCTGTTCGATAACAGGATTTCCGTGTCCGTTCATCTCAAAAGAAACTCTGTATTCCGGATGAGCTATGGCTTCGATTGAAAACTTCTTCGTTACTAAGATTGATGTACCTGAAGATTCTGCTTTGATCTCAATCTCGCAGCCGTTGATTGATACGCTTCCCGTGTAATAATAATCTTCATCGAAATCAAAGAAAAATCCGTCATTTGCTTCGAGGCATACAGTAAAATAATAATCCTTGCCTGCCTCAAAAGCTCCTGTACACGTACTGCAAAGTGATCCGTCCTGATACCATGCAATGCTCTCCGGAATAACCCTTGCCGCATTTTCCGGGTAAGTTTTCAATTCAGAAATTGATTTGAATTCTTCGCTGTCGCCCCCGATTATCGGCTCCTCGATTTCAAATGATACCTTCTCTATTAAAATATCAAGCTTTTCCCACTTTGCAAAGAGAGATATATCAGATGTAACCGTAGCATCAAAATCAAACTCCGTTGTGAGCTCTTCATCACTATACCAGCCGCAAAATATCCATCCGTCCTCGGATGGTTTTTCCGGCATTACCGCTTTATAGCCATCTTCTATCAACTGTTCGATAAGAGATTTTCCGTGTCCGTTCATCTCAAACGAAACAGTATGGAAAACCTTTTCCTTTACAAGCTCTGCAGGATAATGGTAAATCTTTGCCTGACCGATTTCCGCATCAACACCGTAGCATGGATTTGTGAAGTAGGTCGTATTCGTGCCGTCGAAGGTCACGTTTGCTTGCTCAAGAGCTTCAAGAGTATATCCCTTTGCGGCTTTGAGGTATACCAGAACTCTATACTGCGTGTCAGCCTCAAATGTGCCTTCAGAAAGGAGATTGCCGTCTTCGTCAAACCAGTTATAACCTGAAATAATCACGCCCGCTGTTTCAGTTACAGGCACCGCGTCGGCAATATTCAAGCCCAATTCATATCCAGAGCAAACAATTTCTACCGAATTTACATTAGTTTTGTTTTCATCAACAAGCATATCGGGATAATTGTAAATCTGGACTTCGCCGAATTCTCTTTCTTCACCGTATGTCGGATTGATAAAATAAGAAATTGCCATGCCGTTGAACAACACATTCTTCTGCTCAAGTTCAGCAAGCATATAGTTTTCTTCAGCATCAAGATATATCTGAATCCTATACTGCGTATTCTCCTCAAAAGTGCCGTTATCAAGGAGATTTCCATCATTATCAAACCAGCTCCAGCCTGAAATGATCACGCCTTCTCTCTCCGTTGTCGGAGCTGCATCAGCAATGTTTTTGCCTATGGCGTATCCCTCGCAGATTATGTCAACGTCCCTGATCTCTTTTGCATCTTCAGTCCACTTTGCATAAACGACAGTATCTGCAGTTATCTTTGAATCAAAATCAAATTCAGTGGTGAGCAGGCTGTCTGCATACCATCCCCTGAATGTCCAGCCGTCTTCTGACGGATCATCAGGCTTTGAAGCAGTACAATCCTTATCTATCGTTTGTTCGAGAATTGCTTTTCCGTGGCCGTTCAGCTCAAATGAAACGATAGAAGTATCCGGCGCCTCTTCAAAAACGGCAAAAAGGAATGTATCGTGCTTCAGGATAAACGTATATTGTGCGGAATCTGACACAAAAGTGCCGTCTGAATCCTGCCATTCCTTGAATTTGTATCCGCTTACAGGCTTTGCATAGGCAATGCACTCTGCTCCGTTCAACTCGTTGTAGCCTGTGTTGACCGAATTCCATGCAGTTCCGTTCGTTGAAACGAAACCGTTTTCACTTTGCGAATTATACAAGCCATACCAGTATCTTCCCGTGTAAGGCTCTTCTTCCTCTGCCGCATATACGCTTATCGGCACAAAGGACATAATCAGTGCAACGCACATGACAATGCAGAGCAATTTGCACCTTGTTATTTTTCTGTTCATCAGAAATACTCCTTATCTTTTCCTGCAAAACTGAATTGCAGAATTTTTGTATGCTTCATTATATCATTTTTTTGCTGCATTTGCAACCTACAATACTGACATTTTATAAAAAAGCGGCAGATATCCTGCCGCAGTTTTCATTTTTGTTCTGTTATACTGAATTATCAGAAGATCTTCAGACTTCGTCAATGTCGAGTCTCTGACGTTCAACAAGCTTTGCAAACAATCCGTTCTTTGCAAGGAGCGCTTCATATGTACCCTCTTCAGCCGCTTTTCCTTTGTCAATAAAGATTATCCTGTCTGCATGGCGGATGGTCGAAAGACGGTGCGCAATTACAATTCTTGTGCATTTGAGCGAATCAATCGCATCCGATATCTTCTTCTGAGTGATATTGTCCATTTCTCCGCGAAGAAGCTTCGTAACAATTTCTTTTCCGCTATGTACCTCCTGCTCTGCTTCAAGTATCGGTCTTGCCATTTCAAGAGTCGGACGAATATTTGCTGCATTTACTGTGATTGATAAAATCGACAAGAATGCAGAGGAACATACCGTTTTGCCGTTTTCCGTATAAACAACAGCAGGCACAGTGCTGTCGATGCGGCCGAATATTCCCTATACACAGGCTCCTATCAGCAGAACTATCGCACTCACCAGCAGAAGCCACACTCCCGGGTTGGAAATACGGATATAATCATCAAGATTTTCTGGGGATTTTACCTTTTCACGAAATAATTTCTCCTGCATTTCAAAGCTTCTCCTTATTCGTTATCAGTTATTAAAAAATGTCCGGATTCAAACATTATTCGTTCAGACATACTACTACATTGTATATTGTAACAAATTATTGATTATTTTTAAATTGCTTTTACAAAGAGTTTTTGGTATAATCCAATTTCCCGTATTGAAACAAATCTGTTTATGGTGTATAATATTACAATGTGACCAAAGCTCAGGACAAAATGATCCTGAACCGGTTTTATATAAAAAGATACAGAAAGTGTGAAAAAAATGAATATACACCTGATTTCCCAGATACTGGGATATCTTTCAACATTGACGGTTCTTTTTGCTCTTCAGCAGAAGGAAATGAAAATTATACTTATTCTTTCTATCATCTCAAATGTAATGTCATCTGCGAGCAATTTGCTTATAGGCGGATACGCAGGCGGATGTGTATGTGCGCTCGCCGTAATACAGACGGTCATTTCGTTCCGATATGAGTGGAAAGAAAAGAAGGTTCCGCTCTATGTGACAGGAATTTTCGTAGCGGGATACATTGCTATTACAGTATTTACATACAACACGATACTTGATATCCTTCCCTGCCTTGCCGCAATCCTCTATGCCTGTGCAATCGTTCAGAAGAAGCCGCTCCGATACAGGCTTTTTATCGCATTCAATGCTTCACTCTGGATCCTTTATGAGCTGACATTGCCGACACCGAATTATGCGCTTGCAATAAACTGCTCTCTCCAGCTAGTTTCAACAATAATCGGAATGATACGTCTTGACAGAAAGAAAAAAGAAAAGGAAGCTTAAGCCTTCATCCGATACAAATTCAAAAAATCAAATATCTTAACGCAAAACCGCCTTGAGGAATTATCCCCGAGGCGGTTATTTTATATACTATTAAGTTTTCTCAAGCTCATCAGCGCTTCAGGTTGGTTTCATCAAAGAACATAAAGCCCTCAAGAACCGTAAGGAAGCGGTCGATATAAGCCATGTCTGTCACGTTCCAGAGGAAATCCATTCTGCAGAGGACCTCGTTCGTATACGTACAATCAACGCCGACAGGACGAAGCTGTGAATCCTCACCCGTATGCAGATATGCAAGGAAGCTTGAAACGATAACTGCTTTTTCGGGATCCTCGCCTGCCTTGAGAAGTGCTTCATTGAACTCTTCCTGCTCAACGAATCTGATGTTCTTGCCCTTTTCCTTCAATTTTGAAATGATATCATCAAGGAATACGGTATGATTGTTGCAAGCATTGAAGAGACAGCATTCACTTGGTGTCTTTGCAAGGAGCATATAGCACTGCTGTGCCCCATAAACTGCACAAATACATTTCCTGTTACAGTAATGAGGCAATCTCTTTAATTATAAAAATGAGTCCGGTGCAAAACCGAACTCACTTTCAATCTATCCGATATTATTTGGTCACGTCATTTCAACGAGGCCACTATGCTGCAAGTTATTCTTCGAGTGAAATCATAACAGTTGTAAGGAAAGAAGATGCTATTATCGAATTATTCGTTTCACGTCCCTTATAATATATTTCAGTCTTTACTAAAAGAACAGGCTTACCGTTATATTCCCACAATACTGTATCCTTAACTTCAAAATCAACCGGAACCAGTTCATCATCATCTCCAAAGAATTCTGTGATACTTTTCAAAATGGATTTTTCAATCTCATCTTCCGTAATCGTAACCTTATATTTCTCCAAGCTGTTGAACTGATATTTTATTTGAGCTAACATCAGATATTCATCATCTTCATCGAATATGTAATTTGCCATACTCAGTTCAAGCTCAGGAAGGCATCGTACACCGTTATTCGTATTTCCATAGGTTATCGTATATATTATTGGTTTGTCATAATGTGTTTCATATACAATTCTGAAACTATTAAACTGTGAAAAATCAAAATATTCTGAAAGATACTCTTCAAAATATGATTTTACTGTGTTTTCAAATTGTTCAATATTCGTTTTATCTATCTGTTTTATTGAACCGTAATGTACTGTATCGTGTATCGGCAATAAACCTATGCACGATATTCTCCCATTACTATAATGTACAACTATTCCTTCCGAGGAAACATATCTGTCGGTTTCCACTCCTCTACACGTTGTGGATTCGTGCTTATTCTTCAGTTGATATACATCATTCTGAAAAATAAATTCTATGTTTTCAGGAATATCATCTTTTTCTACAGATTTAATTTTTAGAAAATCACTGTCATATATTTCATGGACCTTCTTGCTTACATCAATCCATGAATAAGTTGATGTTATATCATCACTATACTTGACATTATAGATTTTTCCTTCATAGCTATCATCCCACACAAGGGGATCACGCAAATCAGGAGTCGGGATAATCACTTCTGCAGGATCGGGAGTCGGATCAATTTCTACAACAAAGCCCGGAGTTGGATTGATATCAGCAGATGCCGATTTTGTAGGATCCGGAGTTGTCTCAGCACAACCTGAAAGAACAACACAAATCATCATTGCAATTATCGTAATAAAAATTATACCTTTTTTCATAGTCGTTTTACCCTCTTAATTATTTATGGTAATGCTTGAATTACCTAATATTACTCTATTATCGTATCTGGTATCTAAAACAGATCTCGATACGCCCAACTCAATTGACGTTGAAAAATCAGCCATTGATAGTGCATCACTTACAGTATTACCCTCTGCCAAAGCTGAAAGAAAATACTGCGACCATACATTGGTTTGATTTTGATTTACGTCTACTGAAAAGCCTATAACACATTTTGCACCTTTGTCATAAGTTTTCTTAACAATGTTATTGCCGGTTGTCCCACCATAGCCTGTTCTGAAATTGTATAGAAGCCTTTTTTGAGTGCTACATATAATGTTGCAGTAGCTTGAACAACATTGTTAACTTTTATGGCAGAGTTCCACTATAAGCTGATTGTGTAGTCCCCTTTTCAAGGTACACCCTCAGCGATAGAGTAGAAGCTGAGGATGTTGCTTCAATCAAGTTAACTTCCTCAAATTCTATGATTGACACTTCATTCGTAAATTCATTTTCATAGCCTGCTATTTCTGCGGTTGAAAACGAATCCGATGAAATAGCTGCTACCGGTGTTGTCATCCAAGCAAATGTCAGCAATATGCTTACTGCAACAACCATCGACACTGTTTTTTTACCGATCTTCTTCATAATCGCCTTTCCATAAAAGTATACGGAATTTCCGTATCTATCTTTATAATAACACTTTTTTCGTCCTCGTCAAGTATTTACGTCAAATTACAGTATATTTTATATTTATTTCGGAATTTGGCACTTTTTGCCCCGTTTTTCCGTCTGCACGCCATATTTTTGTCTCTTGCATACGTGCTTATTGATTTTTTTATCGGCTGTCCTGCACTGAATCGTTCAAAATTTGAAAGAGCACTTGACAAAAGCATAGTTATGTGTTATTATGAAAATATCGTCTGTCAGCTTCAGCATCGGCAGACAATAAATCAAAAGGAAAATTTAATATGATACTGAATCAATTATTTACAAACGGTGCCATTTTTCAAGCACAAAAGCCCGTTCCCGTGTTCGGAGAAGCAAGCGGATGCATCACTGTGGAATTTGCCGGACAAGTCAAAAAAGCATCGGCAATCAACGGTCATTTTACCGTTATGCTTGATCCGATGCCGTACGGAGGTCCGTATTCTCTCTGTGTTACAGGCGACGGCGAAACGGTAAAACTTGATGACATTTACGTCGGCGAAGTCTACCTGATTGCAGGTCAGTCAAATATGCAGTTCAAGCTGCAGGATTCCTCCTACCCTGTCGAAAAGTATTGTGATGAAAAGCTTCTTCGCTTCTTCACAACTGAACGAATTGAAAAAGGCGAGCCGCATACTCCTGCCGACGGTTGGGTTGCCGTTACACGTGACAAAGCAGGAAGCTTCTCCGCAATCGGCGTTCTCGTCGGCGAAATGATGCGTAAAAAAACCGGCGCCGCAGTCGGAATAATTACCTGCTATCAGGGAGCTTCCGTAATTGAGTCCTGGATGCCGTTTGAAGTCGCTTCGCAGCCACGCTTCACGATTCCCGAGGAAGAAAAATCTTATGATCACCATTGTCCGTATTACCTTAACTGGAATCATCCCGGGCGTCTTTTCGATTTCACATTCCGTTCAATAGCTCCGTATGCGACAGCGGCAGTCATATGGTATCAGGGTGAAAGCGACGTTTGCGAATCAGAAGCAAAAATCTATAAGGACGAGCTCCTTGCAATGATAGAAGCATGGCGTGATGAAATGGATGACTCAATGCTGAAGTTCATCATCATTCAGATTGCAGACTTGCTTGATTCAGTTGTGGAAATCAGGAAAGTATTACAGCAGGCACAGGCTGATGCCGCCAACCCGGAAAAGAACATTTTTACAGTCATTTCACGGGATGTTTGTGAGAATAACGATATTCATCCGAAAACAAAGGATCTGCTTGCAGCACGCATTGCGGAATTACTGTAATTTCAAAGATTTTTCGCTGTTGTCAATTATCTGATAGTGCCTGATTAAAAACTGAAGGATTACTGTAAGCGTGCCATTGAATTAAACACGGGGTTTATATTGACTTATAAAATCATCATAGAAACTTTCGGGAGCATTTTGGGATGGATTACCCTGTGAAATATTCACTCCCGATATTATTAAGATAGGGGCAGCCCATAAAATAACCCCCATAGTGTAGTCTTGAAATTTTTGATATTTCAAGTGTCTGCCCTATGGAGATTATCTCAAATTCAGGCTGCCCCTTTTCCTATTATTTCACTCTCTGATTATTATCATCTCTATCCATCAGCAGTCAACAGTATGCCATTGTCCTGATGTCGGAGGATTCAGAGAATGTTTACCCGCCAACACCGTTCCTGCACTGATCACTAAAAAATAAGTGTGTAGAGATATCCGACTAAACCAGAAAGAATGATCAAGCCAGCCGTAAACAGCCACTGGCTTTTGGATTGTCTTGAAAAAACGCCAACAACTTCACGAATCATAGCATTTGGCCAGAAATACCATTTCGTACGTGCACCAATACCGTCGGCCTTCAGTCCTACCTCTTGTGCAAGAAGTCCACTGCGGAATATATGATAGTTCGTTGTAGAGTATACGATGGAAGCGTTTTCGGTACGGGCATCAATGAGTGCCTTGGAGAACATCATGTTTTCATGTGTATTCGTCGATTTGTCCTCTGCCAAAATAAGCTCCTCCGGAATTCCTTTCTCAATAAGATAACGCTCCATTGCTTTCGCTTCTGCAATAATTTCATCTCTTCCCTGCCCACCGGACGGCACAAAGACAGCTTTCTTGCCGGTTGCGTTATATTGCTTATTCCAGAAGTCAATAGCCCGATCCACACGCCCACGAATAAGTGGGTAGAGCGTGCCGTCCTTGCGAATCGCACAGCCGAGAATGATGATGTAATCTTTGTCATAAGAAATCTTACGGTAAGCCGCCTGCAGGCATGTAATGATAGATCCTATCAAGAGAACCTGAAAAATTGCAAAGCCGGCGCTATAAATGGCGTAGATAACAGTAAAGGCCGTTGTTTTCGTTCTGTACACTTTGAAAAACAGTATAATGTTTACCGCCGTGCCAATAGCCAATATAACAGCAATTCCGATGCCGAGCATATTAGTGAGGCGTTTACCCTCATGTTTGATAAGCTTTACATTACTGATTGCCAAAGCAATCGCAAATACTGCCACAAAAGGTATTGTTAACAAGGAATACGCCAGCATCAGATTTTTGGTAATAAGAATCAGAAGCTTTGCCGTTTGCACATATGGGAGGATCAATGTGGAAAGACCTGCCGCAAAATAAATTAAAAACAATACTGAAAACAGCAATATGGATGCACAGCATGCAACCGAACGGAAGGAATAATAGGCATCCTTTTGATACTCTTTCCTTATCCAGATAAAAAATAATGCTGCCAGACCAAAGATTGTTGTCACGCCCCAATATGTCGCGTTAAATCCGGCATAATCAAAGATTTGCCCTCTTACTATGATCAGTCCGGCTTTTAATACAGTTACATAGGTGGTTTCCGTTACAGTCTTCGTATTTGTACCGCCGGTAACATTGTATTTAACATTGATCAGACCAGACCCGGGCTGAACTGATTTCAGGGTAAGAATGGTTTCATCGGCCTTTGTTTCAATGTCAGCCAGTTCAATAATTCTGTCCCCTTCGAGCTCAAAGGAAATATCGCTGAGCTGCTCCGCAGGTTCATAGATTCGATAATAATATTTCTGACTTTGTATGACAGAAATTGTTCCGAACAAGCAAAAAATCAGAAGGCTTGCCAGAATTAAGCTTAATAACGCATTATTTTTCAAAAATAATTTCATATTCATATATAACCTATTCATTATTTTTAGCAGAAGATACCTCTTGACGATTTATGTATGGCATAAGCAATGGTACCTTGTATAGAGTGTCAGTTCATAATTCAGATCCGCGCCGCCGACATATTTCTGCTTGCAGACAGTCTCGTTATCTTCGCCCCGGTCTGCAATAATTGTTCCCCCCCTGCTGTCCTCCGCATTTATAGCATTGATAACAGTCGGCCACGTTGGGATACCGTGAGAACCGTCCCGTTGGAATTCGGGGTATACCTGTCTCTTCATCTGCATAAGATTCTACCAGCGGTATACGTTTTTCGTAGTTATCATAACCGTAAATATCGCCTTTTTTATCTTAATCCTATCCATGCTTTCATAAACAACACGGTCAGGGGTAAGATAAGCATAACTGCTGTCTGCCTCACCGTCAGCATCGTAAATATAAGCACGGAAAGCTAAAGTTTTCACTCAAAAGCGATGTTTGAGTTAGCATCACTGATATTCTCTAAAATGGTATCCTCGTTGGCACAGTGCACGCACTCAAAGATAAGCACGCCGCACAAAACAAACAAGAAGTACAAATAATATATTCATTTAATTTTGTATCAATGACGGTCTCTATTTCCTTTTTCATTATATCACATCGCCAATAAAAAGTCAAACCTTCTATGCTGATTATCAAATTTTTACTTCAGCTATCTTGCAAGGTTCTTTTCATGCATCGAAGTATTTTTCCACTATAAGCATATACAAAGAGGCAGAACTTTATGTTCTGCCTCTTTTATTATTATCTACGGATTTTCTTTTTCAATGTAATTTCTGACATCACAAGGCCTAAACAGCTTATAGCAAAAAGCATTAACCACAAAACATAATTGTTGTTTTCGCCCATCACCGGAGTTTGCGGATCATCCGAAAGCAGAGTTACATTTCTTGTATTCGTGAATGCTGCCGTAACAGTATCATCACCAACGATCACGCCCTCATCGCCTGACTTTGTTGTTTCATAGCCTTCTGCTGAGTAGTCACTCTCGCTAACTGTGTACTCGGTTCCGTTAGGAAGACCTGTTGCAGTCTTGCTTTCACCGTCTTTCAGAGTGAATGTTGCTACACCGTTTACGAAGTCCATGTCACCGTATGTGCCATTGACTGAGCTATCATTCAATGTCACAGTGAATGTGAATGCCATATTCTTGTCAGCCGCGTTACCGCTGACTGTCTTGCTGACAACCAGCCTGCCATATGTGTTACGTGTATTTGTGAATGCCGCAACTGATACTTCGTGTTCTGAGATCGTTCCCTTATCGCCGTTCTTTTCTGTCAGTTCATATCCGTCTGCAGTGTAATCTGTTTCTGTTACGGTATATTCTGCTCCATTCGGCAATCCTTCAACAGTCTTGCTCTCTCCATCCTTTAGAGTGATTGTTGCAACACCGTTCGTGAATGTCACACCGTTGTATGTTCCATTGACAGTTGTATCATTCAGAGTGATCGTGAATGTGAAGTCCTTTGTCTTGTCGACGTCGTTACCGGCAAGTGTCTTGCTGACAGTGAGTGAGCCTTCAGCATTTCTTGTATTCGTGAATGCTGCCGTAACAGTATCATCACCAACGATCACGCCCTCATCGCCTGACTTTGTTGTTTCATAGCCTTCTGCTGAGTAGTCGCTCTCGCTAACTGTGTACTCGGTTCCGTTAGGAAGACCTGTTGCAGTCTTGCTTTCACCGTCTTTCAGAGTGAATGTTGCTACACCGTTTACGAAGTTCATGTCACCGTATGTTCCATTGACTGAGCTATCGTTCAATGTTACAGTGAATGTGAATGCCTTATTCTTGTCAGCCGCGTTACCAAGAACAGTCTTGGAAACAACAAGTGAGCCACGCGGAGCAGGTGTGTGCTTATTTGTCACAATATATCCGGAATCATTGTTACCCGTGATTTCCGGTTCATATCCGGTGACTGCATTCTCTTCTATAGTATAAGTGATTTCCGCACCGTTTTCATACTTATGAAGTCCTGTGAAGAAATGTTCCCAGTTTGAGGATTCATCAATCGTAACAGTTTTTATTACAGTACCATTAGCAAGGATGTGGATAATAACGCTACCCGGTCTCAGACCGTCCTTGTCGTTCTCATCATCCCAAACCTTTCGAACCGGAATGTCGATGACCTCTGTGGAATAGCTGTTGGTGATTACAAAACCGATGCTTGCATCGCCGCCAACAACACTGCTGTAGCCATTCACAGTTGTCACTTCTTCAACCGTGTAGATAATGCGTCGGCCATTGCTGTATTCATCAAGCTCGTAGAACGTGCCTTCCCAGTTATTTCCCTCGCTGAGTGTCAGAAGTGAAACGTCAGCGGGAACGCCGTCAGCAAGAAGTCTGACCTGAATGCTTGCCGGACGTTTGCCATCGCGGTTATTATCATCCAGCCAACGCTTTTCAACTGATACACTGGTCTTTCCCGGCGTGTAAGTATTGGTAATGTTATATCCATGATAGCTTGTGCTGTAATCATCCACGCTGTCTTCAAGCACTGAATAAACGATTACTGCTCCCTGATTGTATTTGTGCAGCTCAGTAAAGCTCCATGCCCAGCCATCTGCTTCTGTGACAATCACGCTGTCCTTAATTGTTCCATCAGCAAGCAGGTGAATCGTAATGCTTGTGGGGCGTTTGCTATCCTGATTATTTTCATCATCCCAAGTCTTGCGGCCGTTGACCTCAACAGTTTCAGGCTCGTGCGTGTTGGTGATGGTATAACCTGCATCTTCGCTTCCGGAGATAGCCGTGTGATATCCTTTTACAGTATCCTCTGTGACAGAATAGTGAATTCTGTTGCCTTCTGCGTCAAATATGTTAAGACCTGTAAAAGCATCTTCCCAGTTGTTTTCAGCGCTGAGAGTCAGTGTTTTGCCTGTCGGTATGAGATTTGCAAGAAGATGAACTGTAACATTTTCAGGACGGATGCCGTCACGGTTATGTTCATCTTTCCAGATCTTGTTTACCGAAACAGCAGTTTTTTCCGGTGCATATGTGTTGGTTATATTATAATTGCTATGGTTATAAGAAGGAATGTAGTTCGGTATACTTGCCTCAGAAACAGTGTAAACGATTTCTGTGCCGTGGTCATACTTATTCAAGTCGGTAAAATTCCATTTCCAATCATTCTCTGCAGTAACAATCACAGCATCCTTTACCACACCGTCAGCGTGTAGGAAAACCGTAATGCTTGAGGGACGGTTTTCTACAGGATTATCACCGTGAATCCATGTCTTTTCACCCGAAACGTTAACAAGTTCGTTTTCGTGCGTATTTGTGATAACAAAACCGGTAGTATTACCTTCACTGTCCACCTGAGGCACACACTCTGTTGTATAGCCGGGTACAAGTACTTCTTCAACAGTGTAAACTATCAAATCACCGTTCTGTTTCTCAAGAAGATCCTCAAAAACACCTCTCCAATTGTTAGTGTCGGAAAGAATAATTGTCTTGCCTGTATCAACGCTGTTTGCAAAAAGCTTAACGGTTACGGAAGAAGGACGGAGGCCATCATGATCATCGTTATCATTCCATGACTTTTCAACGTTAATGCTTGTTTTGCCGGGAACATATGTATTGGTGATATTGTATCCCTGATAGCTTGCCGAATAATCGTGAACATATCCTTCATCAATCGTATATACTATTTCAACGCCATTTTCATCATATTTGGGAACATCGGCAAAAGAATATGTCCAGTTTCCGAGTTCGTCGGCATATACGGTCGTTGTTTGCTTGAGTTCACCGTTTGCATGAAGATGAACGACAATGCTTGTAGGACGCATACTCTCGGGATTGTCACCGTGAATCCAAGTCTTGTGACCGCTGATGGTAACAGTCTCTCCTGCTGAACTAAGAACTGCACTGCCTGAATAATCGATAGAGTTGATGCCCACGCTGAGCATAGTCTGGAATTTGTGCTGAGTATATCCCTGTCCGTCCCCCTTATCGCCAAGACCAGTGTCATCAGTCACGTACTGCTTGACATTGACCAGGAATCTGGCAGAACCCGCAAAGCTGATGGATTGTCCATCGGCAGAAGGGCCGTGTTCAGTCTGAAGATAGAAAGGCTCTCCTCCATAGATAGTGTATCCAATATTCACCCAACCGCCATCAACAAAATTCCAATTCGGGGAAAGCTCATATCCGTCTTTGTCCAATATGACTACATCGTCCGGAACAGTAACGGAATACATGATTTTAAAACCATCCGGATTGGAAATAGTCAGTGCGCCTGTCTTCCAATACTCCTCATGTTTTGTAAAAGTTGTGCTTCCGATTACTTCAGGAGCAAACTCGGGGGAAGCCTGCGGAAGCGGATCACCGTGGAGCGCATAATCAACAAGTCCGTTGTAAGCTTCGTCCCATCCGGGAATATCTGAATCTGAGCTTTCCAAAACAGGTGTAAAATGGGTATTTCCCGGAATATTCCATTCAACCATCAGCGACCAGATCAGATTCTGTGTCAAGTTGGATGCCATATCCGATGCTGATGCTGCATCGAAATACTCATACAGCGGTGCCAGGATTCCCACTGAATCATAAGGATAGCCACCGTAAAGAACTCTCTGAATAATTGCCTGTTGATCTGCACTCAAGAGGTCTATAGTTGTTGCTTCCGTATATATTGTCGGGGCATTTGCATATCCACCTCCGGTAACAGGCCAAAGATAATCATACTGCATACAGTATATTACTCTGCGCTCGCCGTTTACAATAACGTCCTTCTGCGTGCCGTCGGAAATTCTTTCCATTGTAAAAGAACCGCCCGAACCGTCATCCGCAAAAGCTACTGATGTTGAGACACCAATAGCCGGTATGAGTGTAAGCAACATTGTGAGTACCAAAAAGATGCTCGTTAATTTCTTTTTCATTTGTTTTCTCCTGTAATTGATTAATGTTTACCATCGATTAGCTATTATACCACATATTTTGACAAATTGCAATCATTTTATGAGACAAATTTATATTGAGTCTAAATAATTTTTGATTATAGATAATAAAACCCGATAATAATGCTGTTTTTCATCGCTGAAAAACTTTCTTCAAAAGCATAATGAAAGTTTTTTATTTCAAATCATTTCGCACATCAACAGGCTTTTATTTTTTTCATTTTATAAAAATCTAAAATGACCCGTCTTCTGTTTGCTTTATCCATACGCCTGCAACGCTAATAAAAATAGCATTCAGAATACAAAAGCCGGAAGAACACAGTATTCCGTCGGCATAGCAAGCCCTTTAAGTCACGATACGCTTTATCCAACTGATATAAATAACAAATAATTATCTATTCATCATATATTCCCTTATACGGTTTACTGAATAAACGCTTGAAAAAGCAACACAGTTTTTTAATAATGCCGATTGGCAGATGTGCAAAACAAGCAAAACTATTATAATAAAATTGTGGAATCATAAGTTGGGGATATTATACCCTTCCCCCTTCTGCACAAGCTCCATTCAGTATGGACGAATAATTAAAAAGGAGGTAGAGAGCCTATTGAGTGAAGAACGCAAACCCAATGACAACCTAGCAAAGAATCAAGGCACTTCCCCATTGACTGTAATACTTGCCGTGCTTCTCGTTATTGCCATTGGTATGATCGCATGGTTGCTGATACAGGACGGAATTGATAAGCCTCCCGATAATTTGCAGCCGAAACAAACAGAACCCGTATAAAAGCTGACGGACAGCATCGACATTCCCGGCTTCGGCGAACTGCATTTCAAAGCCGGAAAAACGGAGCAAAAATTGACAATACCGAATCCGCCGCAGAATTTCTGTTGGTTCAAGATCTTGCTGGTGTTGGAAGACGGAACAGTCCTTTGGACTTCAGATCTGATCGCACCGGGCGAACAATCCGAGCAGGTCGTTCTGAATAAGCCTTTGGAAAAAGGTGAATACAAGAACTCCACGCTCAAGTTCCAATGCTTTGCCGATGAGGCAGGACAAAAAGCTCTTAACGAAGCAGAAACAAAACTGGCGATCATTGTCAAATAAAAACAGAAGAAAAACGCAATGAAAAAATCTTATCTTTTATCCTTGCGCTGGCTATGGTAGCCTGCATAAGTGTCACGGCATTTGCCGTTGAAGATGATCCAGCAACCATTCTTATGGTTAATATGCCAAATAACACACCAACCTATACTCTGCATGGGAATTGAATGCACCGGTTCCGCAGACCGACGAAAAAAGTTTATCCTTTATCTGGATAATGGTATTTGCAGTAAGCAGTATGCTGTTTGTGATTTCAGTAATTTGCAGCAGAAAGAAAAGACGTGAATAAGACGCAAAAAGGCAGGACGTAAAATCCTGCCGTTTTTCTTGGTATCGGAGTTATGTCTGAATCTATACTACTCTTTCATACATTTTTCTCTATTCAACCAATGGTTATCCATTATAAAAAAGAGTCATCAGGCAGTCTGCAACCGACTCTACCTGACAACTCTTTCAGTCAATTCTATTTAATTAAACGTCTCACAACCAATGGCGAACCACATTAACCGATTATGAAAAGATAAGCGCTTCCGTTTCCGAATGGGATCGAGATTTTGTTATCCATAACACCATCCGGCTCAAAGATTTCGCCTTCTCTGTATATAACGACTTTTCCGGCATTCTCTTTGCTGACTTCAAACACAAGATAAAGAGAATCCTTGTCTTCCTTGTAAGGAGTATCGTTTATTTCTTCAAAATTCAAAACAATAAGAGCTTTCTTTCCGTTTTCCCTGTTTTCATAGCAGCCGAAAACGATAGGTGTATTCCAGACACTTGCCAAATAGTCAGTTGCATACTCTTCAGGATGCTCGTACGGATTTGCAAGTCTCAGGATCGGTTCGTCAAGTGTGTTTGAAGTATATGTTCCGACAAATTCATAATCCTTGAGTATGTCGGTAACTTTGAGAATTTCTTCGTTTACCTTCTGTGCATAGTCATAATACTCATGATTTATTGAGAAATCTTTGTTTATGAGTGAACCGCCTGCCCATTCGGGAGCATCTGCCGCACCTGCATCGCCGTACTGGAAGTATTCCGTCATCGTTGAGCCGAAGCAAAGTCCGAAATAAGCGTTGTTCCTAAGAACCTTTGTATAATTCAGATTTTTTTGTCCCATTCCGAAGCACTCAATATAGTAATAGAATTCCTGACCGAGTTCTCTTGCCAATGACGAATATGTCTCAAGAATATAGCAATAATCTATGTTTCTTGACTTCAGATGTCCCATATATCCGTCAAAAGAAAGTGCATCACACTCGTAAAGGTATTCTTCCCAGAGTCTGCAATAGAGGTACTGCTCCTCCTCTGGAATAGAAGGATACCAAGGGCTGTAAACCGTTATGTAAAATTTCCAGCCATACTGTCCGTATTTTTCTTTGCAGTATTCAAGCTCTTCCTTACGGAACTGCATAACATCTTCCTGCGGCTCATCAACAACGTAAAGGCCGAAAACGCATGGATTTTCAATTACATCTTCTTCGTGATCACATATAAATACCTGACATTTTGAAAAATCAGCCGTATAGCCTAACGGGAATACATTCGGCTGGATAACGATCTCAATGCCGTATTTTGCACACCACTTTGCAACGTCCCTGACTTCTCCGTAGTCAAATGTGTCTTCATACTTATGGTCTGATGTCCACATAGCAGATGAGATCCAAAGAAGGTTAAAATTACAGTCGGCAAAATCCTTTATCTGATACTCATGAGTAAAATGATTTCCTGACATACTCGTTCCCATAATATGATGGGACGGCTGTTCCCAGAGAGTTATGTTCTCCGTGTCGAGAGTTTTCGTTACGGGCTGTCCGTAATTCTCCGTAAGGTCGTCATATCCGAGATAATTTTCGATAAAATCGTATATGGCTCTCATATCGGAATAATAATTCTGACCGCCGAGAACGATGTTATCTTCATCCCTGCCTATGACGTAGCACATTGCGTTGTCAAAGCCGTTGATTGTGTCGGAATATTTTGTTTTACGTGTAGTGCTGCCAAGAATAATTTCTTTTCCGGTGGTCTCTTCGCTGTCGGGAATAATTCTGATTTCCTTGCCCGAATTTTCTTCAATTACTTCCTTGAGAAGCTTTACTTCCGTCATCTTCCATTCGGAATAGTCTGCAGGATATACTATCGTATAATCCGAAAGATCAGGATCATCCGACCTTTTTGCTTCCGTGCAAGATGAAAGTACAGTAAGCGATAATAAAACCGTAATTAACAATATAATTTTTTTCATAAGTTCTCCGTAAATAACTTTGTTTATTTTTCCTTACGGATTTCTCCGTCAATACATTTAATAACATAATCTTCAGTGCCGAGATCCCACACAGGATTCTTATCCATTTCTTCCCAGTCTGACATTTTTCCGTTATATGTTACCGTTTTCAAGTTTGTATCCTTATAGAGAACGTATCCGTAAAGCTCTTTGAGAGAAGCCGGAAAAATGATTTCCTCAAGATCAAAGCATTTTCCGAAAGCATCATTTTCAATCGTTTCTACGCCAGCAGGAAGAGTCAAGCTTTTTATACCTGTTATTCCCCAAAAAGCACCTGAAGCGATTATTTTTACACCGTCCGGAATCTGAGCATTTCTGAAGCCTGCAACAAGTCTTTTAGATTCGGAATCAACAAGGCAGTTTCCGCTTATATAATATTTATCGTTTTCTTCCATAATAAATTCTTCAACGCTTTCACAGCTGCCAAAGCATCTGTTGCCGACACTGCTGAGTTTGCCGAGCACTGTGATTTTTTTAAGTCCGGTACAAGTGCTGAATGCAGAAGCAGATAGCGTTGTAACAGTTTCAGGCAAAGTAATTTCTTCAAGGCTTCTGCAATTAAAAAAAGTATTGTTGGCGATCGATACAAGGCCGTTTGTAAAGCTGACACTTTCAAGGCTGACACAGCCGCCGAAGCTGAGCTTTGTCAATTTTGTGAGAGTGGAAGGAATAGTGACTTCTTTTAAACTGCGGCAATTATAGAACTGATAACTGCCTATCGTAAGGAGTCCCTCCGGAAGGTTGATTTCGGCAAGGCTCGCACATGAATTGAATGCTGATGCTCCCAAAGCAGTTACCGTATCCGGAAGTACAACCTTTTCAATAAGCCGACAATCAAAAAATGCGAGATCACCAATTTTCGTAACGGTGAAATTGTCTATTTTTTCCGGAATAATAAGCTCAGGGGATGCAATCGATTCAAAGCCCGTAACGGTGCAGGTAGTTCCATCCGGATTTACTTCATACAGAAGTTTTGTGGTATCATCGTACTCAAGAGCTTCTGTACCCATCGTTTCGCCGCAAACGGCACAAACCTCTGTTCTTGTTCCCGTCGCTGTATCAATAGTCCATTTGCCGGGCAAATGATTTTTCTTTTCAACGGCTTTTGTCTGCTTCTCCGAGCATTCAGAACAATAGCGTTCCTTAACACCCTCAGTACTGCAGGTTGAATCAACCGTTATTTTCCACTCGCCGTATTGATGAATATGCGGCTCTGCGCAGGCAGAAAGCGCAAACAATGCGGCAAAAGAAAGCAATGCAAATATTATTCTCTTCATAAAAACCTCCAGCAGATTACTTTTTTTATTATAACATCAAATGCCCGCTTTAGTCAATAGGCAAATAGAAAAGTTGATAAAATTGTGGTAATTGTGGGACAAATATTCTATTGCGGCGCCTCTGTGACATAAAAGGAACGAGTTCGAAAGAAGTGATGATTGTATCTGATAAGTTTCTGATCGTCAATAAAAACCGTTTAATAGTACTTTCATTTTGCCTCTTATGCGAAATACTGTTTTTGTCATTTATGACAAATTTCTCCTGTGATTTTTATTTTGGTTGGCAGACCTATATTATTATATCACAGGAGGAATTTGTTATCTAAAGGCTATTACTCTCACCGCCTTTGGTGGTGATTTATTGTTTGCTAAAGCTGACAATAAAAAAGCAGCAGATATTTTAGTACCTGCCGCTTTTTTCATATTAATCAGTTATTATCTTTTTTCTAAAAAACAGAATAATTACCAATGCCGCACTGCCGGACAACAGAAGAACAAGCCAAAGAGCTAAACTGTTGTTTTCTCCTGTAACAGGCGGAACTGTTTTAGGAATGAATTTCCATGTACCAGTGAATGTTACGTTGCCTTCAACGCCGTCCTCTGTGAGCTTATCGTTTGCTGTCCAGCCGCTGAATATCCATGTTCCCGGTATTCCGTTCTTTGCCGCACTTGATGTGCTGCCGTTTGTGTATGTTCCGTCTTTTGTTACTGAGTCATGCCAGTTATATGTATTTCCGTCTGTCGGAAGTACTGCATCTGACGGTACATCTGTTTCCCAATCATAAGTTACCTTGTACTTAGCCTTGGTCCACTGCGCATACAATGTAGTATCGCTGACAATGGTGAACGTGTCATCCGGATTGTATGCAGTTCCACTGCCATCAGCCTTAGTGTTCCATCCTGTAAATTCATATCCGATTCAGACAATTGTACACTTGTCAAGCACGGTCACAGTAGACTGTGCCTGATAAGGACTGTTTTCATTGATCTGTTCTAAGTATAAGAAAAGCGCAGGATTTCGTCTTGAAATCCTGCGCTTTTTTGTGCCGTTACATTACCAATCGTCGATTTCTTCCATCTCGATATCTTTATCACCGCTGGTTGTAATGATATCTTCCGTTTCGAAAACGACAACCTCGATTTTCGGTTCTTCGTACTGCGTTTTATTATTCATTGCTTTTCTCCTTTACTGTGCGTTACGGTAAGCAATAGCCGCCGTGTAGTATTCATACAGTGCCGAAACACAAAGCTTCTGTGCATCTGTCTTTTCGGAAGACAGTACCGAATATGCGTAAGAGAGTGCCGAAACGTTGATCGTCATAGCGTTGCCGTTGAATTTTACGGTGTACATATCACCGAGCTGATGAGCCGATATCTGCGGGATTACAAGCAGATATCTGCTTCCGGTCTTTTCAAGAGTAAATTCTACTTCGTTTCCGTTCTTGTCGGTTACGGTGATATTAGGAACATATTCGTCTTTCACGGTGAGATAAATGTTGATATCCGTGCCGTAATCAAGGGAAAGCGAACGGGATATCTTTGTGATACCGTCAATGCTGCCCGTCTTTGTTGCTTTATACGCTTCAAGGTCAGATGTATTTGCAATCGTAACATCGGAAAGATTATCTGTAACCTCATAATCTTCACCGAGAGTGAAATGACGTGTTTCTTTCTGAGCGAGCTGTGCGTAATGACCGTAGTTAAGAATTGATTTTGCAAGTTTTACGATCGGGTCGGTGTCGTCGTTGCTGTGATTTGCAATGACCTTGCCAATGTAGTCGGCAACTGATGTTGTTTTCGGTCCTACCGTAACGTCGCCGTAGTGGAACGATACGATAATTGAGTCTGACACCTGCAAAGCATTTACGTTGCAGCGGAAAATATATCTGCCGTCAGATTCTGCCGTAAGGTCGCTGAAGTATACCGCCTGCGTTTCGACCTTGTTTCCGATTTCAAAGAGCATATAGCCATCTTTGATCGCTTCCGCGTCGTTTACTATCGTGTAGAAG
>JAZQMY010000020.1:0-12981 GCA_045627045.1 Clostridia bacterium | reverse complement strand
ATAGTAATAACTCGTTGCAATTGTCCAATTGCCTCTCGGGCTTATGTCAGCAAATGAAACTTTGTGCTCGATTCCGTTTCTGTCGGTTATAATAATGTATGTCAGATTATCCTCTTTGCCGACCGATAAATTGATGTTTTCAAGGTCTTTCTTTGCCTGTATCAATTCCTCAATCATTGTGTCAAGAGCCTGACGTTCTGATTCTGACTCGATTACGTCATCGTCATATACAACTTTATTGCTTATTACCATCTCAAACCGAGGTGATCTGATAGGTGATCCGTCCGAGTCATATAGATTGATTTGGCAAACCTGTATGCCGGCAAAATTAGCCGTCTGATTTGTAAATCTGTAATAGACAACAGCACCCTCTTGAGAAATAATGCAATCATTGAATATAACATTGCCATCAGGTTTCATAGCAGTGAACACCGCTCTTCCGCCGGAAGGCAACTTCCACGGAGCTTCACCCACTCGCAAGCCGATAAACAATTCTCTCGCCTTATCACCAAGCATAACAGGCAGCGACACCTGCGACTCGTGCTTCGTTAAGTCAAGAGTAAATATATATTTCTGCTTCATAATATCCTCCTCGTTTGTATAATATCATACGGCAGGCTTTATCAGATACCCACCCGCCGCAAATTTACTTCTTATATGACACTATTTTATTCTCAGGTGAAAAGCTACCTACAGTATTGTTCCAGACGGTAACGACTTCCCTGACTGCATTAGCCATCGGCACACCGATTATTGATGACGCTGCCTGCAGGAGCTTGTACACGATGCTGTAATATGTATAGTTCTCATACTTCCAGTTTCCGTTCTTTTTACCATTAAGGATCTCAACTGCTTTAAGTGCTGTATCCACCCAACCGAGATATAACTTTTCTATCTCATATCCCTTACTGTTTGATAAACCCATATAATACAAAAATGTTTTAGAAATTTCGTAAACATCACTCAAGATTGGTACTTTGCTGAACGGAAGCATTTCATTGACAAAATTCTCAAGTGCTGCGGTAAGATATTTTTTATCGTATTCATCATTTCCGTCATCTCGCAAAGCATCTGGTATAGATTCAGCAAGAGCTGTTATAATCTGACTCAGAGCAAACACACCGATAGACCTGGCAAGACTTCTGCCGTGTCTCTGCCATGCTTTCGCAGCTCCGACCCCCGGAGTTCTTGTCTCTCTGTCGATCGTCATGAACGTTTCCATGATCGGATTGATCGATGCAACACCCTCGCTCATGAACGATGTAGCAGCCTTGATAACATAACTTTTGGATCTGAACAGTTCCGGCTTAGTGAGCACGCTGTCAACAACCTGAGTTTTATAGATGACTTCATTGAACACATCATTTACCGCACTGTAGAAGTCCTCCGATCCCACCTCATATCTTCCTTCTGAGGCAATCTTTTTCTTTGCTGCGTTCCACATGGCCGCCCAGGTTACTGTATCGGCTTGTTCTGCACCCCACGTGCTGAAGTCGTTGATTTTATCTATGGTGCTTTCGTCGTGTTTTATAGCCTTTACAAGACCTCTGGAGATGCTAGTATCATAATAGCCGAGCGATTTCCACAACGCTATACCACTATGAGATAGCATATCTGCAATATTGCTTTTTATCTTGTTAGGCGAGAGCATGATACCTTTTACAATATCACCATAATCGATTATCTCTGCAGCTCTGACTATAGCCAACGGCTGAAGCAATGCAACACGTGCGTTAAAAGCTATTCTCGAAACATTCTGTTTCTGAAGCAACTTTATTGCAATGCCCTCCCCAGGTACTGAATGTGATTCAGTTCCGCTGATAGCCTTGATCGTATTGATGATAAACTTCTCGGCATCACTCGACTGATTTTCACCAGGTGCAGAATCTTTTCCGTCTCCGTAGACTCTTGCCAGCTGATCCTTGAGAGAATCACCGTACATTTTCTTGCCGGCTGCCTCATCGAAATAATTTTGATTATAATTCAGCCATTTGATAGCATTCAGAACCGGCAGTGCAAACGCATTATATTGAGCCATTGATGCCATGTGATCCGAGAACACATCGAATATGTTATAAAGCATAATTCTGTTGGAAGCATTAAGCTGTACGTCCTTCGTAAAGCCTTTATTCAGCAATGAATATAAGTTCTCACCTTTTATGCTTTCCGGATCTGTTGATAGTCCTCTGCCGTCCGTGTATATTGTTATATAGTTCGGATCGTTGAAGTTTTTAGTGCCGTATCTCATCACGCTGATTTCGTTACCGAGCTCACTTCCTCGCGTTGCCATATAATACTGGAGCTTGTCCGCTACTTCTTTCTGTCGCTTTGTGAGCTGCTTGGTAATCATGTCAATTTCGCCTGAAGTGATTATCTTGTCAGTATTATTTATAACCTTGAAGTTCTTTCCCCAGCTTGCAACTCTGATTCCTGCACCTTCAATATGTGTCTTTGCCTGTTGACGCTTAGTAAGCTCGTACAAATACATAGCCATACCTACGCTCATACGAATTTCAGCGTCCGAACCCTCAAATATAGTTATCGCTTCCTTGCTCCATTTAATGACCTCGTCTCTTGTATAAGTTTGAGCCGTAAAATCTATTATCTCTTTTGCAAGAAATGCAAGCTTTGCTTGACCTTTGACGAATCCGTCCCATATAACTTCGCCACCTTCGCCGAATCTCGTCCAGCCGTATGCAGGTCGTGCAAGGTCCCACGTGAAATTTTTGAAAAGTTTGTTTGCTGTCGTAGCTTTAGGCATTGCCTTCAGCGTTGATATGGAACTGTCTCCCGCCTGAGAGATGTACTGCATTTTCGATTCGCCGAGGAACTTGTTGAAGTCCTGCACGGCACGTTTTATGTTTTTGAGTACTTCGGAAAGCGACTGTAGGTCTGCAACAGACATTTTGTTTATAACGTACTGTTCTGTACCTGTGTCTGCAAGCTTGCGCACGTTGCTGATGAGATCCTCATATCGGTCAAAGAAGTCCGAGGGGAGCTGTTCCTTATACAGCTGATAAATATCTGCATTATCTCCTGAAGGATGATCAAGCATATGTCTGATATCATCCAGGCTTGCAAGGAATGCCTGATCGCTCTTCGTCTTCCCTTTACCGAGAATGTATTTATTTGAAGACCGGTTAATGCTCGATACCAACTCAAGGAGACTTGTTCTCAGCGCATCTGGCACACGTTTTCTGTCATTCTTTGACGGTTTTGTCAGCCATGTCAGAAGGTCTGACACGTCCTTCTCTATGATCTTTTTAGTCTTGTTACGTGTGAATGCTTCTTCAATGTCGCCTCTCTGCTTATCAAGTGCTTGATTCCGCTTAACGTCAGCCTCTCTGAGAATCTTTGTACGTTCTCTGTCGAGGACCTTTTTCATTGAGTCCGTCGATTCAAACTTGAATAACATTTTATCGTATGTATTGATTCTGTTCTCTGTCTTGACCTTCTCGGCCTTCAGGTTGTTAATTCTCTCAATATCCTGTCCGCCCGTGCTGTCATACTCATACTTTATCTGTGCTTCAATCTCGCTCAGATGCTTTTCCAGCGCATCAAGCTCTGCAATCTGCTTATTGTATCTTTCCAGAACCTGCTTTTCGCCGGGGTTGAGTGTTTCTTCAAGCGCATTCGCAAGCAGGAAACGTTTACTGAGCGGATCAGGAATGCTATTCTCAAGGTTATTGAAAGTTTCTTTAATATCAGCCGTCATAGCTTCTGTAAGATAATTTCCCTCTGCCGCCATTACCTCAGGTGCATATGACGTTTTGAGACGGTTAATAGCCTCGGCAAGCTGCACCGGCATATCGCCTACGTTTGTCTGACTGTTGAAATATTGCGGATAGCTTTCTGCAAGTTCACTCCATATCTGATCAAGAGAAACGTCTGCCTTATCGTTTATTGTCATTCTTCCGAACAGGCTCTTAACAAATGCTCCGTAGCTTCCGTAAAGCTTTATAACCTCCTGCTTCTGCGCATCAGTGAGCGACACCTTCTGACTTTTCAGTTTACTCAGCACCTCTTTTGCTTCAGCGGAGAGCGGCTTGTTTCCCTGCTTTCTGTTATCTTGCAGCCATTCAACTATTTTCTTTATAGCTGTGTCAGTGCTCTTATTGCTCACATAGTCTGCATCGGCGGCCTTTATCAGATTGAGGAGCTCAGCGCTGTTTTCTGTCGAATAATCTCTTGCAAGGCTCTTTGCAAAGGAATAAATAGATGCTTCACGGCTCTTGAGTGAATATTTGTTTGATTTTTCAGAATTTTCCTCTTGACTTTTTGAGAAAGTTGTGGTATCATTTACTGCGAAGGTGTCTCCTTCCACACTAAAACCTTTATTGGTTACGGCGGGGGATGCCTTCTTTTTATTGTTCTCTTTTAAGTACAATGTATAAGTAAATCCGTTTTTATCATAGTATTTCTTCTTAACCGTCGCAAGAATGTCAAAGACTTTGTTGTCGATTTGCACCGTTTTAACAAAGTAATCAAAGTAATCGGTAAAATTATCTATTGCTTTGTGATTCTTTGTGTCAATGCTGCTATCAACATATATTGTATTTTCTATTAAATCAAATAGACCGCCGTCTGCGCCTTCTTTGATAAATGCTTTTTTACCATTATTTGAAAAATGCTTTTCACCATACAAAGACTTGACAGGATTTGATTTGTCCAACGTAGCATAATAAGTGTGTCCGTTACGAACGAACCTTGCAGTCATATTAAGGTAGTCATTCCTTAACATTGCTTCAAATTTGTCAACTCTCTGTTTCCATGTTAGATTCAGCGTTTTTTCGCTTGTCTCATATACCTCGATTCCGTCCTTATTATGCCCTTTCAGTGAATACCTGATATCCTCGTTCTCTGAATTAAATCTCTCACTCAGAGGAATAACATTGCCGTTATTGTCATAGGTAATCGGATCGGCAGACTTGACCGAAGCAGGATTAAAGATAACGTAAACATCGCTTTGCATTTCTGATTGATCAAAATCAGCATTTCCGCCGTTGTCAACAAGGCTTCTGAAAATAACACTGTCATATCCACGGTACTTCGCCCATGCGGAAATATCCCTTGTGGTTCTGAGTGATTGCGCATCCAGCTTCATCTGAAAGCTCGCTTTGCTTAGCAATAGCATGTGAAGCGAATCACCGGAGAGGTCAGATTCTGTACTCGTAATAACATCGTCTGTCGCACGGTCAATCAGGTAGCTTTTTCCGTTGTCCTTCTCAACATATGTGTTATTCATATCGTATAGTGAAGACTTCAGCCAGTTCCGCAGTTCGTGCCAGCGTTGACCGGCGGCATCAACCTCAAAAACACGCCCCGTCTTTGCTAAAAGCGAATAATTGCCACGTGAGTTGTAGTCCTTCAGAATGCCTTTTGCTTCATCCGTTGTCATTGGAACATATACATATCCGTCAAGCTCGTTTCGTAGCACAAAGCCTTTGGTTGTATCTAAGTTTTTCTTTCTGACCTCACGTTCAATCGTCAGTTTCCGTAATGCTTCGGCAGGCACCTTTGTATCTTTGAATGCATCAGTACGTTCAATCAGAATATATAAAGGTGTCAGAATAGAATCTCTGCTTCCGAGATATATTTTCTCCTGCAAGTCAACAAGAGCCTGCTGCGTCTTCATATCGCTGTCATTAAAGTCCTCAGCCATTTTATCCGCATACTCATTGATTTTTGATTTAACTATCTTTGAAAGGTCGTTAAGTGCAGTATCAGCATCAGTTTTTATTCTTGATGCTTCTGCAGGTGTAATATATGAATACTTTGAATCGAGAGAATCACCGTATTTATCTGCATAATCGTTTAATGCATCGACGGTCTCTTTTGCGTTCATCGAATCTACATCATAGCTTGTTTCGGATATTCTTCTCTTTCCGACCGCTCCGGAGTAAGTTCCTGCAACATCAGATTTGTTTGTTAAGAATATGCTTCGCTTATCATCCATTTTGGAAAGGTCAAATGTCGTAAAGCCGAAGCTTTTTGTCCCATGATAAAGCAGTGGTGAATCATATCCCGCCTCTTTTGCGGCTGTCTGAACCATTTCCTGAAGCTGTGTTTCGTTCTTCTTCGGGTCCTTCGCAAGCTCGAGATACTGTGCATCATTTGCTTTCAGAGCGTATTTTCTATTATCAGACAATTTTAACCTATTGAGTTTTTCTGTGTCGTTCCTGATTGCTTCATTCTTTGCTTTTATTTGCTCAGTATTAAGCATCTTATCCGGAATATATTTCAAAAAATCCCCGTCAAGACTATTGACATTTTGAATTATCTGTGGTAAACTATAGGTACTTCCGATAGCAGGGAGAACGTCTTGCGACAATATGTCGTATGAACCTCTCCCCATGACGTCGGATTTTTTTATTTCAGTAAGAGATACTACCAAATACAAATTTGCATTTTTGACATTGCTTTGCTTTTTGATTTCAAATTTTACCGGAACAATACTTTTACTTGTTTCAAATGCACCAAGTAAAACGGCTTTTGTCTGAAAATACTTTTCTGCTTTTTTCGTTCCCTCGTATATATCATGATTATTTCTATATAACATTACTGAGTTTTCAAGCAATGCTTTGAGGTTCACAAGTGCTTTTGCAAAGTTTAGATATCCGCCGCCGTATTTAAGCTGCTGAGATAAGCTTTCCTTTAATCCGTTGTTTTTGCTTATTGTTACGTCAAACTCAAGTTCACTATGCTGAAGGGGAACATTCAGAATACCGAGTTCTTGCGCAAGCTTATTTACGAATTTTTCTGCAATGCTTTTTGCTCTCTGATTTATCGCCGACAAATCACTTATCGCTCCGTACTTAGCAGATTCTGTATCTGTTACAGCAATCACGTTCGCATTTTTCAGCACAGCGTATCGCTCTTCTTCGGTCATGTCCGGTGTTATTTTATACACTTCGTCGTTCTTTAGTTCAAACTTCTCCGCACTCCGGCTTTCCTTTCTCCCCTTTGCCGCCGCATTATTCAGTGCCTTGACGAATACAGCTTCGGTTTCTGAGTAGTCTTCAATTATGCTGTCAAAAAAATCCGCCTCAATCTGCTCCGATGAAACGCCATCAAAGAGCTCCTTCACTCTTTTTATTGTGTCCTTGATGAAATCTCTTATCTTTTCTACAAGCCCTCTGTTCGTCTGAGCAAGCTCCGTAAGGTTCTGTATGGCATCTCCTGTTCTGAATACGTGTTCAAAAGCATTGCAGACCGCCTCCTCGAAAGCATCATCGTAAGTGAAATTCTTCACAACGCCCTCATACTGTTCAAGCCTGTACTGCACAGCCTGTCCGAATGATACTCCCGCCGCATTGTATTTTGCAACAACGAAGTCCGCAAGAACGTCAAAGTCCTCCGGTGACTGCTTCTTGATGAAGTGTACGAGCTCATGCGCAAGTGAATACAATGCAGAATCATTTCCGTTTGCATTTATGTCAAGGAAAATAGTATTGTCCCCGTCATACTCGCCGTCAAAATTATTGCCGTTCAGACGCGAATCGAAAAACACTATATCAATGCCGTATATCTTCGAAATAATCTCAGCAGTGGCAACACTGGCTTTCTGCCTGTCATTCAGATGCTTTGTATCAATAGTGTTGTCATACGATATTTTGCCGCTCTCTGGTCTCGCTGTTCTTCTGACTTCCGCTTCAGATACGCTTCTTTCAGAACGTTCCTTTTCCATTGACTTTCTGCCGAGCTCAAATACTGATTTTGCTGTGTCAGAGTCTATCTCAAGGCTTTTAAGGTCGTTTACAAGATTGTGTCTGCCGTAATTATACGCACGGTATATGCTGTCTGCATAATACGCCACATCACCTTCCGTATTGGTTCCGAAGTCTTCAAGTGCCGCCTTGACTACGTTTTCAGGGAGCTTCTTTTTATCAAGCTCGTCCTTCAGTAATTCTGAATAGTCTTCATCTGTTCCGTATTCATTCACTTCAGGAGCAGTTGCATTGTCTTTGATTGCTACTTCCTGCCTCTCAGAAACGTCAAGACCTGCCTTATATGCTGCAGTCCTGTCTTCCCTTGACAAATCAGAAATAATTCCCTGAGAAGCTTCAAGAGCTCTTGCCGGAAGCTTTGCAAGTCCATAATTGTATGCAATCAGCATTGACCTCACATATACCTCAGGATCTACTCCGTTCTCTTCCTCGTAGGTTCCCTTTATAACAGCGGCAATATCTGCATTTGATTCTGTTATATCTCCGAGAACGTTCTTGATTGCCGTTCCTATGTTTCTTGTGTTCTCGTTGTTTTGAATCTGTTCTGTCTGTACTTCTGAAGTTTCTGTTTTTGTATCGGTTGTTTTTCTGCTTTTTGCGTTCTGACTTATCTGCTCCGCCACCTGATTGTATGCAGCTTCTCTTCTGTATGCGGCATTATCCAGGAGAACGGCTCGCACCGCATCTGTAAGCTCGGGATTGCTTTCAAGTATCGTCTGTTCATGTTTGGAAATCTTCGCCCCTTCAAATACCTTAAAAAGAATATCTGTGAGCTTTCCTGCAGAAGTTTCATCTACTCCGCTCTCAATAATCTGCCTCTTGATGTCCTGCTTATTCTGCTCGGTGAGTACAGCCTGCTCTTCATAGAAAAGTCGGCCTATAGAATAAGCGTCGCTGTTGGCATCAATTTTGTTTGCAAGTTTGTATGCTATTGTGTCGGCAGAATATCCCTTACCGCTGTCAATTATTTTCTGTGTGAGGTCACCGTCAACTGATTTCCCCTTTATTTGTTTGCCGGTTTTATATATTTCTGCCTCAGATGTATTTACATTAACGCTGTCAAGCAAACCTGCAGAAAGCGCACCGAGCAGTCCGGCATAAAGTACCTGGTCAGCGTTCGGGGCTTCATACTGCTTGCCTGTAACAACGGATTCAAACCACGGTTCAAGTATTTCCTGAAGGCTCTCTTCGGTAAACTCAGAGCTCATCTCACCGATGAGCTTAATAAATGCGTCCCCTGCCATTATAGCAACTCTGCCAAATGCACTGTCAATCTTGCTTATTGCATTTACAGCAACGTCGTCAAGCTTTGAAAGAACATTCTTTGCAATGTTTGATTTACCTGCAAAGCTTCCTATACCGCCGAGGAGACTCTCAAGGCCGGCTTCAGATGCACCTACAAGAGTAGAGTACACTCTTGCCTGTCCCTTCGTCATTCCTTTTCTCAATCCCTCTGCATAAGCATTTCCTGCCGCTCCTGCACCGAGTACCGTCGCACCAATATTCGGATTATTCGTGATCGAACTAACGAGCATAGACGGAAGCATGTTCGCAGTATTGACATTTATATCATATACAGTGCTTCCGAACGTCCCGAAAGCTCCGGTCTTGCCTTTTGCGAGATCATTACGAACCATTCCGGATGTGAGTTCAAGAGTTGAATTCGGAATATATTCATCCTTGAAGTTGATCAAGTTCTGGAAGCCTGTTCCGGCCTGATTAAGGCCAGCCGCTATACCAAACAGCTCTTCAAGAAGTGGCTTGTCCTTCAGAGAATCGTACATCTCAGAAGCACTTCTTTGATTCGCATACTGGCTTATTTTGCTTAAATATTCTTCTGCCTTATCTCGTCCGTATTTTCCGTAATAATAATCATAAACATTTTTTTCGTCAACAGTAAGGGCCTTCAGCGTCTCAGTTCTTGCCATATACGGATCTGACACTGCACCAGTCAGCGAAAACGAAGGTAATCCTTTTGCAATCTTTGAAATAACATTTTCATTATTTTCCGAATTATTGTTTCTGCCCTTTGCTACATAGTAAGCAAAATCCTTATCTGTATTTTTAACCTTGAGGAGATCTTCATGATCCTGATAATATTTTTTCCACGAATTGTAAGATTCCTCATCCTCAAACTGAGAGTAAAATTCCGAATTGAGTTTTCCGTATTCGGATATTTTCTGATAGCCTGAAAGCGCATCATTGATCGCCTTAAGTGTTTTGCTTGAATATTCTTCACCGAATTTGGATCCGTAATTTTCGAGTGTTTTTTTGAGCTCATTTCCCTGGCTGATATAATCATTCAGTTTGATCTCATTCTGCTTATAAAATAACGCCGTTTTAGTTCCTGACTGATACTCATTTGAGCCAGATCCGCTTTTAAAATAGTTGTCAAAAAGATTAGCCGAATTGTTCATCCACTGGCTGATTTTTCCTGCCGTTGAATTTACGTCAAGCGCATTGTACGCTTTTTCTCTTCTGAGATCTGCAACTGTCGGTATTTTGTTTGCTTGAGTGTTCTGATCATTCAGCTTTGTGTTTTCAGTTTTTTTACGTTCTTCTCTGAGCTGCGCAACAGTTATTGCCATTGAGTCTCTCCTTATTTAATCTGCGTTATACATATTCTTGTATTTGTCTTTTGTTATGTAGCTAAGGAGTGACTGCAGCACTCCTTCATCAGCTCCCTGTTTCTTGAGGTAGTTTAAATAGTTTACTGCCTTCTCCCAGCTTTTTGTGTCAATGTAATTGAAGAAAATATCTTTGTCATTAGTAGTCAGTGCATAAGCGACAGTTTTCTCGGGCTCTGCATCCGTTGCGTTCTCCGGAAGAAATTCCACCAACTTCATAACGACATTCGGATCTGCACCCTTTTCCAGCAACAGATTAAGATATTTTTCTGCACTTGCATAATTTTTGCCGTCTACATAGCCGAAAAACGTCTTTTCGTCGTTGTTAGTGATCGTGTAAGACGCATTCTGAGACGTTTTCTCGTCGGCGCCCTGAGTATTCCCTGGTAAAATTGTCTGTAATTTTATGTTATAATCATTCTTATCCTCAGCTATCGCCTTGTTATAATCGCTCTGAGCTCTGTCGACTTCATTATTCCATATATTGACCTGATCCTTATACTTGCCATAATCGCTTTCTTCCTGTCCCATCAACATATTCAGCTGATTGTACATGTTATTAGTGTCGGCAGCATATTTATTGTATGCAAGCTGATACAGTTCCGGTATCACGTCATTAAGTCCGTTCATACTCTGCTGATACGCCTGGTTGCCAACCGTTGCAGCGTAACTGTTACCGTAGCCTCCGGTGAGCGCCGCGGCTTGTCCCATAGTGTCCTCCATAGCAAGCTTAGCATTCTGTATGTATCTGTCCCTGTACATCTGATACAGATTATCCTTAGTTGCATCATACGAGAAACCAGGTCTGTTCTGTATCTTGCCTACAAGCGAATCAATCTGTCCCTGCCAGCGTGATTTATATGCAGGCATTTCTGACAATTTTTTCTCGAGTAATTGTCTTGCTGCAGTTACATTAGCAGATTCCTTGTATTCAGGCATCTGGATCTGAACCCCTGCCGGGATCTCACTTGCCGGAATAACCTCCGAAGCCTTGTTATCTTTAAGCCACGTTATCTTTGGATTGATGCCGTCCGGGCTATTTTTGAAAACGTTGTCCGGCTCGCTATCAGTACTAACTTTCGCATTTGATATCAGATCCTGATACAAAGCGCTTGATTCAACTGTATTTTTTATCGGATCCAAAAAGTTAAGCCTCTGATTTACTGATTTATCTCTGCCGATTAAAGTAGGAGAAACTGGCTCACTCCAAGAATCAACCGGTGCTACTTTTGATAAATCTGCATTTTTTGTCGGCTGAACATTCGCCGGAGTAGATAGTGTCGGGTTTATTTTTGCCATCGGTTGAATTGTGTTTTTTGAGTTTTCTTGAATGTATTCTTCAAGAGTCTGTCTTGAATTAGATCTATTGTTTGCCATTTTTTCTCCTTATCTTATGTTGAAGATATTGTTTTCCAACCTGAATTTGTCCCTTTTTTTCTAATGTTAATCTTCAATGATCTTTGCGAAGTATCACTATTACCATAATTTGTGACTAGCACCGTATAATTGTTGTTGTCAACTTTCATAATGAGTCCGATCTCGGGAGTACTTGTCATAATTGTAGATATTCCAACCGGGCAATCACCGTTCGCATATGCAAGTATATCAGTAAGACTTTCTGCTTTCAAAGTCCCCATAATTCCATTAATGAAAAACGTCTCATATCCCATCGTAATACTGTGAGGCTTTGAACTGTCTGCCTTTGCACCTATGCCTATTGCCTCGGCATCAGGTTCAAAGTCGAGTGCAAATCCGTCTGAGGAAAGCATTGTAGTGAATATTGTTTCTGATCCTATAGAGTCTGCAACCTTGAGCTGAATTGAATACCCGTTTTCCTTTGCAAATGTAATTGATGATGAATAGGAGTTATAGTCTATAATTGCCGCTTCATTCTCGCCGAGGAGCGTTGCCCATGCGGAATAAGTACCACCACTTGATTGTTTATAACGCCATTGCAAAGTACACTTGTTAAGTGTTGAAACATCAGAACAAGCCTTGCCACATTTTATTCTGACATAAGTTCCCTCATCCGAAAGCGTACCATCTGCGAGGCATCTGCCGACTATTACTTTGTTTTCACCCGAATATGCCGTGATTACAGGAGAAGAGTATGAAACAATGTCTATGCGTTGAGCAATCTGCCTCGAAAAGCCTCTTGAGTCAACCGCCGTTGCCAGAACAAATGCCTGCCCGGATACCGAAAGATAATCCGACAGAAACGGAGTGCCATATTCTCTGCCGTTGATTGACATAGTCAGGCTCGATATCGTTGCTCCCGTCTTTGCCGTTGCCGAAATTGTTGCCTGTACCTTCGATTTTCCCTGAATGTACATATTCTGAAAAGCCATCGGCAAATCAGAAGAAGGTGCAAGTGACATTGAAACATCAGGCTTGCTTGCTTCAGAGTCGGAAATATATGCCGTGAAATTTGTTTCCTCGCTTATCGTTGTCGAGCCTGTCTTGCAATCAACATATATCTTTCCGCTTCCACTTTTACCCGATGAAATTGCATTTCCGAGTGAGGAGGGAACAATCCAATAATACGCTCTGCCACCCTGATAGTCCGCTTCAATCAGCGTTTTCTCGATTCCTTCAAAGCTGTAATAGAAATCGTATTTATCCGATGA
>JAZQMY010000019.1:0-36094 GCA_045627045.1 Clostridia bacterium | reverse complement strand
ACGCAACGATCTCCGTGCGTTCTTCTTGCGTGGTCTTTCTTCCTTTGGTCATATAGATTTCTCCTTTGGCGGCGCTCCGTCCCTTAAAATCTTTATGACCATTATACCACATTATCCAACTTCGTAGTGAACTTTTTCTGGTTATTTTATACTTTTGGCAAATTGTTTTCAAGCTACCATTCCCGGATTGATAATCCTCTACTGCTTTTTGCTTTAATTCTTTACTATATTTTTGATGCTTCTTTCTTAAAAATGCTTCTTCTCCCTGGGATTCGTATATTGCTACTGTTTCTTGTGCTGTCGATGCATCTATTCCATATTTCTTTGCTATTCTTTCATAACTTGTTTCTCCTCTCAAATATTCCTTTGCTAATTCGATTCTCTTTTCTGATGTTAACTTATTTTTGAACATAAAATAACCCCCATAGTGTAGTCTTGAAATTCTTTGTTATTTCAAGTGTCTACTCTATGGGGATTATATCATTTTCTTTTTCAGCGGGTCTCTTTGTCTTATAACGTAGCAAGCAGGGAAATTATATATAATTTCCGAATAGTGAAATATTTCCCTACGGCAAATGTGAAATAATCGCATAGCGATTGTGAAATATTGCTTCGCAATGTGAAATGAAATAAATCCCTTTTTCACACCCGCAGGCGTATTTCACATCCGCAGGATATTTCACAAATCCCGACAGGGATTTATTTCGTTTTCGGCGCGTGATGAAAAAGCTTAAAAAACATCCTTATCAACATGCGCCGAATGATGCGTTTTTTATTGTTATTATCATTATTCCTCTGTCCACTCAAAAGTTGACGCAAGGAATGTGGTTTTTTCTTTCGTTACAGAAAGAAGTCCGCCTTCAACATGAGCCTCTCTTGCCGTTTCGCCGTCCGTCCAAACATAGCAATCGCACGGAACCACAGACGTTACGAAAGGGATATGCCCTGCAAGAATTGCAAGGTCGCCTTTTGCTCCTCTCAATGTCAGCTTTACTGCATCACCCTCGAATTTGTTTCCGTCAGGCGTTGAAATCAAAAGTCTGAACGTATTCATATCAGATATTCTTTGCCTTTGCTACGGCTTCGTCAATCGTTCCTACGAAGAGGAATGCAGATTCAGGAAGATCATCGTGCTTGCCCTCGATTATCTCCTTGAAGCCTCTGATCGTTTCAGAAAGCGGAACATAAATTCCCGGGAAACCATTGAACTTCTCTGATACATGGAAAGGCTGTGAGAGGAATCTCTGAACCTTTCTTGCTCTCTGAACGAGAAGCTTATCCTCATCAGAAAGCTCATCCATGCCCATGATGGCAATGATGTCCATAAGTTCCTTATAACGCTGGAGGATTCTCTGGACTTCTCTTGCAACAGTGTAGTGTTCTTCTCCGAGAATATCAGGAGAAAGAATACGGCTTGTTGACTCGAGAGGATCAACTGCAGGATAAATACCCTGTGAAGCAATAGAACGTGAAAGAACTGTTGTTGCATCAAGGTGAGCAAACGTTGTTGCAGGAGCAGGGTCTGTAAGGTCATCTGCAGGAACGTAAACCGCCTGAACAGATGTGATAGAACCCTTCTTCGTTGAAGTAATTCTCTCCTGAAGTGCGCCCATTTCGTTTGCAAGTGTAGGCTGATAACCTACGGCTGAAGGCATTCTGCCGAGTAGTGCGGAAACCTCACTGCCTGCCTGTGTGAAACGGAAAATGTTATCAATAAAGAGCAACACGTCCTGTCCCTGCACATCTCTGAAATATTCAGCCATTGTAAGTCCTGAAAGACCGACTCTCATTCTTGCACCCGGCGGTTCATTCATCTGACCGTATACCAATGCTGTGTTATTGATAACGCCGGACTGCTTCATTTCAAAATAGAGGTCGTTACCCTCACTCGGACGCTCCCCAACCACTGTGAATGGAAATAGGCGGACGTGTTCCTTGGCGATATTATTGATAAGCTCCATAATAAGAACTGTTTTGCCGACGCCTGCGCCGCCGAAAAGTCCTATTTTACCACCCTTTGAGTATGGGCAGATAAGGTCGATAACCTTAATTCCGGTTTCAAGGATCTCAGTTGATGTTGAGAGCTCATCATAGCTCGGTGCGGGACGATGAATATTCCATCTTTCCTCTGTTTCAAGCTGAGGGCCGTTATCAACTGCTTCTCCGAGAACGTTAAAAATTCTGCCGAGTGTTTCTTGTCCTACGGGAACGTTGATTCCTCTTCCCGTGTCTGTTACAGGTGTGCCTCTTATAAGTCCGTCTGTTGAAGCCATTGCGATACAGCGAACTGTATTATCACCAATGTGCTGTGCAACCTCGATTGTAAGTGTTCTGTCACCTATCGGTACTGTCAGTGCAGTATAAATCGAAGGCAGTGCTGAATCTTCAAAGCGAACGTCTACGACAGGTCCCATGACCTGCGATACGATACCGGTATTTGCCAATTAGTTCACCCCTTTATCACGTGCCGCTTCCGGCAACGATTTCTGTAATTTCCTGTGTAATTGAGCTCTGTCTTGCTCTGTTGTAGTCAAGCTGAAGCTCATCTATCATTTCCTGTGCATTCTTTCCGGCTGAGTCCATAGCCATTCTTCTTGCCGCTACTTCACTTGCAAAGCTTTCCCTGAGTGCGGCAACGATTTTACCCGCAATGTACTGAGGAACAGCAAGGTTGAGTATCGTCATTTCGTCCGGCTCAAACATGATCCTCGAGTCGCTCTTTTCAGAGCTTCTCTCGATCGGAAGTACCCACGTCACCGTCGGTATCTGTGTCATCATGGATCTGTACATCGTCCAGACAATGCCGAGTCTGTCATATTCTCCTGCTTCAAAGCCCCTGCAAAGCTCTTTTGCGAGCGATAATGCATCTTCGGATGAATAATGCTCCGAAGAATTCGGCTCTTTTCCGTATCTTTCACAGGCTTTTCTGCCAATCGGAATAATGTCGCACTCACCGAGTGTTTCAGTGAGCCTGAAAACGTTTACATTATAACCGCCTGCCAGACCTCTGTCACCTGCAATTACTATCAGCTTTGTTCTATTGCTCTCTCTCTTTGCAAGATAAGGGCTTTTCTGACATTTCATGGAAGATGACAGCTGTCGTATCGCATCGTCAAAAGCCTTTGTATACTCACGGCCTTTGTTCATTGCAATATTTGCCTTACGAATCTTTGAAGAAGCCACAAGACCCATTGCTTTTGTTAGGTGCAGTGTTGAATCCGTGCTTTTGATACGGACTCTTAATGATTTAATGTCAGCACCCACGGGTCATCACCTCGCCAGCTCTGCAAGACAAGCTTTGAGCTCATCCTTATCGCATTCATCAAAGAAGCCTTCTTCAATTCTTGAAACAAGATGCTGGTATTCATTCTGAACCTTCTCATAAAGTCTCTCTTCGTACTTATGAACGTCCTGAATTTCAACCTTATCCAGATATCCGTTAATAACTGCATATACTATTGCAACCTGACACGCAACCGGAACAGGTGAATTTCTCTTTTGCTTGAGCACTTCAACTATTCTCGCACCGAGAGCAAGGCGCTTCTTTGTATCTGAATCAAGGTCACTGCCGAACTGCGCAAATGCCTGAAGTTCTCTGTACTGTGAGTACAGGAGCTTGAGTTCGCCGGAAACCTTCTTCATAGCCTTCAGCTGAGCGGAACCGCCTACTCTGGATACTGAAATACCCGGGTTGATAGCCGGCATAACGCCTGAGTGGAAGAGCTCTGTTTCAAGGAATATCTGACCGTCCGTAATCGAAATTACGTTTGTAGGTATATATGCAGAAACATCTCCTGCCTGTGTTTCAATGATAGGGAGGGCAGTAATTGATCCGCCGCCGTATTCCGGAGCCACACAAGCGGCTCTTTCAAGCAAACGTGAATGGAGATAGAATACATCTCCCGGGAAAGCCTCTCTGCCCGGAGGTCTTCTGATGAGAAGAGAAAGTGCTCTGTATGCAACGGCGTGCTTACTGAGGTCATCATATACTATAAGTACATCCTTGCCCTGCTCTCTGAAATATTCTGCCATTGCGCAGCCTGCATAAGGTGCAATGTACTGAAGCGGAGCGCTTTCTGAAGCAGCAGCCGATACTACAATCGTATATTCCATAGCACCGGTTCTTGTGAATTCATTTACAAGCTGAACAACCGATGTGCTCTTCTGACCGATTGCAACATAAATACAGATAACGCCCGTATTTTTCTGGTTGATGATCGTATCAATGGCAATCTCCGTCTTACCTGTCTGACGGTCACCGATGATAAGCTCTCTCTGACCTCTGCCGATAGGTATCATACTGTCGATAGCCTTGATACCGGTCTGAAGCGGAACAGAAACGCTCTTTCTTTCGATAATACCGGGAGCAACTGCCTCTATCGGTTTCTTCTGTGTGCAGTCAACAGGACCTTTTCCGTCA
Organism: Clostridia bacterium; assembly: GCA_045627045.1. Lineage (GTDB taxonomy): Bacteria > Bacillota > Clostridia > HGM11327 > HGM11327 > SIG351. The sequence continues at coordinate 31,674 of JAZQMY010000019.1, read as the reverse complement.
ATAGGTTCACCGAGAGCATTTACAACTCTGCCGATAAGTGCATCACCTACCGGAACTGAAAGAACGCTTCCTGTTCTTCTTACAAGAGTACCCTCTCTGATATCGTTATGATCGGAAAGAATCGCAACAGAAACTGTTTCGTCCTCAAGGTTCTGTGCAAGTCCGTAGCTTCCGTCTTCGAATTCGAGAAGTTCGCTTGCCATACAGTTTCTCAGTCCGTAAACTCTTGCGATATCGTCGCCGACAAGGATAACCGTGCCGGTTTCCGTCATTTCAATCCTGGACTTGTAATTTTTGATCTGTTCTTTTATTATATTACTGATTTCTTCGGGATTTGAGTTCATTTATCTATCACTTCCTTAACGTCTTTAAGACGACGTTTCAGACTTCCGTCCATTATTCTGCCGTCCATCTTAACTATGACACCGCCAAGTATGCTCTCATCGACGTTGTATTCGACCTTGACTTTTCTGCCGCCTATTTTTTCAAGCTTTGCTTCAAGTGCAGTCTTTTCATCTTCTGTAAGAGCCACGGCGCTTGTAACATCTGCAGTGGAAATATCCATAAATGATCTGTAAATCATCTGGTATTCCTTTGCAAATTCGGCAAAGCGTCTTATATGTCCCTTTTCGCATACAAGCTCGGTATAATAAAGCACATACTCCGGTATTTCGCTCTGAAAAAGTGCTTCTATCGTGTCGCATCTTTCCTTCTTGGGTATTCCGGGTGATGAAAGAAAATCCACAAATTCTGAATTGCTTTTCAGCACTTCGCAAACCTTGTCGAGTGCCTCTGAAAACGCAGTTTCATTTCCGGTTTCCCTTGCAAGCGTAAACAGAGCCACAGCATATTCTTTACTTACCTCTGTCATTTTGTCTCACCTATATCCTGAATAAAGGAATTAATGAGTTCTCTGTGATCTTCTTCGTTGATCTCACGGTCGAGCATTTTTTCAGCAAGCTGCGTGGATACAACAACGATCTCTTTTCTAATTCCGTCTGCTGCCTTGAGTTTTTCAAGCTCTGCCTCATTTTCAGCACGGCGCATGATGACGTCTGCCTTTTCACGGGCTTCTGCCACTATCTTCTCTCCCCTTATCTGAGCATTTGCAGTTGCTTCACTGTAAATTGCTTCAGCCTGCTGGTTTGCAGTTTCAAGCTTCTCAGCCCATTCAGCCTCCGAAGCCTGAGCCTGAGCCTTTGCTTCCTCGGCATCCTTATACTGTTGCTCTATACTTGCCTGACGCTGTGAAAGCATCTTTTTTACAGGCTTATAAAGGAACTTTTTCAATATAAGGAAAAGTATCAGAAGGTTGGCAAGAGAAATCAGTGCCTGCCACATATTTGCGGATATTATATCCAGATATTCATATTCAGGCATTTTCAATCAACTCCTGCACTATCAGCCGATAAACGTTCTGAGGATATCTGCGAATCTGTTCGGAACTACAAACAGAAGAAGTATCGCAATAATGAGTGCGTAAAGACCTGTTGTTTCTGCTACTGCGCAGCCAAGAAGCATTGTTGACTGAACTGAGCTCTTGCATTCAGGCTGTCTGCCTATTACTTCGCAAGAATAAGCAACTGCTTCACCTTCGCCGATACCAGGTCCGATACCTGCTACCATAGCAACACCTGCACCGAGTGCACAGCAACCGAGAATAATACTGATCGCAATTTCTGTCATTTTAATTTTCCTCCAAATTAATATTTTCTGTTAATTTTTTATTTTTCTTTGCCTGTCTTGTTACATAAGTGTCTTCATCAAAGGCACCTGAAACATAAAGCATTGTCAACATAGCAAAAATGAACGCCTGAAGAAGTGAGCTGAATACATCGAAATAAACCGACAGCACAGCAGGGATACCTATCTGCAGGAAAGGTATATCCGCAAGCTTTCCGGGGAGCCATCCGAGAACCGATTTTGAAAGTCCCTGAAGCGCAGAGCCCACAAGTATCGAAATAACCGAGCCTGCAATTACATTTCCGTAGTGACGGAAAGCAAGTGATACAGGAGTTGCAACTTCGCTTATTACATTCATCGGTGAAAGAAGCGGAACAGGCTTTCCGAAGCTCTTGATGTACTCAAGAGGACCGTTCTTTGCTCTGTAATATGTAATAAGTGCAAATGTGCATATTGCCCAACCGCCTACAACATTTATATCGGAAGTCGGAGCAAATAATCCGAAGAGAGAAAGCAAGCTTGAAAAAGCCGAGAGTGCCATGATGGCACAGATGAACGGAGCAAATTTCTTGAAAAAGCTTCCCATGTTCGAATCAACGAGGCCCTGTGTCTTCTCTACTATAAGCTCGGCAAAGTGCTGTCTTTTGCTTGACGGAACCTCTGTAAGGCCATGTGTCATATAAAGGCAGAGCCAGAATATTGTGAGCATAACCAACCATGAATTGACCTGCGCCTCCGTTATAGGAAGATCCTGCACGGGCATCGGTATCGTAAAGAATATTCTTGCGCCGCTTACCGATATACCGTCTGAAGGTCCCTTCGTGAATATATTCAGTGCGATCGCCGCCACAATCGGCAGTATTGCAAGTATGAGATATACGATATCAACAATTTTGAAGCTTAATCCTCTTTTTTCAGTCTTCAAATATATCATCCCTTTCATTTTTCATTGTCTTTTTCTTCCTCTGAAGCAGGCTCAGAGGGTGCGACCTTTGTGCCCTCCGGGAAAAGCTTCTTTTCAAACAGCGGTCTGTAAAGAAGTGCTATTCTCGGGAAGAAAAACGGTATTATCACGGTCCATGCGCTGAAAAAGGCAAGCTTGATTCCAGCCACTGCCACTCCGAACATCACGAGAAGCCTGCCGATCTGCGAAAGCTTCATCATGCTGACTGCCTTCTGCTTTTCAGATGCAAGAGCCTTCTGAACCGTAAGACCCATTACATAGAAATTCAATACGGCAGTAAGCCCTCCGAGAATGTTCCCAAGCAAAACCGTATAGTCCCACTTACCTATAATAATGAAGACGATCTGCACCACAAGGCTGAGCGTGATAACGTTTGCAACAATATAGAGTGTCTCTTTTTTTATTGCTTCATCAGTCTTTTGCATAATTGCAAATCGCTCCTTTCTTTATGGAAGTGTCATATCGTTTTGTATTATAACACAAACGAAAGAAAAAGTCAAAGGCTTTTTTAAGTTTTTCCCTGTTTTATATAATATTATATATACTGTCTGCTTCCGGATCGTTTTTATATGGCCGGTCTCGGTGAATTTTCTCTGCTTTTCGGCTTGGCAGAAATTGTTTTTTGCAAGTTTTGATTTTTAAACTTGCATTTTCAAAAATTGCTTGACTTTATGTGTTTAAAATGATACAATAATTATATATAATATTTCGGAAAAGGAGATACAGAATGATTGTAGTTGTATGTCTTGACAATGAAGAAGGAATGCTTTTTAACCACAGGCGTCAGTCCCGTGACAAAGGGCTTGTCAGAAACCTCTCGGAGCTTGCCGGTGATAAAAAAATATATGCTTCTCCGTTCTCAAAGACAGTTTTCAAGGACTTTGAAGACAAAGTGTGCTTTGATGAGAATTTTCTTGCCTCCGCAGGAAAAGATGATTACTGTTTCGTTGAAAACGCAAGCCTGATTGAATATGCCGACAAAATAACAGGTCTTATTATTTATGAATGGAACGAACTTTACCCCGCCGACACTTATTTTGACTTTGATTATTCCGAAATGAAGCTTATTTCCGCAAAAATGTTCAGCGGAACTTCACACAGAAAAATAACAAGGGAGATATACATCAAATGAAGAAAAAAACATTTATCATCCGTTTTGCAGGACTTGTTCTTGTTCTTGCCGTTTCACTTATGCTTTTTTCAGGCTGTCTCTTGTCTGACATCCTCGAGATAGCAGACATCATCATCAACGATATGGAAAACTCACCCTCACCAACAGAAGAACTCAATATCCCTTCCCCTTCACCCGAAGAAGGAAATATTCCGACACCTGCTCCGTCTGCAAAGCCTGCTGACAGCTTTGATCTTGATTCGGTACCGCCTTATTCAGGAAAGCCTTATGTCATCATAAACAATAACAACCCATTCTTCACAGAAGAAGAAATCACGACTGTTTCTTTTGAGGAATACTACGAGCTTGACAAACTCGGAAGATGCTCAGGAGCCTTCGCTTCGATCGGCAAAGATCTTATGCCTACCGAAGAAAGAGGCTCTATCAGCAGTGTTAAGCCGACAGGCTGGCACACGGATAAGTATAACTTCGTCAATGGTGAAAATCTTTTCAACCGCTGCCACCTCATCGCATTCTCACTTGCAGGTGAAAACGCAAACTGGAACAATCTTATTACCGGAACCTGCTATATGAACGCTCAGGGTATGGAGCCCTTTGAAAGTCAGGTTGTTGACTACGTAGTCGAAACAAATAATCACGTTATGTACCGTGTAACACCTGTTTTCAAGGACAACGAGCTTATCGCAAGAGGCGTGCTTATGGAAGGCTGGTCTGTAGAGGATAACGGCGAAGCTATCTGTTTCAATATTTTCTGTTATAATATTCAGCCGGGAATCTACATAAACTATTCTACGGGAGAAAGTGAGCTTGAAGAGGACGCATTTGACGGCTCAGAAGTCAAGACATACGTTCTCAATATCAACTCATACAAATTCCACGAAGAGGATTGCGAATCTTTGGCTCAGACAAAGGATAAGAACAAGCAGGTTTGTCAGTGTACAAGAGAAATACTGATTGAATCGGGCTTCGAGCCGTGTAAGTCATGCAATCCATGATAATAAAGGAGAAAACAAATGGAATTTCTTTCAGGGCTTGTCTCTCCTGAAATTCTGAAGATGGCAATACCGATTCTGGTTATTATCATTCTCGTAATACTTGCCGTCAAGATTTCAGGTAAAATATTCAAAGTAATACTTGCGATAGTATTTGTAGGCTTTATCATCTATCTCTTCTCCGGAATCAACATCGTTTCAGAGCTTCTGAAAGTAATAGGAGTTGCTCCGGTCACACCATAAAGTAAAGTTATAAGACACCAACAAACAAACCCGGTCAGACATATCGTCCGACCGGGTTTGTTTTATTCATTTCAATCTGAATACTCCAATTTATGCGTTGAAGTAGATTCTCGCCTGCTCGCCGTATACAACCATCTTCTTCATCAGGTTGACAAGGTTGGCATCTGTGCTGCTCTGAATTCTGCTTCTTGCATATTCTTCAGGGCTGTAGCAAGTAACATCACTGTAATGTGCCTTGCCGTTTGTATCAACGAATACTGCGCGGGCATAAACGGTTTTTCCGAGGTTCTTTGCCGCAATTCCTGCGCCCTGAGCCTTCCACTCTTTTCCTGTCATTGTCAAAGGCAGCTTCTGCGCGTTTGCATAAGTCAACGTTTCGGAATTAGAAGTCCAGTAAAGAAGTTCTGCCGAAGCAACGTTTGTAACTGTAGTCTTGTAATAGAAGTTTACAAATACCTGACCTGCAAGTGAAAGTGTCTTGCCGTTAGAAATAATTTCATTTTTTAAAGGAATTTCCTTGGCAGTATATGTCAAATCAAGAGGCGTGATGAACGAAGCATCCCAGTCAGTACTGTAAGTCGAATATGTCGTAGCAATGCCTTCATTTACAAGAGCATCCGTCTTATAATTGAAGTAAATCTGTGCTGCGGCGCCGTATTCAAGAAGTGCATAGCAAGTTTTCTTGAGTTGTGCGTCAGAGCCTTTTCTGAGTCTTCCTATGCAGTAATCACGTACGCAATATGCAAATATATCGCTGTATTCATACGTTCCGTCAGGAAGTCTGACATACATTCTCATGTAGAGCAAGTCGCCGTAGTTCTTTGCGGCTATACCGTTTGTCTGTGCTGAGAATTCATTTCCTGAAGCAGAATAATTAAGTCCTGCCTTCAGCCTATCCTGTGTTCCGTAAACCGCATTGCTTTCCGAAACATATGAGTTCCAGATGAGCATACCGCCGTTTGCCTTGATGTAATCATTTGTAAGATTTGATTGTATCTGTACATACTGATTGATGTAAACGATATCTGCAAGTGAAAGCGTTCTGCCGTTATCCGTGAATGTTATTCTGTCTGCCTTAAGAACGATGTTCTGTGTAACATCAGCGCCCTCAACTGTTATTGTGTAGTAAACAGCATCACAGCCTGTCTGTGTTACAGTCATAACATATGTTCCGGGATATACATCCTCAAAAACATATGAAGTTGTATTTTCGGGGTAGCACTCCTCATATGCAGGCTCAGGTGCGCCTTCCTCTGAAAGAGAAACTCTTATCTGACCGCTTCCTTCGGCAGAAATAGTTCCGCTGATATCACTGTATTCCAACCACTTTCCGAAGACATTCACATCAGAATACAATCTGCCGTCAGTTGAGTAAGGAATTCTGCAGGCACGGTCTGTGTACCAGCCGACAAATACCGCATCCTCTCTTCCGGGCTCTGCAACGTCGGGATTCTTTGAGCCGTACGGGAACTCATCGCCCCAGATCGGATCAGTATCATCTGCTGTATAATACAATGCAAATGTTACTTTTCTTGTTGAAAGAACTATCTCGAGTGTATCGTGTTCCCCGTCAACGACCATCATATATACGGAATCGAGGCATCCATTCTGTGACGCAACGATTTCATACAGTCCATACGGGAAGTTGATAATTCCCCATGTTGTATCATCGCCATACAGCACGAGCTCGTATGCAGGCTCTGGCATACCATATTCTGTGATCGTGATTGTGATATCATCAGCTGCAACGCCCTCTGTGATTATTGTTCCGTGGAAGTAATATGTTTCAATTTCCCACATAGCATAGAGGTCTGTGAACTGATTGCGAGCGAATTCATCGCCCGGATAATACGTCAATCCGCTTCCGTCTCTTTCCGTATTCCAGCCGACGAATGTATATCCTGTTCTTTCGGCATTATAGTTATAAACCGTAACAGCAACGCCGTAATTCTTTACCTGATCCATTATCTGATCCGTTTCAAGCGTTCCGTAATTGTTGTGGTATCTGATTACGTACTGTGTAACACCTGAATCATAATATGTTGAAGGTCCGAAGTAGTTCGTGTCCTGATGAACAAAGTGTGCTCCGTCCTCAATCACATTTGACTTGAATACTGTTCCTTCAGGAAGATTCACGTTCTTGAGTGTATTGATATGGATTGACTTATCTGCAACGCCTGTAACATACTTATTTGAATAAGCACCGATTTCGTTATTGCTGTCGTTATTGTTCGTTGACATGCAGAATCTGATGCCGTAGCATTCAGGATCTCCTATCAGACCGTCAAATGCAATACCTGAAACCGATGTTCCCTTATTGAATTCAGAAGTAAGTGAACTTGAAGTAACACCTGATCCGATCGAGATACCGCAGCCTGAACCATTTTCAGTATGAATACCTGTAATGTTACAGTCGCTGAAGATAACTTTCTTCTTGAAGTTGATACCGTAATCATTACCTATACCGATCATTGAATTATTTGTGGAAGTCAGGTTCTGGTTGACAACAATGCCGCTCTGACCGAGAGCACCGACATCACCGATAAGGTGGAGATTGCCCGATACACGCATATCTGTTGTTCCGTCAAACACAATACCGTTCATATTGTTTGACATACCGACTATTGTACCTGAAATGAGCAAGTCAGGTGACTTGATTACGATACCGTCGCCCTTATTTGAGATAGATACAATTGAGATATAGTTTCCTGCTACAGGTGTGCCTGAAATCGTAGGTGCGGAAGCAGTTGTATCATAATCAAAAGCCGATCTGATAAGAAGAGCACCTGAAAAAGATGTGTTTTTTAAATTCAAGGAAGCATTATTTACCTTTACATAACAGTTTGAATAAGTTCCTGAATAAATTTTGTCGCTGTCCACGTTCACATAGCCATATGCAAAAACATACTCAGTATGCACTTCTTCAAGTGTATTCATGGTATATTCGGTCGAATCCAGCACATATGAAGCTTTATTGCTGCCCTCATAGTCCTCGTATACATGCATACCGTTTATTCTTGTCTGCATGATTTTGCCTGAAATAGGTAAATGATATTCATCAGTAAAGAACTGCGAAACACCTGCCAGCGGATAGAAGTCACCGACAATAGCTCTTGCATTGCCTCTTGCTTCTATCACAAGAACACCGCCATTGTATGATGAATATGAGCCTGTTCCGCTGTAATTCCATACATCGGACTCGGCATAAATACCTGCATTGTAATAGTCTTCGCTTTCAGGAACCGTAACATTAAGGTAACCGCCAAGAATGTCAACGTCGCTTGTACAATAGATTCCGTACTGTATCTTCGGGTTGGTTACTTTTACGCTGAATTCACCGCCGTAAATATCAAAGCCGCCGTAAATATATACCGCTGTGTAGTAGTTGCTTCTTGCGGAAGTCTCAACCTTCAGAGCGCCGCCCTTGATGACAAAATCACCTACTGCAGAAATGTGCTCCGCTTCAATATATCCGCCTGTGATAGTCAAAGGCTGATAGTCATCGGTCGCATAATCATAAGTCATTATGTCTCCTGTTTTGAGGTAACCGCTTCCGGTGATAGTTGTTGAACCTAATCTGTTGATAAGTGATCCGTCAATTACGTTGTAGCCTACAATGTTGACAGTAGCGCTGCCGCGGAGAATTACATCATGGAAATGAACGCCTCTCAAAGTAAGAATTCTGTTCACTCCATCCCATATCCAGCCATCGCCTGATGCGGAAGCATCCGGTGCATATTGTGTAAGGTCAAGAGTAGGTCTGTTTTCTCTCCAAATCGTGTAGAGCTCAATGTCAGCATTTACGGTGATCGGATCGCCGGGGAGATACTCGTCGCCTGAGCCGTCAGCCTTTGTGTTGTATCCGATGAGTGTATGATTTAAATATGAAGGATTCATATCTTCGTCAACATATCCTGTGACATTGTAACGTTTGAGTTGTACGCCCATGCATAACTCTTCCTCATCTGTTACATAGTAATATGTAATGGAATATCTTGGGCCTTCGCCTTCAAAGTTTGCTTTTTTGCCGAAACATTCGCTGTCTTCCTTAAGGTGAACAGAACTGTTGCCTGTCATCCAGCAAGAGCCTTCAGGAAGTTTATACGTCCTGCTGTTCCACAAATGAATAGCTCTGTCACTATTTTCATAAGTCATGCCCGATGAGGCGGCAATTCTTACTGTGCAATCCGCAATTTCGTATTTTTCCGTAAACTCAATTCCAAAATAATTCTCGCTGATACCGGACACTGCTGCCATTTCGCCGAATACCATTCCGTAAGGATTGCTTGTTTCCGCATAGCTTGTTCTGATACCGCTGTAGTTTTCACTGTATCCTGTAACATTTCCACCGAGAATTCTTGCACCTCTGTAGAATGAAATACCGGGAACATTTGAGTCGCCGTTATCAACATATGACAAACCGATCACATTGCCGCTCGAAAGCTCAACCTTTCTCGTAAAGCCAATACCTGAGTCAGCTGATGCATTGCTTCCGTTGCAGATACCGATAATATTGGCATTTTCTTTGTTAAGCTCAAGTACATCAGTGTAGCTTGTCGGAGTAGTGAAATAGATACCGGATCCTGCGCTTGATGAACCTACAAGTGTGCCGTTGAACTGAATATCGTTCGTATTGACTGTGAGGGGGTTTGCAGTTGATTCAAATACAAATGCACTTGCTCCACTGAATGTGCCCTCGATTTTAACGCAGTTTGCGCCGAAATCATTTACCAATACAGCACCGTTAACAGAAAGAGCGCTGAAAATCGTGTTTCTGTTTGAATTTGACAGTTCAAAGTATGCACTGTCAATAGTGCCGCCAAATTCAAATGAAGTTGTGGTATTTCCGTCATCTACATAATAATTCTTCGCAAAAAGGAAATCAGTGTACGCAGAACTGAGAATCATACCATTTCCCGTTAACGGTAAATATGTGTAGTTCATAGAAGACATACCATTGTATACCTTCATTGAAGTAGTTGTCGTCAAAACAGTTCCTTTTACTGCATGATTCGTCTGCGCCCTTATGACTGAAACGCCTGAGCAAGCATGGAATTCGCCGACAATACCGTAGCTGTTTCCTCTCTTGAGCAAGTCTTCGATTACGAGAACACCGCCGCTTGTATAGTTCCACACGCCTCTGAGTGCATAGATACCTACAGAAGAGCCCGAGTCTGAAGTGAAATTCAGGTTGGGATCAGTGATATCAATGTAAAGATATCCGCCCATAACATCAACGTCACTTGTTCTTGAATAGATTCCGAATTCTCTGGGAGTAATGCCCTGGCACTTGATGTTCATGTAGCCGCCGATGATATCAAAATCATGTACAACCCACACTGCCGCACTCGGAGTCATTCTTGAAGCGCCTGTAAGTGTGATGTAGCCTCCGTATACGGAAACATCATATGCCTCAATAGCTTCTGCCTCAATAACACCGCCGAAGAATCTTACCGCATAGAAGTTCTCTATCTGGGGATTGCCTGCAGTAATCTGCTTGCACTCAAGTCTTCCGCTTCCATGGAAAGCAATATAACCGGAATCATTCAGGATATCTCCGACTACGTTATTTCCTTCAAGCTTGATTTCCATGTCGCCCTTAAGAATAATGTTGCTCAATTCTGCATTGGTAAGAGTGAGTCTTGCGCATTCGTCAAGGATTTCATACTTCCAGCCGTCGCCCTTAGCATCTGAAGAGTATCCGGAAAGATCAAGAGTGCCCTTGGCCTGCGGAACAATGTTTACAGAAAAAAATCTGTAGTCCTTGCCGGAATTCATTGTAGTGCAATATGCAACATCCACCATTGAGCTGTCACCGTTGATTGTACCGGGAGTACAATCATTAACGATAAAACCTTCGTCGACGTTCAGGATCACTGAAAGATAATACTTTTTTCCTTCTTCAAACACCTCAGATGAAGACAACATGCGTGCGCGCTGCACATCATACCAGGATGCAGAAGAAATAGTAAGTCCCTTCGAGTTTGAAAGCTCAAGCGTCCCGAGGTTCTCACCCGCTGTCTGCCCGACAACAGGATACCGGAAACCCACCAGACCAATTCTGTTAATGGTAACATTTGCCGCAGACACCACGGCAGGAACCATTGCAAAAAGCATTGCTATGACAAGTAACCAGCATAAAACTTTTCTTTTCATTTTTACCTCCATTATTTAACCATTTCGGCTGACAATCCAGCCAATGTAATTATACCACAAAATGCTCGTTTTTACCATAGGTAATTAAATTAATAAATATAATTGCAATAAAAAAAGCAGGATAAAAATCCTGCCTTCCGGTTTTTGTTTTAAGGGGCAGTAATCATTCAATTCTGCCCTTCGGTTTGATCAATCTCTTTCGTGTGTCTCGTTTTCATCAATTGAAGTTGCGATTACTTCCTCAACCTCGAATGAAATGACTTCAAGAACTGCAGTTTCAAAAGTCTCTTTCATGGAAATTTCCCCTTTCAAAAACATATATGTTGAGATAATTATAACCTATTTTTGTATTTCTGTCAATAGGTTTTACACTTAAATCATAAAAAGTTCATCTTAATATTCAGAAATCAAAGCAATTTATCGGCTATTTTCTGAATTTTGTCATCTCGCCAGTATCTCTTCAAGAAGATTCAGCGAGCCGCACACCACTACTGCCGCTTTTTTACCGCCCTTTGAGTCTATCTCTTCAGCCATCCTTCTTGCGTACTCAACCGCTTCCTTCGGGTCGGCAACAATCTGTGTCTCTTCCTCAAAAAGCGATGCAATAAACTCCTTTTCTGCTCTTCTCGGGTGCTTCATTTCGCAAATGATCCTGTGGTCAAAGCGTCCCTTCAGAAGTTCAATTGAATTTCTGCAATCCTTATCCGCAAACATCGAAAAAACAAGTATCTTTTCCCTGTCCTGAAGATATCTGTCAACACAATCTGTCAAAGCCTGCATACACTGAACATTGTGTCCGCCGTCAAAGATCACAAGCGGAGCTTTTGATACAACCTCAAATCTTCCCGGCCATGATGTATTTGATATTCCTTTTTTAATGCTTTCGTGAGAGATATCAAATCCGTTTCCGGCAAGGACAGTGAGTGTCTTTATGGCAGTTACTGCGTTCTTTATCTGATGCTCGCCTACAAGTCTTGTCCTGATGCCCTTGATTTCAATATCGTTGTCCTTATAATCGAACCGATTTCCCGTTATGCTGCTTTCAAGAACGGTGATTTCAGCGCACTTCGAGTCATAAAAAGGCGCATTGAGTCTTGCCGCATATGCTCTGACCGTGTCCCTGACCTCTTCAGCCTCATCCGGGTAAAGCACCACAGGAGTGTTCTTCTTGATAATGCCAGCCTTTTCTCCGGCAATTTTCGCAAGCGTATCGCCGAGCCACTGTGTATGGTCAAGTCCGATATTGACGATTACCGAGACAGCCGTATTGCAGACGTTTGTGGAATCAAGTCTTCCGCCCATGCCGACTTCAATGATCGCAATATCAATTTGCTTTCTTGCAAAATATTCAAAAGCTATCGCTGTGTAAAGCTCAAATTCGGTGGGATAATGCAATCCGTCCGTTTCCACCGCATCCGCAAACGGTCTTACATATTCGGTAATCTCCGTGAATTCTTCTTTTGATATATATTCTCCGCAAATCTGGATTCTCTCCGTCTCATCAATGATCGGCGGAGACGTGAAAAGACCTGTTCTGTATCCGCTTTCATCAAGCACATTTCTGATGTAGGATGATGTTGAGCCCTTTCCGTTTGTTCCGGCAATATGGACTGCAGGAAAGCAATTCTGAGGATCGCCCATCCTGTGAAGCAAATCCGAAATAACGGTAAGACCGGGTTTTGAGCCGAACTTGCCCTTGTCCTTGATATAATTTATCGCTTCTTCATATGTCATAATAAAAAAGCCTCTCTTTTATATTTTATGACAATATTTTACCACAAAAAAGGTCTCACTTCAAGCCTTTTCTTACCCATTTTCAAAAACATCGCTCAGCTTATCCGTTCCGCAGACCTTATTTATCGCCCCTGATATTATTCCGGCAGCTCTTTTCACGCTTGAATCAATGTCCTTCGGCGTGACAACAAGATTTCTTATAAATTCGTCTTCCAGCCTCTCCATAACCTCATCAACTTCATTTTTGCCATAATCCCGGCTCCTTCTGACAAGCTCTTCAAGAACGTTATGGCATATTGTCCGGCAGTAAACGACCGTCGGTACACCTATTGATATCACTCTGCATCCGAGAGAATCCGAATCAATCGGCTTTCTTTTGTTCCCGAGACCTCCTCCCGGTTCTATCCCCGAATCCGTTACCTGAAAAGTATTACCGATTCTGTGCACATCCCTTGCGCAGAGCGAATCGCATACAATCACAACATCAGGCTTCGTAATGTCAGCGGCGGCCGATATCAGCTCAGATGTTTCTATGCCTGTATTCCCGAGAACACCCGGAGTAAAAGAAGCCACCTTCATCCCATCCGGAATAAACGGCGTCATTTCAAAGGCTCTTGTTGAAAAAATGCCTTCACAGACAAGCGAGCCGAGTGAATCAGGCGTGATTCCTCTGTTTCCGAGTCCGCACACAAGCACGTTTTCCGGGGCAATATCCGAAATAAGTTTTTTGATTTCCTCGGCAAGAACGTTGATTGCCTCGGCAGAATTTTCTCCGTTATATTCAAGTGAAATATAATTTCCGCAGGGCTTTTTCAGCCTTGATGCAGCTTCTTCACTCTTTATCATGATTCTTGTGAGAATTCCTGCTTCGGTTTCGGTTTCTTCCGAAAAAATTCCTTCTTTTTTCGCTCTTTCTTCGGAAATACTCTCAAGAGCAAGGTCTGTATCAAATATGTTTTTTATTTCCATGCCAACTCCTTTTTCAGTTTTCATTTAGTGTTAACGCTTGAAATGATTTTATTACATCTTATCCGCTTGACATATTTTATCAAAAGAATTATAATTAACAAAAAACATCGAAAGGATCAGACTGATGATACCCGAATACCGTACAAATTATTCATTGAGAACAAGCGATTTTGACAGGTTCAGACACATAAGGCCCGAAACTGTTCTCTGTCTTTTTCAGGATGCCGCAGGAAGGCACGCAGAAGACATGGGAATCGGCTATTCCGTTATGGAAAAAAAGAACCTTCTCTGGGTTGTGGTGAGAATGAAAATCGAAATATTAAAGGATCCGGAGCTTTTCAGCACCGTTACGGTAAGGACCTGGCCACTTGATCCCGGAAAGTTTACATTTGAACGTGAATACACCATGACGGATAAGGACGGAGAGCTGCTTGTGAAAGGAGCCGCAGAATGGGCAGTCATTGACAGCGCAAAACGCAGACTTGTCCCCGCATCCGATATTTATCCCGAGGTTTCGGGCTATTTAAGTGAACAATGCTTTGACGAAGCATTGTTCCGTGTGAAAATCTTTGAGCATAAAGACAAAAAAGCAGAAGTCATTCCGAACTTTTCGGATATAGATTCAAACGGACACGTAAACAACGCCAGATACTGCAGGTTTATTATGGATGCGCTCAATCCAGGCAAAAAGGATGCACTGAAAGCGCTTCAGATTGACTTCAACAAGGAAGTGCTTCCCGAAGTGCCGCTCAATATATATGTGTCTGAAAGCAGAAAGGAATCCCTGATTGCGGGAGATGACAAAAACGGAGTAAATATGTTCACTGCAAAGGCGGAGTGGAGATGATTCTAACAATAGTTAAAATATAATAAACGGAGGTTTTTGTTGCCTCCGTTTATTCTTTTTCAGGAATGTATAGCACATCCTGTTTTGTTTTCTTTTCTGAAGTCCTGAAGGGACAGTCCCCGTATTTTGTCGGATTTTTTTATTATTTCTGTGTTTTGCGTGTTAGCTAACAGACGTTAGTTTTTACATCTCAATACCCTGAAATCATTCTTCTACGGTCTCCGTTGAGACAATGACTGCGTTTTCGCCGGAGACAGTGAACCTGATGTTTCTTTTTCCGTATCGCATGCCGTATTCTCCGTCCGATGTCTTGTATGAAGGGCGTGGATCCTCCGCAACAAGCTCATAAATTATGTCTCTTTCGCTTTCATCAAGTGCCGAAAGGCATCCGTTATCGGTCACATTCAGCCTGTGCTTCTTGTGCTCCTCCGCAAATGAGCCTCTCGCATCTTCATGTGCATCGCAATACGGAATATAAGGCTTTATATCGAATATCGGCGTGCCGTCAAGCAAATCTGCACCCAAAACGTTCAGGATTATGCCGTATTCATCCGTTTTTTCAGCCGACACAAGCTTTACGCATGATAATCCGAGTGGATTCGGGCGAATTGGTGACCTTGTGGCAAACACACCTGCCTTTTCCTTTCCTCCAAGCCTCGGAGGGCGGACCATCGGCAGCCATTCCTCCCTGTGATTTTCGGAAAAATCAAATATCAGCCAGAGATAATCATATTCTTCTATCCCTCTCAATGCATCCGGATTTCTGAATTCAGGCTCAAATATTATTCTGCCCTTTGTTTCCACCCTTAGGCTTTGTCTCGGTATTCCGAATTTTTCCGCAAAATCAGTTCTGATATAAGCAATCGGTCTTATTGTTGTTTCGTTCATGGTTTTTATCAAGAAATCCCTCTGTCAATTAAGACAGAGGGATATTTTTTGAAAGTTTAGTTTTTGATAACTGCAAGCTTCGTATCGTGGCCGTTAATATCTTCAACGTTGAACTCTGTTCCCTCAACAGATGTAATAATATCAGTTGCAAGAACTTCCGTCTTGATATAATCATTGAATTTATTTACCATAGCCATAACTTCTTCGTCGCCTTCAACATAGAGCTTGATTGTATCGTTGACATCAAAGCCTGTTGTCTTTCTCGTGTTCTGAACCTTGCTGAGAAGCTCTCTGAGGAGACCTTCTTCGATAAGCTCAGGAGTAAGCTTTGTATCAAGAAGAACGATGAAGTTGTTCTCCATGATCATGTCGAAGCCATCCTTAACAGTATACTGAATCTGGATATCTTCTTCAACTGCATTGAATTCAGTTCCGTTGAGGTCAAACTTGTAGCTGCCGCCATCTGCAACGGCTGAAATGAGTGAAAGTGCATCAACGCTCTGAAGAGCCTTGCCGAAAGCACCCATATTCTTTCCGACCTTTGCGCCTACAACTCTGAAGTTCGGCTTGAGTGTGTAGTTGATATAATCAGACATTTCGCCTACGAACACAACATCCTTGACATTGAGCTCTTCCATGATGAGCGGCTCAAGTCCACTGAGCTTCTCGGCATACTTGCCGTCAAGCATAACGTGTGAGAGCGGCTGACGAACCTTGAGCTTGACCTTCTCACGAAGTGCTCTGCCCATTGTAACGATCGTTGTTACTGTGTTCATTCTGTCCTCAAGTGTCTTGTCGATAAGCTGCTCATTTACTTCAGGATACATACTGAGGTGAACTGATTCTTCGTCAGTAAGTGTTCTGTAAAGTTCTTCTGAGAAGAAAGGAGCCATAGGAGCAATGAGCTGTGCGAGTGTCTTCAACACTTCATATGTTGTATTGTAAACTGCCTTCTTATCATCATCTATCTCTGAAGCCCAGAAACGTCTTCTGCAACGTCTGATGTACCAGTTTGAAAGATCCTCTGTTACGAAATTCTGAATCTCTCTTACTGCCTTTGTAAGGTCAAATGCATCGAGTGACTCACGAACGTACTTGATAAGGCTGTTCAATCTTGAAAGCATCCACTTATCGATTTCAGGTCTGTCCTTATAATCAACAAAGAATTCTCTCGGATCAAGCTTATCCATATTTGCATACATTGCAAAGAAGCTGTAAACGTTCTTGATCGTCATGAAGAACTTGCCTGTGATTTCCTTGAGTCCGCCCTGTTCATCGAATCTTGTCGGCTGCCATGCCGGTGAAACGTAGTAGAGATACCAACGGAGTGAGTCAGCACCGTACTTATCAAACATTTCAAACGGATTGACTGTATTGCCCTTTGACTTGGACATCTTCATGCCGTCCTTGTCAAGAAGGAGATCATTAACAAGAACTCTCTTGTAAGGTGATCTGCCCATTATGAACGTTGAAATAGCCATAAGTGAGTAGAACCAGCCTCTTGTCTGGTCGATACCTTCGCAGATGAAGTCTGCAGGATAGAGCTCGTCGAACTTTTCTTTGTTTTCAAAAGGATAATGGTGCTGTGCGAAAGGCATCATACCACTGTCAAACCAGCAGTCGATAACGTCCTTGACTCTTGTCATAGGCTTTCCGCAGCACGGACACTTGATGTGTATCTGATCAACATAAGGTCTGTGAAGCTCAACTGTCTTTTCGTCCACCTCTTCAATAGCCTTTTCAGCGAGTTCCTTTCTTGAACCTATTGTCTCGTAATTGCCGCATTCGCAGCGCCATATGTTAAGAGGTGTGCCCCAATAACGGCTTCTTGAAATAGCCCAGTCGTTAACGTTGGCGATCCAGTTACCGAATCTGCCCTCGCCGACATACGGTGGATACCACTCAACTGTGTTGTTGTTTGCAACGAGCTGATCCTTGAGCTTTGTCATCTGGATGTACCAGCTCGGCTTTGCATAGTAAAGAAGCGGTGTGCCGCATCTCCAGCAGTGAGGATAGTTATGAACGATCTTTTCCTTCTTGAAGAGCTTGCCGTTCTCGATGAGCCATTCAATTACGTCAGGATCTGCATCCATAACGAACTTGCCCTTCCACGGTGTTTCTGTAAACTTACCGTTTTCAGCAACAGGCTGAAGAATAGGAAGATTATATCTGCGGCAGGTTGAATAGTCGTCGTCACCGAAAGCGCCGGCTGTATGAACGATACCGGTACCGTCTTCGGTAGTAACATAATCAGCACAAGTTACATAGAATGCCTTCTTATCTGCCTTAACCCAAGGCATCATCTGCTCGTATTCGATATACTCAAGATCCTTACCCTTGCATTCGCTGATTATCTCATATTCATCGCCGAGAACCTTCTTGCAGAGGTCCTTGCAGAGGTAATATGTTGTGCCGTCCTTAATTACCTTAACGTAAGTTACGTCAGGATGAACAGTAAGAGCGGTATTTGACGGGAGTGTCCACGGTGTTGTTGTCCATACGAGGAAATACTCATCTGCATCCTTTCTCTTGAACTTGACCGTAACAGATGTTGTCTTTATCTCTTTGTAGCCCTGTGCTACCTCGTGAGAAGCAAGACCCGTACCGCAGCGTGTGCAGTAAGGAAGAATCTTGTGACCTTCATACATAAGGCCTGCCTTGTTGAACTTATCAAGAGCCCACCAAGCAGATTCAATATAATTATTATCAAGAGTGATGTACGGATGCTCAAGGTCAATAAGATATGCCATTCTCTTGGTCATATTTCTCCACATACCCTCGTACTCAAATACGGATTCTCTGCACTTTTCGCAGAAATCTTCGATACCGTACTCTTCGATTCCGTTCTTGTCATGAAGTCCGAGCTTCTTCTCAACTTCTATTTCAACAGGAAGACCGTGTGTATCCCAGCCTGCCTTACGCTTTACCTGATAGTTTTCCATCGTCTTGTAACGGCAGATAGCATCCTTGAGTGCTCTTGCCATAACGTGATGGATACCGGGGCGACCGTTTGCCGTCGGCGGTCCTTCAAAGAAAATAAATCTTTCGTGACCTTCCCTGTCATCGACTGTTCTCTTAAGGATGTCTATTTTGTCCCAGTATTCAGCTACTGCCGCTTCACTGCTTTTAACATCGTTTGAAAGATTCTTAAACTCAGCCATATTATTTATATTCCTTCCGTAAATGTTATTTATAAATTAAAAAAATCCCGCAGAAAAAATATTTCTGCGGGACGAACTTACAAAGAAGTCCGTGGTACCACCACGCTTCGGGCATTGAGAGCCCCTCTTTCGCACTGTAACGTGTGCACACGTTCTTGCTTACTTGATAATTTCAGCCGACTGCTCCCGGGTGATACCGTCAGAAAGAAGCCTGTGATCCTTTACACCTGCCGATCACTCGCTTGAAGCTCTTTTCTCTGCCGACTTGTCCCTTTCATCGCATTTCACGGGAATTATACCACAAATCTGATTTATTGTCAATAGGCAAACCCTTTAAATACCGTCATTATCGGCGTTTTCCGTTGTGCCATCTTCAATTTCGGTCTGAGGCTCCTCGTCATCTGTTTCATGGTGAGGCTCTTCCTCGGGAATTACCGTCTGATTTTCTGAAAACGGAGCTTCATCCATCTCAACGGAATACTTCATCGAAAGCCTCTTGCCTGCGATGATTCCCGCAATCAGCTCAACGGAAACAAAAATATGAGCAATGATATCGAGAATCATGCCTGCATTTATTTCCACAAGAATAAACATCATTATGAAATCAAGAATACAGAATAACAGTCCGACAACCAGCCAGCCTCTGTGATCCTTTGAAAAAATATAGCTCAGGAGGAACGGTACAAGCAGAATTACCGAGATAACGATATCGACAATGCCATCCATTCTTGCATATTCTCCTATGATGCCGAATTCTTCCCAGAGATCCGGTCTGAAAAAGCTTATCGATGACATATAACCGAAAAAGTAGCTTGTAAAAACAGAAAAGAGCATATATATTCCTGCGCCAAGCATTTCCAGTGCTATGTTCAGTGCAGTAAATGCGACCATTATTATCAACACATTTCGTGCTGAATTATACAGTCTTTCCCAATTCGTGACATTCGGCTTGTAGTTTTCGC
Organism: Clostridia bacterium; assembly: GCA_045627045.1. Taxonomy (GTDB): domain Bacteria; phylum Bacillota; class Clostridia; order HGM11327; family HGM11327; genus SIG351. Next base: position 11,943 of record JAZQMY010000019.1, on the reverse strand, counting down.
CGGGTGAAAAAATACTAATAATACATTCCTCCGTGCTGTTTCAGCTGATTTATTTAAAAAAGGCTTTTATCTGTCCTTTTTTACCGTCTGTGCCTTTACTGCCTTTTTTCTCTTTCTGGGGGTATTGAGCTCTCTCATTTTTTCCTCTGCAAATCCTGCCGCTATAAACAGTGCAAAGAAAGCTATTGTGAGCACGATCTGCAGAACAGGATAATAAAAGAATCCGAACATGAACATAAAGAAGCAGTCAATAAACATACATACTACCGAAGCAACTATCAGCTTCTTTTTGTTTTTTGTGAGCAAACCGAGTATCAGGTACGGTGAAACAAGTGCCGCTCCTGCAAGTATGTACAAAAGCGTGAATATCCATTCGCCTTCATCAGCAATGTTTGAATAAGCCATGCTTGTAAAATACAACGGCAGCTGTGCCGAATAAACAAGAAGTCTGTTGCTTCCCATCAGCATGAAAATCATATTCATTACAGTAAAGCCGAACACAACAAAAAGTGCCGTTCTTCCTATCTTGAATAATGTTTCCTGCCTTTTGTATTTCTTCAAAACATCAGTGTTGTTCTGATTATCATTTGTGTTTAATGTACTCATTATTTTTCTCCGTTCTTTTTGCTGTCATTCTGTTGTAAAACTGATTCTTCCTCTTTGCGGTCTTTGAGTTTGAATTTGTTTTCCTCGCCCCTGATGAGTCTCTTGATGTTTGGTATATGCCTTATCACCGCTATTCCGCCTATCAGCAGGCACATAGCCCAGATGAAAATATTCGGAGCGTGCTTTTTCAGGTGAAAAAGGTTTACCGCAACAGGAAACATGGCACTGCAAATCATCGAAGCAAGTGAAACATAGCCCGATGAAAGCACCACAATCCACTCGATCAGCAGCAGACACACTGCACCGAAGGGATTAAGATAGCACGCAATTCCGAAAGCGGTCGCTATTCCCTTTCCGCCCTTGAATTTAAGGTAGAACGGGTAGCTGTGACCGAGGATGACTGCCAATCCGCTTACGATCTTCGCAATATCCTCATATCCCGAGAATTCGCCCGAAAAAATCAGATCAGATATCCATATGGCAAAAAATCCTTTTGATGCATCAACAATAAACGTAAGCAATGCAGGAACTACGCCCAGCACCCTGAGCGCATTCGTGCTGCCGAGGTTTCCGCTTCCATGCTCTCTTATATCCACGCCCTTAACGAGCTTGCCTATCAGGAACGCAGGTGAAATCGAACCGAGAAGGTATCCGATTATTGCATCGAAAAAGAAACGTAAAATCATATTTATTCGTCGCCTTTGCCCTTGGGTATTATTTTAATCGGAACCATATCAAAATTGAACGTTCTTCTGAGATGGTTGATTATAAATCTCTCATAAGAGAAGTGGAACAAATCTGTACTGTTGACTGAAAGCACAAACGTCGGCGGCTGAACAGCGACCTGTGTTGCAAAATAAATCTTGAGCTGTCTGCCGTTCTTCGTAGGAGGCTCAGTAAGTGTTGTGGCCTCACGGATGGCATCGTTGAGAAGACCTGTTGTGATTCTCTTTGTGGACTGATCGTACACTTTCTCAACGAGATCCATTACACTCTTTACTCTCTGTCCCGTTTTTGCGGAAATTGCCACGCAGGGTGAATACTGCACAAAGCTGAGTGTATTGTAAAGGTCCTTCTTGTACTCCTCAAACGTATTTGTGTCCTTTTCAACAAGATCCCACTTATTGAGTACGAGTACAGACGGCTTGCCTGCATCATGAAGAAGTCCCGTTATCTTTGCATCCTGCTCTGCAACACCTCTGTCGGCATCAACCATTATCACGCCGATATCAGCTCTGTCTGCCGCCGCAAAGGATCTGAGTGAGCTGTAATAATCAATGTCATCGTTTATACTACGTTTTCTTGTAAGACCGGCAGTATCAACAAGTATGTATTTTCTGCCGTTGTACTCAAAGGGAGTATCTACGGAGTCTCTTGTTGTTCCCGGGATATCCGATACAAGCACTCTGTCATTTCCGAGAAGTGAATTCACAAATGATGATTTTCCTGCATTAGGTCTGCCGAGAATTGCTACCCTTATAGGCTTATCATCGCCTGATTCTTCCTCTTCTTCAGGAAAATAGCTTATAACCTCATCGAGAAGGTCGCCAAGGCCTCTCTTGTGAAGTGCAGATACGGCAAAAGGATCGCCGATATCAAGGTTATAGAACTCGTACTGTGCTATTTCCGTTTCCTCGTTGTCGACCTTGTTAACGCAGAGGATCACAGGCTTCTTTGACTTACGGAGCATTTCGGCAACCTGAATGTCGCTTGCAAGCATTCCTGCAGTTGCATCAACCACAAAGATGATTACCGTTGCAACATCCACTGCTATTTCCGTCTGCTGTCTCATAAGAGTAGGAATTACTTCCTTTGAATAAGGCTCAAGGCCGCCAGTATCCACAAGTGTGAACTTTCTGCCGAGCCATTCCGCATCAGCGTAGATTCTGTCTCTTGTAACTCCGGGAGTATCGTGTACTATGGAAAGTCTCCTGTTTATTATCTGATTGAATAAAGCCGATTTTCCTACGTTCGGGCGACCGACTATTGCTACTATTGGTTTCAATGTTTTATCCTGTCTTTCTGATTAGTTAATTTTCGTTATTGTTTTCATTTGAATTTGCTTTTTCCGAGCACAGCTTCAATGAAGCAAGCGCCGTCAACCGGTGTTTTTACAATTTTCATTCCGGCTTTCGAGGAGAGCTCCGAAAGTGTCATTTTGTCAAGGAAATCCTCCGTTGCATTCCTGAACATCGCCTCGGCAAGGAGCACCGCATCAGCAGGCTTGCCGTATGCCTTCAGTGCCTTGAGAATATCCTGTCCTGTGAGGAGTCCCGTAACAGTTATGCTTCTTCCGAAGTAATCGTTCTCGACCTTTATCACGTCGATATCGGTGCCGAATGCCTCTCCCGCCACCTCTGCTATATCTTTCATGAATTCATAAGCCGAAGCGCCCGTTGCGATCACTATTTTCTTGTACGGGCTCTTTGCATCAGCATATTTCTCATCCTCTAATGCAGAAGCAAATTCCTCCGCAAACTGCGTGATAAGTCCTACGCCGTTCTCGATCTGCGAAAAGTCCTCAAGTGCATCAAAATCCGGTACCGGATGATCCGCTTTGATATAGAATTCATCCGATGCAAAAACAAATCTTCTTCCGTGCTCCCTGAGTGCCTTGTCCTGCCAACGATGAACGGTCAGAAGAACATCGAATGCTTCGTCGTGAGTGTATTCGCGAAGCGGCTCAAGACCGTTTCTGAACTTCGTCAGCCCCACCGGAACAACCGCAACCGAGTCAACGTTATCTATATATTCGTATATTTTCGAAAGAGAATATTCAAGTTCTTCTCCGTCATTCACTCCGGGGCAAAGAACGAACTGGCAATTCAGCATTATATCATTTTCTCTGAATTTGTCAAGTACCTTGATAATATTGCCTGCATTGGGGTTCTTCATCATCTTCACTCTCAATTCAGGTCTCATCGTATGTATCGAAAGGAAAAGCGGTGAATAATGTCTCTCGCATATTCTGTCAAGCTCTTCATCGGATACGTTTGTCATCGTGACATAATTTCCGTAAAGATAAGAGAGTCTCCAGTCATCATCCTTGAAATATATTGTCTCTCTCATATCCGGAGCCGCCTGATCTATGAAGCAGAACATACATTTATTCTTGCAGGCTCTCGGCTTTGACATTAGATTGGGCTCAAACGTTAGCCCTAAATCCTCATACGCTTCCTTTTCAACATCATATACCCATCTTTCACCGTCAGGCTTTTCCATCTCAACCTTCATCTTTTCCGAAAGCTGAAGATCCATATAGTCAAGCAGGTCAAGTACTTCTCTTCCGTTGATTCCGATGAGCACGTCACCGACTTCGATTCCGAGCTCCTCTGCAATACTGTCTTTATCAACCGCACTGACCGTAACCTTTAATTCATTCATTTTCTTTTCTGACCTTTACCATATAATTTTCGCACGCCGTAACCGTTATCCTGTCTCCGACTGAAAAAGGAATGTCATTCAGGTTCGCATCATAAAGATAAAGCGCACACTTGTCATCGCCGATATCAATATCGACTTCATAATAATAATTTTTGTTATCCTTATAAACAGGCTTCTCGCCGAGACTCTTCACAATACCCGTTCTTTCCGTATATCTGCCTGTAAATATCTCCATAAGATACTTATAGTAATGTACCACTGGGAGAACAAAGTTTCCCAGTATGAATATAAAGAGAAATACCGTAACGCACACAAGCGCCGTGCCTGTATATTTGCTCTGATTGAGCCCGATATTGAACGAAAGGATAAGTCCTGCCGCAAGAACCGCAATATCAATCACCACAAATACAATCAGCTGCCTGAGTATTTTTTTCAGTTCATTTCCCGTATAAAGCATTTTGTTTTCCTTTCATCATACAGAATAGGATATCGTATCGTTATCTGCAAAATATCTGTAATTATTGACCATATCAACGGTGACTTCCTTATGATATGTGTTCAGCTCGTCATTCCACTTCTCCGCAAAGAGAGTATTGTAATAATTAAAGCCGTTAAGACCGTTTTCGTAAGTATATGACATATAATTTCCGGATGAATTCTGTTTGTTGTCATAAGCAAACATAACATCGCCTGCACAGAGAATATTGTCAAGCGGATAATCGTCATAGAATTTTATATCAATATCAACTACCGTCTTTTCCGTCGCTCCCTGCAGAACTCTCGACTTGAAGTTCTGTATCTGAAGAACATAGTACGCATATTCGCCGTGCTTCATTCCGCAGGCATCCTCCACCATGGGAACATACTTTGACTCCGGATCAAGAAGAAGTATCCTCATCTTTGAGCCGAGCTTTGCCATAACAGAAAGAACATCAATCTTTGTCTTGAGGAACAGCTTGATATCGTATGAGAGCATTATGTCCGTTTCCTTCCAGAAATGTGTTCTCTGGTAGTCCATGTAGTAATCCTCACTCTCACGTGAAGTATAAATCGAGCTCATTCCCCACGAAACAGACGTTGCGTAGGTATCATCAAAATAGTAAAACAGTACGAGTGCCACAAGTCCTGCTGAAAGTACTATGTTTATCCATGCATATTCTCCCGATGCAATGATGATTGCAGGGATAATTACAATAAGAATATAGACTATAAGGAATATGGCATAGCCTTTTGAACTTTTCTTTTTTGTGAAGTCTGATTTTTTACCTGCCATTTTGTCTTAACTCCTTACGTTTCTTGTGTAATCGGGATTATCCCATGTGTGCTCGAAAATATCATTGTAATAGACATAGCCTTTTTTCCTGCCTGTATACCTGCGGACAAGCCTTCTTCCGTCATTGAGTTTCTGGCTTCTCGGGATTATTACGACCGTCTCATTCATTATGATGAGGTTATCAAGCGGCTGTGTGCTGTAATACTTAACCGAAGAATGCGAAGCTTCTATTCTTCCTACACAGCTTGCATACTCATCCTTGTCCCTGAGGTTATCTGCATAGCCGGACTCGGGATCAAAAAGGAGTATCCTGCAGTCCTCGGGCTTGATATCCGAAAGCATTTTTTCAATTTCAGGGAGGTCATCCGATATCATCAGCTTAACGTTCTTTGCACCCTTCATTTCTTTTGCAATGTCCGCATAAGGTGCGGCAGAAACGTTCACCTCAATCATACCCCAGTCGCCTGCAAGCTTCTTTCTGTAATCGTAAATAAAGAAAACCACAAAAAACACAAGCAGCAGAACAGATGCCAACGTTTTTGAAAAAACATCTGAATTTCTGTCATTCAGGCTCAGAATAATCATTACAGGCGCCATTATGCAGAGCACATAAATAACAATGAGATATTTTTTATAATTTATGTTACGGTCATTGAACCATTTCCTGAGTTTTTTCAATTCAGTCTCCTCCTTTATTTATTCCTCGTATTCATAGCCGAAATAGTCTATAAAATACTTGAGTCTCGTATTTATCTTGTTTTTGAGCCTTTCGCTCATTTCAAACTTGTTCGTTTTGTAGTCGCCGAGGCTTTCGATATACTTTTCAAATTCGGGCTTTGCCTTTTCAAAGCCTTCTATTCCGAGCTTGTCATATACATCGGAAAGCGTTTCTATCGGCGCCTTCACAAAATCCTCATATCTGATCTCAACAAGGCTGCCCTCCGGTATCAGCTCCTTGTCCTTGATATACTGTGTGTAAACCATCTCATATATTTCAATGATGTAGTCCTCGCACAGTTCTTCGGGCGGATAGCCCTGAAGTGAGAACATAGGAAACATTTTGTGAAAAAGCCCTATTGTCGAGATCACAACTCTGTACGGGTTCCTGTAAATATGAATAAACTTTGATTCCGGGAACATTTCGAGAATCGCATCAATATGACAGGTATCATCAGGGCTCTTGAGGAGCATCTGCTTGCCTTTTCTTGCAAACGTTATTTTCTTTATGACGTCAATATACGTTCTTGTAAAGCGTTTGTACTGCTTCTCCGTCATCTTGTCCTTGAAAGCCATATCGCGGTAATATCTGAAATTCTCAGGAAAAGCGGACATGTGAATTATACACTCGGGTATCTGAGAGCCGTATGCATAAAGTTCCTCCTGCGGAACGTATGTGGTATAAGAAATATTATCCATTGGACGCTTATCGGGCATCGACTTTGCGAGCATCGGTCTTATCAGCTTTTCCATGAGAAGGAAATTGTTGTGCGTGAATACCGACGGCGCATCAAAAAAGCCAAACTGCTCATCGTGTGAAAGAACATTCAGCAGATATGTTGTACCGCTTCTCCAGTGACCTATAATATAAAGCGGATGCTTTTCGACCACCGTTTTCTTTATTCTTCTGCCGTAAATCAGCCTTTCAAGCAGTGCCATCGGGTACATCAGCAGTGAAACGAGTGTAATATATATTGCGCTCGGAATATACCTCGGCTTGATGCGGAATTTATTCTGGAAAAGCAGTCTTATCCAGTTATCAAACCTGCATCCCACGATATAATTGCTATTTATGCTGTACTTTTCTTTTTTCTCTGCCATTGAAGCTCTTCTCTCTATTTGAAATTGTATATATTATCCCATTTTCTTATTTTATATATTATACCAAATTTTCATAAGAATTTAAAGTCCTTTTTTCTGCTTTTGATACAAATTATAAGTATTTTTTCCGTTGCCATGCTTTTTACTTTATTTTAATAAAAATAAGTAGCATTTTTCTTCGTTTTATGTTATAATAACAAGAAATATAATGGATTTTTATATGCTGTTTCAAACAAAAGAGGTATTTTATAATGCTCACGAAAGATAAATCATTCTATAAGAATTTCTTCAGACTGCTGATCATTCTCGCATTCCAGAATATGATTGTGTTGTCTGTCAACCTGATTGATAACATCATGATAGGTAACTTCTCCGAGGATGCTCTTGCCGGCGTAACAGCCGTAAACCAGATCCAGTTTCTGTTCCAGCAGCTGCTCCTCGGCACAGGCGACACCCTTGTCGTTCTCGGAAGCCAGTACTGGGGTCAGAAGCGTACCGAGCCTGTAAAGAGACTTCTCAACGGCGGTCTCACTCTCGGTCTCGGAATAGGTCTTGTGCTTTTCATTCTTGCAACGTTCATACCTGACAAGCTCATGATGATTTTCACAAAGAACGAAGCCTACATTGCATACGGTGTCGAATATCTCAGAACCATCCGTTTCACATATCCGATTTTTGCAATCAGCTCTGTTCTTCTCTCTTCTCTCAAGAGCGTTGAAACCGTCAAAATCGCATTCACGACTTCAGTTGTCAGCCTGTTCATAAACTTCATTGTAAACTATCTGCTTATTTTCGGTAACTTCGGTTTGCCCCGCATGGGTGTCACAGGTGCCGCAATAGGCACCCTGATTGCAAGAGTAGTCGAGCTTGCAATGATACTCATTTTCATATTCCGTATGGATAAAAAGCTGAATTTCAAACTGAAGGATTTCTTCACGTTCGACAAACAGCTTACAAGGGATTATTTCAAGAACTGCGTATCATTCGTTGTTGTCGGAGGATTGTTCGGTCTTTCCACAGGTCTTCAGACTGTAATTCTCGGTCATCTCGATGACGGTCTTACGGAAACGATGGGAAGCGCCATTGCCGCAAACTCAATTTCCTCTACCCTCTATATGATGCTCAAGGTTGCCGCCATAGGCGCCGCTTCATCTGCCGCAATGATCATCGGCCAGACAGTCGGCAGAAATGAAATCGAGAAGGTCAAGGAATACGCAAAAACGCTTCAGTTGATATTCATCGGCATAGGTCTGCTCACAAGCATCACCCTGTTTTTCCTCCGCATACCGATACTTTCTCTCTATGAGATTTCGGATGAAACAAGAGCCCTTGCCAACAGCTTCATCCTTGTGCTCTGCGTGACCTGCATCGGAACATCATATCAGTTTCCGACAATCGGAGGTATCATCCGAGGCGGCGGCGATGCAAGCTTCGTTCTCAAAAACGATATTATCAGTATCTGGGGCATAGTCCTGCCGGTATCCTTCCTCGGAGCATTCGTGTTCCACTGGCCGCCCGTTGTGCTTGTTTTCTGCCTCAATGCAGACCAGATATTCAAATGCGGTGCGGCGTGCATCAAGGTCAACCGTTTCAACTGGATGAAAAAGCTGACTCGTAATACTACACAGGCGGAAGAAAAACTATGATATTGAAGAAAAACGAAATTCACAATGCAGACATTACTGCCTACTCCTCCGAAGGAACAGGCATTTGCAGAATAAACGATACAGTGGTATTTGTCCCCGGTGCCGCCGTGGATGACAATGCCGACATAAGAATAGTCAAGGTCTCGAAAAGCTATGCCTACGGAAGAATCGAGAAGCTCATCAAGTCTTCTCCCGCAAGAAAAGAAATAGATTGTCCGCAGTTTCCGAAATGCGGAGGCTGTGATCTGAGGCATTTAAGCTACGATGAGGAGCTTCGCTTCAAAAAGCAGCGAGTAACAGACTGCCTGAAGCATATTGCAGGGCTTGATATCGTTCCCGAGGAAATTATCGGCGCAGACAATACAAACAGATACAGAAACAAGGCGCAGTTCCCCGTCGGGTCAAAAAACGGCAGCACAGTTTTCGGTTTTTTCCGTGAAAGATCGCATGACATCATTCCAATTGAAGATTGTCTGATTCAGAATGAGCAGTGCAGTGAGGTTCTTTGTGCCGTAAAGGAATGGATGGATAAATATAACGTTGATCCGTATGATGAAGAAACGCATCTCGGAACGGTCAGACACGTTTACACCCGTTCAAGCAGAAAAACAGGCGAAATGCTTGTCTGCATAGTCACGTTCACAGATATGCTTCCTCACAGAGACAAGCTGAAGGATATACTCATTTCAAGAGTTCCGTCTGTTTCAGGCATCATTCAGTGCATAAACAAGACGATAGGAAACAGAATTCTCTCCGAAGAATACAAAACCGTTTGGGGCAAGAGCTTTATTTTCGATTACATAGGCGAGCTGAAATTCAAGGTCTCCGCAAGATCATTCTTTCAGGTGAATACGGATCAGGCATTCAGGCTTTATTCAAAGGCAAAGGAATTCGCCGAGCTCACGGGTGAGGAAAACGTGATTGACCTCTACTGCGGCACGGGAACAATAGGCCTTTTTATGGCAGATAAGGCAAAAACACTTTTCGGAATGGAAATCGTTTCAGAAGCCATTGCCGATGCGAAGGAAAACGCAGAGCTTAACGGTATCGTCAACGCCGAATTTGTATGCGGCGATGCCACTCTTCTCGGAAGTGACAAGCTGAAGAAGGACGGAAAGACAGTAATTTTCGTTGATCCTCCGAGAAAAGGTCTCACAAACGGACTTATTGACGAAATCACGGCAGTCTACCCCGAAAGGGTAGTTTACGTTTCATGCGACCCTGCAACTCTCGCAAGAGACCTGAAGCATTTTGCCGAGAACGGATATGACGCAAAGCGATGTGTTGCCGTGGATATGTTTCCGAGAACAAGGCACGTAGAGACAGTAGTACTTTTGTCCAAACTCAATGAAGCAAAGCACCATGTTACCGTTGAATTGAAAACGGATGAACTCGACCTGACGCCGGCTGAAGCAAAAGCTTCGTATGAAGAAATAAGAGAGTATGTCAATCAAAAATACAGCCTGACTGTATCCGACCTAAATATCGCTCAAGTCAAGCGAAAACATGGAATAATTGAGCGTGAGAATTATAATCTTCCCAAGAGTTCAGACTCTAAGCAACCGCAGTGTACTCGTGAAAAGGAAAATGCAATTAACGAAGCACTGAGATATTTCAAGATGATTTGATTTGTACATTATATTTTTTTCGTGTTTAATAAAATGGAAACGCCAAGCTGATTGCTGCAGTGTTTCCATTTTTGTTATCTAAACCTTAATTATAAAGTTAATTTCATGATTTATTATGCCATTATTATGCCACATTCTTGACTTATTATGCCAATTGTGATATAATAACTATGTTGTACAGGAGGCTAAACAATGTTCGAAGATGAATATACCGAGTTTAAGAAAACTACCGGCGAAATAAATGAAGCAATGATTTTTCCATTGCCGCAATCCTAAACAAGCATCGTCTTTGTGTCCACACAGAGACACTTGTTGGGATAGTCCCAAGCCCTAAAACTAGGCTTAATGCCTAATCCTATTAACTAGCCCTTACTGGTATCGTTAGTGATTTTATGAGAAATAAGAATTCTGGCTATTCTTTCGCAATCCTCTCGGGAGTTCAAAAAAATATCCTTTCCAAAGGCTTTATCAAATATGCAAAAGATTCCTTCTGATAGTATCTCTGTATCATCACTTATCTTCAACAATTGCTGTATTTCCTCTATCTCAGTTTGATATTCATCGTCGGGTGCGTGAGATAATAATCCTATAGGATCCCAATCATCTATTATTTTTTTTACATAACTCATGTTTTGCCCCATCACTTTCCAAATAATTTCTCAACAATTTTTTGCATATTTTCATCAAAATATTGACTTGTATAAGCAGTAATTACCTGTCCCGCTTTATTAATTACTACCGCACCTTGTTTTGTGATGTACAATATTTTGTCTCCTGTTTGCTGTAATGCCTTGCCTGTTTTTGCCCATAGTTCAACCATACTCTGTGTTACTCCTCTATTAAGCATTTGCTGCATACCATGGTATGTAGTCTTTCCCCAATCAATTATCTGTTGTCCACTGTTAGCAATTAAAGTGCCCAATTTCCCAAAACTTGTTCCTAATGCTGCAATAGTGGAAACACCATTGGCCGTGACAGATATACCTGCTACCCCTGTCACACTTATTACCGCTGGAGCAGCCACATATCCTATACATCCTCCAATCAAAGATCCTGCGCCAATCCACGCAAGGATAGTCTGCGTTTTTTTACTGCCGGTGTACCCTTTACTGTTCGCATAGGCATTACCTGCCAAACCACCTATAGTACCAAATATCACTGCACCTGCAATAACACATAATGTGAGGGTAGAAATTACAAACTCACCATTATAATCTGAAAGTGAAACAGGATTATTAGCACAATATACATATACATTATACGCGAGCAGTCCTGAGCCACTATCAAATCCGCCTTCATAAACATTAGGCTCTGGGCTAATCCACCTACCAACCTCAGGATCGTAGTATCTCGTTCTCAGCCAGTAGAAGCCCGTCTCGGCATCATAAACATAGCCTCTGTATCTGTAAACATTACCATCTGCTGCCGTGTGGTTGCTTGTCAGGTATGTTGTGGTGCAGTTGCCCCATGCATCGTAGGTGTAGCTTGCTATCTTTGTGCCGCTTGCATTGTATATTCCGATGATATCGCCGAATATGTTCTTTTCAAACAGATACTTGTCCCACATTCCCGGCGTGTAGCCCTGCTC
>JAZQMY010000018.1:0-10303 GCA_045627045.1 Clostridia bacterium | reverse complement strand
GATGCTCTGCCCATTGCGCCGCCTTCAAGATATACTTCAACTTCAACAGTAGGATTGCCACGTGAATCCAAAACTTCTCTGCCGATTACGTCAATAATTGTTGTCATGTTCTTTACTTCCTTTATATTATTTTTTGATCAGACTTACGCCTGTCATTTCTGCAGGTATTTTCATTCCCATGATGTCGAGCATCGTAGGAGCGATATCAGCAAGCTTTCCGCCATCATTGAGCTGGATATCGTTGTGAAGATTGCTTACAGCGATAAACGGAACCTTGTTGGTTGTGTGAGCCGTGTGAGGCTGATTTGTTGACGGATCAATCATCTTTTCAGCATTACCGTGATCGGCAGTGATGAAGAGATTGTACTTGATGCCGTTAAGCGCTTCAAGTATCTTTCCGAGGCATGTATCAACTGTTTCAACAGCTTCAACTGCTGCCGGAATTACGCCTGTATGTCCTACCATATCGCAGTTTGCGAAATTGAGGATGATTACGTCATACTTTTCTTCTTTGATTTCCTTAATTACTGCTTCTGTTACTTCGTTTGCGCTCATAGAAGGCTTGAGGTCGTATGTAGGAACCTTAGGCGATGCGATGAGTATTCTGTCTTCGTTCTTGAACGGATCGTTGAGACCGTTATTGAAGAAGAAAGTAACGTGAGCATACTTCTCAGTTTCAGCAATGTGGAGCTGTCTGAGACCGTTATCTGAAAGGTATTCCGCAAGCATATTCTTGGGTGTACCCTGAGGCTTGAATGCGATGTGGACCTTATCGCCGAAAGACTCATCGTACTGCGTCATTGTAACGTAATAGAGATTCTTCGGAGCGATCTTTCTCTCAAAGCCTGAGAAATCATCATAAACGAGAGTTCTTGTAATTTCTCTTGCTCTGTCAGGTCTGAAATTGAAGAATACGATTGAATCGTTATCCTTTATCGTTGCAACAGGCTTGCCGTTTTCTACGATAACCGTCGGAACTACGAATTCATCCGTAACGTCCTTATCGTAAGAATTCTGCATAGCTTCAACGGCTGAAGAAGCTGTTTCGCCTTCGCCGTAAACGAGAGCTGCATAAGCCTTTTCAACTCTTTCCCAACGATTGTCTCTGTCCATAGCATAATATCTGCCTGAAACAGAAGCAATTTTGCCGTTACCGATCTTTGCAAGATTATTTTCGAGGTCTTCGATGAAGCCCTTGCCTGATGCCGGAGGAACGTCTCTGCCATCCATAAAGCAATGAACGTATACTCTGTCGAGCCCCATTCTCTTTGCCATTTCAACAACTGCAAGGAGGTGATCTGTGTGAGAATGAACGCCGCCGGGAGAAACGAGACCGTATGTGTGAAGAGCTGAATTGTTCTTCTTTGCATTCTCGATAGCTTCGATAAGAACTTCATTCTTGAAGAACTCACCGTTCTCGACGGTTCTTGTAATTCTCATAAGCTCCTGATCGACTATTCTGCCTGCGCCTATGTTGATATGTCCGACTTCGGAGTTACCCATCTGTCCATCCGGAAGACCTACTGCTCTTCCGCTTGCATCGATGAGTGTATAGGGACGTGTTGCGAAAAGATTGTCAAGAACAGGCGTTTTAGCCATTTTGACAGCATTTCCGTTTTCTACGTCGGTAATACCGAAACCGTCCATGATTATAAGCATTGTCAAATCTTTACTCATGCTTTTAATTTCTCCGGATCAATAGTGAACTACGCTTGAGAAATCGGGAGCCTTAAGGCTTGCACCGCCGATAAGACCGCCGTCAATATCAGGCATACTCATGAGTTCTGAAGCATTCTTCGGATTCATGCTGCCGCCGTACTGGATTCTGATTGCTTCAGCAACTTCGCTGCCGTACATATCCTTAACGATAGAACGGATGAATGAAATTACTTCTTCAGCATCTTCCTTAGTAGCTGTAAGACCTGTTCCGATAGCCCATACCGGTTCGTATGCGATAACGCATGTCTTGACCTGATCGTCTGTCATGCCTGCAAGAACGAGTCTTGTCTGCTTTTCAACTATAGCGTGTGTGATGCCTGCAACTCTTTCACTCTTGAGCTCACCTACACAGATGATAGGTGTGATGCCGCCTGCGAGTGCTGCGAGAGCACGCTTATTTACAACTTCGTCTGTTTCACCGAAGTACTGTCTTCTCTCTGAATGGCCGACGATTACATATTCAACGCCGAGTTCCTTGAGCATATCAACTGAAACTTCAGCCGTGAAAGCGCCTGACTTCTCAAAATGAACGTTCTGTGCGCCAACCTTGATGTTTGAACCCTTGACAGCTTCAACAACTGCAGGAAGATCAACGAAAGGAGGGCAAACAACTACGTCATCCTTTGAATCAGCTACGAGCGGCTTGAGTGAGTTTACGAGCTCAACAGCTTCAGCCGGAGTCTTATTCATTTTCCAGTTGCCGGCAATTATAGCTTTTCTCATATTTTTTGTGCCTTTCTTAAAAAGCCCGGGGCGGATGATAAAATCCGCCCATGGGTTTAATTTTTATATTACTTATTGTTAAGAGCCTCAATGCCCGGAAGAGCCTTACCCTCGAGGAATTCGAGAGAAGCGCCGCCGCCTGTTGAAACATGAGTCATCTTGTCTGCGAGGTTGAACTTCTCAACTGCAGCAGCTGAATCGCCGCCGCCGATGATCGTAATGCCTTCGTTAGCTGCAACAGCGTTTGCAACTGCGATTGTACCGTTAGCGTAGATAGAAATTTCAGATACGCCAACAGGTCCGTTCCAGATGATTGTCTTTGCCTTGTTGATTTCGTTAACGAAGAGTTCTCTTGTCTTAGGTCCGATGTCGAAGCCTTCCCATTCATCCGGGATCTTGCTGCTGTCAACGATCTGCCATTCTGAATCTTCGGCAAAAGCCTTACCAACTACTGTATCAACAGGGAGTACAAGCTTAACGCCCTTTTCCTTTGCTTTAGCCATCATAGCCTTAGCGAGGTCAAGCTTATCGAGCTCGCAGATTGAATTACCTACGCTGTATCCCATTGACTTGAAGAATGTGTAAGCCATAGCGCCGCCGATAATAAGAACGTCAACCTTATCGAGGAGGTTCTCAATTACGCCGATCTTGTCTGAAACCTTCTTACCGCCGAGAATAGCGAGGAAAGGTCTTTCAGGATTAGAAAGTGCATTGCCCATAACGTCAAGTTCCTTCTTGATGAGGAGACCTGCAACAGCAGGGAGGTAATCAGCAACGCCGGCTGTTGAAGCATGAGCTCTGTGAACAGCACCGAAAGCATCGCTTACATAAATATCGCCAAACTGAGCAAGCATCTTTGCGAACTCAGGATCATTCTTTTCTTCACGAGGATCGAAACGAACGTTTTCAAGCATTACAACGTCGCCATCCTTCATAGCGTCAACAGCAGCCTTTGCGCTGTCTCCGATTACGTCAGCAGCAAGAGTTACGGGCTTGCCGATGTACTGAGAAAGTCTTTCAGCAACAGGCTTCAATGTGTACTTCATATCAAACTTGCCCTTCGGTCTGCCGAGGTGAGACATAAGAACTACCTTTGCTCCGTTTGCGAGGAGGTAATTGATTGTAGGCAGAGCTGCCTTGATTCTTGTGTCATCCGTGATATTGCCGTCATCATCCTGAGGTACGTTGAAGTCAACACGTACAAGAGCCTTCTTGCCCTTGAAATCAACGTCATAAATAGTAACTTTATTCATAGTGATTCTAAGCCTTTCGTATAAAAAATTGTTGGTGCATTTCTTTGGGTTCCACAGTTATGCGGATAATCCGGGAATACACCGGAATGCGAGGTGCATTCCCGGAATTGAAATCGATTGTATTATATTTAGATTAAGCGAGCTCAGCGAAGTACTTGATAGTTCTAACCATCTGGCTTGTGTATGAGTTCTCGTTGTCATACCAGGATACAACCTGAACCTGATATGTGTCGTCGTCAATCTTTGCTACCATTGTCTGTGTAGCATCGAAGATTGAACCGAATCTGCTTCCGATGATATCAGAAGAAACGATTTCTTCCTCGTTGTAGCCGAAAGACTCTGTTGCAGCAGCCTTCATAGCAGCGTTGATAGCATCCTTTGTGATGTCCTTGCCCTTAACAACAGCAACAAGAATTGTTGTTGAACCTGTCTTTACCGGAACACGCTGAGCTGAGCCGATGAGCTTGCCGTTGAGTTCAGGGATAACGAGGCCAATAGCCTTAGCAGCGCCTGTTGAGTTAGGAACAATGTTCTCTGCGCCGGCACGAGCACGACGGAGATCACCCTTACGCTGAGGACCGTCAAGAATCATCTGGTCGCCTGTGTAAGCATGAACTGTTGTCATGATACCGCTCTGGATAGGAGCGAAATCGTTAAGAGCCTTAGCCATAGGAGCGAGGCAGTTTGTTGTGCATGAAGCAGCAGAAATAACCTGGTCTTCAGCTGTGAGTTCCTTGTGGTTTACGTTGAATACGATTGTCTTGAGGTCGTTGCCTGCAGGAGCAGAAATAACAACCTTCTTAGCACCGGCTTCAATGTGAGCCATTGACTTTTCCTTTGATGTATAGAAACCTGTGCACTCGAGAACTACATCAACACCGAGTTCTCCCCAAGGAAGTTCGTTAGCCTTAGGCATAGCATAGATAGTGATCTCCTTGCCGTCAACTGTGATAGAGCCGGGAACGAGAACTGTCTTCTTGTCTTCTGCAAGAACAGGTTCCTTTGATGTTACAACGTGGCCCTGATTAACGTAACTACCCTGAGCTGAGTCATACTTGAGAAGATGAGCGAGCATCTTCGGGCTTGTAAGGTCGTTGATAGCAACAACTTCGTAGCCGTCAGCACCGAACATCTGTCTGAATGCGAGACGACCGATACGTCCAAAACCATTAATAGCAACTTTAACTGACATATTATATGTCCTCCTTAAATATGATAGGGATATATATCCCAAAAATTATACCATAAAAATGGCTGCTTTGTAAGCAATTAACCGGTAAAACCGGAAAAGCTTCCTGTGAATTATAATTTGCAGTTGAGGAGCTTCAGAAGCTCATCAGCCGCACTCTCGTCCGTTACGAGAACCGTGTTTCTGATATTTCTCAGAACTGAAAGGATGGCTTTTGCTTTCTTTGCACCGCCTGCAATTCCGACGATTCTGTCGATGCCTTTCATTTCTTCGAGTGTCAGACCAATTGTGTGAGACAGGTAGACTGTTTCTCCGTTTTCGTTGAAGTAGTATCCGAAAGCCTCACCGACAGCACCTCTCTGATCGATCATATCTATGACCGGCGCCGGAAGGCCTCTTCTTAAAGCCATTTCATCGGCAACGCCTATACCGAAAACAATCATATCGACGTTTTTGATAGTTGCCATAAGCTTTTTGATATTGGGCTCCTGCATTATTGTGCGGGCGATTCTCGGATCAAGCGTATCAGGCAGATAAAGAATATCTGTTTTTGCTGAGAGCCTTGAAGCAAGCACTGATGCGATCGTATTTGACTGAATGGCAGGATCGGAGCCGATTCCGCCTCTGCCCGGAACGACCTTGATATCGCTGTGCGGCTTTTTGGCTTCAAATGAATCTGCAACGCATCTCAATGTGCTTCCGCCTGTGACGGCGATTGTATCGCCATCCATAATCATGGAATCGAGTATCTCAGCGGCAGCTTTGCCCATGCTCTTCATCGAAACTGCGCTCTCCTCGATGTTTCCTTTGGAGATGCAGACTTTTCTGATTCCCATGGCTTCTGCAATAAGTTTTTCTTTTTTCTCTATGCCGAACAAATCACGCATAGCTTCGGAAAGCTCGCTCATGACCGTCAGCCCCTGATCGGTTATGCTCATTCCGTTTGAATCGATGGAAACTAGTCCGCTGAGCTGAAGTACTTCTGTTTCACTGCGAACACGTCTTTCGGTCAGCATACACTCCAGAGCGAGCGCACGGCGTCCGATCGGCTGTTTCAACGAAATACATTCAAGCAGCTTGTACCTCTCCTTAAGGATTTCAACGGCCTCAGGGAGCATCGCTTCAAGAACCTCAAAACGAATACCCATGCTTCCCTCCAAACGAACGGGACATGTTTTGTCCCAATAATATATTTTATGTCCCACATCAGGTAAAAAGATACGTGCTTATCTGGATACCAAATCTGCACATGTTATATTATACCACAAATTCCAAAATATGCAATAGATTTTCATAAAAAACAGTTATTTTTCTCAAATTATTCTATTATATTACTATAAGAAAAGGTTTATTTTTTATGAAAAAGAGACTTGACCGATATTTCGCGGAAAAGTCTCTTTTGTCTTATTTATCTGTAACAATATACTGCTTGAGCGTACCTGCGACCTTGCAAGCCGGCATCGTCTGAATATATACTTTTCCGGGGCCTGTGACGGTTGTATTGAACCAGCCCTCGCCTCCGAGAAATTTATTCTTCAATCCCTTAACGCTTTCGATATCTATCTTGCAGGTTGCATCGATCATTGCTAGATAGCCCGTGTCAAGCACGAGCTTTTCACCTGCAGCAAGCTCTTTTTCTATTATTTCTCCGTCGAATTCAAGAAATACAGTACCGTTTCCTGAAATTTTCTGCATAACAAAGCCTTCTCCGCCAAAGAAGCCTGCACCGAGCTTTTTCTGGAAGAAAACTGAAAGCTCAATTCCCATTGTTGAAGCAAGAAATGCTGATTTCTGGCAAACGAGCTCTTTTCCGTCAGAAAGCTCAACTGCAACGATTTTTCCGGGAAAAGATGATGTAAAAGCTATCGATCCGTCGGAACCCTTTGCGGTATAGATGTTCTGGAACAAACTTTCACCTGAAAATGCTCTTGAGAACATTTTGCCGAGACCGCCGCCTGAAGTTGTCATTTCCATATTGGATGTCATCCAGCCCATTGAGCCTGATTCACATTTTACAGATTCGTTTGCTTCGAGATGGCACTCCACCACCGGAAGAGGAATCCCCTTGATTTCGTAAGTCATATTTATTCTCCTTTGGATTTTTTATGCAGCTCGAATTCAGTTTCACTGATAAAAGTTGCGCCTAAAATAATTATTGCTCCTGCGGCTGTCCAGACAGTCATTTTTTCATTCAGTATCAATGCCGATAGAATAATTGCGGTTACAGGATCAATGTAACTGTATATTGCAACCGATTGGGCAGAGAGCTTCTTCACGGAGCCGAAATACATCTGATAAGCTATTCCTGTATGCACGATGCATATAATCAGAAGGAGTACAACAGGCAGAATACCGAATTCCGCTTTTGCAAAGTCTCCCTTGAAAAGTGAATAGATAAGCATTACGGTTCCTGCGGCAGCAAGCTGAACCACCGTTCTGTTATTTGCCGAGAGATCATCCGGAAGCTTCTTATTGACCGTGATAATCATTGCATAAAGAAGTGCCGCGGCTATGCCGAAGAATATTCCATTCAGCTCCGAGATATCTGAAATTCCCTGCGGAAATACGCCTGATACGAAGACCATACCGAGAAGCGCTGCCGCAACGCAGATTACTTTTTTCGTGCTGAGCTTCTCCTTTAATGTAAAAGGCGAAGCGATAATTATAAATATCGGGGCAAAATAGTAGCACAGGGTTGCTGTTGCAACTGTTGTGTAATTATAGGCTTCAAACAGAAGCACCCAGTTAAAACCCATCATGATTCCAGAAATGGTCAGAATAAGAAAACTCTTTCTGACTTTTTCAAAATCAAAGCCGTTCTTCCCTATGAAAGCTACTCCTGCAAGGAATAATGCTCCGATCAGACCACGGCAGGCGGCTATTACGCCTGAAGGCAATCCAGTATATTTTACGAAAATGCCTATTGTACCGTAAATCAGCATAGAAGTGATTATTCTCGCCCTGGTTCTGACTGATTCGTTTTTCATATAATTTGATTCAATCAATCGTGACTGTTCCGATTATGCCATAGCCGGTGCCGCCCTTTGGCGTTGTGTTCGGATAATCAGGATTCGGTTCGAGCTTTGTTGCACCGATAAGAGTGTCTTTGTCTGTGCATCCGATTCCGTTGAATGTGATGTTTGAGAAGTGAACATTATCGGCAGTGCAGATAAGATCCGTATCGAAAAGCTCACACCATTCATTCGGATTTGAGCTTCCATGCTTCCATGTGGAGCTCTTTGTGCCTACTCTTGAAAGCAAAAGTCCGTTCCTGATAAAATCTTCTCTGTCAAGTGCGACCTTTATGTTTCTGATCGAGAGACCCTTGCAGTCAGCACAGATCTCAAATAGTGCATTGACTTCAATTTCACCGAAGCCTTCAACGGAAAGTCCTTCAAATGATACGTCATCAAATGTTGCGTTGCAGATATCACCGGGTATTTCGGATTTATCGTTTGCACCTGTGAGGTCATTGAAGCAGTTTGGCTGCTGATAAAGCTTTATTGTGTAAATGCCTTTTATCCTATTGAATGAAGTGTTGTTGATGGGGCATTCTGTCTTTGAACCGTCCTTATACGTTTTTCTTCCCGGCAAAAGACGGATTTCTCCTCCGTCACAGGTAATATCTTCAACAACTATGTTTTCAATAGGTCCATAGCTTACGGCAGAGCCTTCCCAGTCCCATGCGTTGAGTGCAACAAAATCATCACCTGCTTTGCCGTGCATTCTTCTGATCGTTCCGTTATAAGCAGGGCCGTTTACATGAACGCCGTCCTTATAGTGATCGTCAAAGAAAATATCCTCTATTATGAAGTTTTCACAAAGATTTATAAGTATTCCGTCAAATTCGCAATGTCTTACGGTAATGTTCCTGATTTTAAAATTTCTGCAATTCTCAAAGAATATTACGCCGAGAAGAGCGCCTCCCATATTGTGCATAACGGGATTGTCATCGTTTACGGAGCAACCTCTCTTGCCGCCCTCCCAGATGCCGCCTTCGATAATGATGTTTGAATCAGGCTCTTCAATTACGGCCTCGTGAAGTGTTCCGTCAACGAGATTCTTATTTCTCACAAAGCATCCGCCTGTGCCTTCGGCAAGGTGAAGAACCGTGTTCGTATCAACAGAAAGTCTCTTTCCTGAAGAAAGGACTATAGGTCTGTCAAGAAGAACCGGAAAATCAAGCTCCGGTATCACTACGTGATTGCTTGCTTCAAGTGCTTCCTGAATTATATTGTTTGCAGGTACGTTTTCCTTGAATAATTCTGTATCTATCACTAAAGGACGGATGCGTTTTTCGTTACATACTATCATTTATTTTCCTCCATTGGGTAGAACGAAGCAAAGAATTCGTCAAGCGGACCGTCATATTCTGCCCAGGCAATAAACTCCTTGCCGAGCTGAATTCCCCAGCTGTATACGAAATAAGTCTTTCCGTTGAGCTCACACATATCAACATCACTGTTGTTTACGTCCGGTGTTTCGAGAATGTATTCCTTTTCTGCATCTGTAAGCATATCCGGGAATCTGAAAAGCTTGTCATCATCCGAAGGACAAAGAACAGGATTTCTTATTCCGGATTCAAAATCAATAAGATTCTTTGATCTTGTAATATACGGCATAAAGTTCCACTGCGGAAGCTCTTCAAGATAAATCATATAATAATATCCCTTGCTCCATCTGATAACAGGACAAGCCGAATACCTTTCAGGCGTGAAGCAATGCTCATGAGGCTCAAGAAGCTCCCATGTGTGTATGTCATCAGCCTTTGCACGGAGAAATACTATCGTGAATGCCTCACCTACAACATCGTTGCAGCCGCCTATCTCAAGTGCGATCGTGTAGCCGTCGGGAGACTTGCACAAAGACGTATTGAAGAGCGTCCAGCCCTCCGGCGCACGGAATATTTCTCTTGATTCCCAGTTTATAAGGTCTTTTGATTCGTAAAGACAAAGCACTCTTCCGTCTGTCTGCGGTGGAGTAATAACATAAGCTGTACCGTTTTCTGCATATGCAGACGGGAATACACAGCCCTCTGCAAGCTTTGCGCCAACAGGCTCGTTTGTCATTGCATCGAAAAACTGTGAATAGCAATTCGGATAATTGTTTCTGTCAACCACATCCATACGGAGAATTCTTCCGTTAAAAACAACCGGTGTGGATTCACATCTGTCAACTGCAATCGTTCCCATTTTCCTGAGTGGCTTTCTTGGGTATAATTTACATGTTTTCAGATGCTTAAAGGATTTAGATTCTGTCATATTTGCCTCGTAAATAATTTTTATCTATTTTACCATTTTGAACCGTCTTTGTCAATATGCATTTTGCAAAGAAAAAGACCCTATCGGATTTGCTCCGACGGGGTCAGACTCAAAATGAGTTATTATTCCTTAACTACGCCCTTCTTGAGGATGATGTT
>JAZQMY010000017.1:0-31518 GCA_045627045.1 Clostridia bacterium | reverse complement strand
CAAAGGCATTCTCTATTTCCCGCAGGTTCCGAATGAATATCAGCCATTCGAGGGAATGGTAAAGCTTTACAGCAACCAGGTATTCATTGCTGATAACGTAAAGGAAGTAATTCCTGAATTCCTTATGCTTCTCAAGGGTTGCCTTGACTGTCAGGATCTGCCTCTCAATGTTTCAAGAAGCTTCCTCCAGAATGACGGCTACGTTGCAAAGATTTCAAAGCACATCACGAAGAAAATCGCTGAAAAGCTCAAGTCACTTTTCAATAATGACAGAGAGCAGTACAATAAGTACTGGAATGACATCAATCTCTTCATCAAGTACGGCTGCCTCAAGGATGAGAAATTCTATGACCTTATGAAGGACTACCTCGTATTCAAGACGATTAACGGCGAATACAAGGTAATGAACCAGCTCATCGACGAGAATGCAGAGAAAAATAAGATTTTCTACGTTACGGATAAGAACCAGCAGGCACAGCTGATTGAGCTCTTCAAAAAGAACGAGCAGGAAGCTGTATATCTTGATACACTTATTGACAGAAACTTCATTAATTTCCTTGAAATGAAGAACGATAAGCTCTCATTTGAGAGAATCGACAGTGATATGGCGGCTTCACTCAAGGCTGAAGGCGTTGTTGATGAGGAGCTTAACGGCAAGGTAACAGAGCTTTTCAAGAAAACACTTGCTATTGCAAACGTTGACTACGAAGCACAGGCCCTAAAGGATGCAGATGCTGCGGCAGTTCTTTTCCTCAGCGAGGAATCAAGAAGAATCCGTGAGCTTTATGAGCATTACAAGCAGGGCGGCATGGAAGGTGAGCTTGATCTGGATAAGATGTTCCCGATGAAGTATAAGCTTGTTCTTAATACAAATAATGATCTCATCGCAAAGATAGGCGAAATGAACGGAGAAGATGAGCTTACGGGTCTTCTCGTAAAGCAGATATACGATACGGCTCTTCTTAACCTCAGACAGCTTACACCTGAAGAGCTTCAGGCTTATACGAAGAGAACGAACGATATACTTGCAAAGCTTGTATAATATTGACAAACCCAAAGGAGCGGTACACACTACTGCTCCTTTTTGTTAAAACAATACTTTTTCTTACTGCTCGTACAAAAAACTTCATTTTTTTGAATATATATTCTATTTTTTTCAGGATGCTCGGTTTTCATATTCGGGCATTCTTTTTTGACGGTAAATTTTTATTCGATGCATCTGGATGCTCTGGGAGAAATGTGATCCTGTAGGAAACTACATTGTAGTTGAAACACTTGTAGGCTCCGTAGGCACTGAAACTTATGATACACTCAACAAGGATTACAAGGATGTTGTATGGTATGGAATTCTTCCGGCAGAGAAAAAAACGGATGCAAGCGTAATAAGAACTCAAGGCTGCTACAAAGTACAGCAATGATGCAATAGTTTCCAATTCCTATGTACCGATTCCGATAAGCGTTGAGTTCAGCGGAACAAAGACATTCAAGGGCTTCCCCGAGAACAGCACAATAGTTCCGAAGTTCACTATCAAGCTTCTGGATAAGAATGTTCTTGAGACAGTTACAGTTGAGAAGCAGGGTGATTTCAAATTCAAGAAGCTTACATATTCCGATGCCGGAGAGTTTACATACTATGTATGTGAAGCTGAAGGCGACCTCGACGGAGTTGTTTACGACAGCAAAGAATATGAGATCAACGTTAAGGTTACAACCAAAGAGGGCAAGCTTGTTGCAGAAATCAGCGGCGAAACCCAGACAGGTGACGATCTCGACTTCGAGAACAACTACAAGCCTTCATCTGCAAGCGTTCAGTTCGGCGGAACAAAGACTTTCAGCGGTTGTCAAGGAAGCAAAAGGTCAGCAGAGCGGTGTAACCTATGATGAGACAGAAGTAAGCGGCGGTGAAGGTATGATCATGAAGGACTGCATTGCGGAAGCGGAGTTTGTAAACGACAACAATTCCGAAAAATACTCACCCAATGCAGGTGAAGGCAACGGCTTCTTGATATGGTCAATGCTCTTCGGAGCCGGCGTATTGGGCTTGATCGGAATCCTTGCGGCAAACAAAAAGAAAAAGAAGGCTGAATAACAGCTGACACAAAGAGCGGTATTAAATGCCGCTCTTTTTCTTATGAAGATTATCGGGAAAGCGAGATAATGATTCATCAGTGAAAAAGCATAAATAAAAACCGTGAACAGCATGATGATTGCCTTTCACGGTTTTATTTTTATTGGATGTATTCTTATTTAAGCTGTCTGTGTGTTTCTCCTGTGCTTTTTCAGATACCTTGAAAGCAGCCACAAAGCGAAAATGCCTCCGAGCGTTTCGCCGAGAATGAGCGCCCATGCAAGACCTGTTGAGCCAAACAACATATCAAGAAGGTACATGGAGGGAATGTAGAAGCCAAGTTCGCGAACGAGCGCATGAATGAGCGTATCTTTTCCGTCGCCCATAGCCTGCAAGCAGTAGGAAGAATGATAGTTCATGAACTGCGACAGTGAACCGAGACACCTTATCCGGAGGAATAGAGTGGCAAAGCCTATCGTTGCAAGTGAATCTTCGATGTTTCCCGTGGATGTGCTGAGGAATATCTTTACAATAGGCGTAACGAATATCTGGAACAATATCATGCTCAGAACTGCAATTATCAATCCGTAAATTCTTACGGTTTTCATTATCTCGTGCATACGCTTTGCATTTCCTGAAGCGTAGTTATAAGCAACGATCGGGAGCATACCCTGGCAGATACCGAGGTTGATGGCATTCGGCAGACGCTCTGCCTTCATTACTATGCCTATTGCCGCAAGCTCAAAGTCACTGTGAGCTGCCATAAGCGAATTGAGGAATATGTTGGCAACATCAAAAAGACCCGTAAGGATTGCAGACGGAATGCCTACTGCGTAAAGCTCTTTGAGATCTGTTTTTCTGATGCCCTTGATATCCTTGGGAGAGAGGCTGAGAGCCGCTTTTTTTGATACCTTTCTTACGGCAAGGAGAAGATAGATGCACGATGCAACATTGGCAATGAGCGTTGCGGCAGCGGCACCGACTACTTCCATTCCTTCCGGGAGTATCACGAACATGAGAATAGGATCGAGTATAATGTTAAGAACACTTCCTCCGCTGAGACCGATGCTTGCCTGCTTTGAGTAACCGACGTTCCTGAGAAGATGAGCGAGAGTGAGGGAAAGTATTACAGGCACATTTCCTATCACAACAACGAAAATCGTGTACTGCCTTGCGAAAAGGATCGTATTCTCGGAAGCTCCGAAGAGCTTGAGTATGGGATCCATAAAGACCGCAACTATCAGCGAATAAACAAGCGCTATGATCACAGAAAGATAGACACTGTATGAGGATACCTTCTTTGCGTTCTCTGTATCGTTTGTGCTGATAAGTCTTGTGATAAGGCTTCCTCCGCCGATGCCGCAAAGGTTCGAGAACGCAATTGTCATCATGTACAGCGTGAATGCTACTGTGATGGCTCCTGTTTTGAAGGAATCGCCTGTCCGACCTATGAAAAAGGCATCTGCCATACTGTAAACGAGGTTTATCAGCTGGCTGATTATTGTCGGGATTGCCATTGCCGCTATCGCTTTAGGGACAGGCACTGATTCAAATAATTCTTTTTTTGTGTTTGTGTTCAAAATAATAATCTCCTGTCATCCGCCGTAAATCAGCGGAAGAATGAACATATTTTAACACAAATCGACATTAAAATCAATCCCGGATTGTCTGAAAATGCTTATTTTTTTATTATGCTTCAGGATTTGATGCTTTTTAGGGCGTTGAATCTGTTGGAAAGCTCTTTTACGGAAAATGAGAGCTGATTCAGCTTTGCTTCGTGCTGATTTACCGAGTCTTTTATCATTGAGAGCAGACCTTGCTGTTTTTCTGCTTTTTCGATAAGCGGAATAATTCTGTCGAGCTCCTTTTTTATTTCGTCAAGCTCCGATGCGATCGCTTCGATCTGCAATGTGTTGCTTTGAAGCTGTGATATGTATTTAGGATTGATGTTGTTTCCGTTTGCCATATTGTCCTCCCGTGAATTTGTAAGGCTGATGCCCCGGCTAACATAATGATATGCAGGGAAATGAAGAAAAATGTCCGTTTGATTGCATTTTGCGCAGAGAAAACACGCTTGAAGAAGTCGGAAAACAATATGCCTATTGACAAAAAACGGTTATTTTGATAAAATAGTATATGCGATAAAATAGGTGTTTTGTATATTATAAATAATTCTTGAAAAGGAGATTTACAGAATGAAAAGAAAACTGATATATATTTTTATTTCGATACTGATACTTGTAAGCCTTTTTTCTTTCGGCACGGCGAATGCCCAGACGGCAGCACTGACGTTTGATGCGCCGGCATCGGCAATGGAGGGGTCGGAGCTTGTAGTCAGGTCAGTAATGAATCTTGACGGGATGCTTGTCGGAGCGTTTGATTTTTACATAACGTATGACAGTACCTACCTTGAATACAAGGAATGCAGATCAATGTTTAAGCCGTCCGGAGCCGACAATGATATATATGATCTCGGAGGCTCATTGATAGGTCTTTATGCCGGAATCAATTCAGCATCGTCTGTTCAGAACGGTCAGACAGTTCTGTATGAGCTCGTATTCACGGTAAAGAAGAATCTTCCTGATAAGAACGTACTGTTTTCATATAGTGACATAGTTCTGAATGATGATACTTCAAAGCCGATTGAATCAAGACTTGTAACGTCAAAGGCGGCAGAGGTCAGCATCAGAAACAATGTGTCAACAGATGCAACACTGAAAAGCGTATCGCTTTCATCGGGAACACTTTCACCTTCATTCTCATCAACGGTTACAGATTACAATATCAGCGTTGAGAATACGGTTGACAAGATAACGATTTCGGGAGTACCGAATGATGCCAATGCAACTGTTGTGTCATCACAGATTCTCAATGCCCCCCTTACTGTCGGAAACAATAGCTTTTCGCTCACGGTAAGAGCAGAGAGCGGCACAGAGAAGACATATAACTTCACAGTTGAGAGACAGAAGTCTTCCGTGAATACTCTTTCACGCCTTGAGGTGACAGGCGGAAGCATTTCACCTTCATTTTCTTCATCTACATATGCGTATTCGCTTACCGTGCCGTACACAACATCATCCGTCACGATATCGGCAGGAGCTACCGCTTCAACCGCATCAATAGACGGAACAGGCGCAAAGACGCTTTCGGTAGGAAGCAATACATTCAATATAGTTGTAACTGCTGAAAACGGCGAAAAGAAAACATATTCGGTTACGGTCAACCGCACGGCACCGTCAACAGATGCATCACTGAAGAGCATATCACTTTCTTCGGGAAGCCTTTCACCTGCATTTGATCCGTCAGTGACGGAATACAATGTGGTTCTTCCGAATGAGATTGAAAAGATAACGGTAACAGGCACACAGAAGGATTCGTTTGCAACTGTTGCCCAGCCGACCGCAGACAAGGCACTTGTCCCGGGCGAGACGGCAGTGCTTCAGATCGAGGTTACTGCACAGGACGGAACACGCAAAACTTATAAGATAAACGTTACACGTCAAAAGTCCTCTGTAAATACTCTCTCATCACTTTCAGTTTCAGGAGCAAGCATTTCATTCTCACCTTCAGTTTCGGAGTACACGGTTACTGTGCCGTATACAACTGAAAAGGTAAATATTACGGCAACAGCTGCCGCATCAACAGCTACGCTTTTCGGAACAGGCGAAAAGGCACTTTCAGTAGGCGATAACAGATTTGACATCACCGTAACTGCAGAAAACGGAGACAAGAAGATATATTCCGTTACGGTAAAGCGTACCGCACCGTCAAAGGATTCAACGCTCAAATCATTGGCTGTATCAAACGGAGCACTTTCACCTTCATTCTCGTCATCCGTAAAGGATTATACAGTTGCTGTTCCTTATTATATTACTGAAGTGACTCTTTCGTTTGAAGCAAACGATACAAAGAATAAAGGCGTTTCAGTCGCTTCACCGATCAGGCTTTCTCTGACTGCAGGCTCACCTGTAACGCAGAATATCACTGTTACGGCAGAGGATGGCTCACAGTCCACATATAAGGTAACTGTTACAAGAGCGCTTCCGTCAACGGATGCAACTCTTTCAAAGCTTGTTCCGTCATCAGGCACATCTGGCTTTGCATTCAGATCTGATGTGACTGATTATACGATAACGGTGCCTTTTGAAGTTGATGTTATCAGCTTTGACTTTGAAACGAATTATCCCGAAGCAACTGCAGGAGTATCAGCGGGAACGAAGTATCCACTTTCGGAGAATGAAACAAATCTGATTGTGATTCCCGTTACTGCAGAGGATAAGACTACAAAGAAGGAATACAGAATAACTGTAATAAGAGAAAAATGCAGTGATTCTTCACTCAAATCACTCGTTCCGGCCGCAGGAGAGCTTTCTCCGGCATTTTCTGCTGACGTGCATGAATACACGCTCAATGTATTGTATGCAGTCGAAAAAATGGGCTTTGATGTGATAACAAATCACAGCACGGCATCATTTGAAGTAATCGGCAGTGAAGAACTTGAAACAGGCGAGAACATGTTCAGGATAACGGTCACTGCAGAGGATCAGAGTCAGAGCGAATACACCATAAACGTAGTAAGAGGAGAGGCTTCTTCCGACAATACTCTCAAATCAATCACCCCTTCAACCGGCAAGCTCAATGAGACATTCTCATCAGAAAAATACAGCTACACGATAGCGGTACCCTATACAACAGAGAGCATCAACTTTGAGTGCGTTGCAAATGATCCGACGGCAAAAATCAATTACTCCGGAAATACACTCCTAAACGTAGGAGATAACGAGTATCTCTTCACTGTAACTGCGGAAAACGGTGATGAGCTTGAGTACAGGGTGGTCGTATCAAGAACGGCTCCTTCCGCAATAAACACACTCAAGATGCTTGAGCCTTCAATCGGCAGATTTGAGGAATCATTCATGCCGTCCAAGGTTTCGTATGCAATGGAAGTTCCGTATACTGTTGAGCATATCGACTTCTCATATTCCGCAACGAATTCATTTGCATCAGTTGAACTCATAGGAAACAATGATCTTGAAGTCGGCATCAACAGCTTTACGGTGGTTGTTACGGCGCAGAATAACGCGGTAAGAAAATATTCGATAAAGGTAACAAGACGCGAGCCGTCAGATAATGCTTCACTTGAATATCTTATTCCGTCGGTCGGAAAACTTTATCCTGAATTTGATCCGGAGACAACGGAGTATGAGATTATTCTTTCCAACAAATACGATAGCATAGAATTCGAATTTGATCTGGCGGATGAGTTTGCTGAGGTAAAAGCCACAGGAACCTCCGAGCTTACGGTAAACGAAGAATCAATATTTACATTCGAGGTAACGGCAGAGGCAGGTAATATTAAAATTTATACCGTAAAGGTGCTCCGCCAGGATATCTCTTCAGACAACACACTCAAGAATATAACTGTAACAAACGGACTTTTTGAATTTGACGGCAGAAAGTACGAATATAATGTCAGAATTCCTATCGGAACGGAAAATGTTGAAATCAATTACGAGACTTCAAACGAAGAAGCCACTGCAGTCCTTGAAGGTCCGGAAACGATCAGTATTGATGAGGAAAATCTTTACACAATTACCGTAACGGCAGAAAACGGTGACACGGCAGTATATAAGCTTAACATTTCGTTCCGTGAGGTAGAGGATAACTGTGATATCGCAATGATCACGGATGAAAACGGATTCATTGAGTTTACCCCCGGAGTAACGGAATACAAGGTAACAGTACCTTACGTTGTAGAACAGTTCAGATTTTCATACGTTCTGGACGGATTGTATTCTTCAGCAGAGGAAGATATTCCCGAAGAGCTCATTGCCGGAGAATACAATGACCACATAATAAAGGTAACAGCAGAAAACGGCGACGAAAAGGTTTATAAAATCAGGGTTTTCAGATCGGAAAAGTCCTCTGACTCAACTCTTGCAAGCCTTACTGTTGACGGAATTGAGGAGACACTTGAATTCTCACCTTCCGTAAAGACCTACTTCCTCACGGTACCCTATGCAACATCAAAGATATCAATT
Organism: Clostridia bacterium; assembly: GCA_045627045.1. Classification (GTDB taxonomy): domain Bacteria; phylum Bacillota; class Clostridia; order HGM11327; family HGM11327; genus SIG351. The sequence goes on along the minus strand of JAZQMY010000017.1, from coordinate 23,409 downwards.
CTTTATGATGTGAATGATGAATTTGCAACGGCAGAGGAAAGCTTTGCAGAAGAGCTTGCTCCCGGAGAAAACAATGAGTACAATATCACGGTCATTGCCGAGGACGGCTCCGAAAGCATCTATAAAATATTTATTTTCAGAATGGCAGTGTCTGACGATTCAAAACTTTCGTCATTTACAAATGATGCAAGCGGCACAGAGCCTGACTTTTCACCGGAAGTATTCCACTACTTTGTAGTTGTGCCTTATTCAACGGATAAAGTAAACGTGGAGTACACCGTATCAAGCAAGCTTGCAAGCGCAGTGCTTGAGGCTCCTGAGACACTTGAGGTTGGCGACAACGTTTACTATGTCACAGTAACGGCAGAGGATGAGAGCACAAGCGTTTACACTCTCACGGTAACGAGACTGAAGAAGAACAGCGATTCAACACTTTCTTCGCTTGTGCCGTCAGAGGGAAGCATCAGCTTCGACCCTGCGGAGACGGAATATTACATTGAGCTTGATAATAAAATCGAAGAAATCACGTTTGATTTTGCAGTCAACAGTATTTATTCCTCCTGCGTAATGACAGGCAACACAAAGCTTGAGGAGAATGTGCCTGAAGAATTCTTGTTTACTGTAACGGCAGAGGACGAATCGGTAACCGTATACAAGGTAACGGTATTCAGAAAGCCGCTTTCAGATAACAAGACGATAAAGAAAATCATTATCAACGGAAAAGAAACAGAGCTCGGTTCAGATGCCATGGAAATATCAGTCGGCTATGACACAGTCAGCCTTGATGTCAGCGCATTTGCAGAGGATCCCAAGGCGAAAGTCACTGTTGAAGGCACAGATGAGCTTGTTCCCGGCGAAAATATGCTTTATATCACCGTTACCGCAGAGAACGGAACAGAAAAGAAGTATCCTGTCAAGGTTATAAGAGATGCAGGCTCATCGAATGCTTATCTTTCATCACTCAGGGTCAAGGACTTTGAGCTGAACGAAGCATTTGACAAGGGAAAGCTGAGCTATACGCTCACGGTTGAGCCTGATATTGCAAGAATTGCCGTTATTGCCGATGTGGAGGATTATCTTTCCGAGTGTACTGTTTCGGATACGACACTCCGTGTGGGCGAGAATACAATTACAGTGAAGGTCATCTCACAGAACGGCGCGGAGCTTGAATACTCTATTCTCGTAACGAGAGAAAAGGAAACATTTGAGCATTTTGTTATGAACAGAGTTCTGTTCACAATAGGCGACCTGAAAGTAAACGTTGCGGCATTCGGCCTTGCGGCTATTGCACTTATATGCGTATGTATCGTGATAATTGTATTTGCGATAATGGATAAAGCAAAAAAGAATAAAGGAAAACATCAATAAATAAAGACGGCTGCATATGCAGCCTCTTTTTTCGGAGGAGAAGAAATGGAAACGATCAGCCGTGAAGCCCTTCAGTATTATTACAGCATGCAGAATCAGCTGAAGGATCACATTTACAGAAGAGAACAGAAATATTTTGACAAAGCAAAGAAAACGAGAGCTGCAATAAGCACAGTTGAAGAGCTTTCGGCATACAACAAGGAAATGAAGGAGAAATTCATTTCCAACATAGGCGGTATACCGGAGAGTGATGTTCCGTTTGATGCAGAGATAAGAGCTGTCAGGGAATATGATGAGTACAGAATAGAGAACATTATATTCAAATCGAGAAAGGGCACATACATTACATCATCAATGTATATCCCTCACGGGCTTACGGAAAAGTCTGCGGCATTGCTTTTTGTACACGGACATTCGGATGATACAAGACACTATCCTGCATACCAGATAGCTTGCGATACCTTTGCAAGAGCGGGACTTATCGTGTTTGCCATTGACCCTGTCGGTCAGGGAGAGAGAGTAAGCTATTTTGACGATGAAAAGAACGATTATATCGTGCCTCCGTGCGTAGAGGACCACGATGCGGCGGGAATCCCGGCAATAGCAACAGACCGCTTTGCGGCAAGCTATTTCCTTTCGGATGAGAAGAGAGCGCTTGATTATATGCTTACACGCCCGGAAATCGATCCTGCAAGAATAGGTGTTACGGGTAACTCAGGAGGCGGCACACAGACGATGGTGATGATGGCTGTAGATGACAGAATAGCTGCCGCCGCACCGGGAACGTTTGTTACAAGCAGAGAATCATATATGTATTCAGGCCAGCCGCAGGACTGCGAGCAGATATGGTACAGGGCAACGGAAATGGGCTATGACCATATCAATCCGATAATGAATTTTGCTCCGAAGCCGCTTGCGATTCTTTCCGTAAACTATGACTTTTTTACGATCGAAGGCACAATGGATACGATTGAGGAAGCAAAGAGATATTATGCAATGTACGGCAAGGAGGAAAATCTCGCATGGTTCAGGGATGACAGCCTGCATGAATATACTCCCAACCTTTCAAGAATGGCGGCACAGTTCTTTGCAAAGCATCTGCTCGGAAAAGATATTGAGATCTCAAATGAAAACTATAAGATGAAGCCTTACAGTGATTTCTTCTGCACAAAGTCAGGCAGGGTTAGAGGCGAAATCGCAGATGCACGTTTCCTTTATGATGAAAACGTAGACAGAGCAAAGTATCTTTATGAAAAGCGCCATAGTCTGCCCGATGAAGAGCGGAAGAGGAGAGCGAAGGAATGGCTCAGAGAAAAGGTATATGCATTCAGAGAACCCTGCAGCTTCAATATCAGAAAGCTTTCGAGAATCAAATCGGAAGGATGCATAGTTCAGCCGTGCTTCTGGCGTTCACAGAAGGATGTTTTCAATTTCGCATCAATAATTGTAAAGGAAGAGCTCTTCGACAAAAAGCTCCCTGTAATAATTGCTCTCTGGAAGGATGGAAACAAAGCGCTTGAAGAACACGGCGATTGGATCAGAAACAAATGTGATGAAGGCTATCGTGTGGTCGTGCTTGACTATGTGGGCGAAGGTCTCATTGAGGCGGCAGAGATAAACGCTTATCCGAGCAAATATGAGAAGTATGCTACATTTTATAAGCTTTGTTGTGATATGCTCTACATAGGAGACAGCCTTGCGGCAATGAGAACATGGGATGTGATCAGAGCCACAGAGATGATCAGCGAAATATACGGCGTGGAGAAGGAAAATCAGACGATTTTCTGCGAATCACAATACGGCATTTACGGCGCTTTGGCTGCTTTTGTTGACGGCAAGGTCAAGGTCGAGTATGCCGACAAACTTGCGGGAAGCATTGAGAAGGATATGATCGATGTTTTCGCAAAGGAATACAATGATGATTATTCGATCATTATTCCGGGAATGCTCTCATATTTTGATTATGACGAGATAAAAAACAGTTGATAATTACATAGAAAAAACGGCTTACACGGGCGTAAAAACGGCTGGATAAGCCGCTTTTTTGTTCCTCAAAATGCTTAAATAAAAGCTTTTGATCAATTCGAACTTGAAAAAACATAAAAAATATGTTATAATATCAACGATATTTTGATTATATATCCGGATGGAGTAAACCCAAATGAGTTTTTACGGATATTTTCAGGAAAGGAGAAAAGGAATGGGCTTTTTGGATAGATTGCTTAAAAGAAAAATCAACGAGACCATAGACAGAGCAGTGGAAAATGTGCTGAAAACCGAATCGGAAAGAGAAGAGCAGGATGAAGTAAAGACAACTGAGGCCAAGGCTGCACAGACAGACTATGCTGAAGTACAAAATTGCGATGGCACAGATGAATCAAAGAAATATATGTGCAATGGCTTTGAAAAGTTCCCCGCATGGAAGTTTTCGCCTGTTTTTGAGTGCTCAACGAATGAGTCCGATGAATTCAAAGCAGTGATTATCACTGTGGACTTAACTGATGATCTGGTGGACAGATATATGGACGTTCTTGCCGGAGAAGGCTTTTCAGGAGATTTCCAGCTTCAGAAAAAAATAATTGACGGTATGGATTATATCGTTGACTTTTCTTTTGTACCGGAAAAACAGATTCAGTATCTGATCAGAAAAAACAATTAAATTATATTAAAACAATCATTAAGGAGAAAATTATGAAGAAGTTTTTGATTATTATTTTAGCTTGTGTGCTGGTTCTTTCTATGACTGCATGCGTTTCGCTGTTACCGAATTCATCAGCTGATCCTTCTGCAACACCCGAGCAGAGCGGCGGTAATACTACAACTCTGAACCCTGTTGAGACAGTGTTCTTCCCGGCAACATCCTCTTTTACAGGTGCTTATGCAACAATCAAGGTTTCAAATGAAGTTGACATTGCTGATGAAACAGCTTGGCTTGGCCTTTGCCCTCTCGGTAAGGATTATGTAACAGAGGAAGAAGCAGATGCTGTTGATATTATCTGGTTCTCATATGATTGGAGAGAAGAAGGAGATCCTTACGTCTTTTCATGCGACTTTGAAAGTGTTGAAGACGGTACCTATGCATTGGTAGTAACATCTTCTGATGATGAGAATACCGGTTATGTACTTATTCAGCTTTCAATGACAAAGGCAGGCGATACGCTTTCATTTGATTATACTGATGCAATACTCAGAGATCACACAGGCAAAATCCTGACAAGCGGCAAAAAGAGCGACGATAACAACAATACATCCGATAAGGATAATGCTGAATGTAAAACCGAAGATATAATTGCTTCCGAAGTTGTTAAAATTGTCACAGATGAAATCAAACTGGCCGATACAAGCATTGCCTCAGTCGATTGGGCTGCAACAAGCTATCACTCTGTATATGATTTCTCAAACAGTGATGAAATCAAAGAATACACAAGTATATTCGTTACCGACCCTGATAAGTATTTTGATACTGACAGAATCCTTAAATCAGAAGAATATACTTATACATGGGCTGATGACCATAAATCCTTTACTCAGAAAAACAATTTCCTTGGACTTTCCTACAATGTTGAGGATGTTCTTGACCGTATGGATCAGAATAAAACAGCTTACACAGCATTTCTGAAGAATGGTAAAACAGTTCATGTTTCTTACGGAAAAGAAACACCGGCTGAACCCGGCGATGATACACCTATTGACAGCAGCAAAGAAGAAAAATCAGGAAACGGAAAAGTTACTGTTTTGAAAAATTTTGTTTTAACTACAACTACAAAGAACCTTGTTCATCCGTTTGTTCTCTATCGCATGGGCGATGAATTTATGGCGGTACACCACAACGACATTACCTATTTCGTTAAAGACGGTGATTTTTATAAATGCTTGTTAGGTGAGATCGACGGTAACAGCGTTGAATGGAGCTCTGACTGGGACGAAAATCTCAATCTGTACCAGGTATTCACAAATTCTGAAATGGAATTTTTCGCAACATTAATGGACAACAATTCTTACTGCGCAAAATATTGCGAAAAAACAAACGAAACTCTCAATGTTGCAGGTGTAGATACCGTGAAATATGCCGATGAAAGCTTTGCATTCTATATTGATGAAACTACCGGCTTGTGCTTCCGCAATGACATGGGTAAAAGCACGACATATCTTGTAACATCATATGAAACATCCTGCTCAGGCTTCCCTTATGCTGCTCCAAAGAAGTAATTCCGGAACGATTGACAAACACAATATAGAGTAAAACAATATCCATAGTGATGACTCGCCCGAAGTAAAATTGCATTAAAACGATTTGAAATGAGTCATTGCTATGGATATTTATAAATAAAACAGTATTTTTTTGGAGAGTATAAGCTGATGAAAAATAAGAAGATTTTAAGAATGATTGCTTTGGCCACAGTTATCACGGCGGCAGTGTGCTGCTTTGGCGGATGCACAAATGCTCCGCAGACACCATCACCCACGGTTGACCCTTTTGATGACCCGAATGTGACATATGATGCGCAGCAGTGGGTGGCAAATGAAATTGTATTTACGGCAGACAAAGAATATGAAGAGCCTGTCTATTCGACAACATTTGAAGCTGTATTCACGAACACAACAACGGGAACGACCTACACTGTGCCGGGATTCTGGAACGGCGGCACGGAGTGGATAATAAGATATGCTCTTACGGAAAAAGGTGATTGGATCTATAAAACGACATTCAGTGATGAGACCGATTCAGGACTTAACGGCAAAGAGGGCACGCTCAAGTGCGGTGCTTATAAGGGCGAGCTTGATATTTACAAGCACGGATTTATTAAGACAGAAACCGGAAAACACTATTTTATGTATGCTGATGGTACTCCTTTCCTCTATATCGGAGATACGCACTGGTCGCTTCCAATGGAGGAATATGACGGAATCGGCGATATAGAGCAGGATGTAGCTGATCAGTACGGGATTACATCACAGTTCAAGTACATAATGGATTACAGAGCAAATCAGGGCTTTACCGTAATTGAGTCACAGCCGCTCAGCGCTTATGAAGGAGTTACGGGCAATTCATGGTTTGGCGATGCGAACGGTGATATTTTCACTTACGGTGTGAATGATTTTATACTTGAGAAGTTCAAAACCTATGATAAGTATTTTGAATATATTGCGGAAAAAGGATTTGTTCATTCGCATAGCCAGCTTTCTTATCCTGAAGAGCTTATAGAGGTTTGCATCGGAGACAATGTGACAATGACGGACGAACATCTTGAAGCTCTTTGCAGATACTGGGTGGCACGTTATTCTGCTTATCCTGTAATGTGGGCAACAACTCAGGAAGGCGATGCCAATTATTACGGATGGGGCGGCTGTACGAATGAGAACAACCCGTGGATAAAGGTATTCAATTACATTCAGAAATACGATCCCTACGATCACCCTGCAAGCTGTCATCAGGAGGGTACAAGAACAACGAATGTCAACAATTCTGTTTTCAGCTCGCTTGACGGATACACATTCTATGCAATGCAGTATGTTGATGAAGGCGTAACTGTTGGTTCTGTTCATAATTTCAAGGTTCTCAAGGAATACTGGAATAACGAAGGCTCGCTCCCTGTTGTCAATTATGAGGGAAGATATGACAGATTCTGGATAGGGCCGAACGGGGTAAGAAGCCAGTTCTGGTCAGCATTCCTCAACGGTGCGTTCGGATTCGGGTACGGTGTTCAACCGATTTGGGAGTTTTTCTGGGCGGCGGCCTCAACGGAAGAAAAGAATATGTTCGGTGAGACATTCCAAAGCGACCTGACATGGCTTGAAGGACTTATGGCAGAAGGCGGCCGGGAAATGAGCTATATGAAGAAGTTCTTCTCCGGATATGAATGGTGGAAGCTTGAACCTTGCTTTGACGGAAACGAATATTTTACTCCGATGTCAACGAACTATGCGGCAGCTACAATCGGAAATGAGCTGTATATAGGATATTTCTTCAATCCTAGAGAATATAACATAGACGGACTATTTACAGGAATGAAGGATGGCTTGTATGAGATCAAGTGGTATGATCCACATACCGGTGAATACAGAGAAGACTGCACTGTTACCGAAAGAATCACAAACGGTCAGTATCTGATTGCAGGAAGCCCTGCGGTCTCTGATTGGGTAGTAGTAGCAAGATATACAGGCGAATAAAGAACTGCAAAATAATAACCCGTATGGAATCTTATGATTTCGTACGGGTTTGTTTATGTGAACCAATAATTTATAATCAGGACAGATGATGACTCCCGGATAGCTACACAGAAGCCCTGATTGCCCTTCTGAAGCGAATCAACTGATTTACAGTGCAATTTATCACACGCAAGAGAAACCGCTTCAGACTCTTCTCAATCCCTTTGGATAGTGATTCTTCAGCACCCCAGAAACGCATTTGGCACCGCCGAGAGGGCAACCGCATACAGTCACACAACCAAAGCCGTCATCGCTCTTTTCCGCAAGCGTAACGGTGTCTCCGTGAAGATAGAGTGCAAGCCTTTCGTCATCAGGATTGAAGTCCCACTGTCTTTTCATATCAAGTCCGTAAGCGGAGAAGAGTTGATGGTGAGGAACGATTCTGTCGCCCTTCAATTCGCCGAGCTTTACTCCGCATGAAAAGCATCCTCCGGAAACTTTCATGTTCTTCGGAACGGCGTAGAGGACGTTGTTCAGCTTTTTGACAAGCGGCTTTCTTCCGGAAAGAAATATGTCATCAAGAAAAGCGTTTACGGTTTTTTCTTCGTTCTTTGAAAGCTGCTTGAGGCAGTCGGCAATGGGGAGACGTTCACTTTCGTCGCCCTTCTGCATAACGCAGACAAACTGTCCCTCTCCGCCTGTGATGTGAGGATAACATCTTCTGCAAAGAGAAAAGTCAACATCGACTCCGGAAACTGAAATTCCCGGAGCTGTATTTTTTATGATCACTTCGGGAAGCTCTTTTAAGGTGTATTCAGGAAAGGCTTCAAGAAAGCGTGCAATGAGCAATTCATTCTCTTCGGGTGCAAATGTGCAAGTGGAATAAATGAGCGTGCCGCCGTTCCTGAGGCAGCAGGAGGCATCTGCAAGAATGCCGAACGAACGCTCTGCACACATCTTTACGTTATTTTCCGACCACTCTGATATTGCAAGCGGATTCTTCCTGAACATACCTTCGCCGGAGCAGGGCGCATCAACAAGTACGCAGTCAAATGCTTCGGGGTAAAGCTCCTTCAGATGAGCCGCATCGGTGTTTGTTACGACATCGTTCCTGATGCCGAGTCTTTCAACATTGGAAAGGAGTATTTTTGCTCTTGAAGGAACAAATTCGTTTGACACCACAAAGCCTTCTTCTCCTGCGGCTTCGGCTATCTGCGAGGTCTTTCCGCCGGGGGCGGCGCAGACATCAAGAACGTAATCGCCTTTTTTGATACCGGCCGATTCAACGGGGATCATTGCGGCAGGCTCCTGAATGTATATCATTCCTGCGTGGTGAAAAGCTGTGTTTCCGACGCCTGATTCTGTCATATCGAGATAGTAGCCGTTATGGATGTAGTCTGTTTTGCGTACGTTGAGCCCGGAGCTGCCGAGAAAATCGTCACTTTTACATTTGAGCGTGTTTATTCGGAGACCTTTCTGAGGCTCTGATGAATATGATTCAATGAAAGCATCGTAATCACTGCCGAGAAGTTCCTTCATTCGGGAAAGAAAAGCTTCGGGGAGTTTTATTTCGGAATCGTTCATTAATAAATACTTCCTTATCAAAAAATACGGTAATAGGATACCACAATTAAAGAGAAAAGTCAACAGGATTCAATCAAAAAAGCCGGTCATATGACCGGCTTCGGAATTATGCTGATTATTTTTATTATTTTTCTTCTTCTGTGTAATTCATTGCATCATCGTAGAGCTTCTCAACTTCGGCGGAAGGCTTCTTTGTGATGAGAGTTACGATAACTGCAATAATAAGACTGCCGATGAATCCCGGGAAGAGCTCGTAGATACCAACATTTGAGAGGAATGCGAGCCAGAGAATATCGATTGCGGCACCTGAAAGGATACCGGCAGCAGCACCTGCAAAGTTGAATCTCTTCCAGAAGAGAGTGAGGAGAATCGTAGGTCCGAATGCGGCACCGAAAACGCCCCATGCATTTGAAACGAGAGACATTATCGAGCCTGAGCCCGGAATAAGTGCAATGATCAAAGCGATGACGGCGATGAGAGCAACAACGGCTCTGCCGACCCAGAGCATTTCCTTGTCGCCTGCCTTTTCTTTTCTGATGATCGGCTTGTAAACGTCACTTGTGAAAGCAGATGAAGCGGCAAGAAGCTGGCTGTCTGCTGTTGACATTGAAGCGGCAAGAACTGCTGAAAGGAGGATACCTGCGATCACTGCAGGGAAAATCTTTCTTACGATTTCAACGAATACAGTTTCATTTGCTGCGATCTCTGCATTGTAGCCGAGGTACATATTACCGATGACACCGATGAATGCGGCAAATACAACGATAAGAACCGTCCATGTGATACCGATTTTAGCTGACTTCTTAAGATCCTTCTGTGACTTGAGAGACATAAATCTGATGATGATGTGAGGCATACCGAAGTATCCGAAGCCCCATGCAAGACCTGAAACGATGTCCTTCCAGTTTGTGAAGGGATTGAAGTAGTTTGCGGCGATTTCTTCTGTTGCGGCTGAAATCTGGGGAACTGTTGAAGAAACCTCAAGGAGAACAGTAGCAAAGATAGGAGCAATGAACATTGCGGCGAGAATGAGCATACCCTGGAAGAAGTCTGTCCAGCAAACAGCTGAATAACCGCCGAGGAATGTGTAGCCGATAATGATGATGGCAGCCAATATCATTGCAACAGTTGCATCAATTCCGAGAACTGTATTGAAGAGTGTTCCGCAAGCCTTGATGCTTGATGCAGAGTAAACAGTATAAGCCAAAAGGAATACTATTGCGCAAACAACCTGAAGGAACTTTGACTTCGAGAGAAATCTGTTCGTGAGGTACTGAGGGATTGTGATGGAGTCATTGGCAACGATTGAGAACTTTCTGAGTCTTGGAGCCATGAAAATCCAGCTGAGGGCATAGCCGATAGCGAGACCTACAGGAATCCATACCTGACCGAGACCGAGAGCATAGATTGAAGCCGGGAGGCCCATAAGTACCCATGCGCTCATATCAGATGCGCCTGCTGAAAGCGCTGTTACCCAAGCGCCCATCTTTCTTCCGCCGAGGAAGTATGTTTTTTCACTTCCGTTCCTGTCCTTTATGAAGAAATAAGCACCTATTCCAAGCATAAAGACGAGGTAAACGATGAATACTATTACTTCTGCAATATTCATTTGTTTTTTACCAAACCTTTCCAAAATAACACATAATATGTATTTTTTTACGTGCAATATTTATATTATAATACATTATTCGCATTTTGTAAATACCAAAAATGAAAAAACATAAGCATATACGGAAAAATCCCTCGTTTTCAAAGAAAAAACGGGGGATACGCAGTTTTATATGATATTTCTTATGACGGTCAGATAAATGCTGTTGTCACTGCCGTATTTTTCGCATCCTTCAGGCTGCATCCATTCTGCCGCCATAACGTATGCGGTGTTTTCATCAAAGTTGCCAGCAGAGAAGTTGCCCAGACGGGCGCCTCTTTCGGGAACAACGACAATTTCACGACTGTTATCAAGCGTCATTGTCTGCGGATCAAACGGAGCGGCAAAGAGCGGTGCCCTGTGCCTGAAAACGTGATCGTTGAAGCCGACTTTCCTTGTATAAACGAGCCATAGCTGACTGCCGAGCATGAACCAGTGAGACTGAGTGTTATAGGTCGGTAGTATTTCGCCGTCGGAAGTTCTCCAGAGCACAGGCTCTTCAAAATGAAGTCCGTCATTGCTCCTTGCAACGTAGCCGTGGCCGTCAGAGCGGAGAGTGAGGTAGAATTTACCGTCAAGCATGGCAAGTGAGCCTTCACCGAGTCCTCTTGCTTCTTCATCGGCTGAAAGCGAATTTCCTCTTTCAATAAAGGTGAGCTTTTCACCGTCAAATGAACAGCGTATTACCGCCTCGAGAGATTTTACACCATGTCCTTCGGCATTGTGTGATACGGGGATGAGAATATCACCGTTTTCAAGGACGACTGTCTGTGAACAGCCGCTTCCTATGCGGTTGAAATCGGGCGTTTCGTGGATATCGATGTATTTCATTTCGGAAACGGAATTGTTCAGCGGATCTGACACCATATACGGAACAAATTGCTTTGCTCTTACCGGAACCTTTTCATTTGCTCTGTATGCCGCAACATGACCGGTGATTACCGTTCTGCCGGTGAGAGCGTGATAGAACGGCGTGAAGTCGCATCCGCAGTAAAGAAGGTCTCCTTCCGGGAATGCTCCGCAAAAGCCGTCTCTTTCGCCGAAGTCTTCAAAAGTCATTCCGCCGTTTTTGCTCCTTGCAAACATCAGAGGAGAAAACAAATCACTTCCGCTGACGTCAAGGTATTGGGCGGTTGCAAGCACAGAGCCGTCAGGCTCGGAAGTCATCCTTGCGTGAACAAAGCATTTCTTTCCGTCATAACCGCTTCTTATTCTGTGCGTGAGACACATTTCTTCGTCTATTGCATCGGACGGATTGACTATCCTTACTCCCTTTTTCAGCGTGTAATCAACAAGCTCTTCAAGTGCATCAGCCGTGATGTTGCTCTTCACTCCGATATCGTGCTCATAAAAAGCAAGATATGAGTTGTTCTCATAAACGTAGTCTATGTACGCCTTCAGTTCATCAAGCGTTTTGCCGCTTGTGCAGCATCTGTTCATTTCGTAGCGGAGAAAAGGCCTCTTTATCACCATCTTTTCGATGGGCTCGGTCTTTGCGCTTGTGTAGACCGTAAAGGCTCCGTCATAATTTTCACGCAGATAGTGCTGCCATTTCGGATCGGTGAAGCTGCATGGGCTGAGAAATAATCTTATTCTGAAGCCTCTTTTTTCAAGCTCCTTCTTTGAATCGATTATTTCTTTGCGGACTGTTTCCTCGGGAACATCTGCCGTAAGCTTTATATGAGAGCATGAATGACAAATGATCTCCCAGCCCTTTTCCTGAAGCATAAGAAGCTCACTGTCTGAGAGAGCAGAGCTTTTTGAAATGATTCCGAGTGAGGCAGGCACACTGTGCGATGAAAAAATGGGGTAAACGACCTTGAGAGCGGACTCAAATCCGTCATCGAATGTAAAACTGACTTTTCCGTGCATGATATTATAATTTTCCTGTTGAGCCGAAGCCACCGTTGCCTCTTCCTGTTTCGGAAAGTTCGTCTGCTTCAACGTAGTCAGCCGTCATGTAAGGCACAATTATCAGCTGGGCTACTCTTTCGCCGTTGACAACGGTTCTTGCTTCGGCGGAGTGGTTGAAGAGAGCGACCATTATCTCGCCCCTGTAATCCGAATCAAGCACACCGACTTTATTGGCAGGCGCAAGACCCTCCTTGAGCGCAAGACCGCTTCTTGCGTGGGTGAGACCGACATAGCCGGAAGGTATTTCCAGAGCAATTCCTGTATGTATCATTTTTGTTTCTCCGGGCGCAATGATAATGTCTTCATTTGTATAAGCGTAAAGATCTGCGCCTGCGGCATAGTCTGTTCCGTATTTGGGTACAGCCGCATCCGGATACAGCTTTTTGAATCTGATCGTAAGTTTGTTCAGCATTGTATTATCCTCATTCAAGATATTCGTTTTCTTTTGAGTATTTGTTGAGAACGTGCTTTATCTGTTCCCAATAAAAGCCGTTTCTCTGAAGCGTTCCCGAAAGCTTTTTGAGTGATGCCTCATCAGTTCTTCCGCGAAGTATGTTTTCAGCCACCTCTTCGGCTCTTTTTTCTTCATCCGTATCAAAGCTTTCGGCGGCGGAACGTATATCCTCAGCGGTAACGCCTTCGGTTTTCAACTCATAGAAAACTGCTCGCCAGCTTTTCTTTGAGTTTGCCATTCTGTACCGCATGAATTCAACGGCATATGCCTCGTCATTGACCGCTCCCCAGTTCTTCAGCTCTTCAACTGCCTTTTCTGCGGCGGGAAGGGATATCCCCTTTTCCTGCAAGAGCTTGATGAGCTGCTTTTCCGTGCGCATTTTTGCATTGATAAGCTTCATTGAAAGCTTTTTTGCTTTGACACAGTCGGTTTCAAATATCAGCCTGCTGATGATTTCGTCTTCAACATCACTGTCCGGTTCTATTCTGCTTTGCGATACCGCAAATGTATCGAGGTCAAGCGTTTCATAGCCGTCAAGGATCACTCTTGCAACATTGTTTTCAAGATAGTCGATGCTTCTGATGTGCTTCATATCAGAATGACTTTTCCATGAATACGGTGCCTTCTTCGATGTCCTTCCATACAAAGTGCTTTCCGTCCGTAACGAGGTAACTGTGAGCACTGTTTTCCTTCGGGATCGAAACAGAGCCCGGATTCATGTAAATAAAGTTCCCGGTTTCACGACACGCAGGAACGTGGAAGTGACCGTAGAGAAGGATATCATTTTTTGTTATCTTCGGGGGAGTGTCGATATTGAAAACGTCGCCGTGAGTAGCGAAAATAAGTCTGTCCTCAAGTGCGATGATGCTGTACTGCGCCATAAGGGGGAAGTTGAGCACCATCTGGTCGATATCGGCATCGCAGTTGCCTTTTACGGCAAAAATCCTGTCGCTGATGCCGTTGAGAAGCTCGCAGACCTTCTTGGGAGAGTAATCCTTCGGAAGATCGTTTCTCGGGCCGTGATAAAGAATATCACCGAGAAGGAGAAGTCTGTCTGCTTTTTCTGCGACAAAAGCCTGTACTATTTTCTCAGCATAATAAGCTGAACCGTGTAAGTCGGATGCTATCATCAATTTCATAATTAAATCCTCTTGAAAAGTATATTTTATATTATGATACCACGAAAGCCCCGAAAAATCAAGTACACTTTTTGAAGCAAACAGACACGCCGTGAATTTTATTCATAATCTCAGTATGAATAAAAACGCCGGAACATCATTTGGGTGCAAGACCGACATTATTCGGAAATGAAATATTGTTTCACTGCTTGATACCGTATAAGACAAAAATGCCCACCGAAAAGAAATTTAGTTTTCCTTTTCGGTGGGGGTCAGTTCGACAAATTGGGATTTGTATTTTTCCTGACTAAACGATAAAACTGAATTTTAGCGGTATCACACCTTTGGATTTTTGAAATACAAGACATATTGCGCGGCGGCATTTCCTGCACAAATAGCCGCTAAGAAGCAGGATAATACCAACTGCATATTGCTTGTACTGAAAGTTACTCCCAATATCGAAAAGATTGTCGCTATTGTAAAGGCGACCGCGGAAATCAAGTGAAACACTTTTCTTTTTGAAATAAAAACATCTGTTTTATGCTTTACCGTTTGAACGATCGGAATATCTTCGTCACTCGCATAATCATCATTCAGCAAATAATCCGTAGAAACTTGAAATAATTTACTAAGCTGCAAAACATTTTGCGCGTCAGGAAGCGCAGTTCCGTTTTCCCAACGGCTTACTGCTTGTCTGGAAACGCACACCTTTTCAGCTAATTCTTCCTGAGACCATCCGAACTTCTTTCTAAGCATAATTATTTTTTCTTCCATTTTCATGACGTAACCTCCTCATATCAGATGGTTTCATTATACTCCTGTTTTAAAAAAACGCCACCGCATTAACTTTACATTTCCGCAACATGAGTTTACATTCTGGATCTTTCTCTTTCCAAGCAACAAATTCTGATTTGTAAGTATCTTCAGAAAAATCTAACGTTCAAAATGCTTCCTTATTACCACACGGCATTTCAGACGGCGTATTCAACCGCTGATCCGGTAAGGTCAAAAATTACTTGATAAGCGGAAGCTCCGTAACTCTGAGCTTAGCGCATCCGTAAGGATAGAGATCAACGGTTTTCTCCTTGCCGAATGGAACGGGATTTTCCGGCTTCTTTGCACATACTGTGTCAAATCCGTCTTCATAATCCCAATCAATGCGTCTGACCTTGGCCTTGAGTGTAACGGCAGGCTTTTCAGATGAGAAAGGAACATCGGGAATTCTGTGATGAACGATCTCAAACTGATCGTCTGAAAGACAATAGCGCCATTCGCTCTTGCCGATAAGCTCATAATCGCAGTACGGGAATTTCCTCTCAACTCCGTTGCTTGTGTATTCGTACATCTTCGTATCGAACTTAATAGGAAGCGAGAATACGAGTGAGCCGCATTTTACAGAAGAAAGACCGTGAGGACGGCTCATTACTTCGGGTTCTGCGGAGAATGAGACGTTGATTCCGGTCGTTCCCGGAGCAATGCTGAATGAGAGCATATCTGTTTTTGCGACTCTCTTGCCGTTGACAGAAAGCTTCTTTGCAAAAGACGGAATTCTGATGCTGAATGTAAATTCTTTTTCTGCTTCAATAGTATAGCTTGCACTGTTTACGAAAGGATAATCGGTATCAAGAGTGATCTTTATTCCGTCGACAGCAAGCTTTGACGGGAGCATTACTGAGTTGATTATCTCGTTTTCTCTCTTCATGAATGCAGAAAGAGCGAATTTAGGCCATGCCTGATTGAAGTTTGCGGTGCAGCAGCCGTAGTTCGGCTCAAGACCGAAAAGGTGAGAGCTTCCGCAATTCGTTCTGAAAAGCGGACGACCGTCCATTCTGATGCAGTTGATCTGATTGCTTTCCTGATTGTACTGGTGAGTCCACATATCATCGCTGTTTGTGGCAGGGAATGCGTTGAATGCAATGGTTTCAAGCTTTTCAGCCCATGAGCTGTCGCCTGTGAATGCATAGAGGAGTTCCATTGAGTACATAAGCTCTGCCACACTGCAAAGCTCGGTTCCCTGAATAGGCGAGAGTCCTGAAAGACACTCGTCACCTGTGAAAATGCCTACCGGTGTACCGTTATACTTGTAGAGAATATCGTAAAGCTTCTTTGCATCGTTCCCGTATTCGCTGCCTGTGAGTCGGAATGAAACGGCTTCTGCCTTGAGCATCATGCCGAGGTTAACGATGTGAGTTTCATAAGTCCATACATTGAGCGGTTTTTTCCAGCGATCGACAAGCATGTTATAGTCGGTACCCTGCGATTTGAGGATAACGGCAAGCTCATTTATCCAGCTGTCGGAATAACGCTCGCTGAGGAAATTGAGAGCAATAAAGCCTTCAAACCAACGTGCTTTGCCCCAGTTGAAGAGCTTGATCTTTTCTGAAGAGAGAAGATCATAGTAATTTTTCATTGTTCTGTAAAGAACATCGGGAATTCTCTCATCCTTTGAGCATTCATAATAAACAGTGAGCACCTTTGAGAGAAGAAGAACCGCCCAGGTATCATAACCGGGGATATCCTTTTCCTCGCACGGGCAAATCCAACCGTCCGGTCTCTGATTTTTGATGATTGCTTCAATGTATCTTTGGGCACGCGCCTTGAGATCTTCGTTTTCAAGAAGATATGCAAGCGGAATAAATCCGTCAAGCCAATAGGGAACTCTTTCCCAACCGTCCCTGTTTCCGCCGATCCATGAACTGTCTCTTATGTCGGGCCATACCTTGTCGAGGTTTCCGCTCAGGCCGTTTGCCTGGATTTCGAGCTGTCTTCTGAGCCAACCCTTGGGTTTGAGCTCATTGGTTGTGTAAAAATGATAACAATCCATTTTCAGTCCTCCGTAATCTATCAGATTATTTCATCCGGCTCCAGTTTACCTACGACCTTGCCGGCACAAATCACATTATCGTCGGCACTGAGAAATATATCTCTGAATTTGTGGTTGAGGGATATAAGTCTGTCTTTGCCTTTCTTTTTGATGAATCCGTTTCCGTTGACAACGAAAATTCCTATTTCACCTTCGAAAATATCCGGCTGGGAATGAACGAGAACGTTTTCTCCGTCATAGTATTCAGGCTCCATACTCTGTCCGGAAACAGTAACAATGAAGTCGGCTCTGTCGGTCTTTCTTGACCGGAGCACACGGATCGTTTCGTGGGCGCCGTCGCCGAGCTGGTAGCCTGTACCTGCGGCGGCCTTATCCTCAAAATACGGAATTGAAATATAATCTTCGCTGTTGCTTTCGAGAACCTTCCTGACACGCTCACACTGTTTGTCAAGCTCGCTTTTCACGATGCGCTTTCCCATGTCATCAAGACCGGAGTATTTGCTGACTACCGACTGAATGTCACGGTCGTTCTCAAATGCTTCCTCCGAATAATCGTCATTTACAAGATAATCAATGGTTACACCGAAATAATCGGCTATCTGTTTCAATGTTGAAAGCTTTATATTTGACCAGCCCTTCTTGTAGAATCCGTCAATGGTGGTATACGGAACGCCGCTGCCTCTTGAAAGGTCGCTTATGCGGATTTTGTTCTGCTCGAGGAGCTGATTGAGTTTTTCAATAAAATTCATATATATGGTGTCCTGTCTTTCTCCCCGGGAGGGGAAGATGATTACAAGGTTATTACCTTACATTGTAATTATATCACCGTTTTCAGGAAAAAGCAAGCACTTTTTTATGATTCAGGGTAAAAAATACGAGATTTTGTCAAAAAGGCTATTGACAAATTTCGACAAAGGGTATATAATACAGTTGAAATTACGACATAGGGTAATTTCAATCATAAATCAACTCCCTGAAGGGTAAAAATTAACAAGAGGTAAATACAATGAAGAATATCAATGCTGCAAAAGGATTAACAAAGATACTTTCAGTTGCAAGTGCAATATTATTTGCTATATACGTTTTTTCAATATTGTTTTTGAGAACGGCATACATGGAGTCGATCACAAGTGCCGATGCAAGTCGATTCGTTCTTTTCGGATTGCTTGCAGGTGTCATTGCCTTTGCTGATTATGCAGTGGGCGTGGTTCAGAAATCAATGCGCCGTCAGCTCCGTATGAATAAGAGAGCAAAAGCAACCCGCTCCTGTACGATTATAGCATTAAAGCCTGATTATATCAACAACAAAAACGATGATTTCAGAATGATTTCCTGATTTCGGGATTTATTTTGGACAAACTGCCTTAAAATCAGATAATTATTGAAAAAAACACTTGATTTTTTTCTCATGCTGGTGTATAATATAAAAGCATCATAAATGTGCCGGTGTGATGGAATTGGCAGACGTAACGGACTCAAAATCCGTCGGTAGTAATATCGTACCGGTTCGACCCCGGTCACCGGCACCAATGCGAGTGTTCATAACTGATTTCGGTTGTGAACACTTTTTTTATTCGGAAGAGAAGCTGCGGCTTTATTCCCGGTACTTTTATCCGGCGCTTGCCTGCAAAGGGCATCTGCCGGTTTTTTTATAACAAAAAATACACCTCTGAAGCCATTCGCTTCAAAGGTGTATGAAATTTTATGACAAATACTTCTTTTAATCTTCCTTATTGACGAGACGTACGGCGATGCGCTCTTCAGGATCGTCGATTCCGTTCTCAGCGAGTGCCTTTGAGCAATTCTCGATAAGATCAAAATATACAGTCCAGTAAGCAGCGCTGTCGCACCATGCACGGACAGTAAAAATGTATGTATCATCATCAACTGCCGAAAGACGGGCAAACGGAGCGACCGGCTCCTTGATAACGCCTTCTGTGTCTTCTGCGGCTTTGAGAAGAACTGCCTTGACGAAGTTCTGATCGCAGTCGTTTGTGATCTTGAAATCAAGGTCAACACGGCGGGCATTTTCGCAGGTGAAGTTTGTAACGTTGGCGTTCATGAGGTTTCCGTTCGGAACCGTAACACGCTTATTATCCATTGTGAGGATAGATGTGTAGAAGAGTGTGATTTCCTTTACAAAGCCCTCTGCATCTGATGCATTGATGAAATCTCCGACCTTGAACGGCTTGAATATGAAGAGCATAAGTCCGCCGGCAAAGTTGCTGAGTGCACCCTGAAGTGCAAGTCCTATGGCGAGTCCGCATGAAGCAAGAACCGCAACAACTGATGTCATCGGGATTCCGAGGATGCTGATTATTGTGATGATGAGCAGAGCATAGAACACGATTGAAACCATGCTTCTGATGAAGCTCTGTACTGTTTTGTCAAGCTTTGAGAATTTTGCTGTTTTGAGAAGGCCTTTTTTGATGCCTTTGATCAGGAGAGAGCCGATTATGAATACAAGGATTGCGGCAATCAGCTTTCCGCCGAGGCTTGTTGCAAGATTAACAAGAGCAGTCTTGAACTGACCGAGCGTTGTGGTCGCTTCGATGTTTTCGATAACCGGGTCTATTTCGAGTGAATCCATTTTTTATTACCTTTCTTTATTGATAGAATCTTATACTTAATTTTATCATTTTTTGATGGCTTTGTCAATGACTTCTTTCTTATGTTTAAGTAAAAAAGAAATTAATATTATTAATCAACAATAATCAACAAAGCATTGACATAATCAACAAAAAGGTATATAATATAATCAACTAATCAACAGGAGGAACTTGAAATGAATATTGGAATTATACTTGCCGGCGGAACCGGTACAAGAGTAGGTGCAGGCATACCTAAACAGTTCATTAAGGTACAGGGAAAGCCTGTTCTTGCATATACACTTGAGATTTTTGAAAATGACCCTATGATTGATGCCATTGAAATCGTCTGCCATAAGGATTGGGTAAGCGACATTGAGGAAATCTGCGAAACATACGGCATTTCAAAGAAGAAATGGCTTTGCACGGGCGGCTCAACATTTCAGGAATCGACAATGAATGGTATAATGAACCTCAAGGGAAAAATCGACGCAGAGGATATTGTTGTAATTTCATTCGGCGTATCACCTCTGACACCTGTCGAGGATATCAATGATTCTATTCGTGTTTGTGCAGAGCACGGAAATGCGATTGCTTCTGCCAATATTGACCTTTCAACGTGTATCATGGATGACGAGTTCTCAACTACACAGAATATCATCAGAGAAACCATGAAGGGCTTTGCAAATCCGTGGACGTTCAAGTTCGGAGAGCTTTGCGATGCATATGAGGAAGCAATAAGAAGAGATATACTAAAGGATATCGAACCGCATACGACTTCACTCTATTTTGCACTCGGAAAGAGATTGTGGTTTTCACAGTCAACGGCTGTTCAGTGCAAGATAACACGCAAGGGCGATCTTGATATGTTTGAAGGCTATCTGCTTTTGCAGGAAAAGAGAGCAAAAGAAAAGCAGAACGGCTCATCAGACAAAGAGTAATCAAATAAACGGCTGCTCTTCAGGTACTCAGATAACAGAATACGGCAAAGGATTGAAGGTAAGTCAAGTGAGAATATATATTGTAAGACACGGTGAAACGAAAGCAAACGAAGAGGGAAGACTTCAGGGCTGGAGCAATGATGAGCTGAATGCTTTCGGCGTTGAGCTTGCGGAGCTTACCGGAAAAGCTTTGACAGGGATTCACTTTGATGCGGCGTATTCATCTCCGCTCATTAGAGCAAAAAGCACCGCAGAAATAATTCTGAAGGAAAGCGGCAACGATTGCGATATAATTACGGATGACAGGCTGAAGGAAATCTATCTGGGTTCGTTTGAAGGAAAGAAGTTCAGACCGGGCGAATGCGAGGTTGACCGGAACCTGATGAAAAACTTTTTCGAAGACCCTCTCAATGCAGAGTGCTTTCCCGGGGGCGAATGCACAAAGGACGTAATGGTGCGTGCGGTGGAGTTCTTCAATGAGCTTGTAAGCAAGGATTACGAAAACGTTCTGGTGACAACGCACGGATGCACGCTCAGATCAATGCTGAATTCACTGTATGACGATCCGTCTGATTTCTGGCACGGACATGTTCCGTATAATTGCTGTGTGAACGTGGTAAATGCGGAAAACGGCAGTATGACGCTTGAGCAGGACGACGTGATTCTGTATGACAAAAAACTGTGCAAAGACAGATTCAACAAATATTGAAAAAAGAGAGGCTTCAGCTGCTCTGATACAGTATTATTCAAGCAATATATGTTGTTTGAACAGGATATTTCAATCTGATGGAGAAACTTTATGGGTATTGCCGAAAATATAAAGCAAAGAAGAATGCAGCTCGGTCTGTCACAGCAGGAGCTTTCGGAGAAGCTCGGTTACAGAACGAGATCGACCATAACAAGAATAGAAAGCGGAGAGAATCATATTCCGGAGAGCAAGCTTATCAGGTTTGCAAAAGCGCTTGATACAACGGTAACTTATCTGAAAACGGGATCAGAGGAGGAGAAGTTTGCAATTTCGGAGAAACGCATCGGGTACAGGAACATTGCGCTGATACTTGCAGGCGGAAAATCAACAAGAAACCAGCAGAACATCCCGAATCAGTTCATAAATGTTCTCGGAAAGCCTGTTATAATATATGTGCTTGAAGCATATCAGAGGCACCCTGCCATTGACGATATCTATGTTGTGTGCCTGAAAAATTGGGACGGAATACTTGAGGCATATGCAAAGCAGTACGGAATAGATAAGCTCCGGGGAATTATTCCGGGAGGTGAAACGGGCGTTTTGTCGGTGAAAAACGGCATTGATGCGATCAACTGCAATAAGGATGACATGATCATCATTCAGGAATCGACCCGTCCGCTCGTGACCGAGGAAATAATATCGAAGCTTCTTCACTCAACAAACGATGCGGCGGCTATCTGCGAACCAATGGAGGACAAGGTAATGTTCTTCAGACGTGACAAGCTCGAGTATGTTGACAGAGACAGGCTTTTTGACCTTCAGTCTCCCGAAGCGTACAGATATGATGTTATAAGAGGTGTATTTGACAAGGCTGAAAGTGAACAGCATAAGCTTGCTGAAACCTGTTGCTCGCTGCTGATGTTCAATCTCGGATTTGAATTGAACTTCATAGAAGGAAATCATAACAACATCAAGGTAGTGCGTCAGGAAGATATAGCGATATTGAGTGCCATTCTCAGAAACAGAGAGTGAAATAAAAATCAATAAAAAAGTATTTTTTCTGCTTGACATTTTTAAGCGTTTGTGATACAATATACACGCTGAAGCAAGCAGAGTATTTCTGGGTGTAGCGCAGTTTGGTAGCGCGCTTGAATGGGGTTCAAGAGGTCGCAGGTTCAACTCCTGTCACCCAGACCAAAAAAGCATCCCACGGCAGAGCCGTGGGATCCTTTTTTGGTCTGGTGTGGTGTGTGTTATTCAGCGAGGTCTTTTGCTTGTCAAAAGACAAATGGTTCAGGCTTGCCTGAACCATGGCGCAGAGTTCAACTCCGCAATATGTCAGGAATAATCCGAACTTTGTCATCAAAGGTGACACGTTCGGATTTTCTGTTTATTTCATATATCCGAATTTCAACAGGAAGAAATAAAACAAAAGCGAGGGGTGTAGTCCCTCGTTTTTGTTTAAGCATCCTACACAAGCAATAAATTTGTAGATAAATTTACTACTCACTCAATAGCGAGAAGCATCGGTTTAAGGCAGCAGAAAGATGTTCTGTGAAGTTCGAGGTTTGACTATTGTATTTGAATAAAGTTGCTCTGCAAGCGTTTGAATGAATGCTGGGTGGCTGAACTTGGGAATGTTTAGTATTCATCAATGGAAGCATACAAACTATATCTTTTCAAAATGTCGTGCAAGGAATAGTATGATGATAGATTGAACCTAATACTAATGCTTTCAGAAATTTTTGTAAAAAGTTACAAAAAACTGTTGACATATTTTGAATCTTTGTTTATTATATACATATGACGAGTTCGGAAATTCTTTATCAACGAAGGTAGGCACAACAACACTTGTCTCTCAGACGTATAACAGTTACAACGGCAAATTAAATAAATCTACGTATGCAAACGGAGTTACCGTATATTATTATTACGATGCTCTTGACAGAATCGAGCAAATAAAATATAATAATAATGGAACAATATATACTGAGACGTACGATTACGATTCAAGTGGAAATATCTGCGGAATAAGCGATAGCCAGACAGGCACGAAGCAGGTTTTCAAGTATGATCTGAACGGCAGACTCATATCCTCCGCAACGGTAGATATTGCAACGCAGAATCAGACT
>JAZQMY010000016.1:0-35613 GCA_045627045.1 Clostridia bacterium | reverse complement strand
ACGATCTTCCTCGGCGTCACCGTCGGCGCGACTGCCACGGCGAGCACCTTCCTGAGCTGGCAGACCATCAAGATCATCATCATGGGCGTGATCGCGTTCGGTCTCGGCACTGCGGGCGGCGTCCTGCTTGCCAAGTTCATGAACCTCTTCCTCAAGAACAAGATCAATCCTCTTATGGGTTCAGCCGGCGTTTCTGCTGTTCCTATGGCTGCTCGTGTTTCACAGGTTGAAGGTCAGAGAGAAAATCCGGGTAATTTCCTTCTCATGCACGCCATGGGACCGAATGTTGCAGGCGTAATCGGATCTGCTATTGCGGCAGGCGTACTTATGGCTCTTGCAAGCTCAGGTTTGCTCGGTTAATTGGAGGATAGCACAACATGGAATATAAACCGTTAAAAATAACAGATACAATTCTTCGTGATGCTCACCAGTCACAGGCGGCAACGAGAATGAAGCTGGAGGATATGCTTCCGGCGTGCGAAATGCTTGATGACCTGGGTTATTGGTCGATCGAATGCTGGGGCGGCGCAACGTTTGACTCCTGCATGAGATTCCTTAACGAGGACCCGTGGGAGAGACTTCGTGCTCTCAAGAAGGCAATGCCGAAGACTCCTCTTCAGATGCTTTTCAGAGGACAGAATATTCTCGGCTATAAGCATTATGCAGATGACGTTGTTGATGCTTTCTGCAGAAAGTCGATCGAGAACGGCATCGGCGTTGTAAGAATTTTCGATGCACTCAATGACCCGAGAAACCTCGAACAGGCCATGAAGTGTGTCAATAAGTACGGCAAGGACAACGGATGCCTTTGCGAAGCCGCAATCAGCTACACGACAAGCCCTGTTCATAGCTTTGATTACTTCGTAAATCTTGCCAAGACACTTGAGCAGATGGGTGCGGACGTTATCGCCATAAAGGATATGGCTAACCTCCTTCTTCCTATGGATGCATACAATCTTGTAAAGAAACTCAAGGAAACAGTAAGCATACCGATACATCTCCATACACATAATACGACAGGTACAGGCGATATGACAAACCTCATGGCAGCATGGGCAGGCGTTGATATCGTTGACTGTGCACTTTCACCTCTTGGAAACGGTACTTCAAACCCTGCAACAGAAGCTCTCGTAGCTACTCTCAAGGGTACTGAAAGAGATACCGGTCTTGACCTTAAAAAGCTCAGCGATGCAGCTGCTCACTTCAGAAAGGTTGCAGGAAAGCTCGAAATTAACCCGAAGGTACTCAAGGTAGACACAAACACTCTCCTTTATCAGGTTCCGGGCGGAATGCTTTCGAACCTCATTTCTCAGCTCAAGCAGCTCAATGCAGAGGACAAGTACTATGAAGTTCTTGAAGAAGTACCGAGAGTACGTGCAGACTTCGGTTATCCTCCGCTCGTAACGCCTACAAGCCAGATAGTAGGAACTCAGGCAGTTCTCAACGTAATCAACGGCGAGCGTTACAAGATGGTTACAAAGGAATCCAAGGGTCTCCTCAAGGGTGAATACGGCAAGGTTCCGGGTGAAGTCAATGTTGAAGTCAGAAGAAAAGCCGGTATCAGCGATGACGAGGTGATCACATGCCGTCCTGCAGACCTCATTGCTCCTGAGCTTGAAAAGTACAGAGAGGAATCAAAGGGCCTTGCAAGATGCGAAGAAGACGTTCTCAGCTACGCTCTCTTCCCGCAGGTAGCAACAAAGTTCTTTGAGGCAAGAAACAATCCTCACAAGGAAGAAGAGAAGAAGGAAGACGAAGTAAGAGTAGTCTACGTTCAGGATCTCTCCAAGTAATGATATGATTTTGAAAGGTGCTTTCTTTTGGAGGCACCTTTTTTGTATGCATTTTTATTGAAAAAAGACTTATAAAACGAAAAATGTTTTTACCTATTGAAATATCGGGAAAAAAGTTGTATAATATAATCAGTATATAACGAAAACGAATTACGAAAGGAAATAAATATGGATACATTATATCTTGTTGTCCCTTGCTACAATGAGGAAGAAGTGCTTCCCGAAACAATTGAAAGGCTTACTGCCAAGCTCAATGACATGATTGAGAGCGGGATGATATCGGAAAACAGCAGAGCCCTCTTTGTCAATGATGGCTCAAAGGACGAAACGTGGGACATTATAAACTACTTCTGCGAGGAGAATCCGCTCATAGCAGGTGTTAACCTGTCAAGAAATAAGGGCCATCAGAACGCACTTATGGCAGGTCTGAACGTTGCCAGAGATTACGCAGATATGGTTATTTCACTTGACGCAGACCTTCAGGATGACGTTGATGCGATCGACCGTTTCGTTGAGAAATACTATGACGGATGTGAAATCGTTTACGGCGTAAGAAGCTCAAGAGAATCCGATACGGGCTTCAAGAGAAACACGGCACAGGGATTCTACAAATTTATGGAAATGTGCGGCGTTGAAATTGTATATAATCATGCAGATTACAGACTTATGAGCCGCAGAGTGCTTTTTGATCTTGATAATTTCAAGGAAGTTAACCTTTTCCTTCGCGGAATCGTTCCGCTGATAGGATATAAGACGGACATCGTTGAGTACGAAAGACACCCGAGAGCCGCAGGCGAGTCAAAATATCCGCTTAAAAAGATGATAAATTTTGCTGTTGACGGCATAACGTCATTCAGCATCAAGCCGATAAGAGCCATCACAATCGGCGGCGCTGCAATATTGGCAATCAGCGTTTTAATCTTTATTATCGGAGCAATAGTACGTCTTTGCGGAAAGCCTTTTTCAGGTTCCTTCCCGATTGGTTGTCTTATCGGAATCATGGGCTCTCTCAATCTTATCGCAACCGGAGTTGTCGGTGAGTATGTAGGCAAGACTTACATGGAGACAAAGGCTCGTCCGAGATACATCATCGAGAGCGTGAACGATACAAATATGATCCCGCTTCAGTAAAAAAGCAAATTGTAACATCATCCTTTCATCAGAATATAGTGTAATGAACTATTTGATGAAAGGATTTTTTTATGAGCGAAAAGTACAAAGAAAGACATATGTTTCCCGGAGGAAACACACCTGAGGGCTTCTGTTCTTATTATGATTACATCATTGACAGAAATACTGCAAAGAGAGTTTATGTTCTCAAGGGAGGACCGGGCGTAGGAAAGTCCTCGTACATGAAAAAGGTCGCAAAGGCGGTTATCGGCAATACGGATAAGATTGAATTTCTTCATTGCTCTTCCGATCCTCAGTCACTCGACGGAGTAGTGATTCCATCGGCAGGTATTGCAATGATTGACGGCACCTCACCGCACATAGTCGACCCTGTATATCCCGCGGCGGTGGACGAAATAATCAATCTCGGGGAATTCTGGGATAAAAAAGGGATAGAAGAGCATAAGGATGAGATCATTTCCACGCAGTATAATATCAAATACGAGTATCAGAGGGCGTATAAATATCTCAAAGCCGCAGAGCTTATCGATGATGATACTAACTCAATGCTTTCGGAAGCAACAGATGACAGGGAACTGAACGAAATTACACACAGGCTTATAGATTCAGTGTTCGGCGGCAAAGAAAAAGGTGTTCTTACATCCGTAAGAAAGATGTTTGCAAACGCAATTACGCCTGCCGGATTGATAAATTACTCGGATACGGTGCTTTATGACTGCAAGCATGTGTACGCAATAGAGTGTCCGTCAACAATGGATTCATTTGTTGCGGCAGACAGGATCATGAATAAGCTTCTTGCGGAGGCAATGTCAAGATCGTATCACATTGAAGCGTTTTATTGTCCAATGAAGCCGAAAACGAGAATAGAGCATATGGTAATCCCTGAAATTTCCGCAGGCATCACCGTCCTGAATAAGTATAATACTGATGAAACTGTTGCAACGGACATAGTTGATCTTTCGACTGCGGTGAATAAAGCAAAGCTCCGGGCGGTTTCAGGCAAAATCGATGAAAATGCTGAGATTATGCAGAAGCTCCTTCAGAACGCACAGGCGGCACTGAAAAATGCATATTGGCTTCACAACACGCTTGAGTCTTATTATGTACCGAATATTGACTTTGACGGAGTGAATATGATGTCGGATAAAACGATATCCGAGATCAGACAGGCACTTGATAATCAGTAAAAACGGGAGGCTTTATTGCCTCCCTTGATATTATTCCGGAAAGAGAAAAATCATGCCTCAATATGAGAAAAAACTTAAAATTCACTTGAATAAAGTATGGTTTTGTGATAAAATAGTAAAAGAGAAAAATTATCCGAAAGGAAATATACATATGAGTACAAGCAAATATGGCGGAGATTATGCTACAAAGTATCTGAAAACCGTTCTTGATGCAGAGAAAAGAACATTTACTCTTAAAGCACTTCGTGATTCAATAGAAGAGAAGGCAAACGAAAACAGGTATTCTTCTTTTGCAGTTTCGCAGGAAGCCGACATCGAAGCAAAACGTCCTGCTGTTCCGACCTGCAACTATAAGGAGTTGCCGAAGAGACCTGTGATTGATGCAAAATCAAGCAAAATGCTTAAAATGAGCCTGATTTTCTTTGAAGCGGGAATAGTCCTTGCGGTGCTGCTGCTTATTACGTTTGCAATCACGGCAAAGAAGACAACATTTTTCACAGAACCGTATGTAAACAGCGGAATTTTCGGAATTCTGTTTATAATTTTCTCGGGTCTGGCAGTATTTTCGTTCATTGCTGGACTTGCATTCAGATTTGTTGAGTACGTCAGATTCAGAAACGAACTTGAAAAATGGCGTGATGAATGCAGAAAAATAAGAGAATACAATAACGAAGAAAAAGAAAGAGTACTGAGACTTACGCTTGAGCTTCAGGAAAAGTATGACAACGAGGTTGAGCTTCTGAACGTTAAGCGTGGCACTGAAGCCCTCATAAAACAGGCAAAGGCAGAAGCATTTGATCTGGAAAGAGCAAAGATATCAAATTCCGTATATATTGCAGAAAGAGAGCTCTCCCAGCTTTATTCAGAGAGGATAATTGATCCGAAGTATCGCAGAATAGACATTATTACAATGTTCGAAAGCTATATTTCAAATTCAGATGCATTTGAGCTTGACGATGCCATAAGGCTATATGAAAAGCAATTGAAAGAAGGCCTTGTTGCTCAGCATCTTTCGGATATATATGACGAACCGGACAGATACTCAAAAACAATGATACCTTTCTTTGATGCTCTTGACGAAATGCTTGCTTCGGTGGATAAAGTAATGGCTGATGCAGATGAGCTTGCGCTGACAATTGCAGAGAAGTCTGTGGATAAAGAAGAATCAAAAATCAAAAAAAATATACTTGCAATGCAGTTCCAGAAGGAATATGACAATACACAGCTTGCGGAGTTTGCGGCTGAGCTTGCCGGAATTGCACGATAAAGGAGACAAAATGAATTATTCGATCGTATTGCACAAGAAAAATGAAAACGTCGTGCTTTTTGATTTACCGGAAAAAGATAAATCAGCAGAGTATGACGGTATAAAGGTATCGCTTTCCGTAAAGAACAAGAACGGAGTCAATGTCTATGAGGTTAAGGCTGAATCGGATGTACCTAACGAGTGTTATATTTCGCTTTACGGTAAGGGCGAAGGCAGATATTTCTCATTCACAGGCGAGGCTGAAAAGGAAGACATCTATCGTCAGAGCCCTCACAACCCAGGCAAATATGTGTTCAAAATGCAGGGCAGTGCAGTGCCTATGATCGCAGTTATCGGTGAAAACGGCACTGATCTCTTGATTTCCGATAATCCTGCTCATTGTCAGAACTATACTACCCAGCACATTATCCCAGAAAAGAACGAGGTGTTCCTTTCATCCGGCGATAAGGGCGGCTCCCCGAACTTCGAAGGCGAAGAATTCAATGAATTCTATCATCCGATAGATAAGGATAAGCCTCATTTCTTCAGATTTATATTCCTGAAAACCGATGCCGCTGATCTCAAACAGATCAGACGTGAGGCTTTTGTCGCAATCGAGAAGGTCTGGGGCAAGAACACCGGCTCAATTTATGCGGCTCAGTGCTTCAGCTCAAACTATATGCATTACAGATGGAACGAGAATCGTGTCAGCGATTACCATATTGTTCCGGGACTTGAATATTCCAATACACAGTATCACCGTGATTCATTCTGGCAGACACTCATTCTTCCTGTTGAAATGGAGCTTCAGGCATATAAGGCTCAGACAATGGGAAGCCTTGCTGCCGCAGAAAGACCGCTCTTTTACATAATCTGGTCATACAGAATTGCAAAGAGAGGCGGCGAACCGAATAAAGAAAGCCTTGAATTCGCACTTGAGAAGGTCAAAAACGGACTTGATTACGTCGGCGACGGCAGATATTGTCCGAAGGCAGGCTGTCCCGATGGCTCGTTCAGAAACTGGTTCGATATCTGCTGCTTTGAGCCTGATGACGTTGATGCTTATTCACACGGTCTTTGCGTTTGCGCTTTGAAGTGTGCGGTAGAGCTCGGCTATACACAATTTGAACCGTATTATGAGAAGGCAAAAGCTTATTTCAGCAAGCTCTTCAATGGCGAATTCGTTCAGCTGAGCCTTTTCAAGCCGTATCTTTGCCTTGACTACGCAGTCGGCGATATTTTGCACTATTATCTTTTCGGAACTACGTTTATTGATGATGAAATCGTTGAAAAAACGTATTCAAAGATAATGAACGGCAAGGCAAGAACCCCTTACGGAACTAAAATTGTTGCTCTTCCTGACGGCGAATTCCTTCCGCTTGAGGGCTTCATGGCAGGAGATAGAATCCACCCCGAGATGAAGATGCATCCCTACGGAGAATATGCAAACGGCGGCTCGTATCATATTTACGAAATGCTCTTCCATATGGATGCCTGCGCTCATAAGGTTGAGAATTCTCTTGAGAATATGATCTGGAGACTTAAAGTTGATTTCGAATTTGACGGAACAACTCACGAATATATGAATACTGTCACAGGCACGGGACATAAGCCGAATCAGGGCTGGAATGCCGCTATCTATGCTATGTGGGAAGAGATGACTCACGATGGCAGAACTGATAAGAAGTTCCTTGACGCAGCAGAAGAAATGCTCCGTACAATGTAATTGAAAATCAAAGAGGCAGATGACGGATTCATTTGCCTCTTTTGCTATCATTTAAGTAAAACCGTTATATTTGCTTCGTTTTACACAGAAAAATAACCCGTTGAAGAGAATTTACTTTCTTTTCAACGGGTTTTCTATCATTTGTTAAATTACTTTTCAGAACTTTCCGACGCCGTTTTTGTCCATAAAGTCCATATATTTATTCCAATCGTGTCTTGAAAGGAAATGAGCGCCCTCTCTCTTGAAGTAGCTTATGCTGCCTTCCTGGAAAGCTTCGTTCTTGTCAGCCATTCTGTCCGGATGAATGAATCCCGGGAGACCTTTTTCTTCCCATGCCGGAGAAGCGGCGATACATGAAACGTATTCGGAAACAGGATCGGCCCAATCGTCAAAGCTTGCTGAAGAAACGCAAACGAATCTCGGAGCAGATGCGGCAATAAGCCAATGCTGATCGAAAATATCAGGAACATTTTCCTCTGCAAAGCGGAAGTAGTTTGTGCAGAACCAGTACGGGAAAACTCTTGTGATGTCTGAAATTCTTTCACCGTGACTGCCATATTCGCCCTGAATGCCCAGAGTACCCGTGTTGCCTCTTGCAAGAGCTGCGCCGCTGCAGCCGGAATCGTTGGAGCAGACGTACTTGAATCTATCGTCAAGCATACCTGCAAGGAGAGCTGTTTTGCCGAGACGCGAATGCCCCATTACGGCTGATCTTGCGGGATCTGTCGAAGGCTGAGAAAGAGCATAGTCGAGAACCTTTGATGCGGTGAGCGCCCAAAGCCTTAGCTTGCCTGCATCATTCGGGGCTTTTCTTCCTTCGGGCCCGAAAAGAACGCCTGCAATGCCGTTCGTAAAATCATTGTTGTCGCTCGTAGCATCCTTGTAGCCGAATGCAAAAACGTCGTAGCCTCTGTCTGCTATCTCTTCAACGGGGAAATAGATAGAAGGAAGCACAGAATGAATGCTTATATACACGAAGAAAGGATGCTTTTCTCCGTCCTCGTGGATGAGCGTATAAACGGGAAACGTGTGAGACCCGAATTTGCTTGTGAATGTCATATTGACCTTGCCGAAGGAAGTTGTTCCGAGAGCTAACCTGTGGTCTTCGATTATCGGCTCGCCCGTTGTTACCTCAAATTCGGTATCGGGCAGATAGCCGTATTCATTGTCGAGCAGTATCTTTTTCATTTCCTCTTTTGAGCGGAGGGGCGGAAGCTTTCTGTCTTCAAGTTGTTTTTCTGTCCACATATTTTTTTCTCCTGAAATTGGATTTTTTCTATTATATAACTTTATGGTTTGTTTGTCAATTAAATTTTTTACATTTTTGATAATCAAAAAATGTGGTAAAATGCGCTGTAATTCGTTCTCTTTATTCATTACAACAGAAGGTAAACTCAATTTTACAGAAAAATAAACGGGCGTTATGATATTTTAAAGCAATAAACCGATAAAAAGGTAAACTCCGTTTTACAAAATAAACATCAAAACATTTTAAAATATCCTTGACAAATAAGAAAAATAGTATATAATATAAGAGTAAGCTCTTTTTTGTCGCAGAAACAACCCGACAGGAGAGGCTTATGCATTACTTTTTGTGCGGATTGTGGCGTTCTGCCACTTTATATATATCCGTTAACTTAATTCGGCATAGACTTTCAGCTTGTGCCGTGAGGGCGGTGTCGACCCCCGATACCGCCTTTTACTAATTTGAGAACAGTATAAATGCTTGTAATGATAAGCAATAAAGATGAAGTATGTTTAAGGAGGAAATAATGAAGAAAAAATTGTTTTTGATTTGTATCGTAACGCTCATTACTTTTGTTTTGTCCGGATGCAGTATAAAGTGTATTTTCGGGCATACGGAAGTCGTTGACGAAGCAAAAGAGCCTACCTGCACAGAAACGGGCTTGACAGAGGGCAAACACTGTTCCGTCTGTGGTGATGTGATCGTAGCACAGGAAACGATACGTGCAACGGGCCATACGGAAGAAATAATTGCCGGAAAAGACGCTACCTGTACCGAATCTGGACTGACCGAAGGTAAGAAATGCTCTGTTTGTGGAGAAATTCTTACTGCGCAGGAAGAAATTGCGGCAAAAGGTCATACCGAAAGCGCATGGATCGTTGATAAGGAAGCAAATTGTACCGAAAGTGGCACAAGACATAAGGAATGTACTGTTTGCGGAGTTAAATTAAGCGAAGAAACGATTGCGGCAAAGGGACACACGGAGGTCATTGACGCAAGAGTAGAGCCAACCTGTACGGGTACGGGCTTGACCGAAGGCAGTCATTGTTCTGTTTGCGGTCTTGTTTTTGCTGAACAGGAAACGATAGAAGTACTCGGTCACAATGCAGTTATAGACGTGAGAGTAGAGCCGACTTGTACTGAAACTGGCTTGACGGAAGGCAGCCATTGCTCGAATTGCGGGGAAGTATATATCGCTCAGGAAATAATAGAAGCACTCGGTCATACTGAAGCTTTTGACGAGGGCTTTGATTCAACTTGTTCTGAAACAGGACTTACGGACGGTAGCCATTGTTCAGTCTGCGGCGAAGTGATTATTGCTCAGACGGTGATCGAAAAGAAACCTCACACAAACAGTGAATGGATAGTTGATACCGAGCCGACTTGCACGAAAGAAGGCAGCAGACATATAGAGTGTACCGTCTGCGGTGAAACGAAAGAAACGGAGATCATTCCTGCGACAGGAATACATACGATAGTAATTGATGAAGCAAAGCCGGCAACTTGTTTGGAATCGGGTTTGACGGAAGGATGCCATTGTTCAGTTTGCGGACAGACTATCGTGGCACAAGAAGTTATCGAAAAAACCACTCACACATACAGTGATTGGATAATTGACGTTCAGCCGACTTGTATTCTTTCGGGAAACAGGCACAGAGAATGTACTGTCTGCCATTCGATACTTGAAAGTGAAATGATGGTTTCTACCGGCATACATACGCCCGTAACAGATCCGGCAAAGGCGGCAACCTGCATGTCAACGGGTTTGACGGAAGGTAGCCATTGCTCAGTCTGCGGGCAGACTATCGTGGCGCAGAGAACAATAGAGAAGACTGATCACGTTATAGTCAAGGATGCGGCAAGAACTGCAACATGCACTCTTGAAGGCTTGACAGAAGGATCTCACTGTTCACTTTGCGGACAGATATTCCAACCTCAGTTTGTGATACCGAAGATAGACCATAAAATGAGTAACTGGATAACCGACAAGGCGGCTACTTGTGCGGCAAACGGAAGTGAGCATATTGAATGCACGGCTTGCCATACAGTTCTTGAAACAAGAGCGATTTCTGCTACAGGAATGCATACAATTGTAACCGAGCCCGGCAAAGCAGCTACATGTACAACAGACGGATTGACGGATGGCAGCCATTGCTCAGTCTGCGGAAAAGTAATAATTGCGCAGCTAGTACTCCCCAAATCCCATACTTGGGTTTGGGATGCTCCTGTGTCACCAACCTGCACAAAATCAGGATTGACAGAAGGCAGCCATTGCTCCGTATGTGGGACGATCATTACTAAGCAAGAGACAATACCTGCTTTGGGGCATATAGGGGCAAAAGACTGGATAATAGATGCTCATTCAACGAAAACTTGTACAGGAAAAAAGCATCAAGTTTGTACACGATGCAATGAAAATATTAATATAACTGAAACACCGATTATAGATGGTACAGAGGGATTAGGTTATTCTGTTAATGAAGATGGAAATACTTGCAGGATTATTGCCGGCGGAATCGGAACTTGCTCAGATCGTTTTATTGTAGTCCCTCATTATATTGATGGTTTTAAAGTTACTGAAATTGAAAGTTCTGCTTTTAATAGCACTAGTGTTTTGTCTGTTTACATTCCAAATACAATTGAGAGATTGGATGGTCCGTATAGTATATTCTTGGCACAATATAGGTCTGCACCTGTAAAAATTTTTTATGAAGGTTCTTATGACGATTTGTTCAATAAAGGTCTTTCTTCAGGCAATTTTAGAGCAGAAGGTTGGGAAGGAGATATGGATAGGTACAGAGTAGATTCATTATTTGTATATAATGATATTGGAGTTTCAGATAAATATTTATACACACCTGATTTTATTTTTGAAATTAAAGATGATGGAACACTTGAATTAACTTCCTGTTCATATTCAAGTTATGGTAAAAAGGAAATGGTAATACCAAGCGCTATTAATGGGAGGATTGTAACCAGTATCGGAAATTGTGCATTTTATAATTGTCCAAATTTAACAAGCATAACGATACCTGATGGCGTAACTAGCATTGGAAATTATGCATTTTATAGTTGTCCAAATATAACAAGCATAACGATACCGGATAGTGTAACGAGAATTGGAAATTATGCTTTCAATAATTGCCCGAATTTAATGAACATATCGATATTTGGCAACCTATCGAGTATAGGATATTCTGCTTTCCAGAATACTCCATTTTATAACAATTACGATTACGCTAATTATAGTGATGAAGATGGCTGCTTATATAGCGGAAAAGCGTTGCTTAGAACATATAACCTCACTAAAAAACATTACTCAATAAAACAAGGTACAATTACTATTTCCGATTATGCGTTCTATGGGCGAAGAAACCTGACAAGCATAACAATCCCTGATAGCGTAACGAGCATAGGCAATAGTGCATTTGGGCATTGCACAGGCCTCACAAGTATAACGATACCAGATAGCTTAACGAGCATAGGCAATTATGCATTTTATTATTGCACAGGCCTCACAAGCATAACGATACCAGATAGCGTAACGAGCATAGACGATGGTGCATTTTATTGTTGCAGAGGCCTCACAAGTATAACCTATACAGGCACAAAATCTCAGTGGAATTCAATTTCCAAGGTTTATGGATGGGATGATGCAACACCAACATATACCATCCATTGTACTGACGGAGATATTACAAAACAGTAATTTAGTTTTATATATACAGGCGGCCTTGCGGTCGCCTTTTCTTTTATTTTAATTATATATCCCATCCTTCAGCATCTTTTTCAGGTACTGTCCGGTATAGCTCTTTTCACATTCAGCCACTTCCTCGGGCGTTCCCGTTGCGACGAGTGTGCCGCCTCTTTCGCCGCCCTCAGGGCCGAGATCTACGATGTAGTCGGCGCACTTGATCACGTCAAGGTTGTGTTCGATCACTATCATCGTGTTTCCGGCGCTGACGAGCCTCTGGAGTATATCTATCAGCCTGTGTACATCGGCAGTGTGAAGCCCTGTCGTAGGCTCGTCAAGAATGTAAATCGTTCTGCCGGTACTGCGGCGGGAAAGCTCCGTTGCGAGCTTTACACGCTGTGCTCCGCCGCCGGAAAGCGTTGTTGACGGCTGACCGAGCTTTACATAGCCCAGACCGACGTCACGAAGCGTTACGAGCTTCCTGTAAAGCTGCGGCATGGATTCAAAGAATACGATCGCTTCGTCAACTGTCATATCAAGCACTTCGGCGATGTTCTTTCCCTTGTATTTGACTTCGAGTGTCTCTCTGTTGTAGCGTTTGCCGTTGCAGACGTCGCAGGTGACGTAAACGTCCGAGAGAAACTGCATTTCTATCTTCTGAATACCGTCGCCCTGGCAGGCTTCACACCTGCCGCCGGGAATGTTGAATGAAAAACGGCTTTTCTTGTAGCCTCTGACCTGTGCATCTCTCGTCATTGCGAAAACGTCACGGATAAGGTCAAAAAGTCCCGTGTATGTTGCAGGGTTTGAGCGGGGCGTTCTGCCGATGGGGGACTGGTCAATCGTAACCACCTTGTCGAGAAACTCAAGTCCCGAAATGTCTCTGTATTTTCCTGCGCTGACTGTGGCACGGTTCAGCTTTTCCATGAGAACGTTGTTCAGAATGTGATTGACAAGCGAGCTTTTGCCTGAGCCGGAAACGCCGGTCACGCAGGTAAAAACGCCTATAGGAAAGCTTACGTCAATGTTTTTGAGGTTGTTTTCGGCCGCACCGTGAACTGTAAGATAGCCGGTGCTCGTTCTGCGTTTTGACGGGATCGGAATGTACTTCTTTTTGCTGATGTACTGACCTGTAAGCGAATCCTCGGATGCAATTATATCGTCAAGCGTACCTGCGGCAACTATCTGGCCGCCGTAAACGCCTGCACCGGGACCAACGTCAACGATGTAATCCGCACTGCATATTGTTTCTTCGTCATGCTCAACGACGATAACGGTGTTTTTCAGGTCAACAAGCCTCCTCAATGTTAAAAGAAGCTTTGAATTGTCTCTCTGATGCAGACCGATTGAAGGCTCATCAAGAATGTACATAACGCCGACAAGTCCTGAACCAATCTGCGTTGCAAGCCTGATACGCTGTGCTTCGCCGCCGGAGAGCGTGCCTGCGCTTCTTGCGAGAGTGAGGTAATCAAGACCTACGTTCACGAGAAAGTTCAGCCTTGCCTTGATTTCCTTGACGACCTGATGAACGATGATTTCCTGCTTCGGAGTGAATGTGAACGAGGAGACAACATCAAGTGCCTTGCTGATTGGGAGCGTTGTGAAATCGTGAATGCTGTATCCGCCGACTTTAACGCCTAAAACCTCCTCGGAGAGCCTTGCACCGTGGCATTCGGGACATTCTCTGTCCTTCATGAAGCGGTCAAGATCGTACATTGCCCAGGTTGATTCCGTCTGATCGTAGCGCCTCGTAAGGTTATTGACAATGCCCTCAAAAGGCACATCATGCTTTTGTCCTTTGTATGTCATATGGACAATTTCACCGTCGGAGCCATAGAGAAGGACCTGCTTTGTCTTTTCGGGAAGCTCCTCAAAGGGAGTGTCAAGATCGCCGCCGTACTGCTTCAGGATAGCGGTGAAGGACATATTTGCAATGCTTCCTTCGTCAACGCTGTAAAAGCCGGGCGCCTTGATAGCACCGTCACGGATGCTTTTTGTGGGATCGGGGATAACGAGATTGATATCGACTTCCTTGAAAATTCCGAGGCCGTGACATTTTTTGCAGGCACCTGTCGGAGCATTGAATGAGAAAAGGGCAGGGTTGAGCTCGGGCATATTTATTCCGCAATCGGGGCAGGCGTAGTTTTCGCTGAAAAGCATATCTTCGCCGCCGATTACGTTTATTACAACGAGACCTTCCGCAAGGGAGAGCGCCGTTTCAATCGAGCCGCCCAGACGGGACATTATTTCATCACGGATGATAAGTCTGTCAACAACGACCTCAATATCGTGTTTTTTCTGTTTATCGAGATTGATTTCTTCGTCAAGCTGCAGCGTTGTGCCGTCAACTCTTGCCCTTGAGTAACCGTCCTTGACCATTTTGGCAAATACGTTTTTAAATTCACCTTTTTTTCTTCTGACAACAGGCGCAAGTATCTGAATTCTTGTGCCGGACGGGAGAGAAAGCACCTGATCGACTATCGTGTCGAGCGATTGCTTTTCAACGGGCTTGCCGCATTTCGGGCAGTGAGGAATACCAACCTTTGCCCAGAGAAGACGAAGATAATCGTAAATTTCGGTTACGGTGCCGACTGTTGAACGAGGATTTTTCGATGTTGTTTTCTGATCTATTGAAATGGCAGGGGAAAGACCTTCGATGTAGTCAACATCGGGCTTTTCCATTCTTCCGAGGAAGAGCCTTGCGTAGGATGAAAGAGATTCAACGTAGCGCCTTTGTCCCTCTGCGTAGAGAGTATCAAAAGCGAGAGATGATTTTCCTGAGCCGCTCAGACCCGTAATAACTACAAGCTTGTCACGTGGAATTTCAAGGTCTGCATTTTTCAGATTGTGCTGTCTTGCACCGTGAATTATAATCTTATTTTCCATATTTCTTCCTCTGATTTTTTCCTTCCTTCGAATCTTTTTTGATCGGGTGGCCTTCAAGCTCGATGATCATATCACGAAGCATAGCCGCCTGCTCAAAGTTAAGCTCTTTTGCCGCCTTCTGCATTTCCTTTGTGAGAAGTGCGATCTGTGCTTCCTTGTCGGGTGCAGAAGCGGATGATTTTGATTTTTTATCTGCCTGTGAGGATGTCTCACCGGGCTTTCTGATATCTATTACATCACGAATCGCTTTTGTGATCGTGTGCGGAGTAACGCCGTGCTCTTCATTGTATTTTATCTGGATGGCACGTCTTCTTGCAGTTTCGTCAAGTGCCTCACGCATTGAATCGGTTATCGTGTCGGCGTACATTATGACTCTGCCGTGCTCGTTTCTTGCGGCTCTTCCCATAGTCTGTATGAGAGATGTTCTTGAACGCAGGAAGCCTTCCTTATCTGCATCAAGGATCACCATGAGCGATGCTTCCGGAACGTCGATGCCCTCTCGGAGGAGATTGATTCCCACAAGAACATCGAAAACGCCCAGACGGAAATCTCTTATCAACTCCATTCGTTCCATTGTTTCGATGTTGTGGTGGAGATATTTGACCTTAATGCCTGCATCCTCAAGGAATTGTGTGAGGCTTTCTGCCATATGAATCGTGAGAGTAACGACGATAGTTCGCTCGTTGACTTCGATACGCTTCTTGATTTCACCGATAAGGTGATCAATCTGTCCTTCTGTTGGATGAACTTCAACTTCCGGATCAAGAAGTCCCGTAGGTCTTACGATCAGCTCTGCCGTCTGATCGGAATGCTCCGCTTCGTAGTCGCCCGGGGTAGCGCTGACGAATACGGTCTGCGGCATCTTTTTCTCGAACTCTTCAAACCTGAGAGGCCTGTTGTCATAGGCAGCCTCAAGACGGAAGCCGTATCTTACGAGATTTTTCTTTCTTGCAAGGTCGCCGCCGAACATACCCCTGACCTGAGGGAGAGTGACGTGCGACTCGTCGATCATCATCACGAAATCCTTGGGGAAGAAGTCAATAA
Source organism: Clostridia bacterium (assembly GCA_045627045.1). Classification (GTDB taxonomy): domain Bacteria; phylum Bacillota; class Clostridia; order HGM11327; family HGM11327; genus SIG351. The sequence continues at coordinate 19,660 of JAZQMY010000016.1, read as the reverse complement.
GCGTGTAAGCAGGCTCACCGGGATTTCTGCCGTCGAAATATCTTGAATAATTTTCGATTCCTGTGCAGTAGCCGACTTCACGTATCATTTCCATATCGTATTTTGTTCTTTCTGCGATACGCTGGGCTTCAATGAGAAGTCCCTGATCCTTGAATTTCTGCTGCTGTTCCTCCATGTCGGCTTCGATTTGCGCAAGTATCGGCTCGATGTTGGTGTGATCTGTAACGAAGTGTGTTGCAGGGAAGATTGCCATATGATTCAGCTCGGAGGTTATTTCGCCTGTGGTGGCGTTGATTTCGCAGATCCTGTCTATTTCATCGCCGAAAAACTCGACTCTTACGGCGTTTTCCTCTGTGTTTGCAGGAAGAATATCGACAGTATCGCCCCTTACACGGAATGTGTTTCGCTTGAAGTCAATGTCATTTCTCTTGTAGTTTATTGCGATGAGCTTTTCAAGAAGCTCGTCTCTGTCAAGCTCCATTCCGGGACGGAGAGAAACCATTGAATTTTTGTATGAATCGGGATCGCCTATACTGTAAATGCAGGAAACGCTCGCGACTACTATTACATCACGTCTTTCAAGAAGAGCGGCGGTTGCGGAGTGGCGGAGTCTGTCTATTTCATTATTGATTGATGTTTCTTTCTCAATATAGGTATCCGTTCTCGGAATATATGCCTCCGGCTGATAGTAATCGTAATATGATACGAAAAATTCAACTGCATTTTCGGGAAAGAACGATTTCAGTTCGGCGCAGAGCTGACCTGCAAGTATCTTGTTGTGAGCAAGAACGAGAGTAGGGCGATTCAGCTTTTCAATGATTTTAGCCATTGCAAACGTTTTTCCAGAGCCTGTAACGCCCAGAAGCGTCTGATCCTTCATGCCGCTTTCGATGCCGCTTACAATTTTGTCTATCGCCTGAGGCTGATCGCCTGCCGGCTCGTAGTCACTGTGAAGTATAAATCTGTCCATAATCTGCCAGTCCTGCCTTTCTGAATTTATCGGGTCTGACGATATATGTCAGTCCGGATAAGAGTGCATTATTAATATATTATACCATAAATCGCCTACTGTGTAAATAGCCGTGCAGAGGAAAAGAATGAAACCGGAGCCTTTTTTCCGCTTTTGGGGTACATTCGGCTTTCTTCTGATATTATTCGCAAAAATCAAAAGAAAACATATTTTTTATTTGACATCCGGGCGTTTATATGGTATAATTTAAAAAATATATATTATTATGAACATATCAGAGGAACGGTGTTAATATAAATATGAAACAGTGGCTTTTTACATCAGAATCAGTAACAGAGGGACATCCGGACAAAATGTGCGATCAGATATCTGACTCCATTCTGGACGAGATATTCAGCAAGGATCCTTATGCCAGAGTTGCATGCGAGACAGCGTGCACAACGGGTCTTGTTCTTGTTATGGGCGAAATCACAACGAACTGCTATGTGGATTTTCAGAAGGTCGTTCGTGACACAGTAAGAGAAATCGGCTATGACAGAGCAAAGTACGGCTTTGATGCTGATACCTGCGCAGTTATTTCATCAATAGACGAGCAGAGCTCGGATATTGCACAGGGCGTAGGAAATTCTATTGAGACAAGAACTTTAAGCACGGATGAAATAGACAAAATCGGTGCAGGAGACCAGGGACTTGTATTCGGCTTTGCCTGCAACGAGACAGACACATATATGCCTATGCCTATTTACCTTGCTCACAAGGCTGCAAAGAGACTTACAGAGGTCAGAAAGACAGGCGTTTTGCCATATCTCAGACCGGATGGCAAAACACAGTTTACTATCCGCTATGAGGACGGAAAGCCTGTTGCGATAGATACTATTCTTATCTCTTCACAGCACAGCGATAAGGTAGATCACGATACACTCGAAAGAGATATTATTGAATTTGTTGCAAAGCCGGTCATTCCGGAGCAGTTCAGGGATGAAGGCATCAAATTCCTCGTAAACCCGACAGGTAGATTTGTTCTCGGCGGACCTCATGCCGATTCAGGTCTTACAGGAAGAAAGATCATCGTTGATACATACGGCGGCATGGCACGTCACGGCGGCGGTGCTTTTTCAGGCAAGGACCCGACAAAGGTTGACAGATCAGCAGCTTATGCCGCAAGACACGCCGCAAAGAATATAGTTGCAGCAGGTGCCGCAGATAAGTGTGAAATTCAGGTTTCATATGCAATCGGCAAGGCACGTCCTGTATCAATATTTGTTGATACTTTCGGAACAAATAAGGTTGATCCGGAAAAGATAAATGCGTGTGTTAGCGAGCTTTTCGATCTCCGCCCCGCGGCAATTATCAGAGATCTTGATCTCCGCAGACCGATTTACAAGCAAACTGCGGCTTACGGACATTTCGGCAGAGATGACGTAAAGCTCCCGTGGGAAGAGCTTGACAGAGTTGCAGACATCAGATCTTACCTCGGTATCTGACGATGGATTGGATAGATCTTTCACTGACGGTGACGGATTCACTTGTCACATGGAACAACGAGCTTCCGTACGGAAGAAGAATCACTTCGTCGATTTCTTCGGGCGACGTGTGCAATGAATCAAGGCTTCACATAGGAAGTCACACGGGAACGCATATTGATGCTCCGTTTCACTTCAATGACAGCGGCATTAAAGTAGACGAGCTGGATATAAATGTGCTTTGCGGAAGATGTTTTATTGCAGAAATATACGGCGAGCGCGTTATCACGGGAAAACTGCTTGAGAAGGCTGTTCCCGACGGATGCGAAAGACTTCTTCTGAAAACGGATAACACCGCAAAGGGATATCCGCAGAAATTCAGAACCGATTTTTCGGGACTTGATGTTTCCGCAGTCGAATTTATTAAAGAGCACGATATTAGACTTTTTGGCAATGATTATCTCTCGATTGCCTGCTATGACAGAACGATGGCAGTTCATCAGGCTTTCTTTTCAGACAACAGGAGAATAGCTCTTGAAGGACTAGTGATGGACAAGGTGTCTGAGGGCTGGTATGAAATGTGTTGTCTTCCGCTCAAATTAAGCGGTTCGGACGGCTCACCGGCAAGAGTAATAGTCAGAAAGTGTTTATGAGAAAGGAATAAAAATGGGACGAATATTTGCTGTTTCAAATCAGAAAGGCGGAGTTGGCAAGACCACCACATCAGTTAACCTGAGCGCAGGACTTGCGGCTCTCGGAAAAAAGGTTTTGCTGATAGATGCCGACCCGCAGGGTAACGCCACGACAGGTCTCGGAATATTCAAGGCATCACTCAAAGCATCAATATATGATGTTCTTATTGATTCCCTGCCTGCAAAAGAAGCAATCATTCCGACAGAAATAAATAACCTGAGCCTTCTTCCTGCAAATATTGACCTTGCAGGAGCAGGACTTGAGCTTGTCAAGATCCGCTCAAGGGAATCTGTTCTGAGAAAGGCTCTCAAAGAAATAAAAGATAATTACGATTATATTATTATCGATTGTCCTCCGTCTCTTGAGCTTATCACTCTGAACTGCCTTACGGCATGCGACAGCGTTATTGTGCCTATCCAGTGCGAATTCTTTGCACTTGAAGGACTCAGCCAGCTTGTTCAGACGATAAATCTCGTAAAGAAGGGCTTCAATCCCGATATCTGCATTGAGGGTGTGCTTCTCACGATGTATGACAAGAGAACAAACCTTTCTGTCCAGGTTGTGGAGGAAGTCAGAAATAACTTCAAGGGAAAAGTTTTCGATACTCTCATCCCTAGAAACATAAGGCTCGGAGAAGCACCGAGCTTCGGACAGTCTATCTTTGATTACGCACCTGATTCAAGCGGAGCTATGGCTTACATGGATCTTGTAAATGAAATAGTTAATAAGAATTGATCGGAAGGAATAAGTTATGGCAACACCAAAGAAAAAATCTTCGCTCGGAAAAGGTCTTGGTTCACTTTTTGAAGAAGCAATCACTGTTACTTCTGTTGAAACGGAAGAAGCAGAGAAAGTCAATCCGGATTACGTTATACTCAAATGGAATGAAATCGATCCTGATAAAACTCAGCCGAGAAAAACTTTCGTTGAAGAGGCTTTGAACGAACTTGCACAGTCAATTTCAACTCACGGAATTATCAATCCTGTTATAGTCAGAAAAGTCGGCGAAAGATATGTGCTTATTGCAGGTGAAAGAAGATGGAGAGCTGCAAAACTTGCAGGAATCACGGATATACCGGCAATAGTCAAGGATTATACAGAGGAGCAGACGGCTGTTGTCGCACTTATTGATAACCTCCAGCGTGAGGACCTCAATACGATCGAAGAAGCTGAAGGTATGCAGAGACTCATGGATGAATTCAATTTCACCCAGGAGCAGGTTGCACAGAGCATAGGCAAGAGCAGACCTGCAGTAGCAAATACTGTCAGACTGCTTTCACTTGAAGATAATGTAAAGAAGCTTGTTGCAGAGGGCATTCTCCCGCCGGGACAGGCAAGACTTCTCTGCACATTTGACGATCAGGATCTTCAGCTGAAATATGCAAACGAGATAATCAACAGAGGACTCAATACACGTCAGGCGGAGCAGTATATTGCGAAGGTCAAGGCAGCTCCGGAGGAAAAGAAGCCGAGAAAAGAGCTTCCTCTCTATATTTCAGATCTTGAGTCACGCCTTGAAGAGAAGCTTCAGACAAAGGTTACAATTCACTACGGTCAGAGAAAGGGCTCAATCGAAATTGCATATTTCGGAGAGGATGAGCTTGACAGAATTTTTGAACAGCTGACTAAAAAATGAGCAGAAACACGAAAGAACTTCTGTTTGAGAACAGGTCGGTAAGATCTGGGGGACAGATCTGGGAAGTAATGTTTGCAATGGTTCTGCTTCATCCGCTTTACCTCGGAATCTCGGGCTTTGCACTTGTGGAAATGCTTGTAGGCGTTTTGCTTTGGGTATTTGCGGATGAAAAACTGTACCTTGTGTTTGTAATAGGCATTTTGCTCCTTTCGTATCCGCTTTTCAAATATTTCAGCGATGTATATCTGCTGAAGGAAAAGGATGAAGAAATGTCAGCTTCCAAAGGAAAAGTAAACGTTGTGACGTCAGCTTATCCGTGGGGAATAATGATTGAGACTTCAAACGGAACAACATCCAGAATCGGCTACGATAAGCTCAGAAAAATGAAGAGAACTTTGCACTACCTGATACTTGTAACAGATACAAGTCTTATGTGCGTTCTTGACAAGAGGTGCTTTACAGTCGGAACGAAAAGAGATTTTGTCAGTTTGATCAAAGAAAAAATAAAAGATAACAAAGAACGCGAAAAAAAGAAGTAACGTTCTTTTTTATTACGGAGGAAAAATGTTCGAGCTTGTAAAAATAAATGAAAATGATTTTTATATTGATTGTCCTGCCAAAATCGGCGTTGTAAGAATATCCGAGAACGAAGTGATACTGATAGACAGCGGAAGTGACAAGGATGCCGGCAAGAAGGCTTTGAGAATACTTGAGGCAAACGGCTGGAAGCTGAAAGCAATATTCAATACTCATTCTCATGCCGACCACATAGGCGGCAACAGATTCCTTCAGGAAAAGACCGGCTGCAAAGTATATGCAAAGGGACTTGAATGCACATACACGAACTCACCGTGCCTTGAATCCTTCGGACTTTACGGAGGATTGCCGTTTAAGGAGCTGAAGCATAAATTTCTTATGGCAGAGCCGAGCATCTGCATGCAGTTGACAGAGGATGTGCTTCCTGACGGAATGCAGATGATTGACCTCAAAGGCCATAGCTTTGAAATGACGGGTTTTATCACGAAGGACGGCACTGCTTTTGTGGGCGATTCTGTTTCGTCGGAAGAAACGATAAATAAATACGGAATAGTTTATCTTTGGGATATGGACGAATATCTGAAAACACTCGGAAGAATGGCAGAACTAAAAGCAAAGATCTTTGTTCCGTCGCATGCTGCAGTCACAGAGGATATAAGCAGTCTTCTTGATGTGAACAGAAGGGCAATAGGATCAGTTGAAGAGAAAATACTCGGCTTCTGCAAAGAACCTCTGACGGAATCAATGCTTATTAAAAGAGCGTTTGAAGGGTACTCGCTTCTGATGAATCCACAGCAGTATGTTCTTATCGGCAGTACGCTCCGTTCATATCTTTCATCACTTTATTCAGCAGGAAAGCTTTCGTATATTACGGAAGAAAATGAATTCAGGTGGAAAACAGTCTGACAAAATATAACCTGTTTCGTGTTTTCAGGAAAAAATTATCTTTTTTTACTGAAATTAATCTGATTTTTTCAAAATAAGAGTTGTTTTTTTGCTTGAATTATGGTAGAATATATATGAAAAGCAAAATTGGCTTTAACTTGAAAAAATATGAAAGGAGCAGGGTATGTTCAGAATCATTTCTGCAATGTTTTCGGATAATTCAGGCGAACAGTATTTACACAAACATAATTGCCGCCAGATTCTTTGTTACACAAAGGGTAAGGGCAGCATGCTGATCGGAGGGAAAAAGCTTCAGGTCAGGGAGAAGTACCTTGTTTATATCCCGTCAGAGCTTTCTCACAGGGATCACAATGAGGGCGAAAGACTCGAATATGTAACACTTCTTTTTGAGTCTGACGATGAGATATTCGGCTCGGATGCTTTTGTGATTGCGGAAGAGAATAATGAAATCATAAACTGCACCGTAGATATGGCAAGTTATTTCCAGATGAATCAGGACAGATATTCGGGAATCATCAATGCGCTTTCTGACTTTTTGACGGAAAAAGTAAAACTGCATAAGAATATGTCCCATGATGAGCTTGCTGTCGAGAATTATCAGAAAATTATGATAATGAATATTGCCGATCCTGAATATACTGTGAATACGTTTATGAACAGTATTGATATAACACGCTCCAACATCAGCAAGAGATTCAGGTCTGCTTCTGATTGCACTGCAAAACAGCTGTTTGACAATCTTCGTATTGAGCACGCAAAGCAGATAATTCTTCATGATGAAGAGAATGAAAAATCAACTGAAGATATCGCCCGTATCTGCGGCTATGACGAGGAATATTATTTCTCGAGAATGTTCCGCAACAGAACGGGAATGACGATATCGGAATTCAAGAAGAATAAAAAATATGATAAACAATGATTATTTTCTGACTTACAGATATACAAATGCATCCGTAGAAATACTCGTTATGTCAGGTGAAACGGAGCTTTATAAGCTTGATGTCTGTAAGGCAATAAAGCTTTCAACGGGAAAGCCCTGGAATAACGATCCGATGTCTTTTGACATGGTGGATGTTGCGGATGAGAACGGCGTTATCACACTGCTGATTGAAGGAAGCAGTATGATGATAACGGCTTCGTTTTCAATTTCCGAGATGGGACTCCTTTCGGCTGAAATGGAATGGAAAAATACATCAGGCGAGACACTGAATGACGTTGTCCTCGGAGTAGCTTTTCCTGTCAGGATGAACGACATAGAAAAGATAATCATTCCTTCCGTGTGCTTCAATTCGGGAGTGAACGATTCAGGCGATTTCAAAAACAGGCAGCTTATGAACGGCGGTTTTGTGGCAGAAGAGCACAGGCTGTCAGTGCCTGCGGTAGCAATAGAAAGACCGAAGAGAACGGGAAGTTCAGTTGCGATTTTCTCAATACCTTCAAGGTGTGAGCTGAATCCGAATCCCGACAATGAATGGTCGATTGGAATCGTCAGAAATAAAGATATGGCTGAGATCCTTATCTGTTCCGGTGCGGTGATGTATGCGGGAAAGAAGGACACGATTCTTTCGGGCAGAGATGCTGTCAGGGATTACGAAAGAGGCTATTTTGATATGCCGGCTGATTCTTCTGTCAGGAAGAAGTTCTGCATTACGGACTGGGATCCTTCAAGAGAAATAACAGGCATGGATAAGCTTGTGCGTGTTTCGGATGAGATTTATAAGCCGAAAGCGGAAAAGGCAACAAATTACAATGTTTTTCTGAGGAACAAGGGCATCGCACTGAAAAACAGATTTATAATGAATGAGGAAATGGCAGGCTATATCAGAAAGCTTTCCTCGGAGTCCGGTGACGAAGAAGATACGATGCATTATAATTCCGTCAGCGACGCATGGACAACGGATAACCTTGCGGCGGCATGGTGTGATGCGCTCAATTCACTGCAATGCATGAAGAGAGACGGCATTATGCGTGCAAGACAGTGCATTGATTTCTACATAAATTCAAGCAAATGCAAGAAGAAGGGCGTTCGTTATCTCTATCTTGACACTTCAACAATGAAGTGGAGCTTTTCATCAAAGGGCGACTTGATTCCTGTGGCTGACTTCGGCAAGATGGTGTATTATCTTGCGGAGAATATACAGCTTTTCAAGGATCATTGCCTTGAAGTGCCTGATGGCTGGGAAGAAGCTCTGGTTGAGGCTGCGGATTTTATTGCAGCAAAGAAACGACTTACCAAAGAAGGAAGGTACCCGGAGGTCTGGAATTCTGACGGTTCTGTCGGAATAAGCGATGAATCAGCTCTTTCCGTCAACTGCATCGGCGCACTTGCAAAGGCGTATTATGTTACGGGCGAAGAGAAGTACAGAAAGATGCTTGCTCCCGTTCTCGGAAAGTATTATGAGCTGATCATTTCAAAGCACAGAGGCTTCCAGTCGATAAAGGATAAGAACAATCATTCTGAGCTTTACGATTCGGATAAGCTTGCTGAAACTTATTTTGTCATTGCGGCGCTTGAATGCTACGAAGCGACCCAGCATGAAGAAAAGTATATAAAATGGGCAAGAGCTGTGCTGATAAGGCTGATAACGTTTGTTGATATAGTGGATTATCCGCTCAGGCGTGATACACGTCTTGCAAAAATTAATGCGGATCTTCTCGGCCTTTCTGTTTCGGGAAGCGGTGAATACTGCCTTGATACGATTTTCCCGTCACACGAAATGAAGATGGTAGGCGATTTTTACGGAGATCAGCTTCTGAGAAGATATGCGGAGCTGACGCTGAATGCAGTAATGAAGCTTGCTTCAACAGGCGATGGGGAATACGGAATACTTGCGGTCGGCGAACATCCGGAGTCATTCTGCCACACGAACTGGTCACATAACAACACTGAGGACGATTTCAGGGGAGGCTGTTCAGGCTTCAATAATCTCTCTTCACTTGTGTGGTCATTCAGGCAGGCACTCAAGGCTTCGTCAACAAGCTTTATGTAAACAGTAAAACGAAAGGGAAATTATGAAAATACAGGTTGATGTTAACACAACAAAACAGGATTATTATGACTTCCAGAAGCATCACACGTTGAGATACATATGGATTTATATCCTTCTTGCAGTTCTTACGGGGCTTCTTGCAGCGGTCAATATAAGAATATACAAAAACACAGGCGTGTTGAATTATCTTACGGTATTCATCAATATAATTGCGCTGATCATGCTCGTATATATGGTGGTAACAAGCATACTCAAGATAAAAAATACGGCTAAAGCTGAAGAAAAAAAGCCGGTTTTTGTATACATATTCACAAAGGGCGGAGTACATTGCGCGAGCAACGGAAAGAGCTTTGATCTTACATGGGATAAGATTTACAAGGTAACTGAAGTAAAAGAAATGTTCCTTGTGTATCTTAATCAGGAATCTGCACTTATTGTGCCGAAAAGATTCTTTACTTCCGAGGCTGATGTGGAGGAATTCAGGAAAGAACTCCTTTTCAAACCGAGAAAGCGCAGCAAGATAGTAAAGAATAAGGGCATTCTTTGATTTGGGAGATGAAGAACAAAGTGAAAAGAAAAATATTGCTTGTCTGCGAGATCGTCTGTATTATTCTGATACTTGTATCGGGCTACTTCATAGTGAAAAAGCTGATAGAAGAGAAGAAAAGTGCTGATGAATTCGGCGGACTGATTGACCTCATACCGACAGATCCTGTAATTGATTATACGCCGGCACCCTCAATAACACCTGCTCCAACGCCGACAGAGATCCCGACTCCGGAGCTGACACCTACACCCGAGGAAACACCCGAGCCGACACCTACGCCTACACCTGAGGAAACACCGGCTCCGACTCCGACACCTGAAGCAGAGGAAACACCTGAGCCGACACCGACACCTGAAGCAGAGGAAACACCTGAGCTGACTCCAACACCTGAGGAAACACCGACTCCGACGCCCACGCCTGTGCCGACACCTACTCCCGAGCCGACACCGACTCCGACGGTAATGCCTACCTCAACCCCTGCACCTACCGCAAACCCCTATCCGACACCCACACCGTTCCCGACGGCATGGACTGTTGATGGGAAATATCAGAACGTATACCAGCAGAATAATGATCTTGTTGGCTGGATAAAGATTGATGATACAAAAATCAACTATCCTGTAATGCAGTCCTCGGTTGATCCGAATTATTATCTTTACAGGAATTTTGAGAAGCAGGATTCATCCTACGGTGTTCCTTACGTATCAGGTTATTATGATATCAAGACGGCAGATAATGTTGTTCTTTACGGACATCATATGAAGAACGGAAGTATGTTCTCAAATCTTGCATACCTCGAGACAAAGGGAAAATCATATTACAATACTCATAAATATGTTCAATTCGATATCCTCGGAGACGACTACGGCACATATGAGATATTCGCCGTATTTACAACGAAGGACGAGACAACCGAAACATTCTATTACTCAACATATATCAATTTTGCCGATGAAAACGAATTCAATGAATACGTTTCCACAGTAAAGAAGCGTTCGCTTTATAATACGGGAATTACTCCTGTTTACGGAGAGAAGCTTCTCACTCTCGTAACCTGCGAGTTTCTCAAGACAAACGGCAAGGGCAGAGTTGTTGTTGTGGCAAGAAAAATTCAGTAAAATTGTCATGAACTGACAGATAAAGCATAATAATTACTATAACAAAATAGCTGTTAAATCATCTTTAATGGCTATTTTTATTTTACCCTTAAACGACGTTTTCGGCCTCTTACTTGCCTTATAATATTAGCACAAAGGTCAAGCGGAGGAGAAAATGATGGAAACTGTCTATGTGTATGCAGATGTAATGATATTGATTTCAATTGCTGTGTCCTATCCGCTTCTGTGGATCACGGCAAGGGAAAATAATCTCTGTTTCAGATGGGCAAGGGCATTGCTTGCGGCAGGCTTTTCGGGAATTATGCTTCTGATCGAGGTACTTGTCAGATTGCCGTATTATTTCTCTTTTCTCTGGGGAATTATTTCTTATTCGGTGATGATACCTGTATCATTCGGGAAGATGAAGCTGAAGCGTTATCTGTTTTCACTCCTTTTTCTTGCCGGATCGAACCTGATATTATCCGGGCTTCTCACTGCGGTAAACGGTGGCGGATACCAGGGGGCGGCAGGAATTGTGATCGGAACGGCGCTGATACTCATATTCAAGAGGATAGTGCTTCAGCACGGAACGGCAAAAACGTTTTACAGGATGAAGCTGGTATTTGACGGGAAAACAGTGATACTTGAAGCGTTTCTTGATACGGGCAATATGCTGGTTGAGCCTATTTCAAAAGCACCGGTTATAATCGTCAGCCAAAAATACGGAAGAAATGCTGACATGGAAGGGCGTGTTCCTGTTTATGCGAAAACTGCTGCCGGAAGCAGAATTCTGTATACGGTGAAGGCGGATGAAGCATGGATGTTTGGGAAGAGAGAATGGCATATGGTCGGTGACGTCATGATAGGCTTTTCAGAAACGTCGGAATTTGAAGCTATAATAGGACCTGAAGTTGTACCGCTCTTCGCAGAACGGCAATAAAGACTTTGAAATGATATTGAGGAGGATAAAACAATGTTTATTATCGACAGGATAAAATCAGGTATCAGATTTTATATTGCGCTAAGATGCAGGAGTGGACTTTTCTACATAACGCAGGGTGATATCCTTCCTGCACCGCTTACGCAGGAAAGAGAGCTGATTTTGGTTGAAAAAGCGGAAAAAGGCGATAAATCCGCAAAGAATGAACTCGTAGAGCATAACCTGAGACTTGTGGTGTACATAGCAAAGAAGTTTGATAATTCCGGCGTGCCTATGGATGATCTGATCTCAATCGGAAGCATAGGACTGATAAAGGCTGTGAATTCATTCAGCCGTGACAAGAACATAAAGCTTGCAACATTTGCTTCAAAGTGCATTGAGAACGAGATTCTGATGCACCTGAGAAAGACTGTGAGAATAAAAACGGAAGTATCATTTGACGAGCCGCTCAATACAGATCAGGACGGAAACGAGCTGAACTTCGAGGATGTTCTTTGTGACGAAGATGATGTAATTTACGAGAAAACCGAGCAGAAAATGATGAATGAGGTGCTTCATCGGGCAATTTCAAAGCTCAAGGTGAATGAAAAGATGATAATAGAGCTTCGCTACGGTTTGAACGATAAGGAAGAGAAGACACAAAAGGAGGTTGCAGATATGCTCGGCATATCTCAATCCTATATTTCTCGCCTTGAAAAGAAGATAATCAAGAAGCTGAAAAAAGATATAGTCCAGTTTGGCTGAAAATGAAAGCTCACGCAGAATAATATTCTGATGTGAGCTTTTTGATTACATTCTTGCTTTTCTCCTCATTTCGATCGTTTCCATGAGGCTGACGTCTGTGAAGATCTGCAATTCCTCAATGCCGAGGGATTGTGCTTCATGCTCAAGCACGCCGATTACGAGATCCTGATATGTATCACCGCCGAGATCAAGCATTTTTGCAAGAGCAGGGATTTTTTTCTCGGTGACATCGCGCAGACTCTTTATTTCCTGACCGACTGAAATATAGTTTATCAGCCAATCAAGACAATCCTTTTCGGGAATAGTCTTTTCAACATAGTATTTAACGCCTGAAAGACCGTAAAGCACTCTTTTTGCATCGTAATAGCCTATTTCGAGGTTTCTTTTTGAAATATCAGAATCAAATGTCAGCGAACCGCCGAGATCCTTGTTTGTTGAGATGGTGGTGATTTTTACGTCATCTGGAATTCTGAACAATTTTTCCATGCCGTATGAGGGGAGACGGACGGCAATAATATCTCTGTAGCCTGCATTTACGAGCGAGTGAATCGGGATAGAGTCAACAAATCCACCATCGGCATAAAGCTTTCCGCCGAGCCTTTCAAGCTTGAAGGTCGGATGGTAAGCGCTGGCAAGAAGCATATCGCAGATTTCGTCATCGGGAAGCTCATTTACTTTTACTTCGAGGCTCTTTTTATCTGAAATGGATACTGTTGAAACAAAAAGATCAACTTTGCCGTTTTTGATTTTTTCTGTATCGACAACATTATGAACCCACTGTCTGAGCGGCTGAACGTCAAGACCACGGTTCTTGATTACGTCGAGAAACGTCGGTGCAAATTCGCGGATATCCTTGAATTCAAGCTTTCCCTTGATTATTCTTTTGATGTCCTTCTCGCTTATGGAACCTATGTCTATGACATCCGATATTCTGATATCCCTCCAGACCTTTATTGCTTCGTCAAGGTCTCCCATAGCGTACAGTGCACCGTTCAAAGCGCCGACCGATGTGCCGGAAACTGCATTGAATTTTATTCCTGCCTCATCAAGCGCTTTCCAGACACCTATTTCATAGGCACCTCTTGCACCGCCGCCTTCGAGAGCAATGGCGTATGTTTTTGAATTATCTATTTTAAGCTCCATTTTAACTCCTTTTTGAAAAAACTGCCCGTAAGTATAGCTGAATTACGGGCAGTCTGCGTCAATTATTATTTAAGCTGATCGTTCAGCCACTTATCAAAGCGGCGACGGTAAGCTGACTCAAGGTTCTCTTTGATGAGACGTGTCATAGAGTTCGTATCACCGTAGATGTGCTTGAGAATCTTGTATGCTTTGACATAATAGTCTACTGACTTATCGTATTCCTCTTTGTTGAGGTAGATTCTGCCGAGATGGTTATAAGTTCTTGCGGTAAGAGGATGCTCTGTACCGAGAATTCTTTCTCTGATTTTGAGGGCCTTGTTATTGAATTCAAGTGCCTTATCAAAATCTCCTTGCTCTTTGTAGATTAGAGCGAGGCTGTTGTATGACATTGATGTTGCAGGGCTGTCTGTTCCGAGAAGCTTCTCCTTGATCTTCATAGCCTTTGTGTGGAACTCGATAGCAAGGTCAACATCCTTCATTTCGTTATGCACTGCGCCGAGCTTTGAGTAAACGTTTGCAAGACTGAGTGACTGACCTTCCTTCTCACGGATTTCAAGTGCTCTGTTGAGGTACTCGATAGCGTTGTCATAATCGCCCTTTTCGTTGAGTGCAGCACCGATAACAGTGCAGATACTTGCGATTTTAGCACTGTAAGTATCGTTGTAGGCTTCGTAGATTGCGAGAGCCTTCTTGCCGAATTCAATAGCGTTGTCGTAATCATCAACAGCACTGTAAATTCTTGAAATGTTATCATATACGATAGCGGTTGAAGGATGATTGATTACAGGAATCTTCTCACGGATATTGACGACCTTCTTTTCAAGCTCAAGTGCTCTGTCATATTCACCGCACTCATAGTAACGGCATGCTACGGCATTGTAGAGCTCACCTTTTTCTTCAAAGTGCTGACCTGAAAGTGAATCAAGAATGCCTTTTGAAATACGGAGCTTTGTAAGGAAGAGAGCATACGAGTCTGTCTTCTTTGTGAAGTCAGGGCTGATAACGAGGTTGAGGAGCTTCTTTACATCAACTGTCTTGATATCGAACTGCATATTGATGGCAACTCTCATAATCGGGTGCATATAGTAAACCATGCCATAGTTTGCCTTTTCGAAAGCATCGATAAGACCGAATGCCGCAAGCACTTCAAGATCGGATTTCGCAAAGCCAAGAGCATCCGTGATCGAAGACGGGATATCTATTTCCGGCATAACTGCAAAATTCTTGAGGATATCATACTGTGCATCCGAAAGATTTTCTGTCTTGATGAGCTTGATGGCGTTTCTTGCCATAAAGTTTACGGCTGTGTCATTATTGACTTCTGCGAGATTATGATGGGAGAAGCCGTCTGTCTTGATTCTGTGGAGGAAGTCAGAGAGATTGTATCCCTTTGTTGCCTTCGCAAGAAGCTTGATGAGGAATGTATTTCTGTCGGCAAGATCAACGAATTCTTCAACTACGTTGATGAACTTGTGAGCCTTGTCAAGAGAATAGTATTCATAGAAGATATCAATCGACTGCTCCATTGAGAGTCTGCTTACCTTGAAGCCTTCAAGACGTACACTTGTGACTTGAGGATCGTTTATGAAGAGCACGTCAACATTGAACTGTGCAAGGAAAGCATATTCCTCTTCTGTGATGTTGAAGCCGTATGTATTATCGATAAAGAAAAGAAGCTTACGCTTTTTTGCTTTAAGGAATGCGAGGATCTGTGAATATCTGATTTCTATATCGTTTGTGGCAGGGTAGATCGTCATTGATTCAAGAATACTCTGACGGAGTGTTGAATCGAGACGGATCCATGCTGAATTCGTATAGTTCATGCAGATTTTGTTGTAAAGCTCTCTTGCAAATGCCTTTCTGCCTGTGCCGGAAAGTGTTGTTTCAAGATAAAGTCTTGAGCAGGATGCGAGCTTTTCTTCAGCACGCACGAGCAGGATATCTCTGCACTTGAAAGACTTTCCGAGGGATGCTGGAACGTTTGTGAGGTGATGGAGAATACTGCCGTTTTCCGAAACACTCATACGGTTGAGAGAAGCATCGTCTTCGATGTTGATGTACTCTGTGAATACGTATTTGGATGGACGGAGATTGAAAGCATCTACCTTTGCATCGGGATCTTCAACTCTTGAAATGTTTGAGTATATAATAATAACTATGTTTCTCAGATAATCCTTTATCTGGGATTTATAAGCGTTTTCTCTTAAATCGTTGCTATCGATGAATTCTTCGACCCAATCGTCGTAAGACATGGTATCATCGAGAGGATTGTTCGTGTAGTACTGGATAAGCTGTTTGATTATCTCATCTTTTTCGACGTTCTTGTCAAGCTCTTCGTATGCAATGTCTTCTTTAATTGAATCAATGTATTCTGCAAGTTCTTCAGTAATTCTGTTTACTGCTGAAGGATCTGCTTTTTTGTCATAAACTTTTGCCATGCTTGTTCCTCCTGATAATAGTTTTCCGATTGAAACGTTTGGCGCCAATCAGAATATAAATCAATGATTTTTCAAAGAAAAACCAATAAAATCGAATGAATCAGATCAGAAAATAGTACAGTGTTACTATTGCACCGATATCAAATACGATGAATAATACCATGGACAGAAAACTGATCCTTGTTTTTCCTGCAAGAAATGAATTGAGAGCAGATAATACTGCCTTGATCTTTTCTGACGGAACGTTTTTGAATATTATGGTGTGATCCGATGAGGCATCCTCTGATTCGGAATAATAAACCGAATCTTTGTCAATCTCATTCTGCTCACATACTTCATTTACAAGTGCATCAAATTGTTTGAAATCTTCAGCCTTGATGAAAGCTGTTCTGTAAAGTGACTTTCCCGAAAGGCGCATAGTCACGATAATCGCTAAAAGCAAAACAAAAAGACCGAGGAAGATAATAATAAGCTTATTTTCGCCGAGCATTGATTTCAGAAGCGCACATGCTATGCAGACGGCTATAACATATTCTGCGACAAAGTTATAACAGCTGAATACGCTGATTTTCTTTGTCATGAGCCTGATGTTGAAGAATATGTCGTATATGACCGCAAGTAACGTAAGAACTATGAGAACAGTGTAAAAAATACTCATTTCTTTCTCCTTCTTTTTATTGCTTTATGTATGTTCTTATAATGAATTCAGCCTCTGTTTCAAGACTCTCAAGCTGCCTGAGTCTGTCTGTGCTTTCCTTTGGGGTTTTCCAGTAATAAGGCGTCATTGCAAAAAGATTCATTATATTATCCTGACCTTCGATCGTGAAAAAGAATGAAAGCTCTTTCTTGCCTTCGAGTGCGAAGCCTTCGATTACATCATCAGAAACATCGTTTTCATAAGCATTGCTGTATAAAAACTCCTTCAAACCGAAAAGATGTCTTTTTCCCGGAGACACCAGGATAAATCTTCCGCCGGGCGCGAGGACTCTTGCAAATTCGTTTCCGTCGTATGCACAGAAGCAGCAGCAGATGACATCGGCTGAAGCGGCCGCAACGGGAAGATTGTGAAGGTTAGCCGTGATATATGACGTTTTCTTATCGGCTCTTGCAGCATACTGCAATGCAAATTTTGAAATATCAAAGCCATATGTATTCACGGCAATAGCAGAAAGCCCTGAAGTGTACCAGCCTTCGCCGCATCCGATATCGTAGAGAACACCGGGACCGAATGAAGCCGCAGTCTGAATGAGTGCTTCCTTCAGCGGAGAATAATGCCCGAGAGAAAGAAAATTCCTTCTTGCTCTGACCATATCCTTGTTGTCACCGGGAACCTCTCCCTTTTTTGACGGGGGAAGGAGATTTACATAGCCTTCTTTTGAAATATCATACGAATGACCGTTCTCACAAACGAGACGGTTAACATCATATATCAGCTTTCTGCCGCACAGAGGGCAGAAAGCATTTTCAAATTTATTCATTATCCGCCCACCTTTTGAGTTTGCAAGGTATCAGAGCACTACTTCCTTGCCTGTTCTTGAAGATTCATAGATGGCAAGAATTATTTTAACTGCCTTTGCGGCTTCTCTTCCGCCGAGCATTGGCTCTCTGTTTTCGATGACGGCTCTTGCCATATCTTCGATCTGGATGCTGTGAGGAGTGCATTCATCGTATGAGCAGTTTGTTCCTGCAAAAGCGTTTTCAATCACAGGTTCCTTTGGACCGCCTTCCTTGAATATCCACTTATATATTTTATTATCACCGAACATAACAGAACCGTTCTCGCCGCCGATGGAAAATATTGTTTCAAGACCGGGGTAAACAGATGTTGTGCCTTCGATAACACCGATGGCGCCGTTATTGAAGCGGACCGTGATTACTGCAGTATCTTCAACCTCTGTATTCCAGAGAAGTCTCTGACAGTCAGCTCTAACACTCTTGACTCCGCCCATGAGCCATGCAATCATATCGATGCCGTGAACACCCTGGTTCATCAGAGCACCGCCGCCGTCAAGAGCCCAAGTGCCTCTCCATTCGCCGCTGTCATAGTAATCCTGATCTCTGTAGAATCTTAAATATGCACTGCCGATAGTGATCTTTCCGAGAGCACCGCTGTCAATCATTTTCTTGACTTCCTGTGCTGCCTGATAAGTTCTGCGCTGGAAGATAGCGCCAAGCTTGACGCCGTTCTTCTCGCAGGCATTTATCATTGCCTCGATGTTTTCGGGTGTGATGTCGATAGGCTTTTCCGTGAGCACGTTGATTTTGTGCTCTGCTGCCTTGATTGCAATCACATGATGAAGTCCGCTCGGAACGCAGACACAGCATACATCAATCTGTTCTTTTTCGAACATCTCATCTGCATCCGTATAATATTTTTCAACGCCGTATTCAGCGGCAAATGCCTTTGCTTTTTCTTCGATTATGTCGCAGACTGCAACGAGTCTTGCTGATTCTGACATCTTTATTCCGCCTGCGTGAAACGGAGCAATTCTTCCGCATCCGACTATGGCAAAATTAACTTTATTATCTGTCATTTCTTTTTCTTCTTTCCGTGTGAATATATATTATTTATCCGTATTGTTATCATTATTATCGGCCTTCTGGCTGTCAATACCCTTCTTGAAAACGAAAAGCCTGCTGCCGAGGTAGTTTATTATCATTGAAACGCAGGTAGCGGGGATCTTTGCTATGAGACCGTTCCAACAGTATATTTCGGTCGTGACGTAAATGACAAGCTCCGATGCGGCAAGGGAGAGGAGATTCACGATAACGAATTTCCATGTTTCGGAGAAAGCGTTTGACTTCGATTTGAAAGTGAAAAATTTGTTTCCTATGAAGCTGGAAATGATACCGCAAATGTAACCGACTACCTGCGCGATTGTTGCAGGAACGCCGCACAACTGGTAAAGTACAAAATATACCGCCCAGTCGATAAGCGTATTGAACACTCCGACAAATGCGAATTTGCCCAAGCGAATGAGCTCATCTTTATTCTTTAAATCTATTTTCATCAGGTAAAAACCCTTTCTGATCACTGTAATATGTATTTCATGGTGCCTTCCGTGAGGTCACAGGCGTGAATTGATGTGAACGGAATGTTGAACTGACGGGACTTGTTTGTCCATTCTCTTCCTTCTACAATGCTGTATATTACATTTATCACGCCGGAGTGAGTGAAAACCATGACGTTGGATTCTATTTCTCCGGAAAGAACCTGCAATTTAATCTTTTCAAACTCGTTCTTGATTCTGTTATAAAATTCTTTTGGGCTTTCTCCACCGGGATAATGCTCATCCGGCTCAAGCCTCGTCCAGTAGTATCCGGGATAACGTCTTCTTGCTTCTGAATTCAGCATACCGGAAAGCTTGCCGCTGTTTGTTTCTCTCCAACCCATATTCTGAATAATCGGAAGAGAGAGGATCTTTGCCGTGGGAGCGGCGGTAAGTATGGCTCTCGGAAGGTCGGAGCTGATTACGGTTTTTATGCCGAGAGCATCAGCATTATCCGCAATTTTATTGCAAAGCTGGATAGCCTGCAGTTCACCGTCCCTGATAAG
>JAZQMY010000015.1:0-29707 GCA_045627045.1 Clostridia bacterium | reverse complement strand
ACATGGTTACACCTGGTGATAACGTTGTTATGACAGTTGAGCTCATCACAAACATCGCTATTGAAGAAGGTCTCCGTTTCGCTATTCGTGAAGGCGGCAGAACAGTTGGTTCAGGCGTTGTTGTTACAATCATCGAGTAATTATTAACTGAATTTATAAGCCGGAATTGACGGGGATCCCAGAAGATCCCTGTCAATCTGTGCTGTAAATTTGTAAACAATTTGTGAATTAAATAAAATAACGTAGCTGCAGAGTACATCAGATATTGACAAATTTGCCCTGAAGATGTATAATATAGCAGTTATGTCTTGTCAAGTTATAAGGATGACGTAAAAGGTTGCCGCATATGCATCCGGAGAATACTAAATGCCCGGATGCCGGATAATTTTTACTGACGAGCTTGAAGAACAAGCGCGATTTGATGACATTTTATTTTAATGCCCGGCGAGGAAACACTCGGGGGCGTTGAAATGGTGCAGAAGGTCAGTAGGGAAATAGCGACAAAAGAAGGAGGAAATATGGCAAGCCAAAAAATAAGAATTAAGTTGAAGGCGTATGATCACGTTCTCATCGATCAGTCAGCGAGAAAGATCGTGGATACAGCTAAAAAGACCGGAGCTAAGGTTTCGGGACCGGTTCCTCTTCCTACAAATAAGGAAGTTGTTACTATCTTGAGAGCGCCGCACAAGTACAAGGATTCAAGAGAACAGTTCGAAATGAGAACACATCAGAGATTGATTGATATTCTTCTTCCGACACCGAAAACGGTTGATTCTCTCATGAGACTTGATCTTCCCGCAGGCGTGGATATTGAGATTATACTGTAATCGTGGGAGGATGACAAATGGAAAAGAATATTTTAGGTAGAAAGATCGGCATGACGCAGATATTTGCAGATAACGGTGAGATGATCCCGGTTACTGTAATTGAAGCAGGCCCTTGTGCTGTCACACAGATCAAGACAGCCGACAAGGAAGGTTACAATGCTGTACAGCTCGGTTTCGGCGATATCAAGGCCAAGAACGTTCCTAACGCTCTCAAGGGTCATTTCGCAAAGGCCGGCGCAGAAAATGCAAGAGTAGTTAAAGAATTCAAAGTAGAAAATACTTCTGATTATACACTCGGCGCGAAGGTAACTGTTGAAGTTTTTGAGAGCGGTGACGTTGTTGACGTTACAGGCGTTTCAAAGGGTAAAGGTTACCAGGGCGTTATCAAGAGATACGGCAAGCAGAGAGGCCCTGAAGCTCACGGTTCAGGTTACCACAGAGGCGTTGGTTCAATGGGCTCAGGCACAACTCCGGGACGTATTCCGAAGAACAAGAAGATGCCTGGTCAGACAGGACATGAGACAGTAACGATCCAGAACCTCAAGATCGTAAGAGTTGACGCTGAGAGAAACGTTCTTCTCGTCAAAGGTTCTGTTCCTGGTCCTAAGGGCATTGTTGTTGAAGTCAAGAAAGCCGTTAAGTCATAAGGAGAACAGATATGCCGACAGTAAATTTATATAATATGAACGGAGACGTGATCGGCGAGATCAATCTCGCAGAAGAGATCTTCGGCAGTGACAAGATCAATGACACTGTAATACATCAGGTAGTTAAGATGCAGCTTGCAAACAAGAGACAGGGCACACAGTCAGCTCTTACTCGTACAGAAGTTTCAGGCGGCGGCAAGAAGCCCTACAGACAGAAGGGTACAGGTAATGCAAGACAGGGTTCAATCCGTGCTCCTCATTACAGACACGGTGGCGTAGTATTTGCACCGAAGCCGAGAGATTACAGCTTCTCAGTACCTAAGAAGGTAAAGAGACTCGCTCTCAAGGGCGCACTTGCATCAAAGGTTGTTGACAACACACTCAAGATTGTTGATAACATTACAGTTGATGAGATCAAGACAAAGACAGTTGCTGAGATGCTTACAAAGCTCGAAGCAGCAGGTAAGAAGACAATGCTCCTCATCAAGGAAAACGATGAGAAGTTTGTTAAGTCAGCAAGAAACATCCCGGGCGTAATCATCACATTCGTTGAAACACTCAATGTTGTTGACCTGCTGAACTATGACAATTTGATTGCCAGCAAGGCTGCAATCGAAATGATTGAAGAGGTGTATAGATAATGAAGACTATTTATGATATTATATTAACACCTGTATTGACAGAGAAGAGCTACTCAATGTTCGCTGACAGAAAGTATACTTTCAAAGTTGACGTTAATGCCAATAAGTTCCAGATCAAGGACGCAGTTGAAAAGCTGTTCGGTGTTGAGGTTGAGAAAGTTTACACAATGCGTTACGATGGTAAGCTCAGAAATAAGAACAGCCGCATTCCTACAGGTCACACGCCTCGTTACAAGAAGGCAATCGTTAAGCTCAAGGAGAACAGCAAGACGATCGAGTTCTTCGATGGTATGGCTTAATCGGATAGGAGGACAATAATATGGCATTAAAGACATTCAGACCTATAACACCGTCAAGAAGAAACATGACAGTGTTGGTTAATGAAGAAATCACAAAGACAACACCTGAAAAAAGCTTGCTCGCTCCTCTTAAGAAGAATTCCGGCAGAAACAGCTACGGCAGAATCACGGTAAGACATAAGGGCGGCGGCAACAGACAGAAGTACAGGATCATCGATTTCAAGAGAGAAAAGGATAACATCCCCGCAAAGGTAGTCGGAATTGAATACGATCCTAACAGAACAGCAAACATCGCTCTGCTCAGCTATGCTGATGGCGAGAAGAGATACATCATTGCTCCTGCAGGCCTCAAGGTAAACGAGACAGTAATGTCCGGCGAAAAGGCTGAAATCAAGGCAGGTAACGCTCTTCAGATCAAGGACATCCCGGTTGGTACAGTTATCCACTGCATCGAGCTCTTCCCGGGCAAGGGCGCACAGCTCGTTCGTTCAGCCGGTGGTTTCGCACAGCTTATGGCTAAGGAAGGCGACTTTGCTCAGGTAAGACTTCCTTCAGGCGAAGTTCGTATGATCAGAATTGACTGCAAAGCAACAGTTGGTACAGTCGGAAACCTCGACTATGAAAACGTATCTCTCGGTAAGGCCGGCAGAACACGTCACATGGGCATCAAGCCGACAGTTCGTGGTTCAGTTATGAACCCCTGCGATCACCCTCATGGTGGTGGTGAAGGTAAGGCTCCTGTTGGTAGACCTGGTCCTGTAACTCCTTGGGGTAAGCCTGCTCTCGGATACAAGACACGTAAGAAGAAGCAGTCCGATAAGTATATCGTAAGCAGAAAGTCTAAGTAATTTGGAAGGAGGCTTTTAATAATGAGTAGATCAGTTAAAAAAGGACCGTACGTTGATGAATCTCTTATGAAGAGAATCGAAGCTATGAACGCTTCAGGCAATAAGACAGTTGTCAAGACATGGTCAAGAGCTTCAACAATATTCCCTGAAATGACAGGTCACACGATTGCTGTTCATGACGGAAGAAAGCATGTTCCGGTTTATGTAACGGAAGAAATGATCGGTCATAAGTTGGGTGAATTCGTTCCGACGAGAACATTCAAGGGCCATCCTGATAAGTCCGGAGCAGATAATGCTACCAAAGCAAAGTGATTTGACGGAAGGAGATTTATTATGGCAACAAGAGAAAAGCTCAAAGCAGCTAAGAGAGCAGAGGCTCGTGATATGAGACCTCGCGCCTCAGCAACAAATATAAGAATTCCTGCACAGAAAGTCAGAATAGTAATCGACCTTATCAGAGGCAAGGATATCAACGAAGCAATTGCGATTCTCGCAAATACTCCGAAGTCAGCATCACCTGTAATCATGAAGGTTCTCAAGTCTGCAATCGCAAACGCTGAGCACAACCTCTCAATGGCTACAGACAAGCTCTTTGTTGAAGAGGTTTATGCTAATGACGGCCTGATCATGAAGAGATTCATGCCCAGAGCTAAAGGCAGTGCAGCAGGTATCCAGAAGAGAACAAGCCACATTACGGTAGTTCTCAATGAGAGAAAGTAATATAGGAGGATTATCAAGTGGGTCAGAAAGTTAATCCAAACGGATTAAGAGTCGGCGTTATCAGAGAATGGGATACCAAGTGGTATGCTTCCAAGAAGAACTACGCTGATTTGTTGGTAGAAGATTATAACTTGAGAGAAATTCTCAAGGAAGACCTTAAGGACTCAAGCGTTTCTAAAATCGAGATCGAGAGAGCTGCTAACAGAGTCAAGGTCAACATTTATACAGCTAAGCCGGGCATTGTAATCGGTAAGAACGGCGCAAGAGTTGAAACGATCAAGAAGGAAATCGCAGATTTCACAGGTAAGGAAGCTTCTCTCAACATCATTGAGATAAAGAATCCTGACAGAGACGCTCAGCTCATCGCAGACGGTATCGCAGCACAGCTCGAGCGCAGAGTATCATTCAGACGTGCTATGAAGTTCGCTATGCAGCGTGCTCAGAAGGCCGGTGCAAAGGGTATCAAGACTAAGGTTTCAGGTCGTTTGAACGGTGCAGAAATCGCAAGAAGCGAAGCTTACAGCGAAGGCACAACACCGCTTCAGACATTGAGAGCTGACATCGAGTACGGCTTCAGCGAAGCAAATACGACATACGGTAAGATTGGTGTCAAGGTTTGGGTTTATAAGGGCGAAGTTCTCCCCAAGCCGAAGGACAACAAGTGATTGGAGGCTTAGATAAACTATGTTAATGCCTAAAAGAGTAAAGAGAAGAAAAGTTCAGAGAGGCCGTATGAAGGGCGCTGCTCACAGAAACAACTTCGTTGCTTACGGTGAGTTCGGTCTTGTATCATTGGAGCCTTCATGGATCACAAGTAATCAGATCGAAGCAGCCCGTGTTGCTATGACACGTTATGCTAAGAGAGATGGTAAAGTTTGGCTTAAGATATTCCCTCACAAGCCGGTTACAGAAAAGCCTGCAGAAACTCGAATGGGTTCAGGTAAAGGTTCACCGGAATACTGGGTTGCAGTCGTAAAGCCGGGTACGGTCATGTTTGAAATCGCAGGATTGCCTGAAGATGTTTCAAGAGAAGCTCTCAGACTCGCTTCACACAAGCTTCCTGTAAAGTGCAAGATCGTTAAGAAAGAAGAAACGGAGCGTGCAGAATAATGAAAGCTACTGAAATCAGAGAAATGACAAATGAAGAGCTTCTTACAAAGCTCAAAGACTTCAAAAGCGAACTTTTTGTTCTTCGTTTCCAGAATGAAACAGGACAATTGGAAAACCCCATGAAGATACGCCTTATTAAAAAGGATATCGCAAGAGTCAAGACAGTTCTTCGTGAAAGATCTGCTGACGTTAATGGCTGAGAAGGGAGGCAGTACACTTGGAAAGAAATCTTAGAAAACAGAGAATAGGTATTGTCATCAGCAATAAGATGGATAAGACGATCGTTGTTGCAATCAAGGAAAGAAAGCTTGATAAGCTTTATGGCAAGGTTGTAAACAGAACAAAGAAGCTCATGGCTCACGACGAAGACAATGCGTGCGGCATCGGCGACAGAGTACTGTTGATGGAAACGAGACCGCTCAGCAAGAATAAGCGTTGGCGTGTAGTTGAAATTCTTCAGAAGGCAGATTGATTAATAAGGAGGAATAACTGTGATACAGCAGCAAACAATTATGACCGTTGCAGACAATACGGGTGCTAAGGAAGTTATGTGCATCAGAGTATTGGGCGGCTCCGGCAGAAAATATGCAAACATCGGTGATGTTATTGTTGGCAGTGTTAAAAGCGCAACACCCGGCGGCGTTGTAAAGAAGGGCGACGTTGTTAAGGCAGTTGTAGTTCGTTCATCAAAGGGCCTCAAGAGACCCGACGGTTCAATGATCCGTTTTGATGAAAACGCAGTCGTTATCATCGATAAGGATAAGCAGCCTCGTGGAACCCGTATATTTGGGCCTGTCGCAAGAGAACTCAGAGAAAAAGATTTCATGAGAATCATTTCTCTTGCTCCTGAAGTGCTTTGATTTGGAGGATGCAGACTATGAAAATGCACGTTAAAAAGAATGATAAGGTTATCGTTATTTCCGGAGAAGACGAAGGCGTAATCGGTAACGTAATTACAGCTTTCCCGAAGGAAGGCAAGGTAGTGGTTAAGGGTGTTAACATGGTTAAGAAGCACCTCAGACCCAGAAACGCACAGCAGCAGGGCGGAATCATCGACCAGGAAGCTGCTATCTACGCATCAAAGGTTATGCTCTACTGCGAAAAGTGCAAGAAGGGTGTCAGAGTAGGTCACAAGATCAACGCTGACGGCACAAAAGTAAGAGTATGCAAAGAGTGCGGAGAAGTGCTCGACTAAGGCTGAAAGAAAGGAATAAGAAACATGGATAGACTTATTGAAAAGTACAATAAGGAAGTAGTTCCTGCATTGCAGAAGCGTTTCAACTATGGAAACGTTATGCAGATCCCGAAGCTCGACAAGATCGTTGTCAACATGAGAGTCGGCGAAGCAAAGGAAAATCCTAAGGCACTTGAAGGTGCTATTAACGATATGCGTATTATTACCGGTCAGCAGCCTATCGTAACAAGAGCTAAGAAGTCAATTGCTAACTTCAAGGTTCGTGAAGGTCAGAAGATCGGTTGCATGGCAACTCTTCGCGGCGACATGATGTACAGCTTCCTTGATAGACTTATGAATCTCGCTTTACCGCGTACAAGAGACTTCAAGGGTGTTTCAAGAACATCATTCGATGGCAGAGGCAACTATGCTATGGGTGTTAAAGAACAGCTTATATTCCCTGAAATTGAATACGACAAGATTGATGCTATCAGAGGTTTCGATATCATCATCGTAACAACGGCAAAGACGGACGAAGAAGCAAGAGTGCTTCTCGAAGAGTTCGGTATGCCTTTCGCAAAGCAGTAAGGAGGAAATACAATGGCTAAAACATCTTTAAAGGTTAAACAGTCACGTCCGGCTAAGTTCTCTACAAGAGAATACAACCGCTGCAAGATTTGCGGAAGACCTCATGCATACCTTAGAAAATACGGTATTTGCAGAATTTGTTTCAGAGAGTTGGCTTATAAGGGCCAGATCCCCGGCGTACGTAAGGCAAGCTGGTAATCGGGTGAAGGAGGAAAATTAACTATGACAGATCCTATTGCAGATATGCTTACTCGAATCAGAAATGCTCTTGTGGTCAGACAGGAAACAGTTATGATACCTGTATCCAACATTAAGGTTTCGATCGCAGACATTCTTCTGAGAGAAGGCTATATCAAATCATATAAGATAGTTAAAGAAGGAAAATTTGATTCAATCAAAGTAGTTTTGAAATATACTGCTGAGAAGAAGTCCGTTATCAGCGGATTGAAGAGAATCAGCAAACCGGGTCTCCGTGTTTATGCAAGCAAGGATGAAATTCCGAAGGTGCTTGACGGACTCGGCATTGCTATTGTATCTACTTCAGGCGGTATCATGACTGATAAAGAAGCTCGTAAGGCCAATCTCGGCGGCGAAGTTCTTTGCTTTGTTTGGTAATTACTGAAAGGCGGAAATAGATATGTCAAGAATTGGTAGACAGGTAATAACAGTTCCTGCATCTGTTAAGGTAAGCCTTGATGATAACAAGGTCATCACAGTAAAGGGACCAAAGGGTGAATTGCAGTACAAGATCAACCCTGAAATAAGCGTTGAGATCGAAGCAAACGAGATCAAGGTTACACGTTCAGGTGACGAGAGAAATGAAAGAGCACTTCACGGCCTCACAAGAGTTCTTATCGCTAACATGGTTCAGGGTGTAACTGATGGTTTCAGCAAGACACTCGAAGTTGTTGGTGTAGGTTACAGAGCAGAAAAGAAGGGCAAGGCTCTTCAGCTTAACGTAGGTTACTCACATCCGATCGTTTATGAAGCTCCTGCGGGCATCACGATCGATGTTCCGGATCAGAACACAGTTGTAGTAAACGGTTTTGATAAGGAACTTGTTGGTCAGGTCGCTGCAAAGATCAGATCATTCAGAGAACCTAATCCTTACGCAGACAGCGCTGCTAACGCAAAGGGTATCAGATACCGTGGCGAGCGCATCACTGTCAAGGAAGGCAAGAAGGCAGCTAAATAATTTAAGGAGAGCAGCAAATGGTTAGTAAAATCAGTAGTAACGAAAGACGTGTAGAACGTCACAGAAGAATCAGAAGCAACCTGATCGGCACAAGCGAAAAGCCTCGTTTTGATGTTTTCCGCAGCTCAAAGCACATATATGTTCAGGTAATAGATGATACTCAGGGCATTACTCTTGTTGCAGCTTCTTCAGTTGAAAAGGAAGTCCAGGCTGCTATTGAAGGCAAGACAAAGACAGAAGCAGCTAAGGTAATCGGTCAGATTGCCGGCGAAAGAGCTAAGGCTAAGGGCATCGACACAGTTGTATTCGATCGTGGTGGATACATTTATCACGGAAGAGTAGCAGCTGTTGCTGAAGGCGCAAGAGAAGCCGGTCTTAATTTCTGAGAAGGAGATAAACAATGCAGCGTATTGATTACAGCAAAATGGAGCTTGAAGAAAGACTCATTAAGTATAACTCAGTTACTAAGGTTGTTAAGGGCGGTAAGAATAACCGTTGGGCAGCTATCGTAGTTGTTGGTGATAACAACGGCCATGTTGGCGTAGGCAGCGGCAAAGCTATCGAGATTCCGGAAGCACACAGAAAAGCAACGGAATCAGCTAAGAAGAACCTCATTTCAGTTCCCCGTAAGGGCACAACAATTCCTCACAGAGTAATCGGTGAATTCGGAAGCGGCAAAGTTCTTATCATGCCGGCTAAAGAAGGTACTGGTGTTATCGCCGGCGGCGTTGTTCGTGCAGTACTCGAGCTCGCAGGTATCAAGGACGTAAGAGCAAAGAACCTCGGATCAAACAACGTAGGCAATGTTCTTAACGCAACACTCGCAGCTCTTTCACTCCTCAAGGATGCAGAAACAATTGCAAAGTTGAGAGGAAAGACTGTTGAAGAAATCCTTGAGTGACAGGAGGAACGTAAAATGGCTAAAATCAGAGTTACTCAGATCAGAAGTACAAACAAGGAAACAGCAATCCAGAAAGCTAATGTAAAAGCTCTCGGTCTCAAGAAGATCCGTGACAGCCGTGTATTTGAAGATACACCGGATATCATGGGAAAGATCAAGGCAGTTTCACATCTCTTGAAGGTTGAGCCTTGTGACGATAACGAATAATCGGAGGTATTGAACCGTGAAACAGCAAGAATTAAAGCCTGTTAAGGGCGCATTAGTAAGACCGACAAAGCGCAGAGGTCGCGGCACAGCTACCGGCCAGGGTAAAACCGGTGGTAGAGGTGAGAACGGTCAGTGGGCAAGAAGCGGCGGCGGAGTAAGACCCGGATTTGAAGGCGGTCAGATGCCTCTCGTAAGGCGTCTTCCAAAGCGCGGCTTCCACAATCATTTCGAAGTAGTTTACTCAGAAGTAAATGTAGAAAGCTTCGAGATCTTCGAAGAAGGAACGGTAGTTACACCGGATTTACTCTTGGAAACAGGAATCATCAAGAAGCTTAACGATGGCGTTAAGGTTCTCGGTAGAGGCGAGCTTACCAAGAAGCTTACAGTTAAGGCTGATAAGTTCACTGAAGGCGCAGTATCCAAGATAGAAGCGGTAGGTGGAAAGACAGAGGTGCTCTAATGATTGAAACATTTAAAAAGGCATGGCAAGTTAAAGAAATCAGAACAAAGATACTCTTTACACTCCTCATCGTATTGATTTACAGAATCGGTTGTGCAATACCGGTTCCGGGAGTAGATGCTGCGGCAGTTGCAGATACAGTTAACAACAACTCATTCCTCGGATTGTTCAATGTCATCACAGGTGGTGCTTTTGAGGAATTCGCAATATTTGCATTAGGCATCAGCCCTAACATTAATGCTTCAATTATTATTCAGCTTCTGACAATGGTATTTCCTTCTCTTGAGCGTCTTTCAAAAGAAGGCGAAGAAGGAAGAAAGAAAATCGCACAGATTACAAGATATGCAACACTCGGAATTGCTCTTCTCATGGCAGTAGGTACAACTCTTGCTATGAGAGGCAATCTCAAGTCATCAAGCTTCTTGTCAATTTTCTTTGTAATTCTCACTCTCACAGCAGGCGCAATGCTTGTTATGTGGCTTGGTGAGCTCATGACAGAAAACGGTATCGGCAACGGAATTTCAATGCTTATCTTCATTGGTATTATCTCAAGAATAGTACCTTCAGTTGTATCAATTATGAGAAACATCATCGCAGGTTCACTTGCATGGTGGTGGGCAGTAATTCTCCTTGCAATGGTAATCTTTATTATCGCTGCAATCGTATTTATGGATGCAGGCGAGAGAAGAGTTCAGGTAAATTATGCTAAAAAGGTTGTAGGTCGTAAGGTTTACGGCGGACAGAGCACTCATATTCCTATGAAGCTCAACCCGTCAGGCGTTCTTCCGGTAATCTTCGCAGTATCAATAGTAACACTTCCTCAGCTCATCGCTTCATGGTTCCCGAATTCAGGATTCTATGTTTTCGTTAACAGATATCTCGGACAGAGAAGCGCAATATACATTATAGTATATTTCCTGCTTATCATCTTCTTTGCATATTTCTATACGACAATGTCGTTCAATCCTCAGGAGGTTTCAAAGAACCTCAAGGAGAATGGCGGTTTCGTACTTGGTATTCGCCCCGGCAAGCCGACGGCAGATTATTTGACACGAATACTTAACAGACTTACTCTCGCAGGATCGCTTTTCCTCGCCTTTATCGCAATACTTCCGATAATCCTCGGAATATTCGTACCGGCACTCTCAGGAATGGCAATCGGCGGTACGTCAATCATTATTCTTGTCAACGTCGCACTTGAGACTACAAACCAGCTCGAGTCAATGATGCTCATGCGTCATTACAAGGGATTCCTTAAATCATAATAAAGAAGGTATATCCGTTGATAGAAATTAAGAATTCGTCTGAGATCGAAATGATGAGAAAATCCGGCGCACTTCTTGCAGAGGTGCTTGAGCTTCTCGGTGAAGCCGTTAAGCCCGGTATCTCAACTATGGATCTGGATAATTTAGCGGAAAAGTTTATTAAGGGTCATAACGCATATCCCACTTTTAAGGGATATGCGGGATTCCCGGGTTCAATATGCACTTCGGTGAATGATGAGCTTCTCCACGGCATTCCGTCAAAGAAAAAG
Organism: Clostridia bacterium; assembly: GCA_045627045.1. Taxonomy (GTDB): domain Bacteria; phylum Bacillota; class Clostridia; order HGM11327; family HGM11327; genus SIG351. The sequence continues at coordinate 18,556 of JAZQMY010000015.1, read as the reverse complement.
ATACTTAAAGAAGGAGATATAATCTCCATCGATGCAGGTGTCTGCTACAATGGTTGGAATACTGATGCGGCAAGAACTTTTGCCGTAGGAAAGATCTCACCGGAGATTGAAGATCTCATTAAGGTCACTGAAGAATCTTTCTTCAATGGCATCGTGTTTGCCAAAGTCGGTAACAGACTTTACGACATTTCGGCAAGGATCCAGCAGCACATCGAAAGAGGAGGCTATCAGGTCGTTACCGATTATGTAGGACACGGCGTAGGAAGAGAACTTCATGAGGATCCTAATATCCCGAATTACGGCAAGCCCGGCACGGGTATAAGATTGAGGGCAGGAATGACATTGGCAGTTGAGCCGATGGTTACAATGAAGAGCCCTGCAGTCAGAACACTCGATGACGGTTGGACGGTAATTTCAAGAGACGGCAAATATTGTGCTCATTATGAGAATACAGTTGTTGTCGGCGAAGAGGGACCTGAGATCCTGACATTGAAAGGCTGAAAATGAATTACACGACAGGCGATGTGATAAGATCACTTGCCGGACACGATAAGGATTTGTGCTTTATCGTTGTCGATGCCGAAGGAGGAAAGCTCCTTGTGGCTGACGGCAAAACAAAGACCGTTGATTCACCAAAGCTGAAGAATCCCAGACACGTTGAAAAAATCGGCGAAATAAACTCAGAAGATGCAAAGGCTCTTTCGGAGAGATCAGGATACTTTTCTGTGTCCGCAGGAACATCCGACAGCAGAATCCGCAGGCTTCTTCGGAATACTGGAAAAGAATTATTATGACTGAGAGGTTGGTATCATAATGAATAAGAATGATGTAGTTGAATTGGAAGGCGTTGTTACAGATGCACTCCCGAACTTCACGTTCAAGGTGCAGCTGGAGAACGGACATAAGGTAACTGCTTATGTTTCCGGAAAAATGAGAAACAACTTCATAAAGATTATACCGGGTGACAGAGTAACAGTAGAGCTTTCGCTTTACGATCTCAACCGCGGCAGAATCACATGGAAGAGATAAGTGAGTCTGAAGATTCACGTATTTTAATTAAATTCGGAAAGGAGAGGATTCCTTCATCAGAAATGATGAATGTATCCCAAATAAGACAATGAAAGTTAGACCGTCTGTTAAGAAAATGTGTGATAAGTGCAAAATCATCAAGCGTAACGGTAAAGTTATGGTGGTTTGCTCTGAATCCCCTAAGCACAAACAGAAACAAGGCTGATAAAAGCTTACAAATAGTTAATATTTAATTTACGGAGGTAAAAGAATGGCGCGTATATCCGGTGTTGACCTTCCCAAGGAAAAAAGAGTTGAGATAGGGTTAACGTATATTTATGGTATAGGCAGAGCAACTTCTGACGAGATCTTGAAAACGACTGGTATTGACCCGGACAAAAGAGTCAAGGATCTTACGGATGACGAAGTAGCAGTGTTGAGAAATTACATCGAGCACAATTTGCAGGTAGAAGGCGACCTCAAGAGACAGATCGCTCTTAACATCAAGAGACTTGTTGAGAACGGCAGCTTCAGAGGCCAGAGACACCGCAAGGGCTTGCCTGTAAGAGGACAGAGGACTAAGACAAACGCTCGTACGAGAAAGGGTCCTAAGTCTGCAAGAGTAAAGACAAAGAAGAAGTAATAGGAGGAGCAAGAAATGGCTAAGACAGTAAAGAAGTCAACAAAGCGTGTTGAAAAGAAAAATGTTGAAAAAGGCACAGCTCACATTACTTCAACATTTAACAATACAATAGTAACGATAACAGATGTTGCAGGCAACGCTGTATCTTGGGCAAGCGCAGGCGGCCTTGGTTTCAAGGGCTCAAAGAAGAGCACACCTTTCGCAGCACAGATGGCAGCTGAAACAGCAGCAAAGGCTGCAATGGAGCACGGCATGAGAACAGTTGAAGTTTTCGTAAAGGGCCCCGGTTCAGGCAGAGAATCAGCAATCCGCTCATTGCAGGCTACAGGTCTCGAAGTAACACTCATCAAGGATGTTACACCTATTCCTCACAATGGATGCAGACCACCGAAGCGTAGAAGAGTTTAATGGAGGGTTGAATTATGGCAAGATATACAGATTCACAGTGCAGATTGTGCAGAAGAGAAGGACAGAAGCTCTTCTTGAAAGGCGACAGATGTTATTCAGATAAGTGCTCTTTCTCACATAGACCGACGGCCCCTGGCCAGCACGGTGCAGCAGGAAAGCCGCGTAACAGCAAGAACTACGGCCTCCAGCTCAGAGAAAAGCAGAAGATGAGACGTATTTACGGCGTTCTCGAAGGACAGTTCAGAAAATACTTTACTATGGCTGAAAAGATGCCCGGTATCGTTGGTGACAACTTCCTCTCACTCCTCGAAAGAAGACTTGATAACGTCGTATTCAGAATGGGCCTTGCTAGCTCAAGAAACCAGGCAAGACAGCTTGTTAACCACGGTCACTTCACAGTAAACGGTCACAAGGTTGACATTCCTTCATACCTCGTAGATGCAGGCGACGTAGTTGCAGTTCGTGAACGCAGCCAGACAAGCCCGCTCTTCGTAGCTGTTAAGGAAGGCGCTAAGAAGACAACACCGGCTTGGGTTAACGTTGATCTTGATAAGCTCTCAGGTAACGTTGTTACATTGCCGAAGAGAGAAGATATTGACTTTGATGTTCAGGAGAATCTCATCGTTGAGTGGTATTCTAAGTAATCTTAATGCCGTTTGACAGAGTTATTACGACAAGGAGGGCGTATTATGTTAGATTCAGATAAACCAAGAATTGAAATTGCAGAGCATAGACCGGAAGAAAACTACATGAAATTCGTTGTTGAACCGCTCGAGAAGGGTTTTGGTACAACGCTTGGAAATGCTTTGAGACGAGTTATGTTGTGGTATGTGCCGGGTGCCGCAGTCAAGAATATTAAAATTGACGGCATTATGCACGAATTTTCAACCATTCGCGGTGTAAAAGAAGATGTTGTTGACATTATACTCAACCTTAAGACTCTTGCAATCAAGATGACCGATGAAGGTCCTAAGACAATGCGTCTTAGCGTAAAGGGACCTTGCGAGGTTACAGCTGCTGATATCGAAGCAGACATGGACATTACCATCGTTAACAAGGATCTCCATATTGCTACATTGAATGAAGATGCAGATCTTTATATGGAAATGACTGTTGATAAGGGCAGAGGATTCGTTGTTGCAAAGGATAACAAAGAGGATATAATCGGACTCATCCCGATCGACGCAGTTTACTCACCTATCAAGAAGGTAAACTTCTATGTTGAAGATACTCGTGTCGGCAACGTTACTGACTACGACAAATTGACTGTCGAAGTATGGACAAACGGTGCTATCGAACCTCAGGAAGCTGTAAGTTATTCGGCAAAGGTTCTTTGTGAGTACTTAGGATTATTTGTTAATTTGACGGACAAGACGGAGACCTTCGAAGTAACGAAGGTTGAAAGCGAAGCAACACCTCCTACAATGGCTAATATGCCTATTGAGGAGCTCGAGCTTTCAGTCCGTTCATATAATTGTTTGAAGCGTGCAAGCATCAATACCATCGGCGAGCTGATGCAGAAGACCGAAGAGGATATGATCAAGGTACGTAACCTTGGTAAGAAATCTCTTGACGAGGTCGTGCAGAAATTGTCGGCACTCGGAGTTGCACTGAAAAAATCAGAGGATTGATCCTCTTAATTAAAAGTTTAATATCGTTGAAAGGAGAGCTTTTCAATTTTAATTGAAAGCGACTTGAATTGTGGGTACAAGAAAGTTAGGCAGAAACAGCAGTCAGAGACGTGCTATGCTCAGAGGACTTACAACAGACCTGCTCTGGTACGGAAAGATCACGACCACAGAAGCTCGTGCTAAGGAAGTCAGAGGCATTGCAGAATCACTCCTGACATTGGCTATTAACGAATACGACAAGACTGTTAAGGTTACAAAGAACGTTAAGTCAACAGACAAGGACGGCAAGGAAGTAATCACAGCTGTTGAATTCGATAACGATGCTCCGTCAAAACTTAATGCAAGAAGAAAGATCATGGCATATGTTTATGACAAGCAGGAAGAAAAGAAAGACGGAGAAACAAGAACTGAATATGCTCAGAGAACAAAGGATGCAAAGCATCCTCTCGTAGAGAAGATGTTCAGAGAATATGGTCCTAAGTACAGAAAGCGTAATGAAGAAAAGAATTGCGCCGGTGGTTACACAAGAATCATCAAGATGGGACCGAGACGCGGTGATAGCGCTGAAGAAGTAATCATTGAGTTGGTTTGATGTTCAGACAAATTCAAAAGCCGGCAGAAATGCCGGCTTTTCTTTTTAATATACGGAAAAATAAAAATGACGCATTGACCATTTACCATACAACCTATAGCTGAATGATTGGACGCGTCTTTTCCTCTAATAGTGATGACAGGCCTGTCCCGTCAATGTCTTCTTCTCTTATCACGAGAAATGCCTAAAAGGTAATCGACAGAGCAGTTGTGGAATAGCGCCAGCTTGATAAGAATATCGGTCGGAATATCTCTCTGACCGAGCTCATAGTTGCTGTAAACCTGCTGTGAGCAGTGAAGCTGAGCTGCAATTTCTCTCTGAGTAAGATCTCTATCCTCTCTCAGTGCACGAATGTTCGGATATAACAAAAAAATCCCCCCTAACTTTATTTGAAAAAACCGAATATTTCTTATTTCAGTAATATTATATCACTTTTTTACCCGTAGAGTGGATAATACGCAAATTGGAGTAAAAATTCACTAATACACATTGGCACGAGCCGATAAAAACGGTTTTGTTTATTCATATAAGATTATTTTATGCTTTTGTCAAAAAAATACTCCTCAAAAGGAAAAAACGTAATTTTCTGAACGTAGAAAAAATAAACAGACTGAAATCGGCAAAAATGCCATATTTTACCTGTTGTGAGTCGAATTAATCACCCTTGTTGATTTAATATCATTTTTTTCGCCTGTCTTATGCTCATTCTCGCCAGAAGCGGGCATGAAAAAGTCGACTTCGGAATAATAATTCTTCGGTCGGCTGATTATTGACTTCTGATTCGCGACTGTTTTATCCGAGCTTTTCTGTCAGATAAAGAAGAAATTCGTCTGCGTTCTGCACCTGCATTGAAGCGGCGCTTATTACATCCTCTTCGGAGCCGGATATAGCGGCTGAATAAGCTGCGTTTTTCAGCATACGGATATCGTTTGCTTCATTTCCTATTGCGGCAGTGTCGAACTTTGCAAGGAAGAATCTCATCTGCAGATCGGAAACGGCAGTTCCTTTCTCGGCGTAGCGTGAAACGTATTCAACGAGGTTCTCTCTTTTTCTGCAAAGCCTGAGCTCTGAGGGCAGAGGATAAAATTCCTTTTCAACGGAGGCGTAAGCTCCGAGTTTGTATATCGGTTCACGGATGGAAAAGAATGATGTGACGGGAACGGGCTTTTCATTTTCAAAGCCTGCTGTCGAACCGAATATGTATGCGTGATCTCTTGCGTAAAGAACGACTGAATCACTCCCCGTCTTATAGCGGTTGATGAAGTTCAGGCATACCTCGGATGATAGCGGCTTGTGGAAAACGGTTTTTCCGCCGTAAACAGAAAGTGCGCCGTCATTCGTGATATAATATACCGAATCACCGAGCCTTTGGAAAAGCCTCTTCAGATCGTTATATGATCTGCCGGAAGCAATCGAGATCCTAACGCCCTTTTTCATGAGCAGCTCAAGCTTATCCAGTATTTTGCTTTCGATTTCCTTTTCTCCGTATGGAAGGAGTGTTCCGTCGACATCGGCGGCAAGAAGTTTTATCATTTGTTTTTCCTTATCCGTAATTTTTCTTGTAACATTATACTAAATTCAGCCTGATTTGTCAATAGCTCATCGAATTATCAGGCTCATCCCGTGTTGACATTTCAAAAAAATTATAGTATAATAACAAAAAACGGAGGAAAAGATATGAAGATATTATTTATCGGCGATTCCATCACTGATGGCGGTAGAGACCGCTCAAAAAAATCAGGCATTGATTCCTTGGGTAAAATGTATCCGAAGGCAATAGCAAGAAAGCTCACAGAGCTTTATCCCGACAAAGAATTTGAGTTTATGAACAGAGGCGTCAGCGGCGACAGACTTCCCCAGGTGTATGCAAGGCTTGAGCCCGATGTAGTAATTGAATATCCCGACATTATAAGCATACTTGTCGGTCTGAATGACTGCGGTTTTTATAACCTTTGGAAGCTCAAGCTTGATATGAACAGATTCAGAACGCTTTATATCAACCTTATCAAGGAAATTCACGAGTTCCACCCGGCAGGCAAGTTTATCATCATGGAGCCTTTCTTCTATCCGGCAGGCTCAAGAGCTGATAACAGCGAGCATCTTGCAGAAGCGATCATTCCCGTTCAGGAAACGATAAAAGAGGTTGCAGAGATGTACGGAATACCTTATGTAAGACTTCAGGATAAGTTCACGGAGAAGTGCAGAAATTCTGCTCCGGAGCAGTGGCTTGTGGACGGAATACATACATCATCGGACGGCGACGAGCTTATTGCGGATGAATGGATTAAGGTATTCAGCGAGCATTATCTTTGATTCTTGACAAAATACGCTTAAAGTGGTAAAATATTTAAAATAAGAAATAATAATGAAAGGCTCGTATTACGGGAAAAGAAGTATATGAAGATAGGATTGCTTGGTTGCGGTATAGTCGGATCAGGAGTTTATGATATTATAACACAGAAGATGAGTCCCCTTGTAAAGGACTTTGAGGTTAAGAAGGTGCTTGTTAAAACACCTGCAGAGATCATCAGACCGGACATGACAAATAACGTCGAGGATATCTTTGCAAATAAAGATATTGACACAGTTGTTGAGGCAATGGGAGGAATCCATCCTGCATATGAGTTCATCACAAGAGCTCTTTCGGCAGGAAAGAACGTTGTTACGGCAAATAAAGCAGTGGTTGCCCGTTACCTTACCGAGTTCACAGAGCTTGCAAAGAAGAACAACGTAAAGTTCATGTACGAGGCAAGCGTAGGCGGCGGAGTACCGTGGATTAAGTCCTTGAGACAGGCAATGAGAATCGACGAGATCACAAGGATCGGCGGAGTTTTCAACGGCACAACAAATCTTATCCTTTCCGAAATGGAAGAAAAAGGTCTTTCATTTGCAGAGTGCCTCAGGACGGCACAGAAGATGGGCTATGCGGAAGCTGATCCTACTGCTGATATTGACGGAATCGATGTAAGAAACAAGCTTATCATTTCAACATCTCTTGCAACAGGCAAGCAGGTCCTTGCAGAGGAAATAATGACTGCAGGAATCAGATCCATTTCCGAGTGCGACCTTGAGTATTTCAAAAAGCTCAATAAACATGTAAGACTTTATGCCGAGGCAGTTATCAGCGATTCAAAGTATTGCTGCAGAATTGAGCCTGTTCTTTTCAACCAGGATGAACCTGAATCAGGCATCAAGCTGAATTATAACATCTGCTCTCTTGAAGGTAAAACGATCGGCACACTCAAGTTCATAGGACAGGGCGCAGGCAAGTTCCCGACGGCAAACGCCATGGTTCAGGACCTTATTGATATTGCCGAGGGCAATACGGCTCTTCCGGAGATCGGGCTTGATAAGGATGCAGAAGCAGATATGTCTGCACTTTCCGGCGTATATTATGTGCGTTACAGCGAGGCTGCCGCAGAAAAGATCGAGAAGGCATTTGAAGGCATTCTTACCGCACCTGTTGAGGTAAAGGGCGCAAAGGCGTTCGTGACGGCAGAAATGAAGACATCCGAGCTCCGCAACAGAATCGAGAGCGCATCGGTTGACGTAATGGATGTATTCACGGCAAGAATGGGCAGATAAAAGCTTGAAAGAATATTCAGATCCCGATATCTGTTTGATGTCGGGATCTTTTTTCAAAATGAAGAAAGGAAACAACATGGAAAATGAACTGTTCTGCGGAGCAAAGTGGATTTGCCCGAAGGAATTTGAGAATATTGAACCCATAAACATTTTTCACAGGGAGCATGACGGAATAGTGATTCCCCAGCTCGACAGCATGATGAATGTTCACTATACGGTGAGGAAATGCTTTCAGGTAAATAAGCGTGGAAAATATATTCTCCGGATCACGGGCGACGATTACTATAAGGCATATATAAACGGCAGATTCGTAGGTCAGGGTCCGTGCCAGGGATATTATTTCAATTACTACTGGAACGAATTTGATGTTACGGATTTCATTGAGGACGGTCAGAACACCATTACGGTAAACGTTTATTATCATGGCGCACTTTCACACGCATATCTCACCGGAGACAGAAAGACAGGCGTTCTTTGCTGCATCACCGGCGGGAAGAATTTTTCCGTTGTTTCCGACGGCTCATGGGAATGCTCGCTTATGCCTGAATTCTGCGGCAATAAGCTGGGCGGTTACAGAACGCTCTTTTTTGAGGATATTGATCTGACGAAGAGAACAAGGGATTATAAGCCTGCGGCGGAAAGAGATTATGACGTCACGCTTTCTCCCGAGCCTGCAAAGGCGCTTTCGGTATATACAGTTCAGCCGAAGACAACGGAGCTTCTTGACGGCGGATATATATTCTGTGATTTCGGCACGGAAATAACAGGCACGCTTCGGATAAGAGTAAACGGCGCAAGAGGTTCAAAGGTCATTGTCTATACGGGCGAGGAGACGGATGATTCCCCCATGAAGACGAGATACAATATGCGGTGCAACACGCCGTCGGAGGAGACTTTTACTCTTTGCGGCGAAAACGATGAGTATGAGCAGTATGATTATAAGGGCTTCCGCTATGTTACGCTTCTGCCTGAGGCGGGAGTTGAGATAGAAAAGTTTGAGGCGATAGTAAGGCATTATCCTTTTGATGACAGCTATTGTGAGCTTGAAACGGATGATGAAATACTCAAATCCGTTTGGACGATATGTAAGAACGGCGTAAAGTACGGCTCCCAGGAAATATTCGTTGATTGCCCCACAAGAGAAAAAGGTCAGTATTCGGGCGATATGACTGTCACGAGCGGAGCGCATATGATTCTTACGGGCGATGCTTCACTCACGAGAAAAGCAATAGATAACTTTATTCAATCGGAGTTTATAGATGACGGACTTATGGCTGTTGCGCCCAGCTCGATAATGCAGGAAATAGCCGATTATTCACTTCAGTTCCCTATCTGGGCGATAAGATATTATGAATTTACAAAGGACAGAGCTTACCTTGAAAAATGTCTGGAGGTTGCAGAGAAGATTCACTGCCACTTCAGAAAATATGAACGTGAGGACGGACTTCTTGACGGAGTGAGCGACAAGTGGAACCTTGTTGACTGGCCTGTGAATCTGAGGGATAACTATGATTTTCCTATGACAAAGCCGATTGGAAAGGGCTGTCATAATGTTATGAACGCCTTTTATGCAGGATTCGTGAAGCAGACGGATGAAATGCGTATATTGCTCGGCAAGGAACCGACAAACGAGTATAAGCGGCTTCAGAAGGCATTCAATGATGAATTTTATAACAGCGAAACAAAGCTCTATGTCGATGCAAAGGGAAGCGATCATTCATCTCTTCATTCAAACATACTGCCCTTCTATTACGGCATATGCCCGGAGGAGAGCATAGTGCCGATAAAGGAGCTGATGATGGAGAAGAAGCTTTGCTGCGGAGTGTATATGTCATTCTTCTTCCTGAAGGGACTCCTCAGATACGGCTTCAGGGATGAAGCGTACTCGATTCTCACGCTTCAGGATGAGCATTGCTGGTACAACATGGTGAGAGAGGGCGCCACGACCTGCTTTGAAGCATGGGGCAAGGATCAGAAGGGCAACTGCTCTCTGTGCCATCCGTGGGCAAGCTCGCCTATTGAGATAATAAATGATCTCGGACTTCTGGAAAAGCACTGAAATATAAAATCGGGCCCTGCCGTACTGATTTTCGGCGGGTCCGGTTAGGAAAAACTTCTCTGCCATTTTATGAATTTTTTGAAAAAAGGTATTGACAAATCCTATTATTTCGTGTATAATATAATGGCAATTTGAGAGAATGATCCATTAGCTCAGGCGGTAGAGCACTTGACTTTTAATCAAGGTGTCCGCAGTTCGAATCTGCGATGGGTCACCAATGTACGGCCCGGTAGTTCAGTTGGTTAGAACGCCAGCCTGTCACGCTGGAGGTCGTGAGTTCGAGCCTCATCCGGGTCGCCATTGCTTTTCAAAATGTTTCAAAAAATATTAAATAATTCAAAAAAGGGTATTGACAAAATCTGATTTTGGATGTATAATATAACAGTAATCTTGAGTTGCCGGTTTAGCTCAATTGGCAGAGCAGCTGATTTGTAATCAGCAGGTTGCGGGTTCGAGTCCCATTACCGGCTCCACAAAACCTCGTTCGAAAGAACGAGGTTTTGTTTTTTCAGATACATTCGTTCTCTTTTGCGGAAGTTGAAATTTCTGCGGAAATATGTTATAATAAGCAAAAGAAAACAAGACATCATTCGGATGAATTGAAAAGGTTATTACCTTAAACAGAAAGGATAATTGCATTTTACCATGAATAAAATTACAATCCACGTCAAAAAGGACTCTTCAGTTGACAGTCTTTCAAAGGCATTTGACAAGGCGAGAGACCTGAGAGAAGATGCAGGCTCGTATCTTCCTCTCGACATCATCGTTCACGAGGGCGAATATAAGCTTGAGCCTCTGACACTCTCAAAGGCCGATCAGAAAATATCACTCATTGCGGCAGAGGGCGAAAAGCCTCTCATCACAGGCGGAATCCGTCTTGACCTTGCAAAGGCAGAAAAGGTCGTAGACGAGAGCGTTCTCTCAAGGATAATAGAGAAGTCTTCACGCGACAATCTTTATCAGCTCGACATTTCGGATATCATCGACAGCATTTGCCGTGCAAGGGATTCGTTTGATAAGGGCTCGTTTGATTTTTACAGAAACGGCACGCCCATGTATCCTGCACGCTGGCCGTCAAAGAGAGCGGGAATAAATCCTGCGGCAGAGGGCGATTATCTTTTTGCACCGCAGATCTTTCACGATGATCCGAGCAAGACAACTCCTTTCCACATAAAGATCGATATTCCTACGGCAGACCATATCAGGCGCTTCTGGAGTGAGGAAACGCTGAAGAATCTCTGCGTAACAGGCTATCTCTGGCATAACTGGCATTTTGATTCATACAAGATTTCATCGATCGATACTGATAACCTCTTCGTTCACTCTGTTGAGGGCAACCAGTCATATACTGCATACAATGAGCCTGTAAAATACAGACGTTATTATTTCAGAAACGTTCTCGAAGAGATAACGGATAACAACGAATATTATATAGATTATGAGAAGAAGATTCTCTATTTCCTGAACCTGACGGAAAACGATGAGATCATTTTCCCTGTTGCGGATAAGCCTCTCTTCACCGTAAACGGAGCTGATATGCTCACGGTCAAGGGACTTACCGTAATGTATACAAGAGCCAATATTTTCAATGTCCGCAATACTTCCTGCGTAAGCATTTCAGAATGCGAATTTGCTCACAGCTCAGGCACTGCCATTGATGCTTCCGAGGTACCGTTCTTCAAGGTATTCAGAAATCATATCTACGATTTCGGCTTCAACGGCGTTTACGTTTCAGCCACGGGCGACACAAGAAATCTCACAAAGGGAAACGTTCAGATTTTCGAGAACGATATACACAACGTCGGAAGAAAGAAGAGAATTTATTGCCCTGCGATCGGCACGGACGGCAGTGTAGGCACACTTATCTCAAAGAACAAGCTTCATGATTCACCGCACCTGCTCATTTATGCTTCAGGAGTTGATACGCTCATTGAAGGAAACGAGCTTTACAATGCAGTCCTTGATACGGATGATGCATCTGCGATTTATTGGGGAAGAACACCTGATTCGGTAGGCACTGTTATCAGAAAAAACTATTTCCACGATATAGGTCAGGATGAAACGGCAACGTGGTCAATTTCCGCAATATATAACGATGACTGCGCCACAAGCTGTGAGATCTGCGAGAACATATTTGACAATTCGGCAATTTTCGGCGATAGCTATTACCGCAGAGGCGACCATAAGAACGTCACTGTCTGCCTGAACGGCGCCGCATTCTGTTCTGTTCATAATAACCTGTTCATTATGAGCACGGAGCTTGAAAGACCTATGGACGATTTGCCGAACGAAGAGCTCGGCGGATGGTTGACTCACTGCATCGGCGCATACATAAAGGAAAATACCTCCCAGAACTGGAGATGGGATGAGATTTTCACGAATATGGGACTTTTCGTTATTGAAGACGGCAAAAGGATTGTATCCGAAAAGTGGAAAGCGCATTACAAAGGCACAATGTGGGAAACAATGCTTGATGTTCTCGATACAAAGTATTATTACGCAGGCGGCATCGACGAGAATGGCAATTCGTTCGGCATCCCCGAGCTTACGGAAAAGGTAAAGGCAAAATATCCTCCGGAAAGACTTGACGATTCATGGAGAGATTTTGAAGAATATATCTTTGCATTCATAAAGAGAGACTTTGCAGAGAAATCATTCAATTCATTCTGCAATAACGTGATCGTGGGAATGAACGACGAATTCCTCAAGGACGGCGATTCGGTGGAGAAAATCGCGCACAGCGGAAACATTTATTGCACAAAGAACGAAGCAACAGAGCTCTTTGAAGACTTTGCGGATAAGAAATTCTTCCCGAAGGATGAAAACGGCAGTATAGCATCAAATCTCGGCTGGATGAAGAAGGATTGACGGAGGAAGACAAAAATGGATTTCTTTGAAGGGAAAAAGGGAATATTTTTCGGCGACAGTCTCATTCAGGGAATAGGCGTTCTGCCGGCAGGCACAAAGGAGGCCCCGACAGAGGATGTTGTTTCACAGCTTGAAAAAATTCTGAAGTGCAATATTGTCAACGGTGCCTTCGGAGGCACGGGAATGTCCAACGGCTGCTGCGGATTTCCGCAGATGGTAGATACATTGCTTACGGGAGATTTCACACAGCAGTATGCCCTTGCCGAAAGATTCATGAGAGATTATCCCGACGAGGGCTTTGACGGACTTCTTGTCCAGATCGAGAGGATGAAAGCCCTGAAAAAAGAGGAGCTTGATTTCATCTGCATCGCCTTCGGAACGAACGATTGGACGTTCGGCGTTGAGCCGGATAATCCTTCCGATCAATATGACGGAGATACTCTCCTCGGAGCATTGAGGAAGGGCATCAGGGATATAATGACAAATCTGCCGGGCGTTGAGATCTATGTTTTCACTCCGACGTACAGAAGATGGAAGGACAAGGACTCCGACACGCTGAAAAACGAGAAGACCGGACTCAGCCTTCGTGAGGTTTCCGACATGATAGCGAAAACCTGCAAGGAGCTTCATATTCCGTGCGCAAATATGTATGTCAGATCGCTAACAAACGTTTTCAACTGGGACTTTTATACTTCTGACGGCACACACAGAAATGCGGCAGGCTATGCGCTTCTTGCAAAGCAGTATGCCAAGTTCATGCTGAGCCACTGATTTCAATATAAAATAATATGTCGGAAAGCGGATGATGACTCCGTTTTCCGACATATTTTTTTATTTTGCGGGATTGAAAAATAGAAATAATATGATATAATGATTACGGGAAATAAATTATAAAAGACACTTCCCAATACATCAGAAAGGATACTTCGTTTTTTAATAAATCGAAGAATACGGAAAATGAAATACGGAATTATTTCGGCAAGCGAATGGCTTTACCCCGATGAAGAATTATCCTCTTTACAAACTATAACACTGAATGCGGCAAAGGGCGGCAGTGCAGGCTTCCAGCTGAAACTCACGGAAACGGAAAAGGATGCTCCGATAGAGATTTCTGCCGTGGAAAATGTGCTTCCTGCGGAAATTTTCAGGTGCGTTGACGTAAATGTCAACAGAAACACGGGAAGAACAGGCTTTACATGGACAGAGGCAAGCGGAGATCCCTCCGACTATGTCACAAGGATAGCTCCGTTCAGGGTATATGATGCGCTTCGCCCGTTTGAGAGCGGAAAAGAGACTGCCAACGGCAAGGCGGATGGATTCTTTATAAACATAAATGTTCCGAGAAATGCACAAAAGGGCACTTACGAGCTGAAGTTCACGGTTGAGGCGGGAAAGGAAAAGCTTTCATTTGCCGTACTGATGAATGTTTATGAAGTTGCACTCCCCGAGAAGGAAACACTGCTTGTAACGAACTGGTTCAGCACGGGGTATATGGCCTCACGCCATAACTTAGAGGAATGGTCGGAAGAACATTGGGAAATGATAAGAAAATACGGCGAAGCAATGCGCAGGGCAAGGCAGAATGTTTTCTGGGTGCAGAAGGGACTTATAGGAATCACAAAGAAGGACGGCGTCTATTCCTTTGATTTCTCAAAAGCCGGAAGGCTCATCGAAATGTACTTTGACCTCGGCTTCACGCTCATAGAGGGCGGACAGATAGCATACAGAAAGAGCTGGGAAGCGCCTGAACTGTATGTTCATGACGGAGAAAACGAATACGTTGCTTCGTCAAAGGAAGCATATGCATTCCTTTCGGCTTATCTCGGAGCATGGAAGAAATTCCTTGAGGAGAACGGCTGGTATGACAGATATATTCAGCATATTTCCGATGAACCGAACGAAGTCTGCAAGGAAAATTACTTCAGGCTTGCGTGCATCGTAAGAAGATTCCTTCCCGGAATTCAGATCATAGAAGCAGTGGAAATTCCCGACCTTGAGGGCGCAGTGGATATCTGGGTGCCGAAGAATTATTATTATGAGGACCATAAGGAACAGTATGAAACATTCAGAGCGGCAGGCGACACGCTCTGGTATTACACTTGTTGCTTCCCGGGAGGAAAATATCTCAACCGTCAGCTTGACAAACCGCTCATACAGGTGAGATATCTTCATTGGGGAAACTTCAGGTTTGATATGCCGGGATTCCTGCATTGGGGATTCAATCACTTCTATCCGTTCCAGGATCCGTTTGAGGATACGGCGCCCCTGCACGGCATAGGCAACACGGTTTACCTGCCGTCGGGAGATACTAATATAGTTTACCCCGGAAACGGCTTCCCGATGAGCTCCATGAGGCTTGAAAATCACAGATACGGCGCAGAGGATTACGAGCTCTTCCGTCTCCTTGAGAAAAAGAATCCTGCTCTTGCAAAGGAGCTGTGCGATTCGATGATCCGTACCTTCAGTGACGTGGATGAGAACACGGTCGATATGGAAGAGGTAAGAGTAAAACTGCTCACGGCTCTTGAAAAGTGAAAAAACACGTTCTGCCGACAACGCTCCCAAAGGGCTTTATTTCGCCTGCAGGAGGTCTGATTACATTATCAGGCAGATGAGCAATATTTACCCGTTCACGGCATTCAGCACGATCAGGACAGAATAAAAGCCTTCTGGCAAGAAAAGAAAAAGGATCCACGCATTTCAAACGGGGATCCTTTGCTTTACGCAATGAAAAAGAGCCTGCACCGTCTGATGCAGGCTTTGATGTTTCCCTTAACTAAGGGTACGTATTACTTGTTCGTTTCTTTATGCAAGGTGATTATGTTCTTGTTAGGCTTTGAATTCTCAGGGAAACTGATGCTGTAATAATAGTCATTTTCCAAAGGAATAAACCATTCGTTACCTTTCTCGTAATAGAATGAGCCGTCCTTCTCATAAACAGCATTAAATTGGTCTCCGACAATTTTTATTGATGCACCGCTTTCTCTGCTGAATGTCACGACTATTCCGTAGGCATAGTCAAAGGTCTTTTCTTTTTTCGGAACGAAGTAATAGAAGATGCGATACTGATTTACTTCAATGAAAAGTAGCTTGTACCGTAAATCTTTCATTGTGGGTATATATTCCAGCTTCATATCCGAAAAATTCGATCTTGCGAGCTTCGGATCGGCTTTCATTTCATCGTTCGTGTTATAATCCTTCAATGTCTGCTTCAGATCATCGACTGAATCAAAAATAAGAGATTGGTATTCAGCGTTGTAGCGATAGGCAGTCTCGTTATTTTTGTTGTTTTCGCCTGTTTCTTTCGGAGTGCATCCGCAAAGCGCTGCCGACAGTAATATGCAGATTAATATTGCAACTGCTCTTGTTATTTTATTGTTCATATTGATCCTCCTGTTAATAATTATTTCTTATTTCTGACTGCAACTGTCACACCATTTGTTGAAGTCTCCTTTTAATACACAATCTTGATTTTGAGTACAAGTAGAATGAGAACCTCAATCAAAATAGTTTTGCCCGGTTTTCTTTTTAATCAACCCGCAGGCGCTACGCTCAGACCGACATAAGCATTTCTCCTTTCCGGGAAAACGATCTCCCGAATCTGCCGGCATAGCATTTTTACGGCAAATTGGGAATATTTTCCTTCTTCAATTTCTACTATAACACAACAGGCTTAATTTGTCAAGTACAAAATAAAAATTTAAAAACATAAAAATTCGTCATTAGATTTTCGGATCCGAAACACCGGAACGGAATGAAAGACGGCATAAAAAAGCTTGCGCCGGATGACGCAAGCTCTTTAGCTTTTTGTTTGTATCTGATTACTTGTTCTCAACCTTGATATCGAGTGCGTTTGCAGGTCCCTTGATACCGTCAGCAATGAACTTGGCTTTTACGTTCTCATCTGCTTATGCACCAGCTTATTCGGATAGAAGACGTATGTACCTTTATTTTTTCGGCAAAAGCTCTCTAATCTCATCAAGAAGAGAGACATCGAATATACTCTTCTTTGAAGAGAGATTGAACATTCTGACAGCAGTATCAGACGAATCTTCAAGTGCAACGATGTATTCTTTTCCTTTGACAACATCAGCATCAGAAAAGACTATCTGAACTACTTCATTCACCGAAGCAGTGCCTTTCAGCGCCTCCGTTACAGTGCATTCATACAAATGCTGTCCATCAAAGAACAAGCCATCCTTCTTCATTTCTCCCACCGAAACCTTCAGCACGACCGGAGATTTATTTATTACCGACGCCATATCCGTATCAGTGATATATTTGCCGTTGTAAACAGGCTGCCATTTGTTTTCGTCCAAAATCTTTTTTGCAAGCTTTGATAAGTAATCAGTCAGATCTTTTTCCTTATCAAGAGACTTTATTTCAGAATTCTTTGTAAGCCGTTCTCCGTACATAGTGCCTTTTGACACATCATCAGCCGGAATCATCAATATGTCTTCTCTTGACAGATAAATATCGTGTG
Organism: Clostridia bacterium; assembly: GCA_045627045.1. GTDB lineage: Bacteria > Bacillota > Clostridia > HGM11327 > HGM11327 > SIG351. The sequence continues at coordinate 1,279 of JAZQMY010000015.1, read as the reverse complement.
GGGAATAAACGCTCATGCGGCGTGAAAGAAGCAGATAATATTCCTTTCCCTCTTCATAAATCGGAGCACTGTTGTCAATGCTGGCCAGTACACGAACAAATATATTTCCGTTGACATTTTCACCAAGGAATCTTTCTTCCACCAGAAATTCGTATTCGGAGATGCCGTTATAGTTTTCGGCATTAAGACATTTTCCCTTAATAATATCAGTAGAATTCTCTGCTAACTGCTCAAAGGTCATATATGTCCTGCTTTTTTCGGATTCAATATTGCCGGTTGTGTTTCCACAGGCTGTCAATAAAAACATTGCTGCCAAAGCTATCATAAGACTTAGTATTTTTTTCATATTTTACCTCCTATAAATTAATGCATATCGTAAATTTGTTTAAGGTGATTTATTTCATCCTGCTTCAGAATATAATCAGTGCTTTGATAAGGATACATAACGTGATTACTATTTAATGAATGGCCTCTGTATCCTAATGCGTGACCTAGTTCATGAGTAAAAACGTTTTTTTGTTCTGACACACTGTAGCTTTTTGAAATAATATAAATTGTAGCGCTGTACATTCTTGTAATTGTCTTGATTGATGAGCCCCAGTTGACGGTCTCATTTGTGTCAATATATGATGCTAGTGTAATTGCACAGTCCTGAAATTCATAGTAATCACTTATTCTCGGGTCATTTGGTAATACACCATAACACTTGATATTTGCTGAATTTTCAGGTGCGGTTGTAATACTGAGATTCAAAGCACTTTCCCATTGCGATTTTGCGCAACTATATCCGTCTGAATAATAGAAAGTTGAATTTATTACTGTATTTTCTGAAAACAAAGTTGGATTATTTCCCCAAAATGCAACTTTGTCAGAGTCAGAATTCCAACACAGAAGCGTTGCTAAAATCAAGTTCCACTCATCATCATAAGTAGTATTATTCGTGTACAGCTTATGCACCAGCTTATCCTGATGGAAGACATATGTACCCTTCATCAGGCATAAATCCTGACTTCCTGCAACCTTTGCCCGGAGCTTGATTGCGCCGCTGATTGTCTTGATGACATTCCAATTCTCACAGGCTTGCCGCCCCGGAGCAGAGCAGATCTGCTCCGGTGGGATTTTTACTTACAGACAAAATTCATTTTTGTAAAATTATTGCATTGACTTTTTTCTGTTCGTTTTTACCAATACTACAACAACTGTTGCAGATAATATCAATACAACTGCTATTCCAATAAGGATAAGTCCTGTCCATTTAAATAGGCTGTTGCCTTTCTTG
>JAZQMY010000014.1:0-14419 GCA_045627045.1 Clostridia bacterium | reverse complement strand
CAGAAGAATAACGTAAAAAGCGGAGGATCTTATTCCTCCGCTTTTTTTATTAGCAGCAACCCGACGACATTTTTCGTAAATACAAAATATGTGTTCGGATTGCTCTGAATCTGGCAGGGCAGACGTGGTAAGATCGTAGTCTCCCGGTGTTCTTCCGATTATTTGATCACGAACGCAACCGCCGACGTAATAGGCTTTGAATCCGTTTGAATAAAGTATATCGATAAGTTTGTTTACATTTTCCGGATAGTTTATCATCTGATTCTTTATAATAAAAACAAAAGCGGCAACTCATATTCTGAGTACCGCTTACTTTGCACTATCAATATTGATTTATCGTCAAGCCCATCTGTTGATAAGCATTGTAAGAAGAACGCTTACAATAACGAATGCAATGCCGGCAATCTTAACGATTTTTTCGAGCTTGGCATCCATATCCTCGCCCTTGTTCTTGCCGAAGAATGTTTCGCTTGCGCCGGAAACGAGACCGGAAAGACCTGAAGACTTGGATGACTGCATAAGTACGGCTACGATGATAACGATATCAAGTATTATCATAATTGCAATGCCGATATATTTGAGTGCTGCTACCATATTCTGAAAAACCCAATTTCTTCCCGACGAAACGGAGAAGAACCTTCCATATATTTATATCTGTTTTATTATATGCTATATTATAGCATAGTTTTGACTAAAATGCAATACCTATTTTTTAATTTGAAAGTGTTTTTGATAAAAAATAATAACTGTGGGAATAGTTTTGCCGGACGAAGCATACTTTTCATTAAAATGGGGTGACAGATATGATGGGAATTATATGGGCGGCATTATTTACTGCCGGAATTATTTATATGCTTTTTACGGGTAGAGGAGACAGCGTACTGGGGCTTGTGACAGATGGGGCATCAAGAGCCGTGTCGCTTTCGATATCGCTTGCAGGCATTTATTGCTTCTGGCTCGGGATAATGAATATAGCAAAGAAGTCAGGGCTGACTGATAAAATAGCCTCCCTTACCGCACCGCTGCTCCGGAAACTCTTTCCGAATACGGGAGAAGCGGCGTTTGACAGGATAACAATGAACATTTCGGCAAATATGCTCGGTCTGTCGAATGCGGCAACTCCGTTCGGACTTCAGGCGATGAAGGCGCTGAAGGAGGAAAGCCCGTTTTCGGATAAGGCATCTGACGATATGATAATGTTTCTGATACTGAACACGGCTTCGCTTGAAATCATACCGTCAACTGTAATCTCTCTCAGAGAGTCAATGGGTGCGGCGAATCCTGAAGCAGTGATACTTCCGTCATTGATAGCAACAGCATTTCCGTGCATGATAGGAATAATCATATGTCGGGTGATGAGGAAAAACAATGGACGTAATTAAAAGTGCGGCGGGGCTTATAATACCTTTATTTATCCTTTTCGTGATAATATACGGTGTTGCCAAAAGGGTGAATGTTTACGAGGCGTTTTGCGAAGGTGCTGAAGAGGGTGTTTCGCTTGCAATAAAAATGCTTCCGCTGATGTGCGCAATGCTTTCGGGAATATCGCTTTTCAGAGGCTCGGGGCTACTGGAAATGCTTTCGAATGCAATTTCCCGCCCGCTTTCTTTTATAGGGATACCGGCTGAAATAGTGAGCCTTTTTGTGATAAGACCTTTTTCGGGAAGTGCTTCCTTGGGGATGCTTGCGGATATTTTTGAAACGTGCGGCGTTGATTCGGAAACGGCACTGATAGCATCTGTCATGATGGGCTCAACAGAGACAACGTTTTATACCGTTGCGCTGTATTTCGGCTCTGTTGGGATAAAAAAGACGAGATATACTCTTTTTGCGGCGGTGTTCTGCGATATTACATCCATGTTCTTATCTGTCCTTGCGGTAAGACTGCTTTTGTGATGCTTCAGGGCGCAAGAAATACTTTCCTTTTTCATGAAAATGTGGTACAATATTTACATCATATTTAAGAAAAGAGAAATAAAATGATCGAAAGAAAGCAATCAAACATACGGATGATAAAACGTTTTCTGCCGTACTATGGCAAACACAAAAAAACGCTCATTTTAGACCTGCTTTGCGCTTCACTTACTACGATATGTGAGCTTGTACTGCCTGTAATAGTGCAGAAAATAACTAAGGCGGCAACGGATGATATTGCATTGCTGACGATAGAGCTTATTCTCAGATGCGGAATAATATACTTCCTTCTCAAGATAGTGGATACGGCGGCGTATTATTATATGTCTTCCATAGGACACATCATGGGAACAAAAATGGAAACAGAGATGCGAAGCGATTTCTTCCGCCATTTGCAGAAACTTTCATTTACATATTATGATAATACCAAGGTCGGCTCAATTATGTCCAGGATAACAAGCGATATGTTTGATATAACGGAGTTTGCACATCATTGCCCGGAGGAATTCTTCATTGCCATCATCAAGATAGTGGTATCGTTTGCAATACTCTGCACGATGAACGTGATACTTGCTTTTATCGTGTTTGCAATGGTGCCTGTAATGCTTTTGGTGCTTTCTCCGTTCAGGATAAGGATGCGCCAGGGCTTCAGGGATTCCAGAAAGCAGGTAGGAGAGCTGAATTCCCAGGTAGAGGACAGCCTTCTCGGAATACACGAGGTCAAGGCTTTTTCAAATGAGGAAATTGAAGAAAGAAAATTTGATGAAGGAAATGTCAGATTTCTCGGAATAAAGAAAACGGTGTACAAGCAGATGGGCGCCTTCAATGCGACCACAAGATGCTTTGACGGATTGATGTATATCGTTATTGTTGTAGTCGGAGCGTTGTTCATGAGAGCAAAGCTGATCGATGCCGCAGATTTCATTGCCTGCCTGCTTTATGTTACGATGCTTCTCAATTCAGTCAAGAGAGTGGTTGATTTTACGGAGCAGTTCCAGAGAGGCATTACCGGAATTGAAAGATTCTGCGAGGTAATGGATGTTGAGCCGGATATTGTCGACGCACCTCAGGCAGAGGAGTTTGACAGCATAAAGGGCGAGATTGAGTTTGACAATATTACGTTCAGATATTCTGAAAACGCAAGAGATATATTGAAGGATCTTTCACTCTCTGTTGCACCGGGTGAAAAGCTTGCTATCGTCGGCCCGTCGGGAAGCGGCAAGACAACTCTGTGCGCTCTGCTTCCGAGATTCTATGAGCTTCACAAGGGCGAGATAAGAATAGACGGAAAAGACATAAGACACGTAACACTTTCATCACTCAGGGATAACATAGGAATCGTTCAGCAGAATATATACCTTTTCTCGGGAACCGTAAAAGAAAACATCGAATACGGCAAGCCCGGCGCAACGATGGAAGAGATAAAGCATGCGGCAGAGCTTGCAGGAGCGGCTGAATTCATTGAAACGCTCCCCGATGGATATGATACCTATGTAGGCGAAAGAGGTCTCAAGCTTTCGGGAGGTCAGAAGCAGAGGATATCCATTGCGAGAGTGTTCCTCAAGAATCCTCCTATTCTTATTCTTGACGAGGCAACAAGCGCACTCGACAATGAGAGTGAAAGACTCGTTCAGCAGTCACTTGAAAAGCTCGCCGACGGAAGAACCACCATCACTATTGCTCACAGACTTACTACTATCAGGAATGCAGACAGAATAATAGTTCTGACGGCTGACGGAATCAAAGAGATGGGAACTCATGACGAGCTGATGGAAAAGAATGAAATGTATGCCGATATGTACAGACTTTATACGGCAGACTGATAACTGAATATTAAACGATCGGACAATCAAGGACAGAGGGCGCGTAGGATGGAGTTACCTATGCGCCCTCTGCCGATGGAAAAAACAAATCAAAAAGAAGAAGTTTATCAACTTTCTACATCTATATTATATACGCTTTCTGTGAATATAATATACACAAAATGTGAATTTTTTTGAAACTTTTTATTGAATTTTGAAGAAAGTCTGAATTTTTATTAACTTATCATTAAATCTGAAGACAATTTCACCGGATTCGTCGCTCCTGATCACATCTGAAAATGAAGAATAGAAGTTTACTACATTATCGTTCGGAAGAGAATAGCTGTTTCCCGACTTTGAGAGAATCACACTGTAAAGAGGCGAAAGCTCTCTGATCCTGTCTGTGACTGATGAATCGGAGCCGTGATGCGGCACCTTCAGGATGAGCAGATTATCGATATCCGGTAAATCGGCAAGCCCTTTGGCATCCATATCACCTGTGAATAGAAGCGAATTATTGCCGCATGCAATCTTGATCAGGAGAGAATCCTCGTTTCCGACGGATGAGCTTGTGTCCTTGAGGCTCGAGAGAACTGTGCTTTCCCCGATGAAAATATAGCTCCTCTGCGAGAAATCGGTAAGGGAGGTTCCTCTTTCGGTGCAAGCTGTTTTTATCCTGTCAAAGAGCTCGCTTGTTCCTTCTTCGGGGAATGCACAGATAACATTTCCGACGCTGAAGCCCTTTATTATTGCAGGCGCTTCTCCTGCGTGATCACTGTGCAGATGCGAGAGGACAAGATAATCGATATGAGTGATGCCGTGCCTCAGAAGGTACGGTATTATTGTATAGTCGGCGGTGCCGGATGTGCCGTAGGACGTTCCTGCATCTATCATAATCACCTTGTTGTCTGGTGTACGAATGACAGAGCATTCTGCCTGACCGACATCAATGAAGCTTACCGTGTAAATATCGTTTATTCCGAGATTCGGAATGACGTTGTCCGCAAGCATAACTGCAATACAGCATATTATGGGAATAAGTTTTTTCTTTATCCAGAGCGGCTTTTCAATGGAGATGATAAGAATAAGAACAGCGAATGCGGCGATGAAGATAAGCGACGGTGACGTTACGGCTATGCTTGAGAGACCTGTCTTTTCAAGCAGACTGATAATCACCCTGACAATATAAACCAAGCCGTTTATGAGCGTGCCTATTACCTTGCAAAGAGGCGACCAACCGATAAGCACCGCAGGCATCATCAGAAAGCCTGCAACGGTAATATATGCAAATAACGGAACAATCACGATGTTTGCAATGACCGAGAGCGGCGATATGCTGTTGAAATTGTAAGCAAGAGGAATGAGGACACCTATGCTTGCCGAAATAACGGTTGCCAGGGAAGACACGATGTTCTTCGGGAGAAAGACAAGATGCTTTTCGGCAAAGAGCATCATTGACGGCGCCAGAAGACCTATTCCGAGGACTGCTGAAAATGAGAGTTGAAAGCTTGCGGAGAACAGGAGAAGCGGTCTGAATATGAGCATAATGAGTGCTGTAATAAACAGCAGATTGATCGTGTCCGTTCTGGCCTTGAGCGCTTTGCCGATAGAGAAGAGGGAAAAGAATATTCCTGCCCTTACGGCTGATACGTTCATTCCCGAAAATACTATGTAGCCCCACACGAGAAGAATATTGATTACGGTGTAAAGAACGCCGTTCTTTTTCAGAAAACTTGTAATGAGAGATGCAAAAAGCACAATAAAACCGACATGTAGACCTGATATTGCAAGAACATGAGCGATTCCGCCTGCTCTGTAAGAATCATAAGTGCTGCTGTCGATATAAACGTCATCTCCTGATGTGATGGCGTGCACTATGCCGAGCGCCTCGGAGGAAAGATAATCTCCGTAGAGCGATACGCATTTCTCCTTAAAGCGGTTGATTATGAAGCGAAAGCCCTTTTCACCTGATTCTTCGTATGTAATGACAGAATCTATATTATTCTCATCCGCATATACAACATAATAGATTTCGTTGTCAGCAAGATAAGATTTGTAATCAAAAAGCTTTGAATTCCTGACTTCGGAAGGCTTTGATATTCCGGCGGTGAGAGTAATTCTGTCACCGGGAGAGAGGCTGACATCGGACGGAAGCGTAATAAGTATATCGGAATCGATTGCTTCCCCGTCAAGGCTCACGTTGACTGCATGATAGCGGATCTTCTCATCCTTGATTTTGTCCTTGCTCAGTATCTTTGCTTCAATGACGTGCGAGTAGCCGGTGTAATCGGGCACATTGCGCTTTGAATAGGTGTAATATGAATAGAAAAAAGCGGCAATGATGCACAGAAAGCATATTACCGCCGTGAAATTTACTTTTTTATAGAATAATGTGATGAAAATACAGAAAGCGACGAGCAATCCGATGACAAAAGCAGTCAGCAACCCCTTTTCGGCAGAAAAAGAACCCATAGCTATTCCTGCCATAAATGAAGCGGAAAACCAAATTGCCGGACGTTTTACTGTGCTTTCTCTTACCATTTCCAATAATCCCTGTCGAGGCTTCTGTACTGAATAGCCTCCATTATGTGTTTATCCTGAATTTTTTCGACGCCGTCAAGATCGGCAAGAGTTCTTGAGACCTTGAGTATTCTGCTGTATGCTCTTGCGCTCATTTTAAGCATGGTGAATGCTTTCTTGAGGATTTCCTTCTGTTTTTCGGTGATGTCGCAGAAGATATCAATATCCTCGCTGATGAGCTGGGAGTTGCAGAATATATTTTTGCCTTTATATCGCTCTGTCTGTATCTGCCTTGCGGCAATTACACGCTGGCGGATCACGGATGAGCTTTCGCCCTTTTCCTTTGAAGTCAGTTTGTTGAAATCAACGGCAGGCACTTCAATGTGAAGATCGAATCTGTCGAGAAGCGGAGCAGAGATTTTGCCGAGATAACGCATTATCTGCTGCTGTGAGCACTGACACTTATGATTCTTGTCACCGTAGTAACCGCACGGACAAGGATTCATTGATGCGATCAGCATAAAGCGGCAGGGAATGGTGATGGAGCCGTTTGCTCTTGCTATGAGGATAGTTCCGTCCTCAATAGGCTGACGCATTACTTCAAGCACGTCCTTCTTGAATTCCGGAAGCTCATCAAGGAAAAGAACACCGTTGTGAGCAAGGCTTATTTCGCCGGGCTTCGGAACTTTTCCTCCGCCTACAAGCGCAACATCCGAAACTGTGTGGTGAGGTGAACGGAATGGGCGTTGTCTGACGATTCCGTCATTGGGGTCGATATTGCCTGAAACCGAATATATCTTTGTGATTTCTATCGCTTCCTCGTATGTCAGCGGAGGCAGGATCGAAGGCAGTCTCTTTGCAAGCATTGTCTTTCCCGAGCCGGGAGGACCTATCATCAGAAGGTTATGTCCGCCTGCCGCGGCAATTTCAAGAGCTCTCTTTGCTCCCTCCTGACCTCTTACTGCTTCGAAATCCTCAGCGAAATCAACATCGTCAAAATCCGAAGTGAAGCCGCTTTTGTCTGCCGGAACAAGTGTGTGCATATTGATGGAATCAACAAGCTCACGGAGAGTTGCGGCTGGATAAACAGTCATTCCTTGCACATGAAGTGCTTCACGGATATTGTCTTTCGGTATTACTGCAGTAGGATTATCATTTCCGGCAACTGACAGGAGCATAGGAAGAACGCCTGCCACGGGACGAATATCACCGTCAAGAGACAATTCTCCGAGAAATACAGGGGAGAAGCCCTCTTCGGCATTTATCTGACCTGTTGCATTGAGGATTGCGTATGCGATTGCAAGATCGTAAACCGCACCCTCCTTGCGTGTATCGGCAGGGGCTAGGTTAACCGTCAGTCTCGTCTGGGGAAAATAAAATCCGCTGTTGCGTATCGCAGAGCGGACTCTTTCTCTTGATTCCTTTACTGCGGCATCTGGGAGACCTACAATTTCAAACCCCGGCATTCCTCCGGAAATATCAACCTCAACACTGACTATGTATCCGTTTATTCCGATAAGACCGCTGCTTTTGCATTTTCCGAACATCTTTGCCGCCTTTCTCTATTCGTTAATAGAAAACACGTGAATCTGTGAAATCAAACGCATTCTCAATGTGATTTATATACGGTGTGTTATCCGAAATATAAACCTGAATCACGTCAAATCTCACGTTGTAATCTTCGATACCGTTTGTCATAAAGTAATACTGTGCGGTAAGAAGATATTTTTTCTGCTTTGATTTGGTGACGGCTTCCGCAGGAAGACCGTATTTAAGGGATGTTCTTGTTTTCACTTCGATAAAAACAAATTCACTTTTGTCCTTCATGATGATATCGGCTTCGCCGTACGGCGAGCTGAAATTCATTGAGAGCAATTCGTATCCCTTATTTTTCAGCCATGCGGCGGCTGTTTCTTCATATTTTCCGCCGAATGTGCGTTTGTTCATTTTATTTTATTGGAAAGCGCCGTGCGGCAGAACTTTTCTCTGTGGATAGGGCACATGCCGTATTTTGAAAGAGCGGCGATATGCTCTGCTGTGCCGTAGCCCTTGTGAGATGCAAAGCCGTACTGCGGGTAGAGCTTGTCATATTCGAGCATTGCTCTGTCCCTTGAAACCTTTGCGAGGATGGATGCCGCAGCGATCGATACCGAGCGTGAGTCACCCTTCACGATAGGCTCAACCTTTGATGCGATATTGAATGCGATGTTGCCGTCTATCAGCACAACGTCAGGCTGAAGAGAGCAATTCTTGATTGCCAACTGCATTGCTCTGTTGAGCGCAAACATGATTCCGTGCTCATTTATTATATCGCTGTCGGAATAGCCGATTCCGTATGCCATAGCTCTGTCGATAATGATATCGTAAAGGACGTCTCTTGATTTTTCTGTCAGCTTTTTGGAATCATTGACACCGTAAAGAGGCTTGTGGGGATCAATGATTACGCATGCCGCATAAACAGGGCCTGCAAGAGGTCCTCTTCCTGCTTCGTCAACACCAGCTATATGCATGAATCCCTGATGGGCATATTCGATTTCGAGCATGCTCATTTCTTTATACTGTCTGATTAATCTTTCCTGCTTTTCTGCTTTTGTTTCTGCCATAAATAACCTGCTTTATTCTATTGCTTTTTCAAGAGTGATCCTTCCAAGCTTACCTGCTCTGAAGTCGTTTAATATCATTTCAGCGCATCTGTCAACATCGTTGATTCCGCCGCGCATTTTAATTGCTTTCTTTTCACAAATAAGGTCTATCATATCCTCACCGTGCTCGGCATCCGTAATGTCGACACCGTATCTTTCCGATACTCCACGCGCAAGAAGCTCTCTGTAAGTAAGGAGAAATTCTGCCGCAAGCGTATATGCATCATAGAGCTCGTTCTTGATAGCATTGGTAACGGTGAGATCAAGCATTATATGCTTGTTTTCAAGATCAGGCCAGAGGAGTCCGGGAGTATCCATTATTTCAAAATCAGGAGTTTCCTTTATCCACTGCTTCTCGGTTGTAACGCCCGGCTTGTTGCCTGTTTTGGCTTTGGCTTTGCCGAAGAAGTTGTTTATGAATGTTGACTTGCCTGAATTGGGTATTCCCGCAACGACGGCTCTTACAGTAACATTCATTCCCTTTCTGTCGAAAACATCTTTTCTGATTTCGGCGGCTTTTGCAAGGATGACCTTCTTGACGGATTTGACGCTTGCCGGATCGGAAGCGTCCACGGACAATGCTATTGCCGCACCGTCATCCTTCAACTGCTTCAGCCATTTGCTTGTTTCAGCCGGATCTGCGAGGTCGCACTTGCTGAGAAGGATAATGTTGATCTTGTTCTTAAATATTTTTTCAAATTTGGGGTTGATGCTTGAGTAAGGAACTCGTGCATCTCTTAGCTGGATCACTATGTCTACGCCCTTCAGATCGTCATTGAGGATCCTGAAGGCTTTTGCCATATGACCCGGGTACCAGTTGATATTCATACCGGATTTTCCTTTTCTGTGAGCGGATAAAATGACCGCAAAACTTTAGTACTAAATATTATACTTATTCGTATTTGAATTGTCAAGAGAAAATTTGATATTATTTAACAAAATAATACAAATTTTGCATGAAATGTGGCTTGAATGCGTTGTATCTGTGTAGAAACCTATTATTTTTGCATATAATCGGGGCAGATGGAATAATAAATTTCATTAAAGGTAAATACGGGAAGTATCCTGACAGGATAACAGTTTACTGAAGTTATTATTTCCCATAAATGAGCAGATTTAATCCTTATCTGCGAAGGAGTGATTATAATTTTTAATCAGACTTAGCGGTGAAATGCAGAAAAGCACCTTTCCTTTTATGTCTGATGCAGGTACACAGCCTATTTGGGGGCTTCTGCTGTCAGTGCTGACGTTTCTGTTGTCACCTATGCAGAAGTATTGTCCCTCAGGCACAACGCAATAGAATGAGCCCTTTGTATTGCCTGAGCCACCGTTGATGTAAGGCTCATCCAGTGCGATTCCGTTCCTCTTGAGAACTCCGTTTGATATTTCTATTGTGTCGCCGGGGAGACCGATTACACGCTTTATCAGGTCATCCGGTCTTGCAGGTGTCTTGAACACCACTATGTCGCCGCTTTCGGGTTCGCTGAACCAGTAGGCGCATTTGCAGAGAAATACTCTGTTTCCGTCATTGAATGTCGGATACATTGAAGTCTGACAAATAGATACGATCTGGAAAACAAAGCAATTAAGAAGACCTGCAAGTACTATCGCACCGAATATCGTTCTGATTATTTCAAAAAATGAGCTGTGAAAGTCTTTTTTCGTCTGAATGGTTTTTACGCCTTCCTCGGCAGCTGCTTCAGATACATCTTCAGATGAAACGCTTTCAAAAGTTTCTTCTTCTGCCTCTGCATCATTTATTTTATCAAATTCTGAATTATTGTTATCTGTCATTTATAAAAACCTGGTTTCGTAAATTTACTCTTATACTATATATTATAACATAAAATTTTCAGTTTTCAAGATATAGGCTGTCTTTTTTTTATATTTATTTTATTTCATATATTTTTTTATTATGAAAAACGCTAAAAACAAAAATGTCCGGCAAAAACGCCGGACGAAATCGGTTGCAGAGAATATATTCAATTAAAATCGTGACTTTTTACATATGAAAATGATAACAACTGCCAATGTGAGAATTGAAGCTGCAAACAGAACAAATGCTATTATCAAAGGAATATTTACGGAACTGTTGTGCTCAGACTGTTTATTTTCATCTGGAGAATTGTCTTTTTCTTCTGATTGCAAATCGGGATTGGAAATTGGATGATCATAATTATAATTGCCTGTTGAGTCCTTACCGGTGAATTCATCCAAAGAGACGGACGGAACGTTGATATCTTCGCTTTTCCCTGGGCAAGCAGGATTGATGTCGGAAACATTGGCACTTTCGGAAATAACATCCTTTTCTCTTGGCGAAGTAGGAATGGCGCTTTTTTTCGCAGCAGGAGAGAAAATATACATCCCCGAAGCTATAAGTACAAACATTGCAGTCATTCCTGCAACAAGGGCAGGGGCAAAGCTGAAAAAGGACTTCTTCTTTTTCTTTTCACATACATATTTTTTCACATCAACTCTGTTCTGTATTTCATTGTAATTGAAGTCTATGTTTACTTTTTGAGTAAAAAGCTCTGAATCATTATTTTTTTTCAAGCGGATTCCTCCTTTTTGATACCTCTGTAACGTTTGATGGCTCTGTGATAAGCGGTTTTGACTGTTCCTTCCGGCTTTGAAAAGCGCTTGCCTATTTCGGAAAACGAGTATCCGTAAACGGCGTGAAGCAGGATTATCCTTACCTCTTCATCTGAAAGATGCTTTTTCATATCGCTGACGGTTTCACTGTATATTACGGAAGAATTATCATCTTCAAGCTCATCGAGCATCTCATCGGTGAAAGATACGATCGTATTTCTCTTTGCGGAAAACTGAATTGCGGCGTTTCTAGCAGATACGGTCAAATAATATTTAACACTTCCCGTAACTGAATCGGCATGATCAAAGAATGAAACGAACACATCATTTGAAATATCCTTGATATCTTCGTCTTCAGATACATATTTTGATATGACGAACGCCACGAGCCTGATATAACTGTTGTAAACAAGCTCGAACGCGGATGATATTTTTTCGGCATTACCGGATCTTAATGCCGCCAGAAGCTCTTTTGTGATTTTATCGTCCTGCAATGTATTTCCTCCGAAGAAATATTGACGTTTCCACCTTTCACATAATAAGATATAATACGAAGGCGAATCGTTTCAAAAAAATAAATGCCGTTCAAGAAAAACGGCAAGATCTTTTATCGTGCGGCTTTGAAGTAGCTTTTTCCTGCGGCTCTTATCGCCAGAGTGATTACGAAAGTCCCTGCAAGCATACCGATCATGCTGATGTACCACATGCCTGTCATATTGAAACCGTAAAAGTCATACCAGCCGCCGTTGTCAGGCCCGAGTATTACTACCATATAAAGATATACGGCACCGTAAATGAGCGTGGGCAGAATTCCGAGAAGGGATTTCTTTCCGGTAAGCTCGGGTGAGTATTCAAAGAGAATAAAAGAAAAGATGGCAAATACTGGCGATGTCAGATGCATATACAGATTGTTGCCGCTGAACATGGAATCGTAGCCCATAAGAGGTCCGAGAAAGAACATAACCGTAAGAAATGTTACCGTGACGGCTGATGTTCCGATGAACTTGAATAGCATGGCCCATTTCGGAAGAACGAACGCTTTGCTCTTAACAAGCGCGGCAATGTTGAACACGATGACCACGGCACAGGAGAGCGCGCATAATATGTTTGAATCAACGGTAAAATAATTGAATGCTCTCTTACCGATAACTGCCATATTTCCGCTTCCGCCGACAGTCAGAAAGCCCAGAATGCTCAGCGCCGTGCAAGCAAGTATTATCAGGTTGCACACAAGCGAAGCTATGACTGATGTACGTTCAAGCTCTTTTTTCATATTTACCCTCCTTGCTTATAACCCGTGCTTTTCAAACCACGTTGAGGCGTAGGCGCCGATTACGGGAATTATATCCTTTATTGTGATGTTTGTTGTATTGACACAGAGGTGATATGCTTCCTTGCTGCCCCATTTGCTGTTTGTGAGAAGCTCTCTGTGCTTGGCGCGGTTTGAATCGATCTTACGGATCTGCTTTTTCAGCTCACGGTCGGAAAGCTTTTCCGAGGCATCGGCACGTGCACGGCAGCGGGCGACCTTTGAATCGGAATCAGCATATACAAATATATTGAAGGGCTTGTATTCTGCGAGCAAAATATCGGCATTTCTGCCGACGATAACGAAATCCCTGCCTGCGGCGGCAAGCTCCTTGATTATCTGCCTTTCTGAAATAAGGATCTTGATATCATTTTGCATCGGGGAATAAGGATACATGAATGTGTGGCTGTATGTGATGTGAAAATTGGAATCCAGACCTTTTTCAAGCTTTGTTTCAACGTAATTCTCATCAAGCTGGGTACGCTTTGCAATTTCAGTTATGATTTCCTTATCATAGTAATGAAATCCGAGCTCGTCCGCAAGACGTTTTCCTACCTCACGGCCTCCGCTTCCGAATTCTCTTCCGACAGTAACTATACGCATGAATGCTCCTCCATTTTTCGGAAAAATTTATGTAATTCAAGTATAGCACAAAAAACGCTCCGTGTCAAGAAATTTCACCAAACGGGCAAAATAACACATTTTTTGCTTTGACAGAGCTTTGAATTGTAAATTATTTGTAAACAATTTGCCTCTTCTTTATATTATATATTGACAAAAGACGGTTTTTGCGGTATAATACGCCTGTTGTATCCGCTCCGAGTGAGGTAACACAGTATATCAAGTATGTCGGATTTATCCGCTTCACCTCAGATACGGGCGAGATTGGAAAGAGGAGGAACATAAGAATTATGTACGCAGTAATTAAGACAGGCGGCAAGCAGTACAAGGTAAACACAGGTGATGTAGTAAACGTTGAAAAGCTTCCCGTAAACGTCGGAGATGAAGTTGTTTTTGATGAGGTTTTGTTCGCAGATACTGATAACGGTATCGTTTGCGGAAAGCCGTGCATTGAGGGCGCAAAGGTAGTTGCAACAGTAGTTGAACAGGGTAAAGGACCCAAGGTAGTTATCTTCAAGTATAAGAGCAAGAAGGACGAAAGAAAGAAACAGGGTCACAGACAGCCTTTCACTAAGGTTCAGATTTCCCAGATTGTACTCGGCTGATTATGATAAGAGCACTGCTGAAGCTTGATGCCGAAGGCAATATTTCCGGATTTTCCGTTAAAGGGCATTCGGGGAGCGCAGAGGCGGGCAGAGACATTATCTGTGCGGCTGTATCGGGAATAGTGCAGACGGCACTTATCGGACTTGATGAGGTTGCAGGTATCAGGGATACCTACACTGTATCGGACGGAAACGTTGAATGCAGACTTCCCAAAGCAGATGGACAGATCAATACTGACAAGGCATTGACGATAATAAACGTAATGTGGCTCGGTCTGGAAAGCATCGCAGAGCAATATCCGGAATTTGTACGTATTAAAGTAAACTAATAAGGAGAACAAAATCATGTTGAAAATAAACATTCAGTTATTTGCTCATAAAAAAGGTATGGGCAGCACAAAGAACGGCAGAGAC
>JAZQMY010000013.1:0-9315 GCA_045627045.1 Clostridia bacterium | reverse complement strand
TAAACACCCTCGTAAACGTCGTTTACGTTTGGGACGATAAGCTGGTTATCTATTATAACATCAGGGAATTCGATAGCGTTGAATATTCAGACGTTATTGAGGACCTCGGCAGTGTTCGGACAGGTTGTCACCCGGACTGCCTGATGATACCGTCAGAATTTTTTCTTTTGAAGGCTACCGTGTGATTCCCACCGGAATAAAGCACGGCACGGTAACGGTTATTTGCGATGATATGCCCATTGAGATCACCACATTCAGGAATGACGGGCTGTATTCCGACAACAGAAGGCCTGACAGTGTGACCTTCTCATCTTCCTTTGAAGAGGATGCCGCAAGAAGGGATTTCACCGTGAATGCAATCTCTTATAATGATAAAGAAGGAATACTTGACCCATTCGGAGGCATTGACGATATCAGAAACAGAATCATCCGCACGGTAGGCGATCCCGACAGGCGTTTTGAAGAGGATGCCCTCCGGATAATCAGGGCAATAAGATTTGCTTCCGTGCTCGGCTTTGACATTGATGAAAAAACGGCATCATCGGCAATCAAAAACAGACATCTTCTCAAAAACATTGCCGCAGAAAGGATTTCCGTCGAATTCACAAAGCTTCTTACCGGGGCAAACGCAATGCAGGTGCTTCTTTGCTTCCCCGAAATCATATTTGAATTCATTCCCGAAGCAAGAAAAGCTTATAATTTCAATCAGCACAATTTTCACCATATTTACTCCGTCTGGGAGCACACCTGCCACACGGTCGGAAGCATCGAGCCTGTTCCCGTCCTGAGACTGGCGGCATTTTTCCACGACATTGCAAAGCCGTTCACGTTCTCTCTTGACTCTTCAGGCACAGGGCATTTCTATTCTCACGCCTCAACAGGTGCGGAATTGACTGAAGATATAATGTCCCGCCTGAAATACGATTCAAAAACCATCAGGCTCGTTTCAACGCTCGTCAAATACCACGATCTTCAAATTCCTGAGGACAAAAAGACTGTAAAAAAGCACGTTTCAACGCTTTCTGCGGATACATTTCACGATTTAATGAAGCTTTGCCGAGCCGATACGCTTGCTCTTGCACCAGAATTTTCATTCAGGACGGCTCACTTTGACAAGCTTGATGAAATCGCAGATGAAATTCAGCAGGCAGATGAGTGCCTCTCAATAAAGTCGCTTGCCATATCCGGAAACGATCTTATCGCTCTCGGCATACCTCAAGGGAAAGAAATAGGCAGAATTCTCAATGAACTCTTCTCACTTGTCATAAATGACGAAATCGTGAACGAAAGAGAATCGCTTCTTGAAAAGGCTCAAAAACTCGCCGCAAAAAATCCATTTGATTTTTCTGCGGATTTGTAGTAAAATAGTATCGTAATGACGAAAAGGGGGAAAGCTATGATCAATATTCAGGAAATAAATGACGCTTTATCCGAGCTTCATAACCGCACGGGGATCGCAATCGAAATCTATGATTCCGAGCATAATGCCATTGTCGGTGCAGGTGCAAAAAAGCCGCTTCTGAAAAACAAAAATGCATCATCCATCGTCACGAGAACGAACAAGAATTATACAATATATGCTCTTGCAAAGGACGGTTCTCCGATAGACGATTCCGTATTACAGCTCATTTCAATCAACCTTGAGCATTATTTTTCATCCAGGGGCTTCTCCGATATATTCCGTGACAGAATATACGGAAAAATTTCAAACGATGTATTCTCCCAGCTGCTTTCAGCTTCGGGCATTAAAACAAATCTCACATACAGACTCTACCTCATCCGTTGCAACGGACACAATACATCAGATGTAATGTACGTTGCCGAGGAAATAATAGACCAATCCTCCGGCGATATGCTTTTTTGCCTGAACGAGGACAACATAATCCTCATCAAGGAATGCTCTTCCGAATCAACATCAGAAGAAGCAGACGATCTCTCTCATGCACTCATTCAGAGCATTTCGTTTGAATTCCCGAAGGATGATATAAGCATTTCAGTCAGCAGATCATTCGATTCTCTGTGCAATGCCGACAGTGCATACGCAGCGGCATCGGATACACTGCGTGTGGGAAGCGTCTGCGTTCAGAATAAGAACGTTTATATCGAAGAAAAACTTCGTCTTGAGCTTTTTCTCGATATGCTCCCTGAAACTCTTCTGCGTGATTTTCTTGCTTCTCATTCAGGTCAGACCATTTCGGAGGCATGGGACGATAAGCTGATCGAAACAGTGCAGTCTCTCTTTGACAATGACCTCAACCTGAGCGTAACCGCAAGAGATCTTTACACTCACAGAAACACTCTTGTTTACAGACTTATAAAAATCAAAAAAATTTCCGGATACGATCTTAATAAATTTGACGATGCCGTCATGTTCAAGATACTTATGACAGCCGACAAGCTTATCAATTCCTCCGGGAAGTAAGAAAGGAAGCTTCTGAATTGGTTTCAAAAAAGAAATATATTTCCGGGCTGATAATAACTTGCTTGCTTACGGCAATTATTTTTACAGCCGGAACATTCTATGTTGCAAGGAAAACCGATGTTGTATCCTTCTTATCAAGCCTTCTTGCAAAGCAGGATTCCGAAACAGCTAAATTTGATTCTGTTTTCTATGATATAACTCACAACCATCTTTACGAGCTTGATAAAGATAAACTTATAAGCGATGCCATCGACGGTATGCTTTCAAATATTGACGATCCGTATACATTCTACCTTACAAAGGAAAAATACGAAGCCACACTTACAAGAAAGAATCCGTCCTATGTAGGTCTGGGGCTGACGGTAAATACGAAGCTTTACGATGATGCCGCAGTAATTTCTGCCATTGATTCAGATAGCAGCGCCGCCGAAGCAGGTCTTGTTGTAGGCGACGAAATAGTCGAAATTGACGGCATCCGTTGTTCAAAGGACACAATGCTTGAAATGGTTGCAAAGGGAAAGGGTGAAGAAGGCACATTCGCCCGGATAACAGTCAGGAGAAACGGTGAAGAGCTCACATTCTCCGTTGAAAGAAAAACAATCAGGGTATCCCTCGTACTTTCCACTGTTTTTGATGACAACATCGGATACATCAGGCTCACATCCTTCCAGTACAGCGCTTTGGATGATTTCAACAGGAAGCTTGATGAGCTTCTAGAGAGCGGTGTGACAGGAATAATCGTTGACCTTCGCGGAAACGGCGGAGGCTTCAAGGATGTTGTGCTGAAGCTCGTTGACCGATTCATCCCAAAGGGAATCATCACATCAACCGTAAACAACAGGAGTGTTGTGAACGTTGACTACTCATCCGGAAATATGATCGATGTTCCGTTCGTGGTGCTTGTCGACGGAAATACGGCATCTGCCTCGGAGCTTTTTGCAGCAGCAGTGAAGGATCATAAGTCAGGTCTGCTCATAGGCACAAAGACATTCGGAAAAGGCATCGTTCAGTATACCCATCCTCTCAAGGACGGAAGCTACTATCAGTTCACAGCCGAAGAATGGCTGACTCCGAACGGAAACAACATCCACAAGGAAGGTATCACACCTAATATCATCGTCGATCCGGGTGCAGAATTCATGTCAGCTTTTGCTTCAAATACAACGGCTATCACGTCTCCGGAAACGGATATCCAGCTTGCAGAGGCCATCAGACAGCTTCAGCAGTGAATATCTTTTGCAGGCAGGACGGCAAAACATATTTTTTCAGGTTTTTTTACTGTTTTTTCTGTAAAAATCAAAAAAAGGACTTGCATTATTTTAAATATTGTAGTATAATTCATATGTTAATCGTAGGAGGTGAAATACTTTGGCAAATATCAAATCAGCAAAGAAGAGAGCTATTCAGAGCGTAAAGCGCAATCTTCACAACAGAGTTATCATGTCAGATGTAAAGACAGCTACTAAGAAGTTTGAGAACGCTGTAGCCGCTGGTGACAAGGCAGCTGCTCAGGAGCTCTATCCTATCGCAGTTAAGAAGTGGGATATGGCTGCAAGCAAGCGTGTTGTTCACAAGAACGCAGCAAACAGAAGAAAAGCTATTTTTTACGCTAAATTGAACGGAATGGCATAATGGATCCGGAGATATTATAAGCCTGTATAACCGTTAAGTTATGCAGGCTTTTTATCAACTCACGGAAATTTCTAGGAGGTTTGTAGCGATTTTTTGTAAAAAAAACTATATTCTTCACAGAATTTTCACCCAGCGGAAATATAATCTATATATATTAACTATTCTGTCTGAAGAGGAGGAAAGCTATGGACAAGCTCAAGGTCATGATTGTTGATGATGACAGCAATATTGCTCAGCTCGTCAGATTATACGCCGAAAAAGAAGGCTGGCTGACAACGTGCTGTGCAAACGGAATCATCGCTATTCAGGAATTCAACCGTTTTGTTCCCGATATCGTCATTCTCGATATCCTTATGCCTCAGATGGACGGATGGGAAACATGCAGACGAATCCGTGAGTTTTCAACCGTTCCGATCATTATGCTTACCGCAAAGGGAGAAACATTTGACGTAGTTTCCGGGCTCGATATGGGTGCGGATGATTACATTATCAAGCCTTTTGAGCCTAAAATTCTTATTTCAAGGATCAAAGCAAATACCCGCAGGATCAAGAGCAAGGATGCAAAGGTTATCGCATATCCCGATCTCGTAATCGAGATGGATAATTATAAGGTAATCTACAAGGGCACTGCTTATGAATTCCCGCCGAAGGAAATTGCTTTGCTGTTCTTCCTCGCGTCGAACCCGAATAAGGTTTTCTCAAGAGAGCAACTTCTTGAAAACGTTTGGGGCTTTGATTACTTTGGTGAAACAAGAACAATAGACGTACACATGAAGCGTATCCGTGCCAAGCTCGGTGATACAGACAACCCCAACAGAACGTGGGCTCTCAAAACCGTTTGGGGCATCGGCTACAAATTCGAAGTCAAGCAACAACAATGAACTCAAAAGCACGGAGTATTCCATGCTTTTTATTTTACCCTGAATTATGGAAAAAGATACGACATTAACACCTGAGGCATTATCCCTCATTACTCATGAGCTGCGCTCTCCCCTGACCTCTGTGAGAGGATACATCTGTGCCGCAAAGGATTCGGACAATGATGCAGACAGGAATAAATATCTTGACATTGCCGCATCAGAAGCAGAAAGAGCCGCACTACTCGTGGAAGACATCATGGCTCTGGCAAAACTTTACAGCTCGGAATACTCAATCAAAGAAGAACGCTTTGATGCAAATGAGCTTATCCGTCTGTCCCTGATTGAAAAGCTCCCTGCCATAGAAGCAAAAAACATCACGCCCGAAATTCTGTTTGAAAATGAAGTCGAGTTTGTCCGTGCTGATAAAAAGCTGATCTCTCACGTCTTCATTAACCTGATAGACAATGCCGTAAAATACGGCAAGGAAAACGGTTCACTCGTAATTACGGTGAAAAAACTTGGCGGCAAGGTCAGATTTACATTTAAGGATAACGGCAGGGGGATTTCTCCCGAGGCGCTTCCGCATATCTGGGATGACTTCTTCCAGACAGACTGTTCCACAGGCTATTCTGGTCACGGCCTCGGTCTGCCGTTTGTAAAAAGAGCGCTTCTTCTCCACAATGAAGAAATACAGGTTTCTTCCGTTGAAAGCAAAGGAACAACTTTCAGCTTCGAGCTTTCGCAGGATTGATTATTTTCCCGTGGCTTTTTGGCTTTACGGGATTTTTTTGTTGCGAAAAATAGCTCTTTGTGATAAAATAGTATTATTACAGGAGGTACTTTATGATCAGCTCAGCAGACGATAAATATATTCTATCAAACGGTGTCGGAATTCCCGCAACAGGCTTCGGCACATGGAAGCTTCTTGAAGAGGAATGCGTTCAGTCCGTAAAAGCCGCAATAAGCTGCGGATGCAGGCTCATTGATACCGCAACCGCATACCGTAACGAAAAAAGTGTCGGAAGAGCAATAAAGGAATCGGGGATCGACAGAAAAGAGCTTTTTGTTACCGACAAGCTTTGGAACAGCTCCAAAGGCTACGATGAAACCATCGAGGCCTTCAGAAAATCTCTTGCGTTTCTTGATCTTGACTATATCGACCTCTATCTCATCCACTGGCCCCGCTCAAAAAAGCATTTTGATGACTATATTGAGCTGAACAACGAAACGTGGAGAGCATTTGAAACGCTTTACAATGACGGTCTCATAAAAGCAATAGGCGTTTCAAACTTCCTGCCGCACCATCTTGCGCCGCTGATCGATAATGCGCACATTCTGCCCATGGTGCTTCAGCTTGAGCTGAGTCCGCAGTGCCGCCAGGATGATGCAGTAGAATATGCAAGGCAGTTCGGCATGGCAATAGAGGCGTATTCTCCGCTCACACGGTGTAACGCCTTCACAACGCCCCAGCTTCGTTATGTTGCGGAGAAGCATAATTGTTCCGAAGCACAGGTTTGCCTGCGCTGGAGTGTTGATATGGGGTATATACCTATCCCGAAGTCATGTCACCCGGAAAGAATTGCCCAGAACAGGGATATTTTTTCATTCTCGCTTGACGATGAGGATATGCGGCTCCTTGACGAGCTGAAAACACTCGGAAGAGTGGTTGCCGATCCCGATAATCCGCCGTTCTGATAAACACGATATAAAAAAGAATTTATTTTATTTCGAAAGGATAAGTAAGTTACATATGATAAAATACGATAAGCCATACAATAATATTATAGACATCGTTGCAGCACACAGCAAGCCGTCAATGGCGTGGGACAAAAAAGAGCCTGTTCAGCAGTGGCAGGAGCGTGCCCGCAAAAAGCTCACTGAGCTCATCGGTCTTAACAAAATGGTGCCTACAGAAAAGGACGTCATAATCGAATTTGATGAAAAGCACGATGACTTCAGAGAAATCCGCTTCAAATTCCAGAGTGAGCCGGGATATTACGTTCCGTGCCATCTTCTCATACCGAACGGCACCACCTGCCCGAAGACCACATTCATCTGCCTTCAGGGACACTCCAAAGGAATGCACATCTCCCTCGGGAGAACGAAATACGAAGGCGAAGCAATTTCAGGCGACAGAGATTTTGCCATCCGCACAGTCAGGGAGGGCTTCTGCGCAATAGCACTTGAGCAGCGTTATATGGGTGAAACAAGCACGAATTCAGATGGTGCACCTTCCTGCGAATACCCAACACTTACAAACCTTCTTATCGGTAGAACAACTATTGCCGAAAGAGTGTGGGATGTAATGCGCTGTATTGACACGATCGAGTCAACGTTTGCCGAATTCTGCGACGTGAAGGACATATATGTAATGGGCAATTCAGGCGGAGGCACCTGCTCTGTATATGCAGGCGCTCTTGAAACACGTCTGAAGGGTGCGGTTCCGTCATGCGCAGTTTCCACTTATTCTGCCTCCATTGGTGCGATGCCTCACTGCGCCTGCAATTATATTCCGAATATCGCCAATTTCTTTGATATGGGCGAAGTTCTTGCGCTCACCGCACCGAGAGACCTCGTTGTAGTAAGCGGTGAAAAAGACAGAATATTCCCTATCGAGCCGGCAAAGAAGGTATTTGCCGTTGCAAAGGAAGCTTACAAGGCTTACGGCATTGAAGATCACTGTGCGCACGTTATCGGACCCGAAGGTCACAGATTCTACGCCGACATCACATGGCCTGTCATCCACAAAATGAGGAACAAATGAAAACAATAAAATACGCCACAATAGGAACAAGCCTTATCACACAGCAGTTCATTGAGGGCACAAAGCTCAATGACGCAATGCAGCTTTGCGCAGTATATTCAAGAGACCGCAAAAACGGTGAAAGTTTCTCTGCCGAAAGAGGAAACGTTCCCGTCTTCTGCTCTCTGGAAGAGCTTGCATCATCCGATGTTGATGCAGTTTACGTTGCATCGCCGAATAAATTTCACTTCGATCAGGCAAAGATTCTCCTGAATGCAGGAAAGCACGTCATCTGTGAAAAATCCGTTTCAGCTCATCCCGAGGAAGTCGAAGAGCTTGTGACGCTTGCAGAAAAGAACGGTCTCATTTTCATTGAAGCCCTTATGTTCATGCATTTTCCCCAGAGGCACATTCTTGAAGAAGCCATCGGCCGCACGGGAATTCTCAGACACGCATCGATCAATTTCTGTCAGAGATCTTCACGCTACGATGCCTTCATGAGAGGTGAGCTACCGAATATTTTCAATCCGGAATGCGAAACTGGCGCGCTTCTCGATCTGGGAGTATACTGCATTTACCCTGCAATATATTTTTTCGGTGAGCCTTCATCCGTGAGTGCTTCATCGTGTCTTCTTTCATCGGGAGTTGACGGCACAGGCTCTGTAATTCTCGGCTATAACGGCTTTACCGTTTCGCTGAATTATTCAAAGCTTTGTCAGGGGCTTGCTCCGTCGCAGTTTGTCGGAGATGCAGGCTGTGTCACAGTTGATTCGATATCACAGCTCGACAATATTGTTTTCAGAGCAAACAAAAGTGAGCCGGAACTTCTCTTCACAAGCGAGCCGAAGCCGAAGCTTATGTCTTACGAAGCATACGATTTTGCTTCATATATAAATGAGCCTGAAAAGTACCGTAAGGAATATGAGCGATGCACTTCGGTCATGCTTTCAGTGAGCAGAATAATGTACGATATCCGAATGAAAACAGGTATCCTCTACCCGAGCGATAAATAATATTAAAAAGCAAATGCTCCCCGCTTTAGTCGGCGTGCAATAAGGATGTTTTTCTATGCGTGGATTTTGTGTGGCAAAATCCGATGCTCGTTATAGATGTGGACAAATCAGAATTTGTGGAGGTTCAACCGTGTCAAAATATGAAGGCTCTTGGAGCGGTATGCGAAAGTACCTTGAAAAAGAGATGCTGGCAGAATGTCTGAAAGGTAGAGTGAGATATAATTGCACTCGGTACGTCGGAATGGACGGATGTCATCTTTTTGAGTTATACGTTGATAATAACCTTCAAAAAAGATTTTCTATGGAAACAGTCAATACGTATTTTATTGCGAACGGATTAGGCGGTTACGAAAAGCCGTATGGCATCGGAGAATATTGGTCCGGTTTTATGGAAAATATTACTTCAATAAAGATCAATGACAGAACGGAATATACGGATGATGAGTTTTGTGACGCTCTTGCCAAATATCGGAATCAGAGTATTTCCGAAAGTATATCATCGGATAATCCATTAGAAAGAATGTTCGCAATTTTTGACAGACGTATTGGCAAAAGAAAAATACTTCAAATGAAAGACTCTTTTAATAACCAACCGGAATGGCTCCAAAAACTTTACCAAATCAGGTATGATGCAGAAACTATTCA
>JAZQMY010000012.1:0-4351 GCA_045627045.1 Clostridia bacterium | reverse complement strand
GCAGCCCCTGCAGGATCCTCACTCTGCGAACCGGCGCATTCATCCCGTCCCCCAGCTCAATATGCAAATAGGATTTTTCTTCCGTCCCCGTTTTTTCAGATTTGCAAGGGACATTTATGTCCTCCGCAAAATATACATTCTCCGGAAATCTGAGAACGGCGTCCCACGGGTAGTTCCAATATCTCTGAGATCTTATTTCATTTCCGCTCTGATCTCCTGGAGCGGAATTACCTTCTGAGGATCTTGCATGTACCACATATCCAGGATTCGTTACCATTGCCGTGTGGCTTGTGTGGTTCAGCAGCACATCACCTCTCTGCATTCCTCTTCCGTTTGCCCGATCTACGATGTGTGTGACATCCTGGAATCCGCACTGCAAAAAAACATTGTACATATTCCCCGTATAGGTTGCCCCCATCGGCCGAACCGGAACCCCGGCCTGCTCCCATGCCTGGATCACAGCGCTGCTGCAGTCGTAATCCGGGCCCCACCTGTTCGCCTGTGAATACCCGTGCGAATTGTCATTTGCCAGATCTTCCATCCAGCGCGTGGCTTTTTCAATTTTTGTCATAGAGATCTACCCCTTCAATCTCAGCTTTAATTTCAAGCTGATAAAGGTACTGCCCCATTGCAGATGCCTGAGCTTCCCACTGCCCAAATGGGCAATTTGGAGTGAAATCAAGTTTTCCAGCTTCACGTTTGATAATCATTCGGTGGAGCTTTTCATACTTGTCTTTGACGAACCAGTATTCGCCTTTTGCCCGTTCCTTGTAGTCTTCGCTTTTCAGCAGTTCAATAATACGATCGATATCCATCTTTATTCCTCCGTTGTCAGCCCGGCCTGCCGCTTTTCGTTCGGATCGTCGAGCGGATACTTGCTGTTCTCTTTGGTGTACAGCCCGCACATGCAGGTGCCGGTTTTTATCTCCCTGAAAGACTTGCACATGCACTTGGTGTCCTCGCCCTTGACGATGGCGCACGGGCAGTACCCGTCATTGTCTTCCAGAGCTTTTTCAATCTCCGGATTCGGATTCTTGTAAATACAGATCATGTTTCCTCCTTTTCTTACTTCGCAATATGTTTCGATTGCGAACTAAGCTTTGCTTTGATTTCCTCTTCCGTAAGTCCTGTCACACCGAAAGAATATCGGTTCGGTACTACGTCCTCTTCCTTAATTCCGAAGAACAGCGATATGACTTTTCTCACTTCTTTTGAATCAAGCGTTATTACCTGCTTCATCCTTCATCATCTCCTGAAGAGTATTGTACTCTTCGTCCGTAAGTCTTCCCGCAGCAAAATAAATATCTATTTTTTCTGCAAGTTCTTCCATTTTTTCTGTCTGCCCTTTTGTCTTGTACGTTTCGATCAGTTTCTTGCAAAGATTAAATGTTGATGTCATTACTGTTCTCCTCCGAATAAAATTATTTCGCAGATTTCTTCTTCCTGTTCTGCGCACATCTCGCAAAGCATCTCTACATCAGCTGTAGCCTGTGCGATCTGAGCATCTCTGTATTCAGCTGCTGCTTTTTCAGCCGGTGACATTCTGTGCCGTCTGATTATTTTTTTCATTTTTATCACCCCATAAAGATTTGTAATAGGAATCCATTCTTTGGAGTAACAAAAAGCTGTTACCTTTGCTGGCATGGTTACGCCATGCTGCATATGATTCATCCACTTTTTCTCGTGGCAAACAGCCCCGTTTGGATTTTTCTACCAAACGTTTCAGCTTTTTCCGTTCCCGTTTTACATTTTCAGGTTTAATAATCATCAGAACTTTGCCGGTATCTGTCAGTCTGAATGTAAATCCCATAAACTCAATACCGTCTTTTAGCGGATATACTCTTGTTTTCTTTTCATTCAGTTCGAATTTTATGTTATTAAGATAATCTCGTATCTTATTCCGGCAGTCGTTCAGATAGTTTTCATCCTCGTGGATTATAATAAAATCATCCATGTATCTTATGTAAAACTTGGCGTGAAGCTGTTCCTTGATATAATGATCCAAACCATCCAAAACGGATATTCCTGCTATTTGTATCAGCTGACTTCCCGGATTAAAACCAACGTCACCTTCGTATTGTTCGTCAAGTATTTCTGCGACTTTGGAATAAGTCCATTCATCCAGCTTTCTATGGAATGTCTCTTTTGCTATTTCATGATCCATGTGGGGATAGTATCCGTGTATGTCGAATTGCGCGACATAGCCGTCTGAACCATGTTTTCGGTAATATCTTCTCAAAAATTCTTTTACTCTGTTTCTTGCTGCGTCTGTTCCTTTTCCTTTCTGACAGGCAAAATTATCATAGATGAAAGATTTGCTCATCACAGGATACACAACATTGTCATTCAGCGAACGCTGATATACTCTGTCTCTGAAACAAACACTTGCTATTTCTCTTTTCTTTGGAGATGTTACCGTGAATTTTGCCAATGGCCGTGCCTTATACGTTCCGTCTTTTAAGTCTTCGCTTAAAATTGTAACTCGTTCAATACCGTTCAAAACAAAAGATGCAACACTGTCCTTCCACAAGACTCCTTTTCTGCATTTCCACATGGACTCGTATAGGGCATCAAATCCGATAACGGATTCTTGAAGGTTTTCTTTCATGTTTACAGCACATCCGGCTCGATGTCGTGTGCATCATAAAAGTGTTGTTTAGACTTTCGTCAGGGAACTCGGTTCCTTGCGTCAAAGTATTTCGCCATTCTGCTTACGGCAGAATTTTTATGCGAATCGGATGAAGCATTCCGGGGCGCAGCGATTAGAGTTGTTCGCGTTGTTGTTGTTGACATACCCAGTAGAGTTGACATTCCACACGTTGTTAGCGTTGTTGCGATTCGCGGAACGCAACCGGCAATTCTGCGCACATTAACCTACATACCAATTATTTAAATCGTTTATATCTGTCTGCGTCAGATTCTTTCCATTCACGGATCTGATTCCTCAGCTCAATTACTTTTCCACCCCAGTATGCCACACGTTTTGATTCGAGATGAAAAACGGATTTTGAAATATCGATCATACTGAGAAGCACGTTGCATTTGTTCGCTGCCGATTCCTGCATTCTTTTTCTTTCCCGGAAACTTTCAGACGAATTAACATATACATTGTTTGCTCCCCATACTTCCGCATGGATATCGAACGCCAGTGCTATTATTTTATCTGTCACGGCTTCCTTAAAATCCGGCGTAAACACCTTATCATTTTTGGTTATCTGAAGTGTATAACAACACAAATCATGAGATTTTACACAAACATCAAGCTTTCCGGGACTCCTTTCATTTACTCGTACTGCCATATATTCACTCTTCCTTACGGGGCGCGTGAGCGCCCCTGATTATTGATTAGCAGATGACGCAAGCCGGGGCGCAGCGAGGAGAGCCGTACGCGGCGCTGTAGTAGACATACCCAGTAGAGTAGACATAACACACGTAGGCAGCGCCGTCGCGATACGCGGAACGCAACCGGCACGACTGCGCACTGCTGTGGTTTTCAAGTGCGTAGCGTATATGTGACGTAAGTGCGTGCGTTACATCTGCTGAAGAATACGTTTCCTGCGGAAGTGATTCCCCCTTCTCTTCTGCCTCTTCTGCCAGTCTGTCTTTCCAGTACTGCCATGCTGTTCCTTCACGGTGGTTAGGTTCATTCGCTACGATATACTCTTCTTCTCTTGATGCAGGGAAGAAAGTATCGTAAGTCGTGTCGTAAACATATGTTCCGCTGCTTCCGCTCGGATATCTGTAGTTCAGGCATGTTTCAACCTTAACCGGTTTCAGCATAGCAAGGAAGCCAGCAGGTAGTCCGTGCATGAATCCGTTCACAGAGGAATGTTGAGACGGCGCTACATCGTAATCATTCTGTGCCGTCCACCAGTCTCCTTTTTCATTGGCACTATTCAGCCACTGACGGTAGCCTGACTGACTCCACCGGTTGTAACCGTACTGTTTTATCTGCCCTGAATAATCTTCCTCTTCCGGTCTGTCAACCTCTGCTGCGTCGAACTGAACTGCTTCGAGTGTCGCATAGTGTGACTGTATAATCATACCTGGAACAACATTGCCGTTTTCAAGCGTAACGTCTTTGAAGTCAACGACATCAAACGGCATATCATATTCTGTGCCGTTAGTCGAAGTGTATTTAACAGCGATTTGGTCACCGACTTTGAAGTATTTTTTTGCTTGTCCTGATCTTACGATCTGAGCAATCTGCTCATACGTCAGATCATCCTTATGCCAGTCTTCCAGCAAACTTACACGGGTGTCTAAGTTCGCAATCTGCTGAGATTGCGCCGCAATCTCCTCCGCCACAGTAACCGCTGTTCCTGCCCCGTCGTCCACGTTGATGTCCCCT
>JAZQMY010000011.1:0-64791 GCA_045627045.1 Clostridia bacterium | reverse complement strand
ATATCTCCATGAGTAATATTTATATCTATTATTTTAACACATAAATTGTAAAAAAGCAATAGAAAACTGTTATCTGTCGCCGGGTTTACTTTACTTTCAATGATTTAAGATATTTCTTTTGTTCTGCGGTAATACGATAGCTCTCACTCGCCTTCTGAATGGCTTTATTATGAGTCCATTTATCAAGCCTGTATTCAGTCAGATAAGGGATGATCTCCTCCCACTGCTTTGCAAGAGCCGTTGCAAAGTACCAGGCAATCATCATATTGACATAGTACTCATTGCTTCTGATTTTTGAAACTGCAAGAGGCATTTCTTTATCAAAATCAGCATCAAGAAAATAAGTCATCATCATTTCAATCCCGAAGCGTACAGTAAAAGGCTTGTCGGATCCTATCCAACGTAATGCATCGGTTTTCAATCTGTCCTTGTTCTTTTCAAACGCCTTAGGACTGACGAGGTCGCACGTTGCCCAGTTATCAACATAAGGCAGAAACAAATCCATCAGCCTTACTGCTTTGTCATAATCCTTGATCTGAGAAACAATAAATCCGTGTAGATTGTTTTCATCATAATATGCGTGCGGCAAATCTGCCAGGAAATCATCATAGCCGTCGGATTTGAAAAGCTCCCTTGCATAAGCCCTCAGCTGAGGAGTTCTGACACCGATTATTTGCTCTTTTGGTATCGTTGGCATAAGCTTTGAGTGAAAATCTTTGTAATCTTCATCCTTCATTTCAAATAGTCTTCGTTCAATTTCAGCCGTTGTAATCATATAGTTGATACTCCTTTTCAGGAGAATTATATCATCCGGAGGAATATTTGTCAACATAATCCATTCACTAAAAGCAAAAAGCAGGATCGCTCCTGCTTCTGTTTTTATTTTTTTAGATATTCTTCAATCGACAAAGCTGTTTTTTTCGGTCTTCTGCCGCATGAATTGATAAAGACCTCACCTTTCCGGTTTTGCCAAATAACAATGCCATCAACTCCGGTCATTTCAACAATATACCATTTCTGAAAGCAGCATCCTGCGTTCTTTTCTCTTTCTGCAATCGTCGAAGCCACAACATCAAGCCTTTCTGAAGAGCCCAAACCAAGTATTTCATGATCACCAAAGCTTGCAGCGCCGAATTCTCTTAAAAATTCTTTGTATTCTTCTGAAAAATGTACTCCGAGCTTATTCTCTGCTTCAAGAATCTTTTCAACGCTTACTCCTCCGGTAAAAAGAACACCGCTTTTTTCTTTAATAAATTCCGTTATTGCCATCAGATCAACCCCAATGCATCTTTATAGATTTCTGCCAAAGATTTATAAAAATCGTTTCTTGTTTTTGCGAAATCTGCTCTGTCAATTTCCGACACAAGCTTGAAACCGTGCAAAGCGCTGTTTTCGTGTTCGGAAGAAGTGAGAATCGCCAACGTGCCGTCGCTTTCCTGCCCTATATGATGAAGTTGGAACGACTTTCCGGTAGCATCAAGCGGTGCCAAACCGTTTTCCATTCTTTGGAGATTTGTTCTTCCGAATTCATCGACGCTGAACGGATCAATATCGCCTCTGATTAGTGCAGTTTTGCCATTTACAATATAGGGCTGAAGGTTTGCACTTTTGAGTGCCTCGTATTCCTCCATATTGTGAAGCTCGCTTATTACGCTTGCAGGATAGCCTGATTCTGACTGAATAATTGCAGCCTCATTCATTGTAAGGCCGCCCGCAGTCATAGATTTAAGTGTAAGTGCTTCTGTTGCTGCACCTGAAACCGCACCTGAAATAGCTCCCCATTTGTAGCCTTCACTTGCACCAAGAGCAGCAGCTTTCAATGCCGATTCAACATCGCCTGTCTCATATGCTTTCACTGCTCCAGTTGCCACGCCTCCGATCACGGCACCTGATAATGCACATATTGCACCTGTTTTTGCAGAAGCTGCAAATATTGCCGCAGCCGCCGGTGCACCTGCCCCCTCAGAAGCAACGGTAATGATCACGCAAACAAGTATTACGCCAGTTCCGATTGCAACATTCTTTACAATCTGATTATACGTCGTATCATCAATGGCAACTTCCTGTCTGACAACAGTATTGCCGTCATCACCTAAAGTGAATACATACTTTTCGCCCTTAAAGAAGTTATCGATATCAGCCAAAGAATAGCCGAAAAATACATTTGTTTTTGAATTATATTCAAGTTCTTCCAGATATTCCTTCGAAACATATACAGCCTGAACAGATTCAACAAGATATTCACTGCTGTTAATGTTCATTACAAGATTTGAATAAACTGCATCTTCCATATAAGTAAGAAGTGCCGGATCATCCATTCCCGTAAAAATTATATCAGGTTCTGTTGACACCTTCAGCTGAATGATCGTGCTTGGTGTCGGCGAAGGATTCGAATCCGCTCTTTCTGTTGGTTTTACAGTCTCATTCGGATGGTTCTGTGAACATCCGCACAAGAGAAAAAGCGAAATGCACAGCAATAATGCCACTATTCTTTTCATTCTTTTTTCTCCTTTAACTTTTTGATTCTTATCAGCAAGAAGCATACTATTCCGCAAACCAATACGCCAAAGCCTGCCAAACCTACGATCAATCCTACGTTTCCGTTTCTTTCATTTTTTTCTGAAGGTTTTATTGTTTCAGAAGGATTATCGGTCTCTGTCGGTATATTTGTAGCAGACGGTTTATCTGTTGCACTCGGAGTCGGAGTGTGTTCGATGCTTGATTCCACAATCGTTCCGTTTTCCAAGATTTTTGCGCCTTCGGAAACCATTTTATTTATTGTCTGAATTGATTTTCCTGTTACAACATGAGCAATCAGGACTTTATTCTCTCCGACATAAATTTTTTTCTCTGTTTCGGCTCCTGTATACTTGTTTTTAACAGTTATTGTATAAATTCCCTCTTCCCGGTACTCTGTTCCTTCCTTTGCGCTTCCGTTGAATCTTGTATCTTCAACCAAGCCGTCCGCACCTTCCGTGAGGACTGATCTCTTTAATGTAATTGAAAGATATTTTGATTTTACAAGGTCAAGAACAAATCCGTTTTTCGTTACAGATGTATCAGTCAGCTCGGAGCCTGTTAAAACATCTCTCGGAAAAACCATACAATTGCTGTTTCTTACAGAAAACTTAAAGAAAATCCTGTAATGGCTCTTCTGAGAAATAAGCTTTTTATTTTCAATCTCATAGTCAAGAGCCACTTCATAATCGCCTTCTTCAAATAACTGAATTTTGGTATTTGCTCCGATAGAAGCATTTGCGCTGAGGAAGTCAGTATAGATTACAGGATTGTGAACAACGTTCTGATAATCGGTAAATCTGATTATCAGAGTTCCTCTGCCCATATTTTGCCTTGCAGTTTCAAAATATTCATCACAGCCATCTTTATCTTCAGAGATTCTGAGTTTATCATTCTTATTCAATGCATCAATATTCTGTTCAAGATTAAACCAAAGTGAAACTATATCACCGACGTTTTTGAGGAATACTGTTGTATCACCATCGGTTTTAGCTTCAGTATATCCGCCTACAAAGAATTTTCCGAGATTCCAACCGTAATGAACATCTTCCTTGCTTACAGGTGAATTTCCTGCATAGCCCTCAACGTCGTCTTTTGTTCTAACTTTTGAGCCGAGTTCATATTTGGGTGAAGGTTCTTCAGGATTGATATCTGCTCCGGAATAAGAAGCATAAAATACATATGTTTCAATCACTTTCTTGCTTTCATTCTTTGGAACACCAAAGATAACTGTTCCTATTTTTCTTGAAACCTTATATGCAACCGTGATTTTATAATAGCAACCATTATTAAGCTGGATGTCTGTCGTTTCGCAAAGAGGACTTCTGCCTGATTCTTCGCAAGCAAAAAAGTCTTCATATTCGACAATTTTTCCCCAATTCAATCCATCTTTTGAAGTCTGAACAAGAACAGCTCCGCTTTTGATTGTATTTTCAAGTTCATCACTGTTTATTTTCTTTTTGATAATTTCATTTGTAATTTTCCACTCTTCATCTTTTCTGGAATCGAGCTCTGCCTTGTCAAAAAGGTAGCAGATTTCAAGCTTTCCTTCAGGCTTAACAACAAGGTACTCTAAATCACCCATTACAGAGGTATTTTCGATTTCACCCTTTACAACAAGTTTACCCATTGTACCACCATTTTCGGTGCTTTCACCCACCTCGTCCAAAATGAGGTAATCCCTGCTGTCATCAATGGAATACCGTTTTCCTGAAATTTGTTTTTCCGTAGTCTCGGCAAAAACAATTACAGCTTCAAAATTGACAAGTACAAGCATCATAATAAAAGCAAGTACGATAGTCATTATTTTTCTTAGCCTTTTCATATTGTGTCTCCTTTACAAAAGTATCACTAAAACAGAACCTTAATCACTATAATATGACATTTTATTCTGTTTTTTTATTATATCACACTGATTTGATAATCTTGTAAAACCTACTTTACCTTTTTCCAATAAAAAAAGCCCTGTTTTCACAGGGCTCACGCTTTCATTCATCACCTAAATATTCAAATCTTTTGTGCTTCTTGCCGTCTCGTTCGACCGTTTCGTCCCACATAGCTGCAGGGCGAACCCATATTCCGCCATCACCGTAAAGAGCCTTGTAAACCACCATGTCCTCAAGGCTTTCGCTGTTTTTGGCGACAAACAGGACCTCGTACTCATTTCCTTTGAAATGTCTGTACCTTCCCTTTTTAATTTCGCTCATACTTATCAGCCACCTATCAAATTGCTTTCATCAATCAAGGATGAAAGATAATCCCTGACAACTTCAGGCTTTCCATTTCCGTCCGGAGGCATTTTATCGGATGAAACGCGGATAAGTGAATCGCCTTTTCTGAATTTGATGACAGTATATCCTCCACCGCAGATTGAAGGTGTGTCCTCGCACTCATTCCAAGCTTCAAAGTTGTACTCGGCAATAATGTCCAGGCAAGTATTTACGGCAGACACAGGTGCTTTATATGTTTTTCTGATTTCGGGATCACGATCCGATGCTTTTGTATAAACATCAAGCTGTGCATAGTCGCCTGAATCATATGAAAGAATGATTTCATACGAGGAATCATTATTCACCAGAGCGACAGACTTATGAAAATACTCCGCTATTATCGGGATATCCGTTCCGGGCTCGGGATTATTGTTTACAGGCGGAATTTTTGCCGCCGGTTCATCGTCTATTAACTTTGCTCCGCATTCTGTACAGAATTTGGTCTTTTTCTTCAGAAATGCATTACAATGCGGGCAAATAAAGCACAACCCTATATTATTATTGAAGTTAAGCATTTTAATCCTCCTTTTTCAGATAAGTACGCCTTTGGTGTGGTCAATTTCATGCTGGATTATCTGTGCAGTCCAGCCGGAAAAAATCTGCATTTTCGTCCTGAAATCCCGTGTCTGCCACTTTACTCTGATAAGCTTGTATCTGACGGCTTTCCTTGTGCCCGAAAGCGAAAGACAGCCCTCTTCCGTTTCATATTTTCCGTTAACAGATACGATTTCCGGATTGAACATTTCAATTATCTTTCCGTTATCGAAAAATACAATTATATTCTTCTGAACGCCTATCATATTCGCCGCCATGCCCACGCACTTCTCACGGTTTGAAGTAAGCGTGTCTGCAAGGTCATCTGCAACAGATATGTCATTTTTATCTGCAGACACTGACTGTCCTGCAAGAAA
The DNA here is from genome assembly GCA_045627045.1 of Clostridia bacterium. Lineage (GTDB taxonomy): Bacteria > Bacillota > Clostridia > HGM11327 > HGM11327 > SIG351. Next base: position 59,093 of record JAZQMY010000011.1, on the reverse strand, counting down.
AACAGGATCATGTACTATTTCTTTGATCAATAAATTCTTTTCCTTTCACATAAATTTTTATTTTCACTTATCCATCCGGAAATAAGTCCCCTGACGAGCATTTTTTCCTCATTAACATCGTTTCCCGTATACTGTTTTTTGTCTCTGTTGACAGTAACTATCTGTCTGTTTTTCTCAAATTTTACAGTAAAAATACAGCATCCGCTCCAGCTTCTGAAAATCAGCAACGTGTCACCCTCCATGCAACCGACCCATCTATCCTCCATCTCTCCCGGCAAATGTCCAAAAGACAGATAATAAATATCTTCATTCGAGTACCGGTCTTTCAGAATGAATCGTCTGTGTTTTGCAGGCATGGGACTGGTATCCCAATCACTTCTTTTTACTTTTCCTGATTCATTTCTTTGCCTTTCAGGGAATTTTTCTTTTTCTTTCTTAAAGTACTTTCTTGCTTTTTCAATTATTCTCATCTGTCATTTGTGGCATCTCCGTTGCCACTTACGGGTATCACTTCACCAAGATAAGTAGGCTTTGGTTTGATTATCGTCATAAAGAAATCCTTGCATCTTGCAAGAATCTCTCTGCATTCTCTGTAAGTTGCGCCTGCATAAGTGTTATAATCAGACGAAACACCAGTTGCTTCAAGTCCCAGCCTCTTTGCAATATACAGTGCTCTGGAAAGATGATATTCCTGCGTAACAATTATGACCTTATGAGCATCAAACACTTCTTTTGCCCTGTAAACCGTTTCATACGTTGAAAATCCGGCATGATCCATAAAAATATCTTCCGACGGAACGCCTTTATCGATAGCATATTGCTTCATGGCATTCACTTCGTCATATTCTACTGTTCCGTGGTCTCCGCTCATGATTATTTTGGGAGCGGCGCCGTTAAAATAGAGATCAATTCCTCTCTCAAGCCTGTCCGTAAGAATATCCGACGGAACTCCGTCATTCTTTACAAAGCAACCGAGAACGATTATGCAGTCTGCACCCTCTGTCTGATAAGCTTCCTCCGGTGATACGATCAAAGAACCACCGACGGCCTTTACTCTTGCATTTATCAGAAGTCCGATCAATGCGCAGACACAGCCTATAACAAACAGCGTCAATATTATTTTTCTTAATTTCTTCATATATAAACCGATCAGCTCTTTTCTCCGAGTTTTTTCAAAGTGTCTCCTGCAATTCTGTACACGGTCCAGTCATTCATCGGCTCTGCTCCGAGTGAGAGATAAAAATCTATTGACGGCTTGTTCCAATCAAGGCACCACCACTCAAGTCTGCCGCATCCTCTTTCAACCGCTATTTCTGCAAGAGTTTTTATGAGTCCCTTGCCGTAGCCTTTACCTCTGAATTCAGGCTTAACGAACAAATCCTCAAGATAAATTCCGGCTCTGCCGAGGAATGTTGAAAAATTGTGGAAGAACAGAGCAAATCCAACTTCTTTCCCGTCTTCAAGAGCAAAAATGACTTCTGCCTTTTTCTTTTCAAATATCCATTCTTCAAGCAATTCTTCGGTTGCAACGACCTCATTTTCCATCTTTTCATAGGCTGCAAGTTCTTTTATAAATTCAAGGATAAGTGAAGTATCCTCTTTTACTGCATATCTGTAATTCATTTGTCATTTTCCCCCGAAGAAAAAGCATTTCCCACAACCTGACCAAGTGCGATATATGTGTTATGAACAGGATCAAATGTAATTGGAGTAAACTTTGACAAATCGGGCTCACCGTTTTCATCAAGGAATCTTTCATCCGCACTGACGTTAATGATCTTTCCGATATATCTTCCGTCTTCTTCAATTTTAAGAAGCTCACATTCAAACGTAACAGGAAGCTCATTTATAACAGGAGCATTCACGAACTCGCCTCTTCTTTCTGTAAAGCCCGATTTTGCAAACTTATCGGGAACGTCATTGCCTGAAACAACACCGACATAGTCACACGCTGACACATATTCCGCAGTTCCGAAAGCAACTGTAAACGATTTGTTTTGTGCAATGTTATCGGTTGTTTTGTGTTCGCTCATATCAATTATTATCTTATCAAAGTCACAGATTCCGCCCCATGCCGCATTCATTGCATTTGGGATTCCGTTTTCGTCATATGTTCCGATTATCATGACCGGCTGCGGAAAAAGATAAGTATTAACGCCAAAATTCTTTCTCATTGTATATCTCCTTTTAAGTCTTCTTTTGTATCAATATCATAAAGCTCGGCCTTGCTTCCGACTTCATATAAAATTATGTCTTCCTGATGTCTTTTTATAACGGTTCTTCCGTTCTCGTTTTCTGTCAGATTTTTAAGCTCTTCAAAATACTTTTCAGGGAAAATCACAGGATTTCCTGCCTGGCCGTTAAAAGCCGCCCTTAAAATCGTTCTCGGCTTCGAATAAAAAGCTTCAGCCATACCATTAAGTGTTTCAGGCGAAATATACGGCTGATCAGCCACGATGAGCATCACTCCCTTGGCACCAGTTTCAACTTTTTCCATGCCCTTACGTACGGTTTCGGAAGTAAAGAAAAATTCATCGTCATTCATCACAAGTTGAAAACCATAAGTTACGGCAATCCGAGCCGCTTTTTCGGTTCTTACCACCGCGATAACGTTTTCAAAGCCGGCACTCTTTACGGCATCAAAAACGTGGCAGATAACAGGCTTTCCCGAAAGATAATACAAAAGCTTGTCTTCACCGAAACGGGACGACCTGCCCGAAGCCATTATTATAACAGGAAGATTATTTTTCATATCGTGTCACCAGATAACGTCCGTCATTTTCAGATACATTTATGCCATCATAAATCTCTGAAAGAGCATTTTGAATCGTTTTGATATTGCACATCGCAGGAATAATATCGGATACGATTCTTCCGTCCTTCATAATAAGCAATCTGTCGCAATATGTAAGCGCAAAATCAGGCGAATGAATCGCAATCAAGCCTGCGTATCCTTTATCGTGAATCATATTTCTCAAAAGAGAAAGCATACTGTGCCTGTTATTGAAATCAAGAGAGCTGTCAGGCTCATCCATAAGCATAACAGGCGAATCCTGCATAATTGATCTTGCAATAAGTGCCATCTGCTTTTCTCCGCCGCTCAATTCGGAATAATCATAGTCTGCTTTTTTCTCAAGACAAAGGCGATATAGAATATCTTCTGCTTTTACCCTATCTTCAGATGACGGTGAAGAAAAAAGGGATAATCTCGGATTGCATCCCAAAAGGACAATGTCCATCAAATCAAGACCGTCCTTCAACGCGCTTTCCTGAGGAATGAATGAAACGAGCTTTGCTTTATCCCGCTCTTTCAGTTCGGCAACATTTTTTTCGTTGACAAAGACATTACCCGAATACGGAATAAAGCCGCAAAGTGCTCTTATCAATGTAGACTTTCCGCATCCGTTCAGGCCCAAAAGTCCTGTGAGCGTTCCACCGTGAATGGAAAACGAAGCATCTTTTATGATTTGTTTTTTACCGTATGAAACAGAAACCTTTTCAGCAGACAGAATTGTCATGATTTTTCTCCTTCTTGATCAGGAATGCCGCAAGGAAAGGAATTCCGACAGCCGTTGTGATAATCGAAACAGGAAATTCAGCCACAGGCAGAAGCCTTACAAGCATATCTGCCGTGCTGACCAATATAGCACCAACGATTCCTGCAAGAACAATCCTGTTCATTCCGTTCCTCTTGATCAGTAAGCCCGAAATGTGCGGTGCCGTCAGACCGACAAAAGAAATAAGTCCCGTCGCACATACTGCGGCAGACGTCAGAAGTGTATTTATCAAAAGAACCGAAGTTCTTATTGATTTGATTCTTACTCCGAGTGAACGAGCTTCATCATCCCCGAGAGATAGCATGACTATCTGCCTCGATAAAAGCAGAATTCCGCATATTCCTGCAAAAAAGACAGGCAGAATATACAAAAATTTAACGAGTGTTACACTCCCGAAAGAGCCCATTTCCCAGAATTCAATCGCAGAAAGCTCGTTCTCGCTATCCGCAAAATACTTCAAAGCCATAAGTGCTGCCGCGCAAACGGCGTTTATCATAATGCCGGCAAGAATGTATGTCGAAGTCGATCTGCTGCGAAGGCATTTCGCCATAAAGAGTACGGCTCCTGCGGCACAGATTCCTCCTGCAAATGAAGAAACGATTACAAAGTAAAAGCCTGCGCCCGAAAAGATAACTATTGCCGCTGCCGAGCCAAGATTTGCTCCTGCAGAAACGCCTATCAAGTCAGGAGATGCAAGAGGATTTCTGAAAATTGTCTGATAGACAGAGCCTGAAATACCGAGTGCCGCACCGACAAAAAACGTCATCAGACACCTCGGCAAACGAAGATAGTAAAACACCCTCGTTACGGAAGCATCAGCCTTCCCCGTAATAATGCATATGATTCTCCCGGCAGAAATCGGATATTTTCCGGCCGTAAGGCTTATAGCAAAAAGTATCACCATTACTGAAAGTGCTGTGATAATAATATTCTTTTCGTTTTTATCTTTAACGTTTCTAACTGACATATTCTTTATTCGCCGAAAGCTGCATCAAAGCCGTAGAAAGTTTCATAGAAATAATTTACTTCTTTTGCAAGATTCTCACTTGAAAAAAGCTCCGGATGAAGCACGCTTACAAGCCAGAATGCACCGAGAATGCCCGAAGGAACGGGAGAATCCCATGATTCGTAGCCCGAAGGCATGATATAAACCCTTTTGTTTTTTATTGCATTGATTCCTGACAAAGCAGGATCATTCAGAAGCTCCTCAAGATAATCGGGAGTGCCGTTTGCATTTGAATTCGTGGGGACGATTATTACATCCGGATTTGCAAGAGCAATCTGCTCATAAGATACATTTACCCAGGAAGTGCCTTCAATGTCAGAAAAAGCATTTCTGCCGCCTGATTTTTCAATCAGGTCTGACTGATACATTCCGTTCGGAGCAATGCTCAGATAATTTCCCGGATTGCAGAACATAACGTTTTCACGTTCAACGCCACTCATAAGGAAGTCGAGAACGACTTTCTCTTCATTATAATATCTTATCAGCTTGTCCGCATTCTCCTCTGTGCCGGTGGCTTTTCCGAGCAGTTCTATCATTTGTTCGAGAGATTTCTGTGACTCCGGATCAACAATGATTACCGGAATCCCGACTGTCGAAAGCGTTTCGGCGTAATCCTTTGCTTTCTTGGGGAGTATTACAAGGTCAGGCTCCGCAGAAAGGCAAGCCTCAACATCAAAGCTCTTTGCACTGCCCACGTCATATGCAGAAGAAAGAAGCTCTTCAGCCGCCTTTGCGTATATCGGGCGTTTGTTGCTTCCAGTTTCAATACCGACAAGCTTTTCTTCAAGCCCGAGTGCTATGAGCGCAGACGAAGATATATAATATCCCGAAACGATCCTTTCAGGTATCTTTTCTAGAGTCACTTCTCTTGTGAGCTGGTCAACAAGCGTTACGGCTTCGCTTTTTTCGTTTTCATTGCATCCGCTGAAAAGACAAAGCGCCATGATGACGATCAATAAAAACGAGACGGCTCTTTTCATTATTTATTATCCTTTCCGACGTTTTTGATGGCATTGACTATTGCCTGATATCCGGTACATCTGCAGAGGTTTCCGGACATTGCGCGACGTATCTCTTCCTCCGTGGGATTCGGGTTCTTTTCAAGAAGTACTTTTGCAGACATAATCATTCCGGGAGTGCAGAAGCCGCACTGGACTGCTCCGTTATCAAGGAAGCTTTTCTGTATTGCGGAGAGTTCACCATCTTCCTCAACGCCTTCTATCGTCATAACGCTTTTTCCATCGACCTGAATCGCAGGCACAAGGCAGGAATTTACGTTTTTACCGTCAACAAGAACAGTACAAGCTCCGCACTCGCCTTCGCCACAGCCTTCCTTTGTACCGGTGAGCTTCAAAATATCCCTCAAAAACCTGAGGAGCGTTATATCCGAAGGAATATTTTCATCGACCTCTTTGCCGTTTACCATACATTTTATATTATATAATTCCATAGTCAAACTCCTTTTCAAGACAATCAACAAGCATATTCTCCGCGGCCGCCATTCTGTACTCTGCAGACGCTCTTAAATCACTTATCGGAGAAATATCAGCTTTTAGTGCATCAGAAAGCTTCGCTTTCCTTACGCAATTGCTTCCGTTTATCAGCTTTTCAACCGAATTCAGCCTCTTAGGAGTCGGTGCAGATGATCCCATTGCAAGCTTAATCCCGCCGGAAGTGTTTCTTGCTCCGGCAATGCTTACAACGCTGATTGCAAGAGCATTCCTTACTCCAATTTTTCTATAATAACTCTTCACATTATCCGAGGGAACGATGATTTCCGTTATAAGCTCATTGTTTTGAATCGCAGTTTTTCTGAAGCCCAGAAAAAAGTCGTTAATATCAATTATTCTTTCCGAATACACTGAAACAAGCTTTATTTTTGCGCCAAGGACAAGAAGTGCCGGTGCAGAATCAGCCGCAGGTGATGCATCGGCAATGTTTCCTGCGATAGTTGCACGGTTACGGATCTGCGGGCCGCCCATTGTGAATGCGGCATCATAGAGCGCTTTGAATTCAGGCTTATCCTTCAATTCGGCTTCAACATCGGCAAACGTTGTCAAAGCGCCGAAAGTAAGACCTTTTTCAGAAAAAGAAATGCCCGATAGTTCTCTAACGTTTGTTAAATCAACGTATTTTTTACCGCTGTCACCCTTTTTCTTTTCGTCAACAAGTATATTTGTGCATCCTGCCATAGGCACAAAGCCGTTATTTACCTTTTCAAGTGCCTCGTCAACGCTGTTTACTTTTATTATTTCCATTTTCAATTCTCCTTTTCATCAAGAAGCACATCTTCTGCGGTAATCGGAAGTCTGTAATGCCATTTTCCCGTAGCATCGAATATTGCCGCATTTATTGCCGCCGCTGTCGGAACAGTCGGTGATTCAGCCGCGCCCTTTGCTCCGTACGGGCCCGAAGGCTCAAATCCGTCCACATCCTTACTTTCGATGTGCGGTGCATCAAGGAAAGTCGGAATAGTGTAGGTTGAAAAAGAATCATTGAGCAATCTGCCGTCCGTAGAAAATCTGATGTTTTCCGTCAGCGCATAGCCGATAGACTGAAGCATACCGCCTGCCGTTTGCCCTGCCATCTGCATGGGGTTAATGATCTTTCCGGCTTCAGTGGAAGCAAAAGCATCAAGAACCTCAATTTTTCCGGTTATTTTATCCACTCTGACTTTAACTGCCTGAACTACAAACGTATACATTGCGTGAGGCATACCGATTCCGTTCTTCTCCTGAGGCTCCGGGAAATCCGCTCTTTTTTCGACCGTGATATTCTTTTCTCCCGAGACTTCACGCTTTTTGAATTCCTCAGCCGCCATTAAAATCGCATTTCCGCCGATAAATGTCGTTCTTGAAGCCGCCGTGCTTGAGCAGTCAGCGGTCAACTTTGTGTCACTCTGAATCATCTTTACTTTGCTGATATCCACGCCGAGCGCATCTGCGGCAATAGCGGAAAGTGAACCGATTCCGCCCTGTCCGATTTCCGTGAAGCCGATATATACCTCATATATATCGCCGTTCTTTTTCAGCTTAACGTTTGCCATATCGGTAATGCCTTTTCCGAAGCCACAGCTGAGGTGTCCTGCCGCAATGCCGTAGCCTATGCCTTCCTCATTCGTTCTGTTCTGCCACAAATCGGATTTTTCCACAATTTCAAGAGCTTCACGAAGTCCGCACGAAGCGGTTATTTTCTGTCCGACGGCGCCAATGTCGCCTGTTCTGAGTGCATTGAGCTTTCTGATTTCAAGCTGATCTATTCCGAGCCTGTCTGCGGCCTCTGAAATAAGCGATTCAGCCGCAAAAGCCGCCTGCGGTGCGCCAAAGCCCCTGAATGCGGAGGAAGTTGTCGTATTCGTATATACAAGTGAAGATCTGATGTGAACATTCTCTATTGAGTAAGGCCCTGCAATGTGCTCCGAAAGGAGTCCGAGGACAGTGTAGCCGTATCCTGTGTAAGCACCGGTATCAATTACTGTGTCAGCATCAAATGCAATCAGCTTTCCGGCAGACGAGAATCCTGCCTTTACCTTGATCACAGCGCTGTGTCTCTTATATGTATAAGCAATGCTTTCCTGACGATCGAAAACTATTTTTGTAGGCTTGCCTGTTTTCACCGTAACAAGTGCGCCGAAAGCCTGTGTCATATGTCCGTCCTTGCCGCCGAAAGCTCCTCCTACGGTTGCGGAAATAACTCTGACTTTATCAGGATCAAGTCCCAAGGTCTTCGTTATTATAGCTTTATCATTGAAGGCGCTCTGCGAGGATGAAATGACTATGAGCTCATTTCCGTTATAATATGAAAAGCCTGCATCCGGCTCCATATATGCGTGCTCCTGATGAGGAACATAATAAGTGTGCTCTATTACAAAATCGGATTCGGCAAAGCCCTTTTCAATATTGCCCTTTTTGTTCTCAAAAGTTCCTGCGACATTTCCGTTCGGCTGAATGGGCTCTGCGCCCTCCTCCATTGCATCAAAGGGTGAAATGTAAACAGGAAGCTCTTCATATATTACAGATACTTTCTCTGCCTCTTCAAGTGCTTTTTCCTTTGTATCAGCCGCAACAACGGCAACTGCTTCGCCCATAAATCTGACCTTGTCACACGCAAGAAGCGGTCTGTCATTGATGATATCGGGAATAACATTCTCTTTCAGGTCCTTGTGAGTAAAAACGTAAGCGTCATCCGAAACTGCAGACGTATCGATCGAAACGATTTTCGCATGAGCCTTTTTCGAATGCACAACAACAGCATAAAGCATCCCGTCAGCTGAATAGTCAGCCGCATAGAGAGCTTTTCCGCAGACCTTGTCATATCCGTCGGCACGGATCGAATCGGCTCCGACAAATTCTTTCATTCTTTTTATGTCCTTTCAATATAATAATCAGATAATTAAGATGGAATAAATATCCTTATTTATTTTCTATATTATAACATATTTATAAGAAAAAAGGAAGAACAAACATTTTCTCTTTTTTGAATACAAAACGCGTTTCATCCTTAATTTGAAATAAAAACGAACAATTTTTGTAAATTGCATAAAAATATTGATTAATTATCACGTAAACATACCAAAAAATTCAAAAAAAATTCAAAAAAAATAAAAAAAGGACTTCCTTTTTTTAGAAAAGTGTGGTAAAATATAACTGTGGATTGGAGACAGAGTAATTTTATACTGTTTATTAGCATAAAATTTTGTGTGTCTGATAACCAACATACTGTACTTCTCAAAAAATTTAAAAGGAAGGTAAAAACATGAAGAAAACATTAACATTAGTTCTTGCTCTTGTACTTGCTCTTACAATTTCTGTAAGCGCATTTGCTGAAGTAAGCCGCTCTACAACAGCTGCTCCTGATACATGGGACCTCGAGTTCAACGTAAGAAAAGCTGACGCTGCTAAGGTTGTTAAGGATGGTAAGATCGGTGATAACGAATATGATCCCATCGAGTTCAACGCTAAGAACTGCTTTGCTACATATCGTGCTCACAAGGATGGCGATAATGAAAGTGCTAACGAAGCAAACTTCAAGGCTGTTCAGGCTACAATGCAGGATCTTATGAACTCTATCAAGTTCTATGCATCTTGGGATGAGACAAACGGCTTCAACTTTGCTGTTCAGTATCATGTAGAAGAGTACGTTAACGACTTCTTTAACCCGTCTTGGGAATACTTCATTGCAGGTCCTGCTGGTGGTATCATCTTCCAGTGCTTCCCTGGTGCAACAGGTGAAGACGTTGGAAAAAACATCTTCTACCAGGCTCTTGCTTACCAGACAGAAGACAACGAGTTCCTTAACTGCATCTATCAGCATGATTTGGTACCGGATTATCCTACAAACTTCGCTGACATCGCTGACAAGTACGCTTGGGGTTTTGATGAAGCTAGCAAGATCGTTACAATTGAAGCTTCTTACCCGATCAACTTGGTATCAGTTGATGGCAAGAACATCTACTTCAACCTCGGTATCTGCAGAGGCGAAGCTAGACAGGGCGACGGTGATGAAACAGATCGTAACCTCGTTATCGTTAACATGGGTAACTGGGGCTTCTACGTAGATCAGAGCGTTATCCTCGTTAACAACAGAAAGGCTACAATCGCTCACGTTGTTGATGAAGCAGTTGGTTTCGTACCTGAGCCGACACCTACTCCGACACCTGAAATTAAAGAAGTAATCAAGGAAGTTGAAGTTACCAAGGAAGTTCCCGTTACAAGCACAACTTCTATTGTTATCATGATTGTTGAAGCAGTTGCTATCGTAGCACTCGCTGCTTTCGCTCTTCTTAAGAAGAAGGCATAATCCATAAAACACACATTGAGAGAAGTAATGTATGTGTTTGCGATGAGCTAAATCTCTAAGCAAGATAAAACCGAGGTTTGACCTCGGTTTTTTTATATTCTTATTCTTCACAGAGAGCTTCTTCCCCACGAGTTTCATTTTTCGGTAAAAAATAACCCCACCGCACGGATAATAATATCCATTCGGTGGGATATTTGATTTCAATGATTAATTACTTCAGCTCAAGCTCTGCTTCCTGCCATTCCGAAGCGCCTAGCTCAAGACTTCTTTCCGTTGGAAGTGAACCGCCGATGTAAAGTTTGAATATGCCCTTTGCATCGAACTCCTTGCCCTCATCATTATAGAGCACAAAGCAATCCTTATTCAGCTCAAAGGAAACGGTCTTTGTTTCTCCTGCCGCAAGCTTTGTTCTCTTGAATCGAACCAATCTGAAGAAAGGCTGTGACTCCATGCCTGCGCTGTCAAGATAAACCTGAACAACTTCGTCGCCTGTTCGTGAGCCGAGATTGGTCACGTCTACAGAGGCCGTGAAACCATTCTCAGAAGCCTTTATGCTTATATTCGAGTATTTGTACTCATTATATGAAAGTCCGAATCCAAATGGATACAGAGGCTTCTTACGGCTATACATATATGTTCTGCCGTGAGACATCTCATAATCGTCAAACGCAGGCAAGTCATCCACCGTGAATGGGAAAGTTGCGCAGAGTCTTCCCGAAGGAACAACGTTTCCATAAAGAATATCTGCAAGAGCTCTTCCGCCCTGTTCACCTGGATACCATGCCTCTATCACTGCAGCAGAGCCATCGTGAATCTCGGGCACAGTTACAGGGCTTCCGTTTACAAGAACTGTTATTACATTCTTGCTGACCTCAAAAAGTCTGCGGAGAAGCTCTTCCTGCTCCGGAGGAAGATTGAGAGTATCCTTGTCTCTTCCCTCGCATTCGTAATTTGTTCCGAGTCCGACTACCGCAACTGTAACGTCAGCATTCTTTGCAGCTTCGCATTCTGCCGCAAAAGGATCGGCGTTTGCATCATCGGGCATTGACCATTCAAGCTTAACGGAAGGATTCTCATCTGCTTTTCTGTACTCAACAACGACAGGATACTTTTTGCCGCCCTCAAACGTTATGGCAAACTGTGTGCCGAGCTTTCTTCCGTCTATCGTGATCTCAGGAAGCTCACAAGGAGCATTGCCTGAATACGTAAGCTTGAACATATACACGCCACTCTTATCCGGGCAAACAAAGCCTGTCCAGCGGATAGCATACTGCGGAGTCGTTACATATGAGTCAGGCATCTGATTTCTCCAAGCAAAATCGATTGCAGCGTCCGTACGAACGTTATATTTTCCGAGGAAAGCAGTGTTTCCGAAGTATTCGCCTTTAAGACCGGGCTGACCATCCTCAGTCATCAGGAATTTATCCTTGATAACTTCATATGAATCCTTCGGGTGCCATGTCCACTCAACAAATTTGATTTTGTCTCCTGCTGTTTTCTTCAGACCTGCAAGAGGGCTTACAGGCTCATTGTAAGGCTTGCCGCTGTAATCTCCGAACTGACAGATATCGGCGTTGTTGCCGACAACTGCGACCTTCTTCGTGTTATCAAGAGGAAGGATACCGTTATTTTTCAGCAGGACTATTGACTCGGTTGCCGAAACATATGCAAGATTCTTGTGCTTTTCACATCCGACAACGGTAATCGGGATTTTAGAGAACGGATTGTCCTCATCCGGATCGAACTGACCGAGCTTGAATCTAGCAGTAAGAACTCTTGTGCAAGCCTGTGTGATTCTTTCTTCGGTGGTTTTGCCGTCTGCGATCTGCTTTTCAAGAAATTCATAATAAAAATGCTCATATGGGCTGAAGCTCCCGCATTCAAGGTCGACACCTGCATTCATTGCCGCAGATGCCGCATCCTCAGGCTGATCATATCTGTGATGAGAATCCCACATACGGGCTATTGCACTGCAGTCAGACACTACATACCCGTCAAAGCCCCATTCGCCGCGGAGAATGTCCGTAAGCAAGCGATGGTTCTCATGGCAAGGAAGTCCGTTGATGGCATTGTAAGCCGCCATGACGGCCTCCGGATGTCCCTCTTCAACTGCGATTCTGAACGGCTTGAGATAATACTCACGCAATGACTTTTCGCTCATTACGGCGTTGCAGGAGAAACGGTTGTGCTCTTCGTTGTTTCCCGTAAAATGCTTCGGCGTTGAAACAGCTTTAAGATATTTAGGGTGCTTGCCCTGAATTCCTCTTACGAACGATGCACCGTTCTTGCCTGCAAGGTAAGGATCCTCGCCGTAGGTCTCACCGGTTCTTCCCCATCTCGGGTCGCGGCAGACATTGAGGTCAGGTGACCAGAAGGTAAGAAGTCCGTTGTATCTTCCGTCAAAAAGCTCTTCGGAAACAAACGTTCCTCTTCCGTGATGATGCACTGCTCTTGATTCATCGGAAATAGCGTCAGCGATCACCTCGAGCAGCTCCGGATCAAACATTGAGCCAAATCCAATCGCCTGCGGGAATACAGTTGATTTTGCAGGACGGACCACGCCGTGAAGTGCTTCATTTCCGTGATAATATTTAGGAATACCGAGTCTCTCGTTTTCCTTTGAGGTCTCGATGATAACCATAAGCTTTTCTTTAAGCGTCATTCTCGAAACGAGGTCTTCCACTCTTTCAGAAATCGGCAATGATGTATCTTTGTACTTCATATAGTTAGCCTTTCTTTTATTTATTGAAATTATTTTATCATATCTCGCCTCTTTTTTCAAGTGTAAGCAGGAATTTTTTATACAAAAAAGGCTCTGCCAAACGGCAAAGCCTTTGAATGAATTCCATTTTTTCGGATTATTCCATATCGTAAATAATCTTTTCAGGATCCCAGCCAACACCATAGTAGTTCTTGAGATACTCGTCAGCATATGAGCCTTCAACAACGTGAACATTGAACTGGTTGTAGCTTGTCCACCAGAACATATCAGGATCCATATACGTTACTGAAGCCGGAATATAAAGGTCCTTGAGAGCAGTCTTGCCATCGTTATCAACAATCCACTCAGTAAGATATCTGTCAATATACTCGCAACCGTCATTGATTCTTATTGACTTTACCTTGATATTGTAAAGTTCTTTATATGCAGAAATATGGAATATAGCATCTGATGTTCTCTTAACATCTGCCGGGAATACGATATCATTTGCAGGCATACAAGCGATAAGTTCACCGTTTACCACGAAATATCCATCATTAGCCCTACAGAGGTTTACTAACGCATTAGTTGTGTCAAATGCGCAGCGACCTATGTGCTTAATATTCTCTGTACCTTCAAAAACAATTTCTTTGAGTCCTGAGCAACCGAACCAGAATATATTGCCGGTAAAGTATTCAACAGTATCAGGGAAAGTAATCTTTCTTACGCAACAGTAAGGATCCGACCAAACGCCTTCTTCATAAAGCGTGCAAAGACCCTGTCTGCACTGCCAACTATGCATCTGACCTTCTTCATTTGTATATTCGATAGTCCAGACACTCCTTGAGCCTAAAAGGTCATCTGCAATGACAGTCACCTTATGTCCGTCAATCTCCGCAGGTACAACAACCTCTGTAATGTATTTCGGGTCAACGCCATCTTTTAGTACGATTGAAGGGCAAATATCACCTGCATCATTGATTACAACGTAATCCCATGTATACAATGATGCCGGATTGGGTGTAGGTGTAGGCTCCGGCGTAGGCGTTGGGCTAGGTTTAACAGCGCTTGTCGGCACCGGAGTTGCTGTTGCTTCCGGAGTTGGAGTAACTTCGGGTTCTTTGGTAGGCTCTGCTGTTTCAGCAGGGGTGCAGCCTGAGAACAAACTTGCAATCATAATCACAGCAAGGAAAAGAACTGCAATTTTTGTCAATCTTTTCATAAATAAAATCCTTTCTTATATTACAGCATTATAAATGCTTTTTAATATATATATTATATCAAATAATCTGAAAAAAGTAAATAGTATATTAAGACGGAATTTATTTTTTGAAAATTCAGCATTCAAACAATACTTCCGTAGGATTTTTGTCTCTTCAATGCTTTATTCTGTCTGAAAGAACGCTTCTTAAATCAACGAATTCAATCTCCGTACCGCTAACTTCGGCTTCGGAGCAAATGGCGCATCTGTATCCCTCAACAGAGCCATATTCTCTGAAAAAGAACTTGTTATTGCTGACATTCTGCTGAACGGTGATCTCGTCTCCAAGTACAATCCTGAAGCTGTCAAGGCCTATCCTCATTCCTATGCCAGTTGCCTTGATGAAGCTTTCCTTGAGAGTCCAATATCTGAAAAATAGGATATTTTTCTCTTCTTCCGTTTGTGCCGAAAGAATATGCTCATACTCTGACTTGTTGAAAAAGCGCCTTGCAAGCTCAGTGTCGGCATTACGACATTTTTCTATATCGCATCCTACTTCTTTGTCAGAAACGGCACAAAGAACATAGCTTCCCGAATGAGACAAATTGAATTTCAGATCAAAGTCAGTAAAAAAAGGCTTGCCGTCCAATCTCTGTCCTATCTGAGGCTTCAGTTTCACGCCGAATCTTTTCCAGACGGCATAGTAAAGCAATACCTCGGCTCCGAGAGATGTAAATCGGTCCCTCGCCCGGAGGTAACGGTCGGTCTTCTCTCTTCTTCTGTCGGAAACGGAATCATATGCCTCATAATAAAGCTCGCTGCTTTCAAGGCAGGATACATCTGCCGCAAAAATCTGTGTCAGGTCTATTTTCTCTTCCATAATCATTCCTCCGTTTCTTTTCTATATTTTATCACATTTCAGAGCATTTTTCAACAGAAATAATCTTATTTTAAGGTATATATTTTTCGAAAAAAATTTATTTAATTGAAAAAAAAGACTTCTTATGCTATAATAGAAATATCAAAAGATATTTTAGGAAAGGACATTACTGATATGATAAAATCTTTTGGCGCATACAAGCGTGTTTTCATGCTTGGAATTGACGGTATGGGTGCTTTCTGCAAGAATGCAGAGACACCGGTTATGGACGAACTTTTCAAAAACGGCGCAACAACACACGTTGCCCTCGCTTCAAGACCTACAATAAGCGCAGAATGCTGGACCTCTATGCTCACAGGTGCAAGACCTGAAGTTCACAAGCTCACAAACGCTGATATGCATCCTATCGAAGGACTTCCGACACTTTTCGGTTACATCCGTGAAGCATTCCCGGATGCAGAGACAGCGGCATTTACTGATTGGTCTCCTATTGCATTTAATATTATTTCACCAACGGGCGGTGCAAATAAGCTCGACGGCGGGCACGATGATGAACTTGTCGGCAGACTTGAAAACTATCTTGACGAAAAAGATCCTAAATTCCTCTTTGTTCAGTTCGACAGTGTTGACGGTGCAGGTCACACATACGGCTACGGCACACAGGAGCATCTTAACAGAATATCACACTGCGACGGACTTCTCGGCAGGATTATTGCAAAGTACAAACAGTATGACCGTATGGAAGATACGCTCTTCATCGTTACGGCAGATCACGGCGGCACGCCAAAGCACAGCCACGGTGGTTGGACAGACGGTGAAAAGCTCGTATTCCTCGGCGTATCAGGTAAGACAGTTATGCCAGGCCAAATCGGTGAGGTTTGCATGAGAGACTTCCCGGCTATCGTTCTTCACGCATTCGGCATCAAGGCTCCTGAATTTGATCCTGATGGCTTTGCATCACAGATGCCTGTCGGCATTTTCGAAGACGCAGGAATAAAGGACAGAGTTAAACTCTATCCGCCTGTAAAAACATTCCAGTCTTTCCCTGAAAAGAAAAAAGGTGAAAAGGGCTACATCACAGACTATGTTCCTGCTGATCAGATCATGTTCAGACTCGGCTTCGAAGAAGAGGAGGAATCCTACAACGATCCCGATGGCGGCAAGCCGTTCACAGTTGAATCAGGAAGACTCAAACGATATTCAAACGGTGTAAGAGGCTTCTGCGGTGAGCTTGGCTACGGCACTTTCAAGCTGAGCAATCTCACTCATTCAGATAAGTTCTCTTTCAGCCAGTGGTTCCTCTCAAACGATAACTATTGCGATGAACTTCTTATCCTTGACAGCTATGAGCCCGGAAAGCCTTTCTTCCAGCTTTGGGTAAAGAACGCACATATGGCTCTCTTGTTCTTCGATGAGAACAGAAAATACATTGATGAATTGGCCATTCAGGAATTGAAGGAAACATCTTCAGGACAGACATGGAAGCATTTCCTCTTCACAGTTGATCTCAGCGAAAACACATTCACCGCAGTTCTCAACTTCGAAGAATCCACAAAGGTTACAAAGAAGTTCAAGGCTGACCTGAGAAAGTTCTTCGTATTTGATTCACTTATCGTCGGTGAAAATACACTCGAGAGAAGAATCTATCGTATGTTAGATGATATCATGATGATTGACGGCGACTTTGATATGGCAAAGCTCGAGGAATACTACAACGCAAACTGATAAGGCTGAATAAATTCAGAAAACGTCTTCGGAATCAGAGAAAAAGAAGAACCGGTTTTCAGCATTACTGATAAAAACAAACCGCTGATAAGGAATTAATCCTTTTCAGCGGCTTTCTTTTGTCTGACGTGTTTTATTATTTTCCGATAATTGAACTTAATTGAGCTCCCAGACAAACGTGACCGAATCGCTTATTATGATGTCATCGGGTGTTATATTGATGGCATCGCAGCTTCTTGCCATTTTCATACAGCTCTCCTCCATCGTATAGACAGTCGGAGACCTGAAATTGTGCTCTGCAAGATTATAGTCGATTGAAAGAAGTGTTCCGAGCCTTGCGCCCGATGCTTCTGCAAGTACCTCTGCCTTTTCTCTTGCATCCTCTGCGGCTTTCTTCAGAAGCTCTTTGCCCGCTTTTGACTTATCCTTCACCGTGAACTGCACATTCAGCTCAGGCTCTGAAACAGATTCCGCTATGGCAGAAAGTACATCAGCAAGATATCCCGAATCAAACGGAAATTCCACCTTCAGATTCTGATAACAGCCAAAGCCCTTGAATACCTGCTTATATCTTCCCTTTTCATCAGGAACGCTCTCATATTCAGTATTGACGTTGAAATTGGTCGTCTTGATGTCGGTCTCTTCAAATCCGACGGCTTTCAATGCATCTGTAAGCTTCTTCAACTGTTTTCCTGCTTTCTCCATTGCGGCATCGTATTTCTTGTCCGTTGAACGGAGTGAAAGCGATACAACAGTAAGATCAGGACTCAGGCTTAACTTTGCAATTCCTCTTGTAGTAATCGTTCGTGGCATAATAAAATCATCCTCTCTTGTATAATATGAAAATTCAATACATTTTTACATAAAATGCTTATGCAGATAATTGCTCGAAATTTCAAGGCTGAGGAAAGGATTATTATCCTTCCAGAGGGCATCCTGCTCAACGATAAAGTGCTTCGTGCCTGCATCAAGTGCCGCATCAATCGTCTTGTCCCAGTCTATCATTCCGTTTCCGACCTCAGTGTATTTCGGTTTACCGTTCTCCATTTGAATATCATGAAGATGAAGTATCTCAACTCTGCCCGAAAGCTTTTTCAGCCATTCGACGCAATCCTCCCCTGCCCAGGTTATACCATAGGTATCAAGGCAGAAAAAGACATTATCCTTTTCGAAATTTTCTACAAGGTAATCAAACGGCTTTTCTCCGTCAATATCAATAAAATCAAATCTGTGATTATGGTATGTGAATTTATATCCCTCGGGACCGATCGTTTTACATATCTTATTTACCTGCAAAACAAAATTCTTATATCCCGCCATATTCTCAAACCAAAAACCTTGGACTCCCATCGTCTTTGTACCGAGCCAGTCGTGGAGCATCATCGCTTTCGGCTCATCTCCGAACATTATATCGAATGCGTCGTGTGTTCCTATTATTTCAAGGCCCGCATTCTTTGCCAACTGTCCGAAAATGTTATATGGAATGTTGCATCCCATCGTCTGGACAGTGTCATAGCCTAGTGACTTTATTCGTTCAAAGCTCTTTTTAATATCCTCTTCCGTATTCATATAGTCACGGATAGTGAAAAGCTGAACACCTATTTTTTCAAGTTTTGCCATCATTTGCCTCTTTTCATCAGTGGCTTTCAGTATAATGAAATACTTCAGGACTTTCTATATAGTATATTTCTATATCAGTATATTTTTCCTTCATATAATCGGCAAGATATTTCATACCGTCTCTCTCAGATCCTATGTGTCCGAGAACAAGCATTGATTTCGGAAGTCCGAGTTCTGATGCATCTCTGATGTATTCTGCATCACGCCACTCAACTATCTCGCCCGCAAGTATCATCTGATACTTGTTATCGCGTACAGTAGACTCAAGACCTCTTGCACCTGTGGAGAAAGAGATGTTTTTTATAAGAAGATTGCTGTTGCCCACCATCTTTACGTGCTTAATTCTGAGTTTGTCTTCAATGTCCTTTGCAAGCTCAAGGAGTGTTTTCGGTTCATCAAGCGTAAAGTCTGTTCTGCCGTCAAATGTTCCTTTCCAATCGAGGCTCTTTAGTATGCCTTCGTTTATCATATCAGACGTAATTGCATGGATATTGTCGTGGAAGCGATAAACCGTCAGATTGTATTTTTTGATAAAATCAGCCTTTCTGACTATCAGCTCATCATCTTCATCGTATGTATCCCAATGAGACTCCAAAGTTGGTTCATGCGTAATAAGAATATCTGCTCCAAACTCTGCCGCCCGTCTTATTACATCCGGTGTAGCAATACAGCAAACAGCAGCCTTACGGACTTCTTTATCAGGATTTCCAATTATCAACTTGTCTACTCCATCAGTGTTCTTATTGTCTTTTGCAAGATTATATAAATCATTCATCAATTCAAAAGCTTTCATTTTTACCTCTTCTTGATCTTATACAAGGTCGCAGTAAGTAAATCCGCATACTTCAGCAAACCTTTCAATATCGGGATTTTTGTGGGTTGTTTCAAACACTTTGCCAGAATGAGAATCCGAGCCAAAGTATATCCTGCAACCGCATTCTCTTGCAAGAGTATAAATTCTGACGTACTCTCCGGGAAGTTTGTGTTCTTCAAGCGGGAGATAAGTCGGTCTGAACACACAGGCATTAAGTTCAATATAAATACCTCTCTTTGCCGCAACAGTAAAGAGGTCTATAAACTTACTGTCAGGTATTCCGCCGAGAATATCCTTTTCTCTGTCTCCGAACGAACCACCGAAGAAAGGATGGCAAAGACCTACCCTGCCGTAATCAGGGAGAACCGACTCTACTGCCGCAGTGAATCGATCCAGCATGATCTTTCTTACGCCTTCATTCGTCTTAACTTGCTCTTCCGGAGTGTTTCTGTTCATGTGAAAATGATCCGTAGGAATGAGAACGTAATCAAAGAGCTTCATGTGCTCCGGAAGCATAGCTATCGTGCAGTCTTCCCTCATATCGACCTCACAGCCTACGAACACCTGCAAGCCTTCAACAGGCTCTATCGTATCCTTGATCGACAGTATCCTGTCAAATCCCTGTTCTTCATAGAAATCCCAATGTCCCGGGACGTCCATATCCCACGCATGGTCTGAAAAACCTATCTTGGTCAGCCCGAATCGTGAAGCAAGACTTATGTGGTCCATTGCCTTTGAATCTCTCGGAGCACACGGTGATATTGCCGTATGCATGTGAAAATCGTTTATTTTTGCTATATATTCTTCGCTCATTATTTTAATACCAGTCTTCCCGTTTTTAAGTTGTATTTCTCAATAAATTCTGCCGCAGGATCACGCCTTGAAAGCCATCCCCATGTTCCGTTTATGCTGTGAGCATCGCTCGTAGGTGAAAACCCCACTCCCAACTCTCTTGCTCTCTCAAATAACGGATGATATTTACATCCGCCCGTAAGCTCCCATATTACCTCGTACTCCACTGCTATCTTCATCAACGGCTCAAGTATCTGTGTAAGCTCGTCTGGTTTAACCGCATCGGAATAAATGCCGTACGGACTCACAAGACCAAACCAGTCAAGATGTGCCAATGAACGAACCTTCGGGTTCTTCTTTATTGCTGCGATATAGCCGTTTACAAGTGTTTCAATGGCTCTTGCCGAATCCATGGAGCCTGTCTCCTCCTGCCACTTTTTATAAGCCTCGGCATATTCCGGATCTTTTATATTGCCTGACGGAAACGCCCTTGCAGTTACCGGATTGCCCATCATGTCCGGAAGATAATGAAGAGATACCGCCGCAAAGTCTATTTTGTCAAGCATCCACTGAGGCGTTGCAATATCGCCGTTGGTATTAAGAAGCTCTGTTTCAACCCCTGAATAAGTCTTTATTCCGTGATTGGACCTATGCCTTTCAAAATCATACAAATAAATATTGAATCTTTCGGGATGCGGTGTATGCCAGAAATCCCATTCCTTCCACTCAGGTCCATTTCCTTCCGGACGGATCACTGAGCTGTGACAAAGAATCGCAATTTCATTCAAGCCTTTTTCATAAGCAGCTTCGTCTATATTTGACATTGTCATATCTCTCCATGCGCACACATCCATATAGTAATGGATATGATAATCTGCATTCAATTCCATAATGACAATCATCTCCTTTCTGTAACGGCATAAAATATATGTTTATTCTCTATCCATTTTACATCTTAATTATAGCATATAAATCTCATAAATCAATCACAATCAGTACTCTTTTTCTAAAAAAAGATTACAGAGGCATAAAAAATTCATTATAATAAATAAACGGGATCAATGCCTTCAAAGCAATGATCCCGCTTTTTCAAATGAAAGAAATCTGATTTTTCATCAATGGGAACTCATTCAGGTAAGCAAAGATCTTATCTCTGTCCGTCATTACCTTATGTTTTCTGCATTCGCTTTCAAAAAGCATCCTGAGCTTTGTGTTGTTCTGTGAAATACATTCATAAGCATCGCCGTATGTTTCGATATATTTTTCTTTTATTCCCGGAAATTTTCTGTCGAGTTCAGAATAAAAATGCTCCCTGTTACCGCTTCTGAGCGTTACTCCGAACCCGAAGCATACTATTCCCCTTACTCCGGCATCAAAGCAGAGGCTGAGTAAGCCCGACAGGTTTTCCTCAGAGTCATTTATAAACGGAAGAACAGGACATAGCCAGACAACGGAAGGTATCTCCTTTTCATTGAACGCCTTCAGTACCTCGTATCTTCTTCGTGTAGAAGAAACGTTCGGTTCTATCTTTCTGCACAGTTCCTCATCATAGGTCGTGAGTGTCATCTGAAGCACTGCTTTTGCCTTTTTGTTTATCCTTTCAAAAATATCTATATCCCTCAGTACTCTGTCGGACTTAGTGAGGGTAGAAAATCCGAAGCCGTATTTTTCTATAATTTCAAGGCACTTTTTTGTCAGGCAAAGCTCCTCCTCGCAATGCATATACGGATCGCTCATTGAGCCCGTGCCTATCATACACGGCTTTCTTTTCCGTTTCAGCGCTTCTTCAAGAAGTTCGGGTGCGTTGAGCTTTACTTCAACATTTTCAAAAGCATGATCCATACAATAGCACTCAGATCTGCTGTCGCAGTAGATACAGCCGTGAGTACATCCCCGATATATATTTATTCCGTTCTTTGCAGAAAGAATAGTTTTTGCAGAAGTCATGAACATATCAGTTTGCTCCCGGTTTCAGATCTCTGCTCTTGAATTTATTCTGAACAGACTCATAAACGGCATCTTCTACCGTCGGAGTACCGTTTTTGCTCGTTGGAAGAAGGAATTCCTCCGGAGTGCCCGGTCTTGTCGAATATCTGTCATAACGGTACTTCTCTCTTACTTCTTTATCTCTGAAGTCAGGCACCTCAATCGGCATTCCTTTTGAAAGAATGGAGCGAAAAGCAAGCAAGCCCGGCAAAGCCATATCAAGCGCACGGTAAACATCAATGGAGTATTTTGCTGAATCATCATCGCCGAGTATCTTGCCGATAAAGTAGCCGAGAACGGCATAATCTCCGTTCATGATCGAGCCTTCATTTCCCTCGGGGCGATATTCAAATGCTCTCGGTGTAGGATAAATGTTTTTCCTTTGAGTGGAGCCGTCTTTTCCTGTCCTGATAACAGACACTGATCCGAGCGAGCACTCTATCGTGCCTTCGGAGCCAATTATACGGTAGCTTGCTTCGTACTCTGAACGATAATTACCGTTTATACTGCGTGCCAATCCGCCGTTATCAAGCTCCATCACTTCCATTGCGGCACTGCCTGACCTTGCGCCGACTTCAGCCATATAATTCATCCTCGGAATTTCAAAGCCGTTTACTCTTACTGCTCTTCTGCCTGTGGAATAAAGCATAGGGCCTATGCTGTGCGAGCAATAGAACGTTGAAGGAACATAATTACGCCAATGATTTCTTATGCCTCTTGTGAGCAGATCCCATCTGGGCGAACAGTCATTTATAAACGTACCCTCAAGCAATACGCCTTCACCTATATCTCCCGTCTCATAAGCTTGTCTCATTGCAAAGCATGAATCAAAATAACAATAGTTTTCACTGTAAGCATAAACCTTACCGCTCTTTTCGACTGCTTCGCACAGTTCAACTGCCTCGGCAAGTGTTTCAACGGGCATTACCTCGCTCAGAACATTTATTCCGCTATTCAATGCCTTAATCGCATAGGGAGCGTGCTCGTTGGCATAGTTTGCAATCACAACCGCATCAACTCCGCTTTCGCTTATAAACTTATCGTAATCAGTGAAGCATTCAACCTTTTTGCCGTTCTCACGGAAAAAGTCACCTGCCTTTCTGCAAAGCGGCTCATATGATTCACATATTGCCGAAATCTCTGCATAGGGACTATTCTTCATCATTCGCTTTGCAATGTCAATACCACGACTTGCACCCAGAAAACCAATTTTTATCATATATTATTACTCTTTCTGATAAAGAATTTTGTTTGATTTTATTATACCATACAAGCCATTCAAATTCAATAATTTCAGAATAAAATAAATAATGATTGATTTTATACTGTTGCAAAATAGAACATTATATGCTATAATAAATTTGTGTATTGAATACACACAATTACTTTTCGGAGATAATTATGGCAGAAACAGAAGCATTACCAAAAAACTTTGAAACAGAAGTTTTAACAGAAGAATATATCTGGGAATGCCCCGAATTCAAGGTTTCGGGTGCATTTTCAAGCGGAATGGTTCTCCAGCGAGATGAAGTTATCAAAATCTGGGGCTTTTCCAAAAATACCAAAAGCACAGTAACAGGAGAATTTGCCGGCGAGATTGCAAAAGCTTCGGTAAATGAAAATAACAAATGGGTGCTTGCCTTCAGACCTCAAAGTGCATCAACCGCTCCGCAGACAATGAAGATTAAGGATGATTGCGGACACGAAGTGATCCTTGAGGATATTCTTATCGGAGATGTATGGGTAATCGGGGGTCAGTCAAACGGTGAGCTTTCACTGGAACCATGCTTGCCTTACACAGAAGATATCTCATATAATGAAAATGATAATTTCAGACTTTTTGCACAGTTTCAGCACGATATTGAGCTTCATCAGGAACTTTGCAATGCGCCTCAGCCCGATATCATAAAGGCAGACTGGCACTGGAAGCGTCCTGGTGAAAAAGCATCAAAAGAATTCTCTGCAATAGGCTGGTTCTTTGCCCGTGAAGTCTCTGCAAAAACAGGAATCCCGATAGGCGTTATTATGATGTGCCCGGCAGGCGCCTGCATCAGCGAGCTTATGCCTGTTTCTCTTGCCCACGAATGCAATTACTTCAAGAAAACAAACGTTGTAGTCGGCGGCTATTACAATACTGCCATTGCTCCGTTTATAGGCATCAGATTCAAAGGTATGATTTTCTTCCAGGGCGAAAGCGAATCTATTTTTGATGACAGATGCATCAAATACTCAAGTGAGCTTCAGAAGTTCGTCAAGGATGAGAGGGAGCAGTTTGGTTTTGATTTTCCGTTCTACAATGTTCAGCTCTCAAGCTACACAAAAGAAAGCGTCAACGGCTTCAAATACGTTGACTACATAAGGCTTGAGCAATACGATGCATATAAGAAGATGTCTGATTCTTCCATTGTCGTGGATATGGATCTCGGCGCACCCGAGGGCTATTTTGATTGGCCACATTCTCCGTTCAAAAAGGAGCTCGGAAGAAGACTTTCCACCCTTGCGTTAGCAAAAGAATACGGCATCGGAAATGTTGAAAACAGTGCATCGCCTGAGCCCATCTCGGCAGTGCTTGCAGACGACAAAAAGAGCGTTAAGATCAGGTTCAGGAACATAGGAGGAGGTCTTTCCGTTACAGGAAAGGGAAATGATCCTTTTGGCTGTGAGATAACGGGCTTCGGGTTCGGTCTTTGGGAAAAAAGAAAGAGCGCAAAGGCATTCCTCACAGGCAGAAATGAGGTTACTGTCGTAGTTCCTGAGAACGCTGATACTTCCGTCGTTACTTACGCATACTTCAATCTTGTTGATGAAAATAACGCAAATCTTGTAAGCGGTACGGGATTCCCCGCTATCTCATTCAGCGAAAAACTGTAAATAAACCGGTCCTTCCGTCCCGCTTTGAGTCCTATAGGGAAGGACTATTCTATTTAACTAATGTATTGAATCACAAGGTATACGATGAAAGCAATATCATGGAATGTAAATGGGCTGAGAGCCGTTCTCTCAAAGAATTTCAATGAAGTATTCACCACGCTTGACGCTGACTTTTTCTGTCTTCAGGAGACGAAGCTCCAGAGTGGTCAGACAGACTTTGCTCCGGAGAAGTATTTCTGCTTTTGGAATTACGCAGACAAAAAAGGTTACAGCGGTACTGCAGTTTTCGCAAAAAACGAGCCTCTTTCCGTATCATACGGCATTGGAATAGACGAGCATGATCATGAAGGCAGAGTAATCACTCTTGAATATGATAATTATTTCCTAGTAAATGTTTATACACCGAATTCCAAGGAAGAGCTTGCAAGGCTTGACTACCGTATGCACTGGGAGGATGATTTCCGGAATTACCTCTGCTCTCTCAAAGAGAAAAAAGCAGTAATAATGTGCGGAGACCTGAATGTAGCTCACGAAGAAATAGACATTAAGAACCCGAAAACAAATCACATGAGTGCCGGCTTCACTGATGAAGAAAGAAGCAAAATGACAGAGCTTCTCGACTCCGGCTTCGTTGACTCCTTCCGATTTATCTACCCCGACGTTTCCGATAAATATTCGTGGTGGTCATACCGTTTCAAGGCAAGAGAAAGAAACACAGGCTGGAGAATTGATTACTTTATCGTTTCGGACGATATCGCTTCAAAAATCACAGACGCAAAAATTCATGATAACATTTTCGGCTCGGACCACTGTCCTATCGAACTTGATTTTGAAATATAACAAAAGACGGTCAATACAACCGTCTTTTGTTAATATGTGTTTTATCTTTTTTCCGTTATCTCTGCAATCTCTGCAAGAGCCGATGCGCTTGCAAACATACAGTTAATCCAGAAGTTATCACCTTTAATATAGTTCTGAGCCATCCAGTGCGTTGGGATCATACCGTTTTCCTGCTGAACTCTTGTTATCGAATCAGCAAGTGCCTTTGCTTTTTCAAGATATATCTCACCTCTGCCCGCTTTATAAAGCTCAAGAAACGTCAGCATAATATCAGCGGTACTAGCATCTATCGGAACATACCATAAATACTGCTCATACCCACACGGAGTATGGAAAAGTGATGTATCAAGATGTTGTTTGCTCCAAGGTGCAGTTCGCTTCCATACCACGAACTGGTCCTCAACAAAACGCATAAGTTCCTCTGCAGTCTTCATTTTTTCTTCGTCATCGGAATAGAAACGTGCGTAATAACGTATCAGAGCATCGGCTCCATAATGAGTAAGATTTGAGTAATTGACTGAGCAGTAGCTGTCCTCAAACTGACCTTCCCACTCATAAGATTTCAGTTTTCCGTTTTCAACGAAAAGAATAGACTTATCTGCGAGTTTTTTCCATTCATTATCGCCCGTCCGTTCATACAGTCCCATAAGGAATGGTACTATTCTCTCAAGTGTGTCGCAATAATTCTGCGAAAGCACTTCGCCTGTCTTTATATTTCTGATAAGAAACCATGAGCCGTTCTCCTGAACGTTTTCAAGGTAATGCTTTCCTATTTTTATAGCCTCATCAAGATATTTCCCATCATGTATCTTTTTCTCAAGATTAAGGTAAGCCATGCCTATATGCGCAGGATATATCATCATCACCCAATCAATTCGTCCTCCTGCAGCATTGTTACTGTGATGTTCATAATCTGGTCTGAAATCAATCTGATACGTTGGAGGAACATTCTTCATTACGCCATCTCTTGGCGTAATTTTCATCATATAATCGGCACAGTTTCTGGCAATGCAAAGAGCTTCCTCAGCCTCTTCCGGGCAAACCTCCGCATAATAAAGCATTGCGTTTATTATTGACGAGATCATCTTGCTCGGATATACATTCAGATCATAATCCGGATCGGGAGTACCCTCCGTAAGCCAATGTCTGAGAAATTTCTGAGACATCGCATAGCGGAACGCTTTTGCCGCTGCTTCCGAGTACGGACGTGCCGCTCCAGGTAGATCTGCAGGAAATGATGCTGACTTAAAAAACGTTCTTGCCCCAACAAGAAATACTTCATTGCCGTCCTTATCGAGTGAATATACAGTCAGCTTTACCACACCCTCAGGAATCTCTGCCCACATGGGTGCAATTGACGCATAAGGTTTGTCAGTCTCAAATACATGAATACCACCGTTTTCATTCTCTGCCTTAAAGCGATACTTCTGTATTCCGTCGATCGGATGAAACTGAAATGACGGAGCGTACATATACTGATTTGCAAATTGATTCCAGAATGGTTTTCCCTCTCCGCCGCAATGAGCAGACGTTTTTTCCGATGAACATTCATCAGCCGCCAGCTTTGCCATTATTTCTTTTGTCATATTTCTCTGTCTCCGCACATAGCATCATTGAGTCTCTTTGATGCCTTTGCAAGATCGTCAATAACCTTGATTACTCTGTGCTTTCCGTTCTCTTCCGGAACATAGAAAGCATAGCCGAGCTCATTTATGGTAATCTTACCAGGTTCTGTAAATTCAAAAACGCCGTCGCCGCCATAGCAAGTGACAAAGGCAGGAATAGGATCCCAGCTGTTGCCTGAACCCTTGAGGTGAATGTAGTAGCACATTCCCGCAGGATTCTTCATATCCTTTTCGAAAAGGCACTTACCCGACTGAAGCTTGCAGCCTTCCGTAAAACCAATAGTATCAATATATCCCGTGAAATTATCAAAAGTCTTTCTTGCAGCTTCAATATCACAGTAAATATTGTATTCATGTTCTTCTTCTCTTTCATATTCGCCTGCCATTGAAACGATTCTGTCAACACTTCTGTTGAGAAGGTCTTTTCCGTTGAGCTCTGATATTTCATCAGGCTGTGAATCGATAAGCTCGGCAATATTTGTAAAGTTACCTGTAACGAGAAGTGTTACGCCTGTGTTCTCTGCCAAAAGACGACGGAGAACCTTTGCGCCTGTTTCCTCTGCGATCTCATCGCCGTATGAGTTCTCAAACATATGAGCGATTTCATAAGCGTAAAGAGTATTCCACTCTTCATCGCTCTCGTGAGGAACGATGCTCCTTGTCTGTCCGAGCGGAACAACATTCTTGTAGTAGCGGTTGATGGCATCCACGCAGCCTGCAGTTGCCTTTTTGGGCGTGCTGATTGTAATACCAATAAGTTGTATTATACCTCTGTTATGCGCTTCCTGAAGTATGGCAAGAGCGCCGGCATCATCCGGATCTGTTCCGATATCTGTATCAAAAATAATCTTCTTCATAACAAACCTCCTATTTTATATTATTATATCATTTTTTCTGATATATTTCAATAATTTTTTGTCTGAAATACGCTATTATCGCGCATGATTATGAAATGTAATCATTTTTGTCCTATTATATTATTTTTTTGATAAAAATATGCACCTCAAAAGCACATAGCTTTCAGGGTGCATATCATTGACTGATTTACAAATCAGTTAAATATCTCTTGCAAACATCACAGTTGTATGTCTTCCTGTCGGATGCTCCTCGCCTGTCGGTCTGAAGCCCTGACCTTCCCAGAATTTTATAGCAGTGATGTTCTCCTTGACGCAGCCGAGCGAGATTTTTTCATAACCAGCACCCTTGAGCGTTGCTCTCACGTCGGCAAGAATCTGTGAGCCGATTCCCTTGCCCTGCATCTGGGCATCGACCATGAACCAACCGATAAAAGCACCGTTTTTTTCAGGATATTCGGTAATGATATCCATCACTGCCACAAGCTTATCATCATCGTAGAAGCCGACAAAGTTCTTATTTTCCTCCGATGAGTCACCCGGCAAGTCACTTATAACCTCTGTGAGGCTCTCCCTTGTAGGAGTCTGATTCATCGTTCTGTAATAATGCTTATTTGTCTTGCAGAGGCGGTAAACGTCAGTGATATCATTTTCAGTTATCTTCTTGACATTATAATCTGTTGAGAACGAATTAATGTCAATATCGCTTGTGTGACCGCTTTCATAATCAATGGCCTGTCTGAACTGTGTTTCATACAGCATCCTGTATGTTCCGCCGAGAGCAAGAAGCTCTTCGTGAGTGCCCTGCTCTGCAATAACTCCGCCTTTAACCACAAGAATGCAATCAGCCTTGAGAATTGTTGAAAGACGGTGTGCTATAACAATGCTTGTTCTGCCGCGCATCATGTTTTCGAGCGCATCCTGAATCGAATTTTCAGAAATTGAGTCAAGTGCGCTTGTCGCCTCATCGAGGATAAGTATCTTCGGATTCTTGAGAATAACTCTTGCAATGGAAATTCTCTGTTTTTCACCGCCTGAAAGCTTCAGACCTCTGTTGCCGACCTCGGTGTTATAACCGTTGGGCTGATTGAGAATAAATTCGTGGATATTGGCAATACGGCACGCGTTCTCGATCTCTTCCATAGTTGCATCTTCCTTTGCATAACGGAGATTGTCAAGAATCGTTCCGTTGAAAAGATACGTTTCCTGCGTAACTACGCCAACGCATTCACGAAGATATTTAAGGTCAAAATCTCTGACGTCAACGCCGCCTATTGTGACCTTTCCTCCAATAACATCATAAAGACGCGGGATCAGGTTAACAACAGTTGATTTTCCTGAGCCTGACGGTCCGACGATAGCAAACATTTTGCCGCCCGGAACTGTGAAATTTACATCCGTAAGAAGCGGATCGCCGTCTTCGTAACTGAATGCAACGTGATCATAAACGATAGGCTTCATCTCAACATCAGGCTTTTCTGCGTTTTCAGGAGTAACAATCGTATTCTCCCTGTCAAAATAATCGAAAATTCTTGTAAAGAGAGCAAGTGAACGTGTGAAGTCAACGCCGATATTGAGGAGAGATTCAACAGGACGGTAAAGTCTGTTTATAAGTGTAACTGTCGCCGTAATAGTACCGACAGTAAGTGTGGTATCGTATTTACCGATGATAAGAAGTCCGCCGACAAAATATATAAGTAGCGGGCCCACCTGAGTAAACATTCCCATCACAACGGTGAACCATTTGCCGGAACGCCGTTCTTTAAGAGAAATGTCTGTAAGCTCTTTGTTTATCTTTTCGAACTTATCGTATTCCTTCTCTTCTCTTGCAAATATCTTTACAAGCATTGAACCGCTTACGGATAGAGTCTCATTGATGACCTGATTCATCTCATCGCTCTTCTCCTGGCTTTCTGTGAGAAGCTCATATCTCTTCTTTCCTGCGCTTCTTGTAGGAAGAATGAGCAAAGGAATGATAACTATTCCGACAAGAGCAAGCTTCCAGTTCATTGTAAACAATGCAACAAGCGTTGTGATGAGCGTGGCGATATTGCTGACAATGCTTGAAAGTGTGCCGCTGATAACGGTGCTTACGCCGCTGATATCTGTATTCATTCTTGTGATGATATCGCCCTGCTTCTCTGTGGTGAAGAATGAATGAGGCATATACTGCAGATGCTTATACATCTGATTCTTCATATCATAAATGATTCTCTGTGAAATCCATGAATTGATGAAGTTCTCAAGCACACCTATAAGCTGACTTACTGCAATTGCTCCGAAAGCCATCAAAAGCAGACGAATAAGCAGTGCGAGATCCTCGCCCACAAGAGCCTGATCCACAATTTTTCCCATGATAATAGACGGAGCAAGTCCGACTATTGCTGAAAGAAGAATTGCTATAAATACAAAGAGAAACTGCAACCAATAAGGTTTCAGATATGAAAAAATACGAAGAAGAAGTCCCTTTGTTACTTTAGGCATATTTTTCTTTTCTTCTTCCGTCAGGAACCCTCTCGGACCCATAGAATTACGACCGGCAGCCATTTTTCCTCCAAAAAGCTTTTATTTTTCCCATCAGGAAATATGCAGAAAATTTTTGCACCTGAATATTATATCATAAAAAGTACTTATTTTCAAGAATATCGCGTAAAAAAAAACGGAATACAACCCGATTCCGTCTTTTTTATTGCTTGTCATCGTTTTCCTTCGCAAACTTCTCCACCTGTTCATAACAATCGTTGTAATCAGGCTCACCCTCAACAGATGAAAGCTCCGTCTGCTCCGAATCAGCAGCAGTTTGCTTTGATGACTTTGTTTTTCTCTTTGTTTTCTGAGTTTCAAAAACGTAGTTAGAATTTGTTCTGTAAAGATATTCAATAAGAGACCGTCTTTTCAGAATACCGATATAAATTCCTCTGTCATCGATAATCGGAATAAAATTCTGGTCAAGCGACAAAAGAAGAATCGTTTCAATTTTTGCGCCGAGATCAAGTGCCTTATACGGTCTGTACTTATCGATTTCCGAAACAAGAGTATTTTTGGCATTCTCCATTGAAAAGCCTGCTTTGGATTTAATATAACGAAGTAAATCACCTTCGGAGACGGTAGTAACGTACTTTCCGTCCTTATCCACAAGCGGCACAACGCTGAATTTATAAGTATCGAAAGTCTCAATCGCCTGATAAACCGAAATATCCGAATTCAGGTAAAAGGTATTTATTTTAGGTGTAAAAAACTGAAATATATCCATAAATTCTCATTTCATCCTGTTTTACTGTTTTGCTCTGCTTTATAGATTTATTCTTTTCTTTCCGAAGGCGCAAGCTCTGTTACCAATGTAAGTGTATTATTCATCATCTTCGCAAAGCCTTCCGATGTTCTTTTGCTCCAGATAAGTTTTCCCTCAAGGTAAGCCTCCACAGGGCCTTCATCCAGAAGAAAGACTGCTGAAGCGTGCCCCGGTCTTATTCCGTATTGGCCGCCGTTCTTGCCTGAGAGAGAATCCTTCACCGTTAAGCTGACGTGATCGCAGATAACCTTCTCCGGTGGAGAATCAGGGAAAACGCCTACAAGCGTTATGAATTTCTTATCATTTTCCTGCTTTTGCATAGACATCCTCGATTCCTCCGCACATCAGGAAATGCTGCTCTGCAATATCGTCACACTCGCCGCCGAGTATTCTTTCCATAGCATCAAGTGTTTTCTCAAGCGGAACATACACGCCCGGAATTCCGGTAAATGATTCTGCAACGTGGAAGGGCTGACCCATGAAGCGCTGAACCTTTCTTGCTCTTTTGACTGTCAGCTTATCCTCTGCGGAAAGCTCATCAATTCCTAGAATGGCAATAATATCCTGAAGCTCCTGATATCTGCCGAGAATCTTCTGCGTTTCTGATGCGATTTTATAATGGCGCTCGCCGATTATATTTTCCTGCATCATTTTTGATGTTGAAGCAAGCGGATCAACAGCCGGATAAATACCAAGTTCAACGATCTTTCTTGAGAGAACCGTAGTTGCATCAAGATGAGTGAACGTAGTTGCCGGCGCAGGGTCCGTAAGGTCATCGGCAGGAACATATACCGCCTGAACCGAAGTAATTGCGCCGTTGTGCGTTGAAACGATTCTTTCCTGAAGCTTGCCCATTTCGGAAGCAAGTGTCGGCTGATAGCCTACTGCGGAAGGCATTCTTCCGAGCAAGGCTGAAACCTCACTTCCTGCCTGCGTGAAACGGAATATATTGTCGATGAAGAGCAAAACATCCTTATGCTCCTTCTCTCGAAAATATTCTGCCATGGTAAGACCAACAAGAGGTACTCTCAAACGGGCTCCGGCGGTTTCGTTCATCTGTCCGAAAACAAGTGCAGTATTGTCAAGAACGCCTGATGTCTTCATCTCGTAATAAAGATCGTTGCCTTCTCTTGAACGCTCTCCTACTCCTGCAAAAACCGAGTAGCCGTTGCGTTCCGAAGCGATATTTCTGATAAGCTCCATAATGAGCACGGTTTTGCCGACTCCGGCGCCTCCAAACAAGCCTATCTTACCGCCTCGCATATAAGGAGTCATAAGGTCTATAACCTTGATTCCCGTCTCCATTATTTCATTTCCCGATGCAAGCTCGGAAAACTTCGGAGCAGGATGATGAATAGGGCTTTTTTCTTTTTCATTTATCGGCGGCATACCGTCAATAGGTTCGCCGAGAACATTTACCATTCTTCCGAGAGTTCCCGGACCGACAAATACAGAGATCGGTGTGCCCGTATCTACTGCAGTAAGTCCTCTTGAAATACCATCAGTAGGTGACATTGAAATACATCTGACTTCACCTGAGCCAAGATGTCCCGCAACCTCAAGAGTTGTGGTTTTTCCCTTGTTTGTAATAGTTACCGCATGAAAAATATCAGGTATACTATCGGTATCAAAAAGTATATCGACAATTGGTCCGGTAACTCTTTGAACCATTCCGATGCTTCCTTCAGCCATTGCGTTCTGCTCCATTCTCTCTGTTTTTCATATCTGTTGACGTCTCAAGAACGTCTGCCGTCACAGCCTGCTGGCGCTGACGGTGTATCTCGCTTTCAAGCTCTTCTCCGAATTCCTGTGCCATATCAAAGGATGATCTCATTGTCATCATTGTAGCCGCCTGCGCTCCGAGTGCCGTTTCAAGAAGCACGCCGTAAAGCACAGACTTCATATATGTTTCGGAAAGCGAAGCAAGAATCGTTTCTCTGTCCGGATACATCAGGCAATCTTCCTCATAAGCATCAGCCTTGCCGGGATTCACCGCAAATAGCTTTTCGGTAGGTATCTGCTTCATCGTGTTCTTATAGACAGGATAAATGAGTTTGACCTTGTAATTCTTTTTACCTTCGGATAATCTTAACAGCTCAGAATAAAGCTCATCGATCTCCGAAAACGCCGGAACGTCACTATATGTCAGAATTTTATCAGTTGAAATGTTCTTTTCCGAAAGAATCTCTCCGATTTTCTCTCCGTAAACAATAAGATGCGAATAATCGTTTGCTTTTAATGAATTATCCTCAAAGAACTGAACTATCTCATTATTAAAAGCACCGCAGAACCCTTTGTTTGATCCGAAAATCACAAGAGTTTCTGTTTTCTCGCTTGAATCTGATGCTTCTGCAACATTGCAAAGCTCTCTGTACTGCCTTGAGTATTCGGAATAGTATCTGAATTGCAGAGTAAGCTTTGTATATTTTGCCGCAGAAACGGTTTTCATTGCCTTGGAAAGCTTCTCTGTAGCTCTGACACCTCGAAGCTTCTTTTTAAGGCCCGGAATTGCCGACATATCAGAACTCCTTTACTATGGACTGAATCATTTCAGAAACGTCCTTGCGAAGCGAATCATCCATTTTCCTGCCCGTCTTCAGTTCATCTGTGACAGAGGGATAGTCTTTCTCGCAACTATCAAAAAGGAATCTCTCAAATTCCTTCATTCTGCCTGTATCAATTTCATCCGCATAGCCGTTTGAAACTGCATAAAGAAGGACAGCCTGCTGCCAATCCTCAAGAGGTGCAAAGCACTGTTGCTTCAATGCTGCCATGAGATGCTCGCCGTTATTGAGAAGGCTTCTTGTTTCCTTATCCATGTCCGCACCGAACTGCGTAAATTCGGCAAGCTCTCTGTACTGCGCAAGCTTTGTACGAAGCTCTGATGAAACCTGCTTCAAAAGCTTTGTCTGTGCCGCTCCGCCTACACGGGAAACTGAAAGGCCTACGTTAATACCCGGACGCTGACCTGCATGGAAGAGTTCTTCCTCAAGGAATATCTGTCCGTCAGTAATAGAAATTACATTCGTAGGAATGTATGATGAAATGTCCCCTGCCTGCGTTTCAATAATAGGAAGTGCAGTCATGGAGCCTCCGCCGAGTGCCTCCGAAAGCTGTGCGGAACGCTCAAGCAAACGAGAATGGAGATAGAAAATATCACCCGGATATGCTTCACGTCCTGACGGGCGCTGGAGAAGCAATGAAAGCTCACGGTATGCAACTGCGTGCTTTGAAAGGTCATCATATATTATCAGGACGTCTCTGCCTGAATACATATAGTATTCGCCCATTGCAGTTGCCGCATACGGTGCAATATACTGCATAGCCGCTGACTCCGATGCAGCGCCTGATACTATTATTGAGTAATCAAGTGCGCCGCGTACTTCAAGCTTTTCACGAATGTCGGCAATAGTTGTTTCCTTCTGACCGATTCCTACGTAGATGCAAACAACATTTTTGCCCTTCTGATTGAGAATAGTATCTATAACGATTGCAGTTTTACCTGTCTGACGGTCGCCGACAAGGAGCTCTCTCTGACCTTTTCCGATTGGAACAAGTGCATCGATCGCCTTGATGCCTGTATGCATAGGACGGTTGACCGCAGATCTGTCAAGAATTGCAGGAGCATTGAATTCCATAGGTCTTTTTTCAGTGAAAGGAATAAAGCCTTTACCATCAATAGGATTTCCTATTCCATCAACAACACGACCTAAAAGTCCGTCGCCTACAGGAACAGATGCAATTCTTCCCACTCGTCTTACCTTGCTGTAGCTTTCGATCTGTTCGTATCTGCCGAAAATAACACAGCCTACTCTGTCCTTTTGAATATCAAGAACCATTCCACGTTCGCCGCATTCAAATTCGACAACTTCGCCGTACATAATATCGGCAAGTCCGTCCATCCAGCAGATGCCGTCAGAAACGGAGATAACTCTTCCGAGCTGATAAACCGAAAGCTTTCTTTTTGTTGTTTCGATCGTTGATTCTATGTTTTTGAGAAGAGTCTCAACTGTATCGTTTTCCGTAAATTGCTTCTTGCCTACCGCTTTTGTAATAGAATACCAATATTCGGATGTTGAGCCGTCATAAACCGTATCTCCGATTCTGAATATGAAGCCTCCGATAAGCTCAGGATCTTCCCTCACCCAGAAGGATATCTTACCCTTGACGGATTCAAGAAGCTTTTTAGCGGCCTCTTCAGCCTGATTTACAAGAGACTCCGGAAGCGGTGCCGCAGAAGTAAGCGTAACGTAGAGCACTCTGTGGTGCTTAAGATAAGCCATATCGCCCGGTGTGAGGGTAATTTTTGACAAAATCTCATCCATCAGCTTTTTGTTATACTCTTCATCAGTTTCCTCAATTGCGGCTGTGCTGTATTTCAGTTTGATCTGCTCTCTTATGTTTGCAAGGAGAGCGTTCTGTTCTGACAAAAGCTTCGAAAGGCGCAATTCACGGCATTCGGTTTCTGTGTATTTTTTGAGCGTTTCAATTTTTGCCTGCTCTTCTTCAACGAAAATATCCTTCTTTTCAGGTTGAATATCATCGTTTTCTTCAAGAAGCAGATTTTCTTGTGTTTCAACAGGCTTTTCCGCTTCGTCAAGAGCATCGTTGATTTTATTCCGTCTGTCTTTGAAGATCGAGACTATTGTCTTTCTTCCGAATAAAACAATGATACCTACGAGGATGGCAAAATTTATAATGTAGTAAACAATTTCACTCATAATAACATTCAGTCAAAAAGATGTGAAAGAAAGAGCTCCGCCGCACGGCTTGTTGCATCCTCTGCGCTCTTCATATCCTCAACAAATTCATCATTGATTTTTTTGCGGAATTCTTCCATATCTGCAAAGCGCTCTGCTTTTGCATCCTCCAACTGCTTTTTCACCTCCGAACGAAGTATTTCGTTTTTCTTCTCCTGTTCAGCAATCAGTTGCTTTTTCTTCTGCTCTTTTGCTTCAAGAAGTATGCGTTTTTCTTCTTCAATGCGCTTTTTTGCCTCAAGATTCTCCTTTTCGGCATTCTCTATCTTCTGCTTGCGTTCATCCATAAGCTTAAGAATCGGCTTAAACAAAAGGAATTTGAGTATAAAATAAAGTGCAATGAAACAAATTACAGTCCAGATCAAAATGGACGGTTGAATAGTCATACTCTCACCTTAGATTTTTGCAATCAGCATGAATGCAATCAAAAGGCCGTAAATCGTAAGAGCCTCCATCATTGCAAGAGAAACGATGAGTGAAGAGCGAATGTCCTTCGCCGCACCGGGCTGACGAGCTATACTCTCCATAGCTGCTCTGGCTGTAAGGCCCTGTGCAAGAGCCGGAAACATTGTGCTTACCGCAATGGCAATAGCGGCCGCAATAGCAATAAGGTCTGTTCTGATCATATTATTTTTCTCCTTTTATTTTGAAATTTCAGTTTCTATTTCAGTTACCTCATCGAGGTAAATTGATACGAGCATAGTAAATACGATTGCCTGCAGTGCGCAGAACAATAGTGAAAGCGCCATCATAATGACAGGACCACCGATAGGAAGTATTTCATAAAGCTGTTCTGTTACCGTTTCCTCACCGAATACGTTGCCGAAAAGACGTAACGCAAGTGACACAGGCTTGACGATTTCATCCAGAAGCATCAGCGGAAGCATAAAGAACATAGGCGAAACAAATCGCTTGAAATAATGCTTTACTCCGCATTTCAATCCGCACACCTGAAGGAAAACGAATACGATCACGCCAAGTCCCAGTGTCACGGAAAGTGACGAAGTAGGTGCTTTGACGTAATCCGTCAATCCGACTCCCGGGAAAAGTCCCGAATAGTTTGCAAAGATTATGAACACGAAAAGTGATGCAAGAAACGAAAAATACTTTCTTGACTTTTCCGGTCCAAGCACATCGGCAAAGAAATTATCGAGGTACTCAACGCCGGTTTCAATTATATTCTGAAATTTACCCGGTCTTTCTTTAAGATTTCCCCTGACAATAAGGCAGATCACTGTAATGATTCCGAGGATGATCCACATCGTCACCACTTCTCCCGTAATATCAAGAAATTCGAAAATCGGGACCAGTGCCTTTGATTCTTCACCCATTTTTCTGTTCCTCATCTTTCTCTGACGGAGTAACTGTCTTTGCAAGCTTCAGCGAGAGCAATATAGAAGGAATAGTAACGCCTAGCGCTCCGCCTATAAGAAGGTAATTCAGGTTTTCCGAGGCCCTGCAAACAAGAAACAGTGTCGTCAAATAAATTATTCCCGCAAGTTGGCGAACGATCGACAGCGCAGGATACATCTTATCATTCTTTTTCAGCATCTTTACCGCCGCAAAATAGCCTATCACGGACAAACCGGTTCCGCCCAAAAAGGCGATCAATAACATCAGTATTTTCATATTTTCCCCTAAAATCAGTGTAAATAATACTCAAAGCAACATTTCAAAGAATATTATTACATTTCTGACCATGTATTATTATGTTGTCTATATAATAGCACTTGACAAAGTTATTGTAAAATAGTATAATTTAATAAACATAATAGGTGAAAGGCTATGGTATGACAATAAGGCACTTAAAAACTTTTATAGCGGTATGCGAAGCAGGTGGCATCACAAAAGCCGCCGAACAACTTCATATTGCTCAGCCATCAGTGAGTCAGGCAATTTCCGAGCTTGAAAAGTTCTATAATATTCAGCTTTTTGACAGAGTAAATCAAAGGCTCGTTATAACCGACCAAGGGAAGCTCCTTCTTGACAAGGCAAAAGAGGTCGCAAACAGTTTTGATGAATTTGAAAGCATGGCAACTTCCACCGACAGTAATCCTTCTGTCAGAATAGGTGCTTCTCTTACCATAGGCAAAACCTTCATTCCGCTTCTTCTTGACGGAATAATAAGCAGATTTCCTGATGTTTCTCCTTTCGTTGAAATCAACAAGACCGCCGTAATAGAAGAAAAGGTCATAGGAGGAGATCTTGATTTCGGAATAGTCGAAGGAACGCTTTCCCCTTCCGTTATTAAATCCTCAGCAATCCGTACAGTCCCATTCAGGCGTGACAGACTTGTTGCCGTTTGCGGAAAGGATGATCCAGTGCCTGATGAAATTCCCGTCAGGGAGCTAGTAAATTACAACCTTATCCTTCGTGAAAAAGGCAGTTCCTCAAGAAATATGCTCGATAATGTTTTGTCGCTCCACGGTCTTACTGCCGCTCCGCTTATAGAGTCAGTCAGCAGCTCAGCAATCATATCCGCGGTAGCACACAATCTCGGTATAGCGGTTCTTCCCTATGATTTTGTGATTCCGTATGTAAGAGCAAAAAAGATCCGTATTATAAGAACTGATGTCTCCTTTGAGCGGGAATCGTGCATCATATTTCATAAGAGCAAGAAATTCACATCAGCTCAGAAAGAAATTTTCGAGCTTTGCCTTGCTCTTAACTGAAGCGAATTAACTATGTAAAAGCAAAACACCGCGAGCGGCTTGGATTCCGTCACGGTGTTCTTTTTTAAGTCTCTATTACTACTTTGCTTCCGCCGCTCACGTCTTTTGAGACAACTATCTTTCTGTCGATTCTTGTCTTCAGTTCGCTGACATGAGATATGATTCCCACAAGACGGTTGCCTTCTGCAAGACCCGACAAAGCGTTCATCGCCTGATTGAGTGATTCCTCATCAAGCGAGCCAAAGCCTTCATCAAGAAACATAGTATCAAGCTTGATTCCTCCTGCCGAAGCCTGTATTTCATCCGAGAGACCAAGCGCAAGCGATAACGAAGCCTTGAATGATTCGCCGCCCGAAAGCGATTTGACGCTTCTCTCGCTTCCGTTATAGTGATCAATGACGTCAAGCTCCAGTCCGCTCTGACTCTTGAAATTATCTGCTTCTTTTCTTCTCTTCAGCTCGTACTGTCCGCCGGACATTATCATGAAACGTGTATTCGCCCTTGCAATGATCCTGTCAAAGTATGTCATCTGAATATACGTTTCAAGCATGATCTTTTCCTTGCCTGATATGTTGCCGTTTGCAGTGTTGGAGAGTGCTTTAAGATATGTAAACCTTTTTTCAAGCTCAATAAGGCTTTCAGACTTCTCTTTGATTCCGGATAAGACTTTTCTGTTATTCTCAAGTCTTGAATGGACCTTCTTCTGCTCATCAAAATCGGATTTTCTTCTTGTTTCTGAATCTTGCTTTTTGTCAAGCTCTGCTTTTTTATCAAAGTTCTCCTCTGAAGCAAGTTGTTTGGTAAGTTCTTCTGCCGCAGTCTTGTAACCCGAAAGTCTTTTTTCCGATTCAGCATATTCATT
The DNA here is from genome assembly GCA_045627045.1 of Clostridia bacterium. GTDB lineage: Bacteria > Bacillota > Clostridia > HGM11327 > HGM11327 > SIG351. The sequence continues at coordinate 19,236 of JAZQMY010000011.1, read as the reverse complement.
CTGCGCTTTTTCGAGCTTCTTTTTTATGTTCTCAACTGTCTTACCGGCTTTATCAATGTAACCTGCAGCATCCTTTTTGCTTTGGAAGTGAAGTGTTGCCAATTCGGATGCTTTCTGATCAGCTTTCACCTTCAAGGATGTTTTATCGGATTCAAGCTTTGTGCTTCTGTCTGCCAGTTCTTTCTTGAGCGTTTCAATAGCAGCTTCTTCTGTCGGAATAAGAGAGGAAAGCTCATTCTTCCTTGAAATTCTCTTTTCTTCCGCTTTTATCTTTTTTGTTAAATCTTTTATTTCAGAAGAAATTGCTTCGCTTTCTGCTTCATGCTTGTTTTCCGCTTCTTCGAATTCGCACTCACCCCAAAGCTCTGCAATTATTTCTTCTATCTGCTTTTTCTTTTCTTCTGCGGCGGCATTTATGCTTTTGCATTCTCCACTTGCGGATTCAGCTTTATTTTTTGCTTCATCGGCATTAATTTTCAGCTTTTTCAACTGTGCTTCCGTAGGTGCTTTCGCTGATTTTTGTGCAATGCACGGATGCTCCAAAGAGCCGCAAACAGGGCAAGGCTGACCTTCCGTGAGCCTTTCGGCAATTATGCCTGCCTGCTCATCAAGAAAAGCTCTGTTTTTCTCTTCATATTCATCTGTTGCTTTCTTTGATTTATCGGATTCAAGCTTGTATTTTTCCCGAGCGCCATTCAGTTCTTCTTTCTTTGCTTTATAATCGGCAAAACCATTTGCAAGCTTTAAGAGTTTGTCCTGCTTCGACTTTGCCTTTTCATACTGATTGGTCAGCTTTTCCTTGCCTTCGCCGGCATCGGCAAGAAGCTCGAATTCTTCTTTTGTTTTCTTGAACTCACTTTCTTTTGTGATGGCATCCTCTTTGTCCTTCTTGAGCTTTGTTTCAGCCTTCTGAATCGAACTTCCAAGAGTTAAAATCTCTTCGGAAAGTGCATCAATTGCATCGTATCTCGGAAGCTCGGCTTCTATTGTTGCCTTGCTCTTCAGAAGCTTTTCTGATTCAGGAGCCTGATTTTTTTCAGTCTCAAGTGCTTCTTTTAGAATTATATTCTGCTTTTCCTCTTCGAAATACTTGTTTTTCGTATCAGCAAGAGCTTTTTCAGTTTTCTCCTTCTCGTTGATTTTGCCGAGATTGATATTTATGATTTCAAGCTCTTCATCCGTTTTCTTTATTGATTCATCAAGCTTCCTTTCTTTCTCGCCATCCTCTGCAATCAGCTCTTCAAGCAAGGCTTCGATATCTGCCGTAGGAAGAGTCCCGTTTTTGGCTTCTCTGACCTTGCGGCTCTGAATATCATTTTCTTCGCTTGCGATTCCGCATATATACTGCTTTATACTGTTCCTGACTGCTTCGCATTCATCCCATGCAAGAGAGGAATCTCTTTTAAGCTTATCCTGAATCGTCTGATATAATTGAGTATTGAATATCTGACGGAAAATCTTTTTTCTCTCCTCCGTCGGTGCAAAAAGCAGTTTCAGAAAGTCGCCCTGCGCAATCATCGCTATCTGTAAAAACTGGTTTCTGTTTATGCCCATTATATTCCTGATTGCTTCGTCAACTTCACGTTGTTTTGTCAGCACTCTGCCGTCCTGATAAATCAACTCTGCTTCTGCCTTTTGAGTCGTCGTGCCTTCACCATGCGCTTTCGGGCGCTCGTACTCGGGATTACGCTTTACCGTATACGTTTTTCCGTTATATGAAAAAATAAGCTCAACCTCCGTCGGAGTGGTCGGAAGTGCATATTTTGATCTGAACATGGAAGGTTCTCTGTTATCACCGCTTGCTTCTCCGTAAAGTGCAAACGTAATAGCATCAAAAATCGTGGTTTTGCCTACTCCTGTGTCGCCTGTTATCAGGTAAAGTCCCCTTTCACCAAGCTTGTCGAGTTCAAGAACAGTCCTTCCGGAATACGGTCCGAAAGCCGATAAAGTCAATCTTATAGGTCTCATCTTATGTCCTCCCACGTTTTTTCAATAAGCTCCTGCATATAAGAGAGCTGTTCTTCACTCATTGCCTGATTATTCTGAAGGAGATAGAAATCCTCAAAAAGCTCAAGCGGAGTTTTTGCTTCGGCATCCGCTGCACCCGTGATTACCACGTTTGAACGCGTGCGCTTATTGTCATAATCAAGCTTCATCAGGCGATGGTAAACCGTACGCAGTTTTCCTATTGCATCCGGAATATCCTCTTCATCTGTAAGCGTAATATGAACGTAGTCTTCCTGCCAGGTCATGTTTTCATAGAACGACTTCAGCATCAGCTCTGAATAATTACCCCTCAGCTCAACCATATCATGCTTCGGGACAAGCGGAATCGTTTTGTATGTCACATTTCCCTTTTCACTGATATCGGTGACAGTAACGGATTTTACATCCTTTGCTTCCGAAAAAGAATATTTCAACGGAGTTCCGCAGTAACGGATTTGAGGAGAGCCGCAGTTCTGCGGTGAATGAATGTGTCCAAGAGCCACATAGTCAAACGCTTCAAAGACATTGGCGTCAACATTGTCAGCACCGCCGACAGATATTTCCTCTGACTCAGAACGTAAAGCGCCTGTCACGAACTGATGCGTGACAAGAATGTTTCTTTCGTTCGTGTCAACAGCAAGCGATGAAATTACATACTTCATTGCTTCGGTATAAGAGCAGATTTCTTCCTCGGCGAATCGGCGAACATTCGCAGGCTTCAGGAAAGGGATCATATAAAAATTAACATTTCCGTACTTATCCTTCAACGTAACAGGCTCGACTTTTCCTTCAAAAACGGGAGACAAATGAATACCGCTTGCATCCATTATCCTTGAAGCAAATGCGATTCTTTCAGGTGAATCGTGATTGCCGCTGATAACGAAAGTCTCAAGCCGTCTTCTCACAAGTGAAACAAGAAAATCGTCGAAAAGCTGAACCGCTTCCGCAGACGGCACCGATTTATCGTAAACGTCGCCCGCAATGATTACGACGTCTGGCTTTTCATCGTCAATTATGTTTATTATTCTTTTCAGTATGAATTTCTGATCTTCATACAGGGAAAATTCGTTCAATCTTTTCCCCAAGTGCAAATCTGACAAATGAACTAATCTCATTTATACCCCTTCCTGAACTTTAAAAATTTAAGTCAAAAAGCTTATTTTGTTTTATTATAGCATTTTATTTTGATTTGTCAAGGGGACAAAAAACTCCGAAAGCAATGCCTCGGAGTTAAATTACGGATTTATATTCTTTTTATTTTGATTTTTCAGGATTCTTTTCAACGTTGACAAGCGTCCTGATATTCTTCTTGACCGGCTTGAAGAAAACATACAGGGTCAGAATGAACAGAATCGGCAGTGCAATAAACGGTGCCGCAATAGTCCTGTCAATGAGATAAGCCTCTGCATTTACATAAATTTTATGTTTTTCAGTGTTGTTTTCAATACGGGTTCCGCGAACAAGAAGTCTGTGAGTATTGATTCCGTAAGGTGTGCAGGTAAGAAGAGTGCAATAATCTTCCCCTTCAACAATTCTGAGATCATCTGCCTGAGTTGGCTTGACGACCTTAATCTGATCCACCTGATATGTAAGCTGTTCATTCAGAATCTTTATCACAAACGTATCGCCTATCTCAAGCTTATCAAGATCAGTAAAAAGTCTCGCATTCGGAAGTCCTCTATGCGCAGAAAGCACTGAATGTGTTCCTTCTCCGCCTATCGGAAGGCTTGTGCCCTCGATATGTCCTACAGCAAAGCTTAATACATCAATTTCAGTTCCGTGATAAATCGGCAGTTCAACGCCTAGCTTCTCGATAATGATCGTGCCCATCATACCGTTGCCCAAAAGGTTAAGAGCTTCACGGTAGCCGCTCACCGATGCATAGTTTAACATCGGATAAGAAATTCCGGAAAGCCTCTTGTTATAATCCCTCGCAGCTTCAAAATAAGCTGAATAATCAACAGTATCATCATCAAGGATTTTCTTTTCGTAATCGGCTACCACCCTTGACTGCACCTTTGAATTCCAGTACTGGCTCAATGCAGGATACAAAAGTACGCACAAGCCTATAAAGAATGAAATCAGTAAAATTAAAGTTACGATTTTGCTTGTAATTTTCATGTGCCCCTTCTGTATTCTTTTTTATTCAAGAGGGGTAGAGTTGCCCTCTACCCCATTACGCTTTATCTCTTTCAGTCAGATCAGAATGCTTCCTTGGACATTCTCTTGTTTGTGATAATAAATATGCCTGCGGCAAGTACGATGAAAAGACCGATTCCGACAAAAATCTTTGTGCCGATACCGCCTGTTTCAGGAAGAATCGTGCCTGTTCCGTTTACGACCTGAATGCCACCCTCAACATAAACGTTGTTCTCAACAGTTGCAGTGTTGTTGTCTGTAAGCTCGACTTTGCATCTGCTTGTAAGTTTGTTGAAGCCAATAGGAGCAACATCTTCCTGCAAGTAATATGTACCTGAAGCAAGACCGTAAATTGTTGCAACAGCTTTCTCCGACATTACAATACCCGTGGCTTCCTCATCACCAATAACAGGTCTGAACGCATTGAGAGTACTGTCATAAATCAAACCGATTTCATTGCCGTCGTTTTCAGCGTCCCAAAGAGAGAATTTTGCACCTGTGAGAAGTTTTGGAGTATCTTCATCATCATCCGTCTTTACGATATCAAACTTAAATGATTTAACCTCTGTGCTGTCAGTGATTACATTATTTGAGTATTTGATTTCAACCTTATTTGTATTCTTATCAATAATGATATTTTTTAAGTTGTCCTTATCAAATTCTGCAAAATATTCGATGCTGAACTTACCGTCATAGTCACTATATATTGAGCTTACAAACTCATCAGTGAGTTCAATAGTGATTACTTTTGTATCAGCATTATAATTTACAGTATAATCTGTATTTTCAATTGCTTTATTGGTCTTACTGTCCTTATATACTACAAGACTGCCATTAATATAATTTTGATTTGTAAGTGTATCAATAATTTTGAATTTTGTATTTCCTTTTGATACTGTAAAGTCAAGTTTGTAAGGGATTTTTTCACCGATAGAAAAATCTCCTGTTTCAGACCATACCATCTTGCCGTCCTCACCTGCTTCGCCGACAGTCTTTTCAACAGTAGGAAGTGAGTTCTTTTCCTTGACTTCTATTTCCTTAACGTCTGTGCTGATAGTAGCAAGTGTGCCTACTGTTGTAGTAAGAAAATAGTAGCCGTAAGGAAGATTTGTGAATACAACAGAATTGCCTTCATTATCAGCCGTTGCTGTTGCAGATGCAGTAAGCAGTGAAAGATTTGCCTTGATGAAAGATTCAATATCTGTTTCTGTCTTGCCGCTCTTGAGAGCAATGCTGTAAACAGTGCCGTTCTTCTCTACCTCAAACGGAGAAGATTCTCCATTGAGTGCAGTAAGGAAGCTATCGTCATCGCCTGAAGCGGTGTAAGTATAGCCGACCTTATCAAGAGTCGTTTTGTCTCCGGAGGTCTTTTCCGTATAGTATGATACGTCAAAAATCTTGTAGAGAGTGTAGGTCTCATTTTTTACCGGATTGGTAACAGTGATTTTTCCGTCATTGTTCGCTGCGTTGACTGCTACCCATGAAGCTGCCATCATAACTGCAACCAATACAAGAGCAATGATTCTTTTTGTTGTTCTCATATAATTTGTCTCCTTTATTATATTACTATTTTATTGTTTTCATTGAAGAAAGCGGCCACACTGCAAGGATAAGCTTGCCTACAAACTCATCTTTTTCTATACAGCCGATTTCTGATGATCTTGAATCAAGAGAGGCTTCTCTGTTGTCTCCCAAAACAAAGTACGTTCCTTCGGGAACAAGATACGGAAACGTGATATCGCAGTTTCCTAGTGATTTTTTGTCGACATAAGGCTCATCTATCAAAGCGCCATTTACAAACACATTTCCTTCTTCGTCAATATCGACATAGTCAAACGGGCAAGCAACTATTCTTTTCACGAGAATCTTATTGTTGAAGTAAAAAGAACAGATTTCTCCGTAAGTATAGCTTTGCTTCTTTACACAAATCACAATTTCTCCTTCTTTCAATGTCGGGTCCATTGAATTTCCGTAAATCTGTAAAATTGGAAGCACAAGCGTTGCAATCAGTACACTCGCCGCCGCAACGAATACAAGCGCATAAACAGTACTTCTTAATGTCTTAAGGTACTTCGCCCTGAATTTTTCGCGGTATAGCTCCTGCTCGATCTGCTCCGTATCGGCAAGATAAACGGAGCACTGAGTTTCGTTCTTTTCGTCACTCATAGTCGCTCCTGTCTGCATTCTTCAGAGCCGAAAGCTCATTCTGAAGCTCCTCTACCTTTTTCTGAAGCTTGTTAACAGATTCGGTGGCTTCAAGATATTGATTTACAAGCCTGACCGTTTAAATGTTCACCTGAACGGAAGGCTGGGAATCCTCCTTGCTCTCCTTTTCAGTCTTCTCTTCTATTATCAGACGGAGTCTGTCTATCTCCTTGCTTTGCAATAGAAGCATTTCAAGGAGCTCGCTTCGTCTCATATGTTTCAAGTCTTTTCTTTCCATCTCAGTTTTCCTCTGTATTTTCCGGACGGTCAGGAGCTGACTTCTTTTTGTATTTCCTGAGCTTTGCAAAAAGCAGAACGCCAAAGCACAAAGCCGTTACCGTAAAGCAAAACGTCATTATCATTTCAAGAATAAGCATAACAGACGTACCTGTTGAAGGAAGAACTGGAACCAGCGGATAATCATTGTATGTATACGTCATTCTGTTCTCATATACCGGAACCGATTCATCTCCGCCTTCAGGTCTGCTCTTCCAATAGAAATCAAGAAGCTGTGTTGAGAGTCCGTAGCCGTAAGGAGCTTCGGTTTCTATCACTGCAAAGTGTCCATTATTTTCAAGCCATCTGGAATCAATTCTGAATGTTCCGTTAAGAACAGGATTTGAATTATTCGCAGTCCTGAATGTTGTATAATAATATAACGTCTCACCATGGGCTTCAACAGTTTTATCAGGCTCAGTTGAACGTGCAATATCATTTCCGTAAAGATCAAATGCTGCACCGTTGAGGTATTCGTTTGTATGAACGTCCTTTTTGAGGATATACATATAATAATCGACTGCGCTTCCGCTGCCGCCTCTGCCTGACATTTCAAATATAGCTTCGCTTGTCCTGATTTCCTGTTCTCTGCCTCTGATGTTGGCAGAGTTTTTGAGACTTACGGATTGACCAACGCTTCCGTTCACCTTACAATCGTAAATCATTTTTACAGGGCAATTATCCGGAACAGAAACTGAAAGAGTATTGGTTACATCATCAATCTCAACTCTGGGATTATCGGTGTAATTGCTCCAGATAATATTATTATCAGAATCATACTGTCCGACCTGAATTATCAAGGATTCAAGATAGAGTGCAAGTGCATCGCACATCGTATCTTCTACAACGATATACTCGCCGTCGGTAAGATCAACTCCGTACTGATTTAGGACAATTGTGTACCTGACAATATCTGTATCCGCAAGAATCTGATAAGACTTTTCAAGAAGCTTTGAATCATATTCAACCGTAACAGTATCACGGTTTGTCTCATATCTGCCGTTCGGAGTTTCATAATCAATGTAAGCTGTATTATCAAACTCCATCAGGATCTCCGCATTATCAAGAACTCTGTATTCGTCATCAAGTTCCGTCTTATAAACAAAGACTACTCCGAAGTCCTTAGGAGACTTCTGCATCAGCTGCTCGAGATTCTCAATCGTACACCAATGGCTTGCCCAGTCATCAGAGTAATTAAATGTTTCCGAATCTGCGTTATAAGTAAAACGATGCTTAGAATTTATCGTCATCGGTGTGCCGTAGCCCGTGAAATCGCTTGCAACGAAATCAGCCCACTTCACATTAAGCGAGTTTCCTGATATGTCTTCTCCGCTATACCTGAAAACAGCCCTGAGCTTATCCAACATAGCATCTCCCTCGCCCATAGTTGAGCCGAGATCATGCTCTTTTCTGTCGTCCCAGTAATAAACAAGTGCGTAAAGGCTGCCGTTTACAAAATCAAGTCTTTCATCAAACTGATCGTGCAGATACATATTTCCAAATTCTTCCGGAAGCAATGAGAGCTTATCCCAGTAATTCGTTGATTCCGGATTGGATTTGTTGTTCGTGAATGCTACCTTATAAAGGAAAGTTGCATCCTTGTCATCAAGTGATGTTCCTTTCTTGACTACTCCGGGGAGCTCTGAATAAGGAGCACTCGCATACTGCCAGCCGCTTGAGCCAAGTGCGCATACAGTATTTGTTACAGAATAACCCCTTTCAAACGCATCATCAAGCGTCAATCCATCAAGGTCAACTGCAGAATCACGCTTTACTCTGAACGTTACATCGATTCTCGTATCCGTGGTGAAAGGCCATTTTGTATTGCTTTCAAGCCAGAGCGGTCCCTTATCCGGAAGTGCCCCATTCGGGAATACAAATACATAATCTCTGTGCGATGAAGTTGACGGTGATACCCAATATGTTATTCCGGCATCAGGGTCGCCCGTATATTCGCTGAGCTCTATTGATGTATTTGTTTCAAGGTCTGTTGCCGTAACAACCATATCAACCGGTTCAAACACTATATTCGGAGTGCTTGTGTTCGACTTTGTGTTGTTCATTCTGTCTCTGATCCATAAGATTGTATTATAACGATCCTTAGGAACAGTAACTGAAAAATGATAATCAATATAATCACTGTCAACATTCGTTATAACCTTTGTAAGTACGCAGTCACTCTTGATTATTGAAACAGAGCCTGTTGTTGACCAGTTTATGCCGTCTTCGGGATAAAATGTAGCTTCATTCGTATATGTTTTGCCGCCATCGCAGGCTGTGTAATAAACAATCTTGTATCGTTTCTGACCGGAAGGCAGTGTAATCGTGGCATTCTGTCCCGAAATGACAAAGTCTTCCCCATATGTAAATGCTCCGCCTGAAGTATACGCACCGTTATCGTCAAGAACATACCACATTGCATCACGCGAAGTATAGAATGTCTGTTCCTGATTAAGGATATCAGTCACGATCACATTGTTATCGAGTGGATTTTCTCCGTCTCCTAAATAGAGCGTCCACTGTATTATCTTATTATCTCCTTCGGAACCAGACTGAACGCCTGATTTGAAGAAATTTCTTATTTCAAACGGATTTGATGTAAGAGCTGACTTTGTAAGAGGTTCTTGTGCAGCATTTATTGCATCAACAGTGAAAGTGTTGATGGATGTGCCGGATAACCTTGCACCGGAAGTATACCAATCCTCATCAAGAGGCACAGAATATGTAATGATATATCCTTCGCCATTTGTGATTTCGGCAGGCAATGACGAGAAATCCGAAGCAACATAATTTCCGTCAAGATCTGTTACCACAACATTGCAAAAATCAGTTGAAGGGACATTGTTAATCAAGCCGGTTGCACTATCACGGATATTCTCAACATCAGTGCAGACAAGATTTGAAACCTTGCCGTGTATGCACTCAAGAACAACCTTGTAATTAAGCATATGTGTCGACTCATCGTATGAGATCATATCCTTGTCGATGGAAATATCCCCGTTAGGAGAATTGATAAGCTCAACAGTGATATTTTTTCCCATATTAATTGAAATATGGTTGTCGTGTGCGCTTGAATCGACCTTTACGCTGAAATTGAGATAAAAGCTGACCTCACGGTAAAGATCAATGAAATTGGTCCCATCAACAGTAGGTTCGCCTACATTATTTACATTATTGAAATAAACCTTAAGAAGTCCGGTACTGTCGACATCGAAATGACCTACTATATATTCTTCTCCATCATTAGAAATTACAATCGGAATATCATTCTGCTCAAAGAGAGTCATATTCGGTGCGTTGAACTGATAAGTCAATGCAGGCGGATCATATGAATCGTCATACTTGAACTGATGGTTATTGCCGATATCATTCAATTCTGAGAAAGAAACCTCAAAGAAATACTTTTCACCTACGTAAACAGTTCCGTTGACGGGGTCTATTATGTTACCCTGGCTGTCAGTTATAGTTACACCTGTAATAAAACGTGAAAGATCAGAGGACTCAAAGTTGCCGTAGTCTTCGTCGCTTTTAGTAATAGCAGGCATAATAAGAAGATACGTTGTCAAAAATACAGTAATACAGGAAAGCACAGCCAAAATACGATACCACTTGATCCTGCTGTGATATTCATGGTTCAATTTTACTACAAAAGACTGAATATCCTGCTTCATACTTCCTCCTCCTTTCAATTTTGTGATATACTGAACTTTTTGTCAAAATTCAATCAGATATTCCTGTAAAAACAAGAACAAATCAACGTAAAATTATTTTTGTGCATAAAATACTATTCTATCACCATTTTACTTATGCATATTAATTATATACCAGCGTTCTTACCCTCGCCTTACCTTTTTGCTAATAAAATTATGTCAAGAAAATAAAAAACCGGAAATTTTTCAAAACAAATTTCCGGTAATATATTTGACATATTGTTATTTTTTCAGTTCAGCAAATGATGCTTTTCTGAATTCTCCCCAGGAATACTGCTCAAGATATTCTCCCAAAAAAGGATATTCCGGGTTGCCCTTTATGTGTTCAATAAAATCGCATTCAGCCATCGACAGATTTACAAAATAACCGTTATTCTTCACAAAAAAGCCGTCAATCCCTTCTTTTTCCAGATCCTCGGTAAGCTTGTTCGCAATTTTTGTAAGTCCGACCTGTGCAGCAGGTGAGAAATTGTCTCCGTAGAGAATTCCCGCCGCCTCCTGCCTTGATATTCTTGCGCCTTCCCTGTCAACAAGATAAGCAAGAAGCTCCTTGGCTTTCCTTGACCTGAACGCTACCGGATTGCCGTTGTGATAGATTTCAAAGTTTCCGAACGTCTTAATAAAAATCTTATCATTGCACAAGGGCTGCTGTAATTTTTGTATCAGAGTTTTCAGCTTCGCTTGATCGATTGGCTTGACAAAGTACCCTGATGCCAAAGCTTCAAACGCCTTGCCGGAAAATTCGTCCGTTCGGGCAATAAAAACAAGCTTCGTTTTGAAAGACATTTCATTTATTACTTTGGCGGCTTCAAATTCAGCCTTTCCGCAATTCAGAAAAATAATATCCGGAGCATTTTCGCTGATTTCACGAATCAATAGCTTTATATCCCGAAAGCCATAAACATTTGCATTTGAAATTACTTCTTCTATTATGTGGTTCAGTTCATCAAGTTCTTTTTCATCTGGATTTTCTGCAAATATTCTCATAACGTCTCCTATTGTTGACTTGTTATTTTATTTTATCACAGTTCAGCCAATAAATCAACTTATTTTTGGATGTTCAGAATTTTTCTCTTGACATTGAGGATGTTTGAGTCTATAATTTATTATAATGTTTTTTGATTTATCAAATCATAAGAAAAACATTCGTTTGAAAGGAATCAGAAAAATGAGCAAATATGATCCTTTATGGAATTGGATTAAAGATAACCGTAACGAATCTTTTCAGCTTTCTTTTGAAGAAGCAGAAACAATTCTCGGTTTTCCGTTCGATCACTCATTTCTTAAATTCAAAACAGAGCTGACTGTTCACGGTTTCAATGTTGGTAAAATTTCATTGAAAGAGAAAATAATAAACTTTGAAAAAATCTGACAAATACTTATTTCTGATATTTAATCAATTCTTTACAATCAATTTTTTCTGCATCAAGTCTGTATTTCTTTTAAGTGAATCCTGAGGACTGAATAATATTCGTTTTACTTATTTTTTGATATATCTGATTTTGCATTTCCGGATTTTTATGACTATAAGTGAAACATATCGCTTTTTATTTATCTTTATCCGGCATATTTTACGTCTTATTTGATTTCACATTATTTTTAACCAATATTCAGATAAACATCAGCTTCATCGTCCCGACAAAAGATTTGCAGTATTATGTTTTTTTTCGTAAAATACCTTAAAATTTCCTATTACTATCCACATGATGTTCTGTTTTTTTCAGTTTGACTTTTTTCTAAGAAAATGATATAATACTGACGTTTTTTAGAAGAAAAGGAGATAAATAAAATGATTAAAAAAAACAGGTCAGTATTGGCATTATTGCTGACAGCAGCATGTCTTCTCACACTGACAGCTTGTTCAAACATACCCGAAGTATCGCCTACACCCGATGGATCGCCTACACCTGATATCATCGATGAGACTGCTTTATATGTAGCAATCGACGGAAGCGATGAGAACGACGGCTCAATTGCGAGCCCTTTCGCTACTATTGAAAAAGCACTGGAAACCGTTAAAAATATTGTTTCAGAAGGACTCACAAAGCCTGTAACCGTTTACTTCCGTGGAGGAAATTACAGAGTAAATAACATCTCATTTACGGACGATATGAGCGGAACAAAAGAATTCCCCGTTACATTCAAGGCTTATCAAGATGAAGAAGTTGTTTTCAACGGTGGCATGACATTCAAGTCATCCGATTACAAGAAGGTAACCGATGAAGCAATTCTTTCACGTCTTTTAGACGATGTAAAAGACAAAGTTCTTTACCTTGACCTCAAGGAATATGGTCTTACAATTGATGATATCGGTGAGCTTTATCAGTTCGGAACTTATACACCATATGCTGAATACGGTCTGAAGCGAGGTGCCAATGCCGAGCTTTTCTGGAATGACAGCCGTCTTACGCTTGCACGTTATCCGAACGAAGGCTATCTTGACATTGACGGTATCGTAGATGAAGGCGTACCCGGAGAACTTATTGCAGGAACTACGCTCGTTGATGTTGATAGCGTTAAAAGAATGAAAAACTGGAAGGAAATCGACAAGGCTGAAGTTTTCGGATACTGGAGATTCAAGTGGGCTGAAATTACTTCACCTATCGACTACTTCAACGCCGAAACAAGAGAGCTCAGATGTAAATACTACTCAGATAATGGATACAATAAAGATATTGCCAAATACTATTTCTACAATGTTCTTGAAGAACTCGATATACCGGGAGAGTATTATATTGATCGTGATAATATGATCTTATACGTTTATCCACCCGAAGGTGAAGAAAACTGCGACAGCATCATTTCAATTTCAGATGGAAATATGTTAAGCGGCAAAGTGTCAAATATTGTTTTTGAAAACTTCGCCTTCAAAGGTCAGCGTGGTGACGGAATGAATTTTACAGGCGACAATATCAAAGTATTAAACTGCAAATTCTCATGTATGTACAACAGTGCTGCTCACTTAAACGGAAGTAATAACCTTATTTTCGGTTGTGAAGCTTATTCACTTGGAAAAGGTGGCTTCTTCATAACCGGTGGTGACAGACAAACGCTTACAAACGGAAATAGCATTATTGAAAACTGTTACATTCACAACTTCTCTGAGGTTTATACGACGTATCAGCAGGCTTGTTTCGCAAAAGGTTGTGGAAATCAGATCATTCATAACGAAATTGCCTATGCTCCGCATCTCGCACTCTCTTATACAGGAAATGAGCATCTCATAGCATACAATTATATCCACGATGTTGTTCTTGATTCAGATGATGCAGGCGCTCTTTATGTAGGCGGTGACTGGACAAGCTGCGGTACAAAGGTAATGTACAATCTTTTTGAAAATATCGGTCACGAGAAGGGTGATTGCAAAGCCATCTATTATGATGACGGTATGTCAAGCGGCTACGTTTTCGGAAACGTTATTATCAACTGTTCAGGCGTCGGAATTAATATTGGTGGCGGACGTGATATGGTCATCGAAAACAATCTCGTAATTTCAGACGGTATTCCCTTCAACTACGATGCAAGAATGGGCACAAGCAGAAATATCGAAAACAGCTGGGCAAGTATTTACTGGAAGATAAAGCCCGGTCAGGGTATGTGGGCAAACCTCAAGCAGGTCCCTTACCAGGGTGAGCTTTGGTCAGAAAGATATCCTAACCTTGCACTCATCACAACGGATTATGAGCGTTACAGGGATCCTGAATTCCCGGGTAATCCTGCTTACTCTATCGTAAAGAACAACATTTTTGTAGGTAAGAAAGCAACCGGATATAGAGACCAGATCGATGGTGACGTTATACTCTACTCTGATATAGGCTACAATATTGCTGTAAATGATAATTCCGAAATTCTCGAAAAAGATTCATATAAAATTGACGAATATTATCTTGATTTGTATAATATTCTTTACGGCGTTGAATGGGAAGCTATTCCCTATGATAAAATCGGACGCTACATAAGCGAAAAATAAGATTTATTCTGATTACTTTTCAAGCTTAAGCACCTGTCATAACGTCAGGTGCTTTTCATATAAGATAACATTTGATTTTCAAGACAAATGTGATATAATATACATATTAAATATCAAGAGGTAAAAATATGCTTTGTAATTACCACACTCACACCAAACGCTGCGGCCATGCAAAAGGCACAGAAAGAGAATATGTTGAAAGCGCTATAAGAGCGGGAATAAAAATACTCGGCTTTGCCGATCACGTTCCTACTCCCCCTTATACGCCTGAAATCCCCCAGTTCCGTATGACAATGGCTGAAGCTGAAGACTATGCTGCAACCATCAACAAGCTGAAGGATGAATACAAAAACGACATTGAGCTTCACATCGGCTTTGAAGCAGAATACATTCCAATGGTATTTGATAAACAGATTGAAATGCTCAACAACATAGGATGCGAATACCTCATTCTCGGTCAGCATTTCCTTGTTTATCCCGATAGTGAGAATGTATTCGTTAACTGGCCGAATTCAACCGACGTATCTATGTTCAGGAGATACGTTGACCTCGTGGAAGAAGGCGTCCTTACAGGAAAATATTCATACATATGCCATCCTGATTGCTTCTCATTTGAAGGCGATCATGATATCTGGGTTTCAGAATACAAAAGACTTTGCGATGCGGCAAAGAAAATGGACATCCCGCTCGAATTCAATATGCAGTCATTCAGAGATCAGAAGGGATGCCCCACAAATGGCTTCTATCAGTTCGCAAAGGAGCAGGGCAACAAGCTCATCATCGGATATGACGCTCATCATCCGTGGCTGCTTGATGAACCTGAATGGCTTGATATGTGCATAAAGTATATTGATAATCTCGGTGCGAAAAGACTTGAAACACTTAATCTGAGACCGATCAAATAATTGTATACACAGCAAAACCATCGGAAATACCGGTGGTTTTATTTTGCATTCAATTTGAAACCGTGGGCTTGATTCACGTCGCTTCCACCAAATCAGTTTTTCATGACCAAATCAGCTTTAAAATCAGCAGGATCACAAGAATCCAAACAAAAATTATCGGCAATGCATAATACCATTTCTTTGACTTACCGTCCTGCCACATATTCTCGGCTTCAATGCGGCATACATCAAGTATCTCCTTCGGCACAAGCTTCACCGTCAGCGCCACAAGCCCCGGAAGTATCAGCAAATCGTCAAGGTATCCGAGAAACGGTATAAAATCAGGAATAAGATCAACCTAAGTATCCGATTTTTATTATTTCAATTAACAATATTTAGCCAATACAAATCAAATAGCAAAGACGGGAATAGGCTTACGCTCTATTTCCGTCTTTATCTTAATCCTCAATCATATATATTATTTTTTTGTTGAGATCTGAATGATTTGTTTCAGAATAAATAAGTTCATAATCGAAAGCTATATGATATACGATATCGCCATAAACAAAGTTTTCTTCTATTATGTTGCCATACTCATCATACACAGCCTCAAAGTAAGTTGTAACGCCTGAAGGACTTACATAATAATCCCAACGAATAAGTCTTCCCTGATCATCATATTGATACTGATATGTATTTCCACCGTTTTGATAGTTAGAGCTTCTGATTATGAGATTACCGTTTTCATCGTAAGTATATATTGTTTCCAGACAATAATTGTTTCTGGTTGATACTTCCGTTTCAGTTTCTATCTTTCCATCTGAATAAGTATATACAATAATTGAAATATTGTCTGAATATGTCTCTATTCTGTAAATCTTATTGCCATCTTCATCATATCCGTATCTGTACCGATATTCGCTTTCATTGCTATCTGAATAACGTAATATCTCAAGAACAGGATCACCATGCTCGTTATATTGAATTGAAGATGAATAAGTTATATTTCCTTCTGAACCAATTTGTTCAGCTGAGGTAATATTTCCATTTTCATTATAATAAATCGTCATTATGGAACCGTTTGAGGAATATGTACGTAATTTCGTTACATCGCCGTTATCATCGACTTCAAATACCATCTTCGCGCCATCTGTTAAAATTATTTCAGCAGAGTGATAATCATTGCTGTATGTAACAGGCATAGGAGTTTCGCCGATATAGGCTTTAGTTATTATAAAGCCGAAATTGCCAAGCATTTCTTCTGCTTTGTGATTATCTTTCATCGAATTGAGAATCTCATAAGCTTCTTTATACTTCTTCTCATTGATAAGTTCTTCTGCCCTGTTTATTGATTCACGCTCTTCAGGACTGAGTGTTTCATCAGGCGTTGCATCGGGTATATTCTCTGTCGGAACAGCAGAACATCCTGAAAGCACAAGCAACGAGAAAGCAAGCACAACCGCGACCAATATCAAAAATAACTTCTTTTTCATTTTATCTCTCCATTTTTCTTTTTTATTTGAATTATATCATATAATAAGCAAAAATACAACTGTTTTTCAAACCTGATTTTGTTATTCAGCTGAATTTATTTCTCAACTGTGCTTTTGACCATCAACAGCTCCGGGAGAAAAATGCAATGCCTGATTGAATCATTTTTTACAGCAGATATTAACTCTTCCAGTTTAATCCACTTAACAGAATCTACTTCTTCCTTCTGCAGTATAAAATCTTTCTCCTCCAAATCTCGCCAAAGAGCAAACACTCTGGAAATCTGTCTGTCATGAAATGGTTTCCCGTTAAACTCCGTATCCCAGACCACTTTTCTGTCTGCGCAAAAAATCAGTTCTTCTTCTCCTGCATCTACTCCAAGTTCTTCCTTCAGTTCACGGATAGCAGATGTCGCAAAGTCCGTCCTTGCAGGGATGTGTCCGGCGCTGGAAATATCATAGCAACCGGGAAATGATGACTTTATATCTGATCTCTTTTGCAAAAGTATTTCAATTTCATCGTTTCTTTTCCGAAGAATCCATACATGGGAAGTTCGATGCATTATGCCTTTCATATGAGCCATGCTTCTTTCAACTATTTCTCCTGTGGGTAAACCGTTTTCATCAACTATATCAAGATATTCCATTACTTCACTCCTGTTTTTTTCGATTATATTAAATTATTACCCCTTTGTCAATATTTTTCATATTGTGGATAAAAAACAAAGCCCGTATTACAGGCTTTGTTTTTTATATAAAATCTAAATACTATATCCGTGGAATTCCGATCAGAATCCCGGGCCTTCCATTTCCTCATCTACTGATGTTGCAATTACGTCTGCTTCAGTAAATTCTACTACCTCTACCAAAGCTTCTTCAAACTTCTGTTTTTCCAAAGCTACTCACCTCCTCGTAAAAACTGAAAAATATTTTGTATATAGTATACCACAAAATCAATTATTGTGCAATAGTTTTTTAGACTATTGCACAATAAAATCTGAATTTATCAGTCAACGTTATGATTATAAGGCTCGTTGTAAGAAGCGGCCGCAATCTTTGAGTAAATCGTCATAACATTGCCATCTGCATCTACGAGAGTTACAAAACCTCTTGCATAAACTGTCAGCTTTTCGTTGCCATCACTGATCGGAATGTTAAGGGTTGTTGAACCCGTACCACCGCCTGCAGATGATCTGATGAAGAGAGTGTTGTCGCTGCGGTGATTGAGAGTCATGTAAGCATCCGTTGCATAAATCTTCGTTGCTGTGTAAAGGATACCCTGCTCTGTTACAGTGTAACCGTCAACGATTGATCTTGTTGCAGTGAATGAAATCTTCTTTGAACCCTCAGGAACCGTGATGTTTGTAATAGCAACAACGTTTTCACCTGTTATCTGTTCTGAAGAATATACTGCAGTGAGTGTCCTGTCAGTATCGCCGTAGATTGAGTAGGAAGTATCGTATGAAACGATATCTCCGTTCTCATCAAGCCAGAAGTTGAAGTACAAGCCGTTAATTGTTTCGTCAACAACTGCCGTGTATCTTGTTCCTGCGGCTATAGGATCAGAAACAATAGTCTCTGCATCGATTCCGCTGAATTTAACTGTTACAGTATACTTCTTATCGATAGATTCGAATACTGGCTTTACAATGATGTAATCATCTGTAGCCATAGCCTCTTTGATTTCGTCCTCAGTCTTATCCCAGCCAACGAATACCATACCCATTGCGGAAGGGCCTGCCGGGAATACGATTGACTCGTCGAAACTGTAATATCTTGTGCTGAGAACCTGTGAGCTCTGGTTCATGAATACTACGTATATTTCATCATCTTCTGTATCTTCATCTGCAACAATTGCTGTGAATGACATATCACTTGTAAGAGGTACAGTGAAAGAAAGCTCATTACTTACTACTTTGTTGGAAGAATTTACCCAGTAGAGGAACTCACTTGCCTTACCTGTGTAAGTAATAGTTACAGAAGAGTTTGCAACAATCTGGCAGTAGTAGTAGTTACGCTGAGTTGTAGTCTTAATGCCGTCAGCTGATACAGTAAACTTTGATGCTGTAACAGCAAGGTTTACAAGCTTTGTGGTTTCTTCAACTACTTCTATAATAACTGTATACCAACCGTCTTCCTGTTCTGATAATGTGAATCCTTCAGCAACGAAGTCCATCTCATCATCGATTGAGTTATACGTTTCGCCGTCAACTTCGTAATCGAAATTTCTGAACGTACCGCCTGTAATGAAGCCTGTGCTTGCATTTTCGCCGTATGTATAAATTTCGTCGTAGAAGGTACCTCCCGTTACGCTCACTTCAGATGCGAGCTTCTGAG
The DNA here is from genome assembly GCA_045627045.1 of Clostridia bacterium. Taxonomy (GTDB): domain Bacteria; phylum Bacillota; class Clostridia; order HGM11327; family HGM11327; genus SIG351. The sequence goes on along the minus strand of JAZQMY010000011.1, from coordinate 239 downwards.
AAATAGCAAACTCGCCCTTGAAAGTACCGTTGGAAATTGTTATGTTCGCGCCGTAGCTGAATACGTCGCCGTCAATTATACCGCCTGTAATGTCATACTTAACTGCATCAAATACATCGCCGTATGAATAATCATAGAATGCGTATGTGCCCTTGAGCGTTCCGCCTGTAATGTTCAGAGCGGCTTTCTTTGCCTGACCGGCACTGCCCGGAAGCTGTACCCAGATACCTGCGTAGCTG
>JAZQMY010000010.1:0-4546 GCA_045627045.1 Clostridia bacterium | reverse complement strand
AATAGCTGTGGGCTATGTTTCAAAAGCTGCGCTTGAAGAACTTGACAGCCTTGTCTATGCGCTTCATCTCAAATATATAACCCTTGTTATCGGTATGTACTACATCGAAGGAATGCCGGAAAGCACTTATAGAACTGCATTGGCTCTCAACGAAAAATGGAAAGCTGACGGCATCGGTGAGATCAGATTGGTAAAGGCTTTCAAGTATCATGGAAAGCTGTATACTTTTCTGAAAGATGATTCTGTGTTTTCTGCGATAATCGGCTCGGCAAACCTTGGCGTAATAAAGCCGGAAGCAAGCAACCGCAGACAATACGAAGTGTCTGCACTCACCAAAAATACAGATGAGGCCGGAGTTATTCTGTCTCATATCAGAGAGCTTCAAAGCAATAGATGCTCGGCAGATATTGCGGATGTTCATGACATGACGCTGATCCGTGAGATCAACGTTTCTCTTACCGGTGTTGATACCGTGGAACAGGTTCCGCAGACAGAAGTTGCCCTGTATGATCGGCACAAAACAGGCATCTCGTTCATCCTGCCCATCAAGGTGCCTGCCTATGATGAACGGCACATGGACGACGGCAAGCATTTTACCAAAAGCAATTTGAACGTGAGTTATGCGGCTCCCCGAAGCGCCCGTAAATCCCGTGACTGGTATGAAACTCAGTTCACTGTAAATAAGAGCATTACGCTCCTGCCGGGTTATCCGGAAAAGAACAAAACTTTCTCTGTCGTCACTGATGACGGTTATACTTTCAAAGCTCATACCACAAGCGACGGCAATAAGCAGTTCAGCGCAGTCGGTGACGAACTGATTCTCGGACGCTGGATCAAAGGCCGCCTTGCGGCTGCAGGTCTTGTTACTCCTGTGAATGACACTCAGCTTGACCGTGACCGCACCGGCATGATAACAAAAGAAATGCTGGAAGCCTACGGTTGCAATACGCTTGTTCTGACGAAAACCGATCAAAAGACAGAAGATGAAAACGGCGAACTTCTTGATGTTTGGTTTCTTTCGTTTGAAGCAGCCCAGGAGCAGGAGGATGAGGAATAATGCCGTACTTAAAAACCTATCTAAAAACGATTGCTGACAGAGGAAATGTCCGTCTGGCAGAATCTATTTCAAAGACAGCAGAAGATGTCGGCAGTCAGTATATCAAAAACTTTTCTTTCTGCAGTCATGAGATCGGACTGCTTTTCGGCAATGTCCAGTCCGGAAAGACCGGGCAGATGTTCGGCATCATGTGTAAGGCTGCAGATATGGGGTTCCCCGCATTTGTTCTCTTGACAACCGATAATGTTGTACTCCAGCAGCAGACTTTGGAACGTGTCAAATCTGACCTGAAAGGTTTCTGCATCTGCGGCGAGAACGATTCCGGCCTGTTCATTCAGAACAGCCTGATGGAACCTGCAATCATCGTGCTGAAAAAGAATGTCCGCATCCTGCGTCTTTGGGCAAATGTATTTGCTTCCACCGGCTTTATGAAGGGTAATCCGCTTTTCATCATTGACGATGAGGCTGACGCCGCTTCACTCAATACGCTGGTCAACCGCGGCAGACAGTCTTCAATCAACAAGTATCTGGATTCCATCAAGAACGGAGCTTCCAGCAGCATCTATCTCCAAGTGACCGGAACGCCGCAGGCAATTCTTTTGCAGACAATGGCTTCCGGCTGGCATCCGTATTTCACATATTATTTTGCTCCCGGCAATGGGTATCTCGGCGGGGACTTCTTCTTTCCCAAAAATGAAAAGGCTGACTGCATCAGCTATCTTGAGAACATCGCCGAGCCGGAGCGTCAGGTGGTGCTTCATCACCTTGCTGTTTCCGGGCAGAGTTTTGCAAGCGGCGGTACGATCTCCAACTGTCTGCTCCATCCGAGTGTAAGGCAGGCAGTTCACAGCAAATACGAAAAAGCAGTCAAGGACGAATTGAAATGGTGCCGTGATAATATCGACGGTGCCTTCAAGACGGAACTTGAAAAAGAGTGGCAGGCACTGAATCCGCAAAAGAGTGCAAAGGCAGATTTTGATGCCGTATTTGCACAGGCGAAAAAGCTCATCGTAAACGATGATGTAAAGGTGCTTGTGATGAACGGCAAAAATGATATTGCCAGTGAAGAATATTCTTCCGGTTCCAATATCGTCATCGGCGGCAATACGCTTGGGCGCGGCGTAACTTTCCCTGCACTCCATACGATCTACTACACCAGGACGAGTAAAAAGCCGCAGGCAGATACCATGTGGCAGCACAGCCGGATGTTTGGTTATGACCGCGATCCGGGAATGATGCGTGTCTTTATTGACGAGCCGCTTTATAAGCTGTTCTCTGATATAAACGCAACGAACAATGCAATTATTGCACAGGTGGAAAACGGGACGGAGCACATCAAGATTTACTACCCCGAAGGGTTGAATCCCACCCGCGCCAACGTTCTGGACAACAAGAAAGTGTTTATGCTCTCCGGCGGCACGAACTATTATCCGTTCAATCCTGAGAATAACACGATTGAGGAACTTGACGCACTCCTTGCACCGTTCAGTGAAACAGAGCCGTCTTATCAGGTCAATCTCCGGCTGATGAAGGAAATCTTCAATCATGTGACATCCGATGAGGACTTTGACATCAAGAGCTTTGTCTCCGTGCTTGATACGATTCTTGCAGAGAAGCCGTCTGCACAGGGCATCCTGATCGTAAGACGCGGCAGAGACGTGGCAAAAGGAACCGGCGCTTTGCTGTCCCCGAATGATTGGAGCCTCGGCGGTTCGTTCACGAATCAAGTTGTCTTGACTATGTATAAAGTCACCGGCAGAAAGGGCTGGAACGGACGCGAGCTTTGGGTGCCGAACATCAAACTGCCGCACAATGTCGTTTATTATGATGTGAAAGAGGCAGACGAGCCGGAGGAATAATCTATGGCTGATGATTTAACTCCGGAACAGCGCCGCAGGAATATGCAGGCGATAAAAAGCAAAGATACAACCATCGAACTTTCTCTGCGCAAAGCACTATGGAGTAAGGGAATCCGTTATCGCAAAAACTGCAAAACGCTCATCGGGAAACCTGACATAGCCATTACAAAGTATAAAATTGCCGTTTTCTGCGATTCGGAATACTGGCACGGCTATGATTGGGAAAACAGAAATCAAAAGATCAAGTCAAACCGTGAATATTGGATTCCAAAGATCGAGCGCAACATGGCGAGGGATCAGGAAGTTTCCGCCGCTTTGGAGCAAGACGGTTGGACGGTGATCCGATTTTGGGAACGGCAGATTCGCAAGGAGCTGGACAGCTGTGTCGATGAAGTTTTATCTGCCATTGAGAAGAAGCGGACAGATACGATAGGATAACAAATTCTAATTTAATGTGGAGGTATTTTGCATGAAGAAACTAAGTAGAGATATTGTAATTGCCGTTATTGTAATGGCTATTATTAGTATTGTCTTTTGGAACATAGGGTGGGTTTCTTCTTGGAAAGAAGTTGCCTTTTTGTATGCTATTTTAGCAATAGTGATTGTCATAAGCATCATTATTGACGCAATAAAAAAGAAGTTCAAAAAAGTGAGATAAATTGCAGTTTGTTCAGCCTTATGTGTTTCAGATAGGAGGGTAAGCGAAATGGGCGTATGGGATAGGCCCGGCATTCCTCATAAGGGATGGAAGTATATTGGAATGGAAGATCTCGGAGAAGACGCTCTCCCCGGAGATGATATTCCCTATGAACAATGCGAGATGTGCGGAAAAGAAAAAATTCGGTATGTTCATATACTTGCTCATCCTGACTTTCAGGGAGAAATAAGAGTTGGATGTAATTGCGCCGAAAAGATGACGGAGAATTATTCTGACCCGGAGAGAAACGAAAGAGAACTGCGAAACAGGAGCAATCGCAGAAGGAATTTTCTGCGTCAAGAATGGCGGCACACGGAAAAGGGATTTACATTAAGGTATAAAGGCGAAAATATAACTATTGTTATGAGCAGATACTCTACTTGGGGCGTGGTTTTTCATGGCGAGTGGAGATGGGATTATCATGGCAGAAAAATGAGGGATATTGATACAGCGAAGCTTGTGGCGTTTGATCTTTTTGATGAGCTTCATGAATCACAGTCCCAGATTCAGCCATATTGGGACGGCGAAAGATGGCTGTATTACTAACAAACTTTTTGAAAACGGCGGTGAGGCAATTTGATTGATGTAGGCAATATCTATCTGACTGAATCTGAGTTAGAAAAATGCCGCGAGTTCTCCCTTGTCAGCGCACGTTCCCAGCAGGCGATTGAGTTTGGACAGCGCACAACAAAAGCGCGGTCGACAAATGAAATTGCCCGTGATAATCTGATCGGGAAAATTGCCGAAGCTGCTTTCAGCAAGATGATGAAAGAAAACTACGGCATTGATGTGCCGCTTGACTTCAATTATTATCCGCGCGGACAGTGGGACAATCAGGATGCTGTTATTAACGGGTGGCGCATTGATGTAAAAGGCACCCGTAAAGGCGGACAATGGATGCTGATTGAGTGGAACAAACTCAATTTCCGGCAG
>JAZQMY010000009.1:0-50722 GCA_045627045.1 Clostridia bacterium | reverse complement strand
CAAGGCGCTTCTGGGCTGCCATTATTCTGTTTGCACGTTTCTTTGCATCCTCGGGTGCGACCTTTTCAGGCATTCTTGAAGCAGGAGTACCCTCTTCCTCTGAATACGTAAATACTCCGAGATTATCTATATCGTGTGAACGGATAAAATCGACAATTTCCTTTGATTGCTCGTCGGTTTCACCCGGGAATCCGGAAATAAACGTTGTTCTGAGCGATGCTTCGGGAATTCTCTCTTTAACGTATGTAAATACGTCATCGATTTTCTCTCTCGATGCTTCACGGTGCATTCTCTTGAGTACAACCGGATTCACGTGCTGAATCGGAATATCGAAATAAGGAAGAATCTTCTTGTTTTCTGCGACAAAATCAATAAATTCGTGCGATACTCTTGCCGGATTGAGGTACATAAGCCTTATCCATTCGATTCCGTTGATTTTTGAGATTTCATCAAGCAGAACCATCAGATTCACGTTATCGCCGAGATCCTGACCGTATCTTGTTATATCCTGCGCAATTATGATTATCTCTTTCTTTCCTCTCTTTGCAAGCTCCTCCGATTCCTTAATAAGCGCATCAAGCGGCTTGCTTCTGAAGTTACCTCTGATATAAGGAATCGCGCAGTAAGAGCATCTGTTGTCACAGCCTTCGGCAATTTTGAGGTATGCATATACATCTTCGCTGTTTGTTACTCTCGGAAGGCCTGTAGGGCAAGGCGAAGTAATATCCTCCATCAGGATATTGTTTTCTTCACCAAGCCTGTCAATTACAAGGCAGATATTCTGATAAGCCGTTACTCCTACAAAGGCATCGACCTCCGGAAGCTCTTTTTTCAGCTCATCAGCATATCTCTGCGCAAGACAGCCTGTCATTACAAGGTACTTGATCGTTCCCTCTTCTTTGTATTTTGCATATCGCAGGGTTTCGTCGATTGATTCCTGCTTTGCTGATTCAATAAAGCCACAGGTATTAACGATTACAACATCGGCTTCTTTAACGTCTGCTACTATTTTGTGTCCGTGCTCTTGCAAAAGTCCGAGCATTTCTTCGGCATCAACTCTGTTTTTATTGCAGCCGAGAGATACAAGCATTATATTATGATTCATATTTTTCTGTTAATCAATATTTGTCATCGGGTGTAAAGCCAGCTTCAAGTTCATCCATTGTAAGAAGAACTTCTCTCGGCTTACTTCCGAGATGCGGGCCTACAACACCGCGTTTTTCCATTTCATCTATAAGATTTCCTGCTCTGCCGTGGCCGATTCGGAATCTTCTCTGAAGCATTGAAACAGATGCTTCCTGCTCCTTGACTACGAAGGCGATAGCTTCCTCAAGAAGGTCATCCGTATTTGCGGCATCAACGAATTTTTTGTCGATTTCCGAAATTTTTTCTTCAAGCGATTCTTCGACTATTTCGGTCGGAGCAATATTCTGGCTTCTTATGAATTCAACTACATTCTCGATTTCATCATCGGAAACCCATGCGCCCTGAACACGAAGACTTCTGTCAAGACCTGCCGGCTTATAGATCATATCACCGTTACCTAGAAGCTGTTCAGCGCCGATTGTATCAAGTATAGTTCTTGAGTCGTGCTGGGAAGCAACTTTAAGCGCAATTCTCGAAGGAATGTTTGCTTTGATAACACCTGTGATAACGTCTACAGACGGTCTCTGCGTTGCGATAATGAGATACATACCTGCGGCACGAGCCATCTGTGCAAGTCTGTAAATTGAGTCTTCGACCTCATCACCTGCAACGACCATAAGGTCGGAAAGCTCATCGATTATGATTACGATAAGAGGAAGCGGCTGGAGATCCGGATCATCTGAAGGATCCTGCTTCATAAGTTTATTATAATTTCTGAGGTCTCTTACACCGACCTTAGCCATTTTCTCGTATCTGTCTTCCATTTCCTTAACTGCCCAGGCCAGTACGCCGGCAGCACGTTTAGGATTGGACACAACCGGGAACATCAGGTGAGGAATGCCTCTGTACTTCTCAAATTCAACCTTTTTCGGGTCGACCATTATGAGCTTGACCTCGGAAGGTGCGGCTTTATATAGAATCGAAAGAATGATACTGTTAATGAATACACTCTTACCGGAACCTGTAGCACCGCTTATGAGTGTATGTGGCATTTTTGCGATATCACCGATAATGATGTTTCCCGCAATATCTTTACCTACAACAAATGCAAGGAGTGAATCCTTCTTTTTGAACTCTTCGCTTTCAAGAAGCTCTCTCATATATACTGTTGTCTTCTTGGCGTTCGGTACCTCGATGCCTATTGCGGCTTTATTCGGGATAGGAGCCTCAATTCTGATGCTTGCGCATTCAAGGCTGTAGGCAAGCTCCTTATCAAGAGATGTTACACGACTCATCTTTGTTCCTGAAGGAACAGAATATTCATATCTTGTGATAACAGGGCCGTGAGTTACGTTATTTACTTTGCCGCCGATACCGAAATCGGAGAGTGTCTGTTCGATTGCTCTTGCCTTGGCGTAAACTTCTTCCTCATCGACAGGATCAACATCGTTATTCACCGGAGTTTCTAGAAGATCAAGTGACGGGAATATGTACTGTACTTCAGGCTTTTTCTCAAGAACAGGAGCGGCAATGCTTGCCTCTGTTCCGTCATCAAGGATTTCACCGTCAACAGTAACGTTAAGCTCACGCTTTTCTCCTGTTATTTCAGCCATTTCCGTTATAGTAGGTCTGGTCTCTTCTTCATCATCGGAAGAAGTATCGTCCTCGACATTCTTCTTCTTTGAAAAGAATGGAATGATTCTTGAATTGGACTTCTTTGAGTGTTTTTCGGATGGCTTCTCTGCAGGTGCGTTATCCTCCGGATAATTATCTTCGGGAATATCCTGATATGTTTCGGAATTTTCGAATTCCTGATAATCTTCGTAATTATCTGCATCCTGATAGGAAGCATCCTGATTGTAATATTCTTCTTCAGGCGCTGATTCTCCGATTGTGTTCTTTCTGAAAGGAATACTGCTATTCCTTTCGGGAGCTGAATAATTCTCCTCAGTTTGCTGAGAATAGCTTGTTGTTTTTTCGGCAGAACGAACGAGCGGCGGCTCAGAATATGAAGTCTGGTAAGCCTTTGAGGTTTTTGGCCGCTGATAACCTTCCCCATCATCGGAGACAATGACCTTTTTCTTCTGCGTTGCCGAAGAATATGCCGGTTTTGCCGTTGTCTGGCGATTATTGATCGTCTTCAGGTCAGAACGGGCCAATTCATGTTCTTTGGCTTTTCTTTCATCGCTTTTTTCTCTGAATTTCTCAATAGCGCGCTTTGTAAGCTTCGTAACGCTCTGATTGAGAAGAAGAAGCACGGCTGATATGAAAAGCAGTATGAGGATAAGCTTTGCACCGGCCATACCGAGAAGCGCTTTTGCACCGTATGTAACTACCGAGAACAAAACGCCTGTTCCTACGCTGTCGAGGCCCTTATTGTAAGTTGACTTGAGAAATCCCATCAAGGATTCGTCCTGGAATTTTCCTGCTTCGTATGGGAAAAGCTGAAGCCATGCAGCGAGCATACAAACCGCAATAAGGCAGATAAAGATTCTGAAAATCTTTACGTTCCTTCCAACCATGGAAATAACGCCGCCGATTATGATAACGGCAGGGATAATATATGCAAGATAGCCGAGAAGTCCCATAAGAACCTGCTTGACGATATCGCCGAGTATTCCCGTTGAGATATTGAAAAGGCACATAAAGAGGAAGAAACCTATACCTATGAAGAGAATACCGATTACTTCGTCAACAACGGTTTCTGAAAGCGGCTCCGGATTTCCGTCCATTCTGTTTTGCTTTCTCTCTGCTCGTCTTGCGGCTTTTTCGGCTTTCTTTGTTTCTTTTTCTTTATCTTTCTTCTCTTTTTCGAGCTCTTTTGCTTCTCTTTCTTTCTGCTTCTTTATTTCTTTCTTAAGATCTTCTTTTTCCTTCTCCTGCTTCTGACGATCCTTCTTTGCTTTCCTGGCAAGCCTCTGCGCTTCCTCGTCCTGAAGCTTTTCTATTCTTCTTCTCTCGTCGATTTCAGCTTTTGCTTTCTCGTAGGAAACAGTTTTGGCTGTTGTTTTCTTTGCTGAAGTCGATTTCTTTGAGGTACCTGATTTTGTTCCTGCTGAAGAAGACTTTTTTGAAGATTCAAATGATTTTATATTATCCTTAGAAGGCATTTTTCAATTACTCCTATCTGTTAAATAAGCGAATTTCGTTATTAATAACCGTATATGAATTATGCTTTAGTGCTTTTGTTCTTTTTGAGTTTGATTCTGAATACTTCAAGCAATACATGATAAACTGAGAGCAATGCACAGCTTATAAAAATACTTCCGAGCACATCGGTGAACCAATGTACACCCGAGAAAAGTCTTCCTACTGCGGCAACCATGCAGATAATCATGCAGACTGACTGAACGATTATTCTGATGTTTGTCTTTTTGCAGTACTTTCTTGAAGCAAGATATATGCTTCCGAAAACCGTGCAGGCAAGCATTGTATGTGATGACGGGTACGAAGGCTCAAGCGCAGTTTCATCCGGAAGGATCATAGGTCTGCAATTTATTGCTATCTTATCGAATGCAATATAGAGCACAAACATAAGAACGTAAGTGATTCCGAGTGCAAATATTTCCGCATCGACCTTGAAAAGGCCTTTTCTGACAATGAGCTGAAGAAGTCCGAACAGCGCAACAACCGCAACGAGTGCCACTGCCGAATAGCCTATCAGACCTGTTACTTTGTACCACATCTGATTATAACCGAAAATACTTGAAATTGAGTTGTTTATGTGTGAGAAGCCAACTGTTACATCTACTCCGTGAGGGCTGACGATAGCTCTGTCACATACACTTACCAATACAGTAAACAGGATTGCAATGAGAATGCATACACCTGCATAAATCAGTTTTTTATTTAAGTTCTTCATTTTTGCCTATATCGGGAACCTTGAGTTCCCTGCCTTTCACTAATACATATCTTTATGAGTATATAATATTGTATCATATTTTTGTTAAAAAAGCAACCTTTTCAATTAACTTTTTCATATTTTTATTATTGTTTATATAATAATAAATAAAATAAATCCGTCTTATAGCAAAAACAGATTGACAAAGACGGCATTATCGTGTATAATATGTATTTGCAGATTATAATTGATATTTTGAGGAAAATATGACAGAATTAGAAACTCAGGTTAAAAGAAGACGTACTTTTGCCATCATCTCTCACCCAGATGCCGGCAAGACTACAATGACCGAAAAGCTCCTCCTTTACGGCGGCGCAATCCGTCAGGCAGGCTCGGTAAAAGCACGCCGTGCCGCAACTCATGCTACGTCTGACTGGATGGAAATAGAAAAACAGAGAGGTATCTCCGTAACGTCGAGCGTTATGCAGTTCGAATATGACGGACATTGCATAAACATTCTTGATACTCCAGGACACCAGGACTTCTCCGAAGACACATACAGAACGCTTATGGCAGCCGACTCCGCAGTAATGCTTATCGACGGTGCAAAGGGCGTTGAGCCGCAAACAATCAAGCTTTTCCATGTCTGCCGTATGAGACATATTCCGATTTTTACTTTCATCAATAAGATGGACAGAGCTTCAAAGAATCCTATTGATCTTATGAATGAAATTGAATCGGTTCTCGGAATCCGCTCATATCCTATGAATTGGCCTATTGGTACAGACGGCGATTTCAAGGGTATCTACAAGAGACACGAATCACAAATAGAGCTTTACAGCGGTGGTAATCACGGTCAGAACATGGTTGAATCCTCAACGGGTGATGTCTATGGCGAGAGCTTTGCCGATATCATAGGGGAATCATATTACAAGAGGCTTCTTGACGAAATTGAGCTTCTTGACCTTGCAGGCGATGAATTCGATATGGAGCTTGTAAATAAGGGTGAGCTTACTCCTATTTACTTCGGAAGTGCTATGAACAACTTCGGCGTAGAGACATTCCTTCATTCATTCCTGAGCCTTGCTCCTTCTCCGTCTCCGAAGGAAGCAAGATGCGGTCTCATTGAGCCCTGCGATTCCAATTTCTCAGGCTTTGTATTCAAGATACAGGCAAATATGGACCCTGCACACAGAGACAGAGTTGCATTTTTGAGAATTGTATCAGGTGAATTTGAGAAAGGCATGAGCGTATATCATGTACAGGGCGGCAAGAAGATAAAACTTGCACAGCCTCAGCAGTTTATGGCGCAGGACAGAACGATTGCGGAAAAAGGCTATGCCGGTGATATTATCGGTCTTTTCGATCCAGGAATATTCAGCATAGGCGATACGCTCAGTGAGGATGATATGAATGTTGTTTATGAAGGCATCCCCTCCTTCTCCCCTGAAATCTTTGCGAGAGTTCACGTATCAAACTCTATGAAGCGTAAGCAGTTTCTTAAAGGAATTACCCAGCTTGCACAGGAGGGCGCGATTCAGATATTCAAGGATATCAACATCGGTATCGAGGAATACGTTGTTGGTGCCGTCGGTGTTCTCCAGCTTGAAGTTCTTGATTACAGATTGAGAAACGAATACGGCGTTGAACCTTCAATTGAAAGATTCCCGTACAGATTCGCACGTTGGGTCACAAGCGATGTAACTGATCCTGATTCGATCAAAACAACAAGCACGACAAGAGTCGTTCACGATATGGAAGACAGATTCGTTCTTCTCTTTGAAAACCAGTGGTCCATCGATTGGGCACTTGAAAATAACAAAGGTCTTACAGTCGTTGACCATATGTAATTCATAAAAAAGGCATTTCATGTGAAAACATGAAATGCCATCTCTTTATATATCGCAAATTTCAGAAAATATTTGAGTGGCTGATGCGCTCCGTGTCGAGCAGGTCATCAAGATAAAAAAGAAGCCGTCCCGCCGCAAGGTTTATCTGATAATCTTCTCCCGAATCCTTTGCTTCCTCAAGGTCCGCAAAAGCAAGATCGGCGTTATCTATATCCTGATGATTCAGTATCATAAAGAGAAAACCTCTTGCTTTTTCCCATTCTGCTTTCGCTTCGTTGTATCTGTAAATTTCGCCTTCGTCCTTGATTTTCATTATTATTTCCGATACCTTGTCAATCTTTTTGTAGGCATAAAAATCAGCAAAGAGAATCAGGACAACAGTCAGAGCAAAGATTACTATAGCTATGATAACGTTTTTCACTTTCGGTTGTCCTCCGTATATATATTATTCAGCTTACCGTTTGAATCAAGATAGCCGAAAAGAACGTCCTTCATTGAGTGGTTCTCATTTGCAGTCATTTCTTCAAGCTCCTTTTGGGTAACATCGGTGAATGTAATAAAATGCTTCAGAATTTCTCCGTTCATTATGACTGGAAAGCTCATCTTCTGTCCGGTATTTTGTGTCTTTTTCGGGAATATTGTAATCTTTCCGTTTGTTTCAAGGATTGCATAGTCAATTTCTCCGAAATCATCTATTCCGCTTTCGTGCATTGCCTCAATTATATCGCAGAATGAGATAAGTGATTTTCTAAGATTGCAATGCTGAAGCTTTCCACCGGCGATAAGAACGAGCGGAGTGCCGTTGATCAGAGTTCTGAATTTCTTCTTTCTGAATACAAGATATGAGAAAACCGTCTGAGCCAGAAGGAGGACTGCCAGAGGAAGCACACCTCTTGCCAACGGTATTTTTTCATCCTGCATAGGCATAGCGGCAAGGTCGGCTATGATTATCGTTATTACCATCTCAAAGGGCTGAAGCTGACCTATCTGCCTTTTCCCCATCAGCCTCATAACAAAAATAACGGCAGCATAAATTATAAATGTGCGGATAAGAAGATTAAGCATTCTCCAATCTCACTTTACTGTTTATTCTGCCGTTATTATATGTTAAAATTTAATTTTGATACGTTTTATCAGATGTTTTCCTCACTTGCAAGAGCAACGACCTTTTCAAGAAGAGCATCGACTTCTTCTCTTGTCACTGTCGTCAAAGCACTGAAATTGACATCCTCAAGATTCATAAGAAGTTTCTTGGCTTTTCTCAAATCGCCGTCTTCCATATACATTTCAGCAAGATAATAACAGGAATCCGGCATAGTATTTTTCTCTTCGACTGCAAGCTCAAAAAACTTCTTTGCATTCTCTTTGTCACCCATAGCAAGGTAGGTCTGACCGAGATTATCGAGTACTGAAACATCGTCTTCATCATATGAATAGCCCTCAAGATTAACTTTTAGCGCCTCATCAAGCTGACCTTCTCTCATAAGGAAGTAACCGTATATCGTATAAACAGTGCTTGATTTGTTATCCTCATCGTAAAGAGCCTTGACTTTTTCAATTGCTTCTTCTTTGTTTCCGAGCTTATAGTCGCACACTGCTATACTGCAGACAATTGCTCTTTTTACGTTTGCCTTTTCTGTATCAAGGCTCAGGGCTCTCTGATATACCTCTTTGCACTTGACATAATCGTGCTTCTGCATAAGAAGAGCTCCGTAAGAAAGAAGATAGATATCCTTTGTCATTCCGCTCTCGTATGCTTCGGAAAAATACTTTTCAGCCTTTTCTTTTTTGTTCTTTCCCAGGTTCATATAGCCGAGAAAGCCCTTTATATTTGTCATTATACCCATTTTATTTATTTTCCTCCGTTATCTTACTTTTTAGACGTTTTATTCTTGCATCAAGCTCACTCATTTTGTCCTTTGAATATAGCTTAGATGCATTTAAGCGTGCTTTTTCAGCAAATCCAAGTGCTTTACCGATATCTTTTTCTTTGTGTTCGTAATATTTTGCAAGCTCAATGAGCGGGAATACCGCCTGCAAGCCGACCTTGTCCATTCTGTCCCAATAATACAGAGCTTTGTCCCATTCGCATCTTTGCTTATGAATAAGAGAAAGGTATTTCATCGAAGTGTAAAGCGTGACCGTATCGGTTCTCGTATGAATGACAGATTCAAGGCATTCTTTTGCCTTGTCATACTGGTTGCGGTTAAACTCTGCTTCGCCCAGATGAAATACATCAATTATGTTATTCAGTTCTCCGAGCGGGTCCTTTTCTATTCTGAATATTTTGGCAAGAAGCACGCTCATTGACACAACGTCATTTTCGTTATGCTCCAGAATGCTTACGATATTGTCCGGCTTGCCTGTCTTCAGATATTCTTTGTAGAGCTCGGGAACCATGCTTCCCGGAACATCATCTTCTCTTGTGAATTTAAGGATTTCTTCTTCTATCGAGCCGAGACGGCATGATTCAAGGCGCTTTTTCCAAATTCTTCTTGAAAGATGCAGAAGATCGATATGCTTTTCGGCAAAGCCTGCTGACCTGATACCGTTAATGACACATCTGCCTCTCAAAAGCGGTATATCAAACGATTTTCCGTTATAGGATACGGCGGTCATATCGGAATAATTGCTTATAAGATAGTCAAGAGCGGCTTCCTCATCATCGAGGTCTCTTAAAAATATCTGCTCAAGGCTCAGGCCTTCTTCTGTAAAATATGCAATTCCAATTAGAAACGCACACGCACCAGCACCAAGACCAGTTGTTTCCGTATCAACAAATAGAAATCTATCATCCGAAAACTCACTGCTTTGGGCTTTTTCTATTATGTAATCGCCGTACGGTGTTCCGAACGGATAATCTGCCTGCCGGATAATAAAGCCGCCTTTTTCCGTGAGATAAACCTCTCCTCCCAGAGCTTCTGAAATATCAAATTTCTGTTTGGACTTTTTCTGCGGCTGAATCACTGAAAAGCGTTCAAGCTTGTCCTTAAGATCTGAAATCATTGAGCATCATCTCCATGATTAATAATGAATTCTTCTTTATTTTTCTTTCCCAGAGAGGTCCTACGCACGAAGGACAGCCTTTGTCACAGCCGCAATTATTTATATGATAATAAGCAGCTTCGAGAAGGTCAAAGAATGAATGATAAATCTTTTCAGCAAAGCCGATTCCACCCTGATAATTATCGTAAAAATATACAGTCGGCTTTCCCGTAAACGGCGAACGCACATGATATATGATATTTATATCTGATGAGGAACACATAAGGAACACCGGCGCAATATTTCCGAGAAGATGCGTTATTCCGAGGAGTGCATCATTGAATTCTTCTCTATCGAATTTCTCTGTGAGTTCATCCGGAAGCGTGATCCATGAAGCCATTGTATACATTTCAAGCTGCGGAAGGTATACCTTGCCCCAACCGAGATTTTCGTGTGTATCAAGCTTCATCTTCTTGAACATGGTTGTCTGTGAGATGACCATTGCTTCGCCGTATGAAAGCTCAAGCTGTTTTCCTTCTGCTTCTTTCTTATCGTAAACATCAATGACCTTGACTTCTACGTTCATATCGGCATCCGTATAGTAGTCTACGGATACCTTGCTTACATACGCCTTGTGATCGTCCCAATCAAGCTTTTCAACCTGATACTGAATTCCCTGATGCATATAAATTGCGTGCTCATGAAGAAGCATTGGCACAGTATATTTATCCATTTCGCCGATAACGGTGTGCTTTGGATCTGTGATATCAACGATAATAAAATTATCGTTTGCAAGGCTTCTCATATTGAGAAGTGAAGCCGGATAAGTCTCTGCCATCCAGTACCACTTGCCGCCTGTGTGACGTGAAGTGCCGTTCTCTTCAAAGAAAGAGAGCATTGCAGAAATATCCTGTCCTCCGAATGTTTCTCCGTCCCTGAAAGGAAGCTCAAACAGACTGCACTGAACATGAGTCATAAGTATCTGAAGATTATCGGCATTTATCAGTCCATGTTCAGGAGATGCTTCAAAGAAATAATCAGGATTTTTCAGAATATACTGATCAATTGCGCGGCTCTCAGCAACAAGAATCGCAATGGAAGTATCTCTTCTTCTGCCTGCTCTTCCTGCCTGCTGCCATGTATTTGAAATTCCGCCGGGATAGCCGCACATCACACATGCATCAAGGCTTCCTATGTCTATTCCGAGTTCAAGAGCATTCGTGCTGATTACTCCAAGTACTTCTCCTGATCTCAAGCCCTTTTCTATTGCTCTTCTTTCAGACGGAAGATAGCCACCTCTGTATGCTTTTATTTTGTCCGCAGGAGAATAATTTTTTTCATCCTTGAATTTCTGCTGAAGGGTATTCAGCATTACCTCAACGCCTACTCTCGAGCGCATGAAGACTATAGTCTGAATTCCGTTTTTGAGGAGATTTTCTGCTATATCTCTTGATTCAAGTGTAGTATCCCTTCTGATGTAAAGCTTCTTGTCTATGTAAGGCGGATTGTAAAAAATTATGTGTCGTTTGCCTGTCGGCGCACCGCTCTTATTAATGACGTGCATTTCCTCACCTGTTATTTTTTCGGCAAGCTCCTTTGGGTTGGCAATGGTTGCGGAAAGGCAAATGAACTGCGGATGTGAGCCGTAAAAAGCGCAAAGCCTTTTAAGCCTTCTGATCACGTTTGCAACATTGCTTCCGAATACACCTACATAGGTGTGAAGCTCATCAATTACGATATAGCGAAGGTTTTCAAAGAAGTCCACCCATTTCGTGTGCTGTGGAAGTATGCCCGAATGAAGCATATCAGGGTTCGTAATAATTATATTTCCTGCCTGACGGACTGCTTTTCTGGCGTTTACAGGAGTATCACCGTCATATGTATAGCTTTTGACAGGAGCGTCGATAAGGTCACAAAGTTCATGCAGCTCTGCCATCTGATCCTGCGCAAGCGCTTTTGTCGGGAAGATATAAAGTGCTCTCGTATCGGGCTCTTTTAATATTCTGTCAAGCACCGGAACATTATAGCAAAGAGTTTTGCCTGATGCGGTCGGAGTAACAACGGTAACGTTGTCTCCGTCAAAAATATGTCTTACTGCCTCACCCTGATGGGTATAAGGTCTGAGTATTCCTTTCTCTGAAAGAGCTTTTATGATTCTCTCATCAGTCTCTTCCGGGAAAAAAGTATATTCCGCGCTTTTTGCGGGAATTTCTTTCCAGTAAGCAACATTCTTCATGAAGCTTCTGTCTTCTCTGAATTTTGTTACAATCTGATCAACATTCATCTTTACTCAAACCTTTCCGTTTTGTCATTGGAATCACTGTAATATTATATAATTTTTTTGCGATTATGTAAAGAGCCGTAAAACGTTTTTTGTCAAAAAAATCAGAAAACGCCAGTTATTTTCAGTATAAGAAGAATAAGAATAAGCGTGCAGGCTCCGATAAGCACCTTTTTTATGACTGCTCTCTTGATATATAAAACTTTCATATTTGCTATTTCCTTTCAATAACAATTTTCGCTATAAAATATGCTCTGTTTATTTGTTTTATTACGTTTAATAAAATAAAAACGGCACATAATATCACAGCAGACGATTTCAAAAAATCAGTTTGCCGAAAACATTCTGAAAGGACATAGTCAGGTATAATGGTCAAAAGAATAATAAAATTCACCGCTTTTGCCGCCGCTGCGGGCGCATTAGGGGTCTATTTCGGGGATACAATCAAAAAATGCTTCACAAAATTGGGTGAAAGCGTTTCAGATGCCGCAAAGACAATATGCACCAAAGAAACGTTTCAGCCAAAGATCATCTTTGTTTATGATTCAAGCCCCACAGAACACGAAACGGTGAATGCAGAAAATAACGAATGCGTGTGCAGCTTCACAGAGGAAGAAAAAATCAGGACTGATTGCATCTGCAGGTTCCGTTCTTTGCTTGAAGCTTACAGGTCAAAGGCGGAAGTCACAATTATAGATGCATACTCATCTACAGGAGAGGCACTTAATAAGTATGCTGATTTTTCAGATAGATTCGGAATATCGCGACTTCCTGCCGTGCTTATAGTGACAAAGCTAGGCAATCTTGTAGCAAAGCTCGAAAGCGCTGACGACGTGCTTGATGTGAAAGCTTTCCTCGATCTTCATCTCCAATAAATCTCCATATCAGAAAACGCCGCTTTCAATAAGAATAACGGCGTTTTTGATTTTCTTTTGATTTTAGCTTCCGTCAGGGCTTTGTTACAACAACGCCGGCGTAATCGATTACCTTTATTGATTCGATCACAACAGGTGTCTTCGGCATATCGTTGAAGCGTGATGTAGGAACCTCGGCGATCTTATCGACTACTTCTATTCCGTCTGTAACTTTACCGAATGCGGCATAAAGTCCGTCAAGATGAGGAGCATCCTCATGCATTATGAAGAACTGGCTTCCTGCAGAATCGGGGTTCTGGGCTCTTGCCATAGAGATAACACCGCGCTTGTGCTTGATTGTGTTCTCTACGCCGTTTGCTTTGAATTCGCCCTTGATCGACCAGCCGGGAGTTCCCGTTCCGTTTCCCTTCGGGCAGCCGCCCTGAATCATAAAGCCGCTTATTACTCTGTGAAAAGTAAGTCCGTTATAAAATCCCTTATCGATAAGATAAAGAAAATTGTTTACTGAAATCGGAGCCTGCTCCGGATTGAGTTCAAGAGTAATTTTACCGTAATCACGGATGTTCATTTCAATTATTGGTTCAGACATTTTTATTACCTCTCTGTCACTTTATTTGATATACAAAGCTTATTACCGTTCCTATACCGAACGTAATTGCGTTTATATTATAATTTATAAGGCTATCAAGCTTGACAAGTTGAGACGGAAGATCAGAGCCTTCGTAATATGCAATCTCGGCAGAATTGTTTTTTATTACAATAAATGCTATTTTTGTAATTACCTCGCCGTCTTTTTCAGTAGATTTGGAATATCTTATTACGCAGTTCTTTTCATCCGTGATGACAGACTCAATAACAGTTGAACATTTAGTGTTATCTGAAAAGACATCCTCGACGTTTATTTCAAGATAATTCTTATCCGGTAAAATGAGTCCGTCATATATGTAACTTCCGCCTGCGGTCTTATTGTCACAGCCGAATCTTATCTGGGTATTATTCTTCAGCTTATAGCCGTACATACCTGAAACAAGAAGCTCTCCTTCTGTCCTGTCAGGCTCGGAGTCATTTCCGGAAAGAAAATCATATTCAGGGAGCGACGAAAGCTCAGTTGCAAACACAGAAAGAAGAAGTTTTGCTTCTCTAAAATATTCTTTCTGCGTATCGTTCAGCTTTTTGTAATAATTCTCATCATCGAAAAACAACTCAATATTTCTCGTGTGATAAGAAAGATTTGCGTAGTATGACGTTATGCCGTTTGAATAGTCATCGTATGGTATTCTGCTCCAGTTTGTAAAGATTTCTTCGGGAGCAACCGTTGCACTCGGAGCCTCTGTGCATCCGCTGAAAATTAGAACGACGAATGCGATCACGAGGATCAATGCTGTTTTTCTGTTTTTCATCGAGCAAATTCCTTTCAAGTAGTTTTATCTATATTTTTACCATTCCAGAAATTCCAATATTCATCAAGTCCGAGTGCCGCAAATACAGATTCAACGAAAATATATCCTGCCGTAAGCATAAGACCTAAAAGTATCGTTCCGAAATAAATAACCTTTATTACGGCTGAAATCATAGAATCGTCAAGACTCTTTGATTCTGAAAATTCAAAAAGCTGTGCCGCAGGTCTGGTTCTTATTCTACAGGTCTTTTTCTCAAATTTTCTGCCTGTGACCCATTTGATGCACCACATAATAAGACTTAACACTGCATATCCGGGAAATGAAATGATGCCGTTGATTCTGATTGCGACATCAAAGAAGCCGTGAGAGATTAGCTTTTCGGAATGATCTGAATTTGCAAATGTATTCAGAAAAATATAGCCTGCCGCCGCTCCCGGGCCGAGAATCAGAAGCAGAATAGATGTTGTAATGATTCTTTCGGCAAAAATGCGTGAAACGGTCGCCGTGAACGCTTTCTTATAGGATTGATTATTGAGCGAAGCACCGTCCTTGACAAGAAGTGATGCAAAAATCTGCTTCAGATAGACTGCGTTTTCAAGATTTCCGTAAAGCTTTTTCATTCTTCCGATGAGCTGTCCGCACTGTATGAATCCGAATACCGATAAGCCGTAAATTATATACGCATAAACTTCAGACTGAACCTGCAGGAATAAAAAGGCAAGCTCTACTGCCGTCCATACGATTACAAACATCAGAACAGAGATCACTGCGCCCCACAGACGAACAGTTTTGAATTTTCTGTCTGAAAATTTATTCGCCATAGAAACGTGGCTGCTGACTATCCATCCGCAATACGGAGAAAACAGCCTTCCTGCAAGTAAATTAAGCAGTAATGCTCCGATCACAACAATAAAATACATATAAATACCAAAACAACAGACTGCCGCAATCATGATTTGAAAACGGCAGTCTGTATTTAATTCCGTTCTTGATTATTTAAGCAAAGCTTCAGCTCTTGCTGCAACGTTTTCTGCCGTGAAACCGAAATATTCAAAGAGCTTTGAGAATGGCGCAGAAGCTCCGTAGCCTTCCATAGCAAGAACATCGCCGTCAAGACCTGTATACTTGTGCCAGCCCATAGGTGAAGCGGCTTCAACTGCAAGTCTTGCTCTAACGTTCTTCGGAAGAACTGACTCCTTATATTCGGCTGACTGTCTTTCAAAGAGCTCAAATGAAGGTACACTTACCACTCTTGCATCTATTCCCTTTGCCTTGAGAAGTTCTTTGGCTTCTGTGAGGAGATGAACCTCTGAGCCCGAAGCCATAAGAATAACATCAGGTGTCTTTTTCTCACTGTCAGCAATAACGTATGCGCCCTTCATGGCGTCCATGCCTGTGCCTTCAAGGAGCGGAAGCTTCTGCCTTGTAAGAACGAGTCCGACAGGAGCATCAGTATTCTTGAGAATGAATTTCCAGCCTGCGGCTACTTCCTTTGAATCGGCAGGTCTGAAATCAATGAAGTTCGGGATAGAACGGATAGCAGCAAGCTGTTCGATAGGCTCGTGTGTAGGTCCGTCTTCTCCGACACCGATTGAGTCATGAGTAAGAACATATGTTACAGGAAGCTTCATGATAGCAGAAAGTCTCATTGAGTGCTTCATATAATCGCTGAATACAAAGAATGTTGCGGCATAAGGACGAATTCCGCCGTGAAGTGCCATGCCGTTCACGATTGCTGCCATTGCGTGCTCACGGATACCGAAGTGCATATTCGTTCCGGCTCTGTTTTCAGCTGAATAGTCCTCTTTACCCTTAACGATTGTCTTTGTTGAAGGTGCAAGGTCAGCGGCGCCGCCCATTATGTTTGGTACGAAGTTTGCTGCTCTGTTGAGCATTTCGGAAGAAGTGATTCTTGTAGCTTCAGTGATTTCGTAATTCCAGATATCACTTGTTTCAAAGTCCTCCGGAAGAGTGTTATTGAAATATATATCCCAGAGATCAGCCTTTTCAGGATACTTTGCCTTGTAAGCCTCAAACATTGTATTCCATTCAGCCTCGTACTTTTCACCTTCAGCCTGAATAGCTTTCATGTTCTCCTTGACTTCTTCAGGTACAAAGAATGGTTCTTCCCACTTCCAACCGAGGAATTCCTTTGTAGCTGCAATGTTTTCTTCGCCGAGAGGCTCGCCGTGAGCAGATGCTTTTCCCATCTTTGCAGGGCAACCGTAACCGATTTTTGTCTTTACGATAACGATTGACGGCTTCTCTGTCTCCTTCTTTGCCTCGACTGCTGCATTATAAATAGCATCCATATCGTTTCCGTCTTCAACGGTAAGTACCTGCCAGCCATAAGCCTTATATCTCATGGCAACATCTTCCGTAAATGCAATGTCTGTGGAGCCCTCGATCGTGATCTTATTGGAATCATAGAAAACAATGAGCTTTCCGAGCTTGAGTGAGCCTGCAAGAGATGATGCTTCGGCAGTGATGCCCTCCATAAGACAGCCGTCACCGCAAATAACGTATGTGTAATGATCTATAACCTTAAAATCTTCCGTATTGAAAACAGATGCGAGATGGTTTTCGGCAATAGCCATACCGACACCGGAAGAAAGTCCCTGTCCGAGAGGACCTGTTGTCATTTCTACGCCGGCTGTATGATTATATTCCGGATGGCCCGGAGTTTTGCTTGAAAACTGACGGAAGTTCTTGAGATCTTCAATTTCGAGTCCGTATCCGAACAAATGCAGGAGCGAATAAAGCATTGCAGAGCCATGACCTGCAGAGAGAATAAATCTGTCTCTGTTTGCCCACTTAGGATCCTTGCCGTTGTGCTTCATGATCTTTGACCACAAAGTATATGCCATAGGAGCGGAGCCCATAGGAAGACCCGGATGTCCTGACTTTGCCTTCTGAATTGCTTCGGCAGACAAAAGTCTGATAGTATTGACTGTCAGCATATCGTTTTTGTTCATAATAATATCAAAACCTCGCTTAATTTATCTTTAATCTTCTGTAATGCTTATTATACTAAAAAATACAGAAAAAAGCAACTGTTTTTTTTATAATAATTGCCCTTTTATTATATTATTTCCGCAATTTGCCACAAAAAGCCTTTTGCAGAGATAAAGCGAAAAATATTGCTTTTATCCGTTAAATTAACAAAAGCCGCAGAAAAGGTTTCTGCGGCTTTGAATTATCCCTGATAGTGATTACTTCTTGTTTTCCCACTGAACGGTAACAGCGCTTTCAAATTCAGGCTTTCTTCTTGATGTTGCAACTCTCTTCATGAGTTCTTCTTCGTAAAGATCCTCATCGAAAGGAATTTCAACTTCTCTTCCGAGCCATGAAGAAAGGTGCATAGCATTTGAAAGAGTGAGTGAGCGGATACCCTCTGTGCCCTCTGCGATAAGAGGTTCGCCTCTGAGAATTCTTGCAGCAAATGCGTTAAGAACGCCTACGTGCTGAGTATTCGGTCCTGAAATATCAAGATTTTCATTGAAGATCACCTGAGGCTCGCCCCATGATGCCTTGATTTCCTTGCTGTATGTGAAGTCCGTAATAGACATATTGAGCTTCTTGAGGTTAAGGATTCCGTTCTCATAAACGAGCTTACCCTTCTCACAGAGAATCTCAAAACGGTTCGTTCCGGGGCAATCCGATGTTGAAGTGATGAATGTACCGGTTGCGCCGTTCTCATACTCAAGGAATGCAGTAACGTCGTCTTCAACCTCGATGTCATGCCACTTGCCGTATGAAAGCTTTGACATTACCTTGACAGGCATGCCGCATATCCACTGGAAAAGGTCGAGCTGATGAGGACACTGATTGAGAAGAACGCCGCCGCCTTCTCCGCTCCATGTTGCTCTCCATGAACCTGAATCATAGTAACGCTGTGATCTGTACCATGTTGTGATGATCCAGTTTGTTCTTCTGATAGCGCCGAGCTCACCGCTGTCAATGATTTCCTTCATCTTCTTGTAAGCCGGATCTGTTCTCTGATTGAACATGAGACCGAATACAACTTCAGGATGCTGTTTTGAAACTTCGTTTGCTTTCTTTACTGCGTTTGTATAGACGCCTGCAGGCTTTTCGCTCATTACGTGAACGCCGTTTTCGATGGCTTCAATTACGTAAACGGGGTGGAAATAGTGAGGAACTGCAACGATGACCGCATCAATCTTACCTGACTTGATCATTTCGGATGCATTGTCAAAATAGAAAATTTCGCTTAATTCTTCGCCCTTTTCTTTTCTGGCCTGATAATCGTTTCTTACGTAATCAAGTCTTGCGGGATTGATATCACATACTGCGGATACTTCCATTTCGGGAACGTAGCCGTTCATAATGTTATTATAATGGCCTGTACCCATATTGCCGATACCAATGATACCGACTTTAACCTTTTTATCCATAATAAATTCTCCTTAATATTTACAGATTATATTCTGTAATTAAATTTTCCAGTTAAAATATTTTTGTGCAACGCATTCAGGCTTTCTTTTTGATGCGGAAACTCTCTTCATAAGCTCTGACTCGAATAAGTCCTCGTCAAAAGGAATCTCAATTTCCTTATCAATCCATGATGAAAGGTGCATCGCATTTGAAAGTGTTAGAGATTTAATGCCTTCACTGCCATCGGCAATAAGAGGCGTGCCTCTCAGAATTTTGCCGGCAAAAGCGTTCATTACGCCTGCGTGCATGGAAGCGTTGCCGTCAACGCGGATCGCATCTTTTCTAATCACATCCGGCTGGGGAGCCTTTTCGGTTTTATCGAAGGTAAACTCCGTTAACGGGGCATCAAGAAGGTATTTCATGATAACACCTCGCTCAAGCACGAGTTTTCCGTTTTCACAGGTAATTTCAAGCCTGTTTGTTCCAGGAGCATCGCCCGTCGAAGAGATAAATGTACCGGTTGCTCCGTTTTCGTACTCAAAATAAGCCGAAACGTCATCCTCTATCTCGACATCGTGCCACTTGCCTGTATAAAGCTTTGCGTGTACTTTTTTCGGCATACCGCAGATCCATTGAAACAGATCGAGTTGATGCGGACACTGATTGAGCAACACGCCACCGCCTTCTCCGCTCCATGTTGCTCTCCATGTTCCGGAATCATAGTAACGCTGTGATCTGTACCAGTTGGTTATGATCCAGTTTGTGCGTCGGATAGCTCCCATTTCATTGCTGTCAATGATTTCCTTCAGCTTGATGAAAGCAGGATTCGTTCTGATGCAGAACATCATTCCGAAAACAAGCTCCGGATGCTTTGACGCTTCTTCGTTCATCAGCTTTACCTGATTGGTATAAACTCCCGCAGGCTTTTCAGACATAACATGAAGTCCGTGACGAAAAGCTTCTATTGCGTAGGTAGGATGGTCATAATGCGGCGTAGCAATAAGAACGGCATCCACCGACCCGGATGAAATGAGCTCCATTCCGTCTTCAAAAAAGGCAACATCGGGAATATCTGCCCCGTTTGCCTGCCTTTGTCTGACGTCTTCGGCATAATTTGCCAGTTTAGCCTTGTCGGTATCGGCAATGGCTGTTATTTCAAAATCCGGACAAGCTCCGTCCATAATGTTGGAGTAATGGCCGTTTCCCATATTGCCGATGCCGATTATACCGAGTCTGATTTTGTTACACATATTAATCAGATAAGCTTCTTGAGTGATGATACCGCAAAGTCAAAAGCTTCTCTTCCCGAACCGAATGAGAATGTGCCCATACGCTTTGTCTCGTCATCCACAGTGAGCTTGTCAAGACCGACAAAAGAAGAAAGATGCGGTTCTACCGTAAGAACGCCGCCACCCATTGAAGCGAAGTCAGCGAGATAATCCTTCATTCCCGTGATACCGAATCCCGGAGGAACCATTTTTCCCTCAGGAGTTGAATCCTTGATGTGGCAGTACTTTACATACTTTTTGAGCAAAGGCCATGCTTCGACAGGATCCTGATTTGACTGAACAAAGTTGGCACCGTCAAAAATAAGCTTGATTCCGGGAACGTTCTCGGCAATTTCAAGGCATCTCGGAGCGATATCACCGTAGATAAGCTTTTCGTTCTCATGGCAAACCGTAATGCCTGAGCCCTTTGCAAAGTCAACAAACTTTGTAAGTCTCTCGAATATTTCGTCCTTGACTTCGTCATGTCTGTCTGTAACGCCGTAGAAGCTGAAAATTCTGATGCATTCTGCGTTCATGATGACGCCTGTATCAATGCAGCGCTTGAATCTGTCAAATTCTGCTGCAAAATCGTCTTCAAGCTTGACCTTACCGATAGGTGAGCCGATCGACCATACCTTGATGCCGTTGTCTGCAAACATTTTTGCATATTTCTTTGCTTCTTCATCGTTGAGCTCGGAAACATTCTTCCAATCAAGACCTCTCGGTTCGATATAAGAAATGCCGTTTTCCTGTAACGCTTTGATTTGTTCTTCTACACTCGGTGATGCTTCATCAGCAAAAGCACATAATTTAAGTTCTGACATATGTTCTCCTTATTTGATATGTTAAATCTGCTCTGCAACTGGTTTTACCCGGAAATCCGGAATCAAACTCCGGAATATGCAGAGAATCCGCCGTCAACAGGAATTACTGTGCCTGTTACGAACGAAGATACGTTATAATCCGTGAGAAAATCAAGAAGTCCGAGAAGCTCTTCCGGCTTGCCGAATCTCTTCATAGGTGTTGCGGCGAGAATCTTTCCCGTTCTTGCCGTAGGCGTGCCGTCAGCATTGAAAAGAAGGTCCTTGTTTTGATTTGTAACAAAGAATCCCGGCGCAATGGCGTTTACTCTGATGCCTGCTTCTGCAAAATGTACAGCAAGCCACTGAGTGAAGTTTGAAACTGCTGACTTTGCTGCAGAATATGCAGGGATCTTTGTGAGAGGTCTGAATGCGTTCATTGATGAGATATTGATGATCGAGCATTCCTTTTCGCCTATCATATCCTTTGCAAATACCTGCGTAGGAATGAGAATTCCCATGATATTGAGGTTAAATACGAAGTCAAAGCCAGACTTGTCAATATTGAAGAACGTTTTGATGTCTTCTCTTGTTTCATCACCTTCTTCAAATGTTTCATGAGCGCAGGTAGCTCTCGGATTGTTGCCGCCGGCACCGTTGATGAGCACCTTGCACTTGCCGAGATCCTTGAGAATTGCCTCGTGAACCGATTCTACACTTTCTTTTTCAAGGCAGTTTACCTTGTAAGCTTTAGCAGTATAGCCCTTTGCTCTGATTCCTTCTGCTACCTTTTCGGCAGCCTCTTCGTTAATATCGAGTACAGCGACAGCATAACCGTTCTTTGCCATTTCTTCAGAGAATGAACTGCAAAGAACACCGCCTCCGCCTGTTACAACACATACTTTATCAGCCATGATTTTATTGTCCTTTCGATTATTTGCTTGTTTTCTCTATTGCTTCCCAAAGTCCTGAAAGATACGTTGCACCGAGTGCTCTGTCATAGAGACCGTAGCCGTATCTGCCCTTTTCACCCCAGATCATTCTGCCGTGATCAGGACGGAGATAACCGTCAAATCCAACGTCATAAAGTGCCTTCATGATACCGTAGATATCAAGTGAACCGCAATCTGTAGGATGAGCTACCTCGTGGAACTGCCTGTAACCTGTATGCTTAATATTTCGGATATGAGCAAAATGTATTCTGTCGCCAAACTTATGTATCATTCCGATAAGATCGTTGTTAACGTCAGCGCCAAGTGAACCGGTGCAGAAAGTTAGTCCGTTTTCCTTCATAGGAACTATGTCGAGAAAACGCTGAAGGTTTGCTTCATTCGTGATGATTCTCGGAAGTCCGAAAATGCCCCACGGCGGATCATCCGGATGGATAGCCATATTGATGCCTGACTCGTGTGCAACTGGAATTACCTTCTTGAGGAAAGCTGCAAGGTTTTCCCAGAGTTTTTCCTCATCTATGCTTTCGTACTGCTTGAGAAGATCCTTGAGACCATCCTTTGTGTAGCTCTCATCCCAACCCGGAAGTGAAAGACCGCCCTTTGACGGATCCATTGAAAGAACTGTCTGCTCATCATAAGCAAGGCTGTTTGAGCCGTCGTCAGACTTTCTTTCAAGCTCACTTCTGAGCCAGTCAAATACAGGCATGAAGTTGTAGCAAACGCACTTAACGCCGGCTTCACCGAGTCTTCTGATGTTTTCGCAGTAGTTCTCGATAAGCTGGGGCGCCTTTTCGTTTCCGAGCTTGATGTCCTCAGGAACCGGAACGCTCTCTACTACCTCGAATTTAAGACCGTGCTTTTCAGCATCGTTCTTTATCTTGGCTATACTTTCTCTTGACCAGACTCCGCCTGCCGGAACGTCATATACAGCAGAAACGATTGAATACATCGTAGGTATCTGCGATATTTTTTCAAGACTTATGGGATCATTGTCACCGTAATGTCTGAATGATAATTTCATCTTTTTACCGTCCTTCGTAATTATTACATTGCAATTCTAATACAAACGCGTATATAGTACTCATTTTTACTATTATATAACACTTTTTGAGCTAATTAATTGCATATTTTTACATTTTTGATTGCAAATCCGCTACAACTGTGTTATAATATACAAAGTAATAAAAAAACAATCTTGAATTAGTTTGAAAATGATTGCTTGAGATTTGTTTTTTATGCGATACTTCGGTCCGGAAGGCCTCATTAATCAGAAAGAAGGCAAAATATGATTTTATGCATCTATGAAGACGATTCATTGTTTATCCATCACTCAGTCGATCAGAGACCGGACCCGAAGCAATTTGCAATGCACGTTCACCCGAGATGCGAACTGTACTACTTCATTTCGGGAAAAGGCTATCATTCAGTTGAAGGAAGCAAATATGAGCTTACGCCGGGAACGATACTTATCATGAGAAGCGCCGAAACCCACATGCTTCATATTGACCCTTCCATGCCTTACGAAAGATTTATCGTTCAGTTCTACCCTGAAGATCTTGAAGGGACTTCCCCTGCAATTCTTTCTCTCATCGAAAACAGGGAGCTTGGCAAGGGAAACAGCATAAACTGCAATAAGGAAACGCAGAAATTTATCTCCGAATGCTATAAGCGCATCCATCGCGCCATAGTAGACAACGCACCGAAATATGAAATCATTTCGTATTTTATGCCTATTCTCTATGAGCTTGCATATTCAAGCAAGGATTCCGATCAGACACAGATTTCTTATAAGAGCAACACAGACAAGCTTGTAAGCGACATTATTTCATATATCAATATGAACCTGACCGAAATCAAGAGCATGGAGTTCATTGAGCAGAATTTCTATTTCAGCAGATCCTATCTGAACCGCATATTCAAGCGCTCCACAGGCTCAACGATTTGGGATTACGTTATCGTAAAGCGCCTGATGCTTGCAAGAACACTCATTGAGGCAGGCGAGCTCGCAAGCTCCGCATCAATCAAGAGCGGCTTTTCGGATTATTCATCATTCTACAGATTATATAAAAAGAGATTCGGTGTTGCACCGTCAGTCTCTAAATAAAATATAAAAAGACGCACCGGAAGCGAAAGAAATTCCGGAGAAAGGAAGACTATTCAAAGTCTTTAGGATTATCTCACTATGACATCAAAAAGAATTACAGATGCCCTGAACAACACACCGGATAATTACATATTCCCGTTTTTCTGGCAGCATAATGAGGATGACGAAACACTTATCAATGAAGTTCATGCGATTTACAACTCAGGAATAAAGGCTCTCTGCGTTGAATCCCGTGACTTTGTCGGCTTCGGCACAGATTGCTGGTGGCACACACTTGACATTATTCTTGCGGAGTGCAAAAAGCTCGGAATGAAGGTTTGGCTTCTTGATGACGAGTCTTTCCCGTCAGGCAAAGCAAACGGCTCATTTGAAAAGCGCCCTGACCTTGCAGCCTGCGGAATTACAGAAAGACACACAGATGTAGTCGGTCCTGTAACAGAAGGCAGTATTCTCGCCGACAAGCAGACAAGCGACGAAGATGAGCTTGTTGCAATAATCGCCTGCGAAAGAACAGGTCACGATGAAAAGCTCACAGGCAGAACAATCGATATCACAAATAATGTTCAGGACGGAAGAGTATTCTTTGACATCCCGGAAGGATGCTGGAGAATCATGTTCTTCTACAAGACACGCTCCGGCATGATGCAGTGGACAAGAAAATATGCCGATATGTTCTGCGATGAAGCAACAACGATGTTCGTTGAAGCTGTATACGAAGAGCATTACAAGAGATACAAGGAGTATTTCGGAAATACGTTCGTAGGCTTCTTCTCCGACGAGCCTTGCTTTGCAAATAACACACTTGCAAACTATATTTCCGATTTCGGCATCAAGTATTGCCACTTCCCGTGGAGAAACGATTTCCTGCCTCTTCTTGATGAGAAGTTTGAAGGCGGCTTTGCACAGTATCTTGCCGCACTCTGGTATGATATGGGCGACATTACCGCAAAGGCTCGTTTTGAATATATGGATCTTCTCTCAAAGAGATACAGCAAGAATCTTGGTTGGAAGCTCGGTAACTGGTGCCGTGAGCACGGAGTTGAGTATATCGGCCATGTAATTGAAGATATGGATCAGCATACGAAGACTTCAGGCGGTACGGCTCATTATTTCCGTGCGCTTGACGGACAGGATATGGGTGGAATCGATACTGTTCTCGGCCAGACAACTCCGGGAATGACAGATTACATAATGGCAGTTCCTTGCAGCTATGATATTTCAGAGCCTGACTTCTTCCATTTCACTCTCCCGAAGCTTGCTCCTTCTCATTCACACATCCAGGCACAGAAGAAGGGCCGTTCAATGTGCGAGATTTTCGGAGCTTACGGCTGGACAGAAGGTCTCAAGATGATGAAGTGGATGACAGACCTTATGCTTGTAAGGGGCGTAAACCATTTTGTACCTCACGCATTCTCGCCTAAATTTCCCGATCAGGACTGTCCTCCGCACTTCTATGCTCTCGGAACAAATCCTGAATACAAGAAGTTCCGCATTCTTATGGAATACATGAACAGAGTAAGCCATATGATCAACGGAGGACTCCACGTATCAACAGCGGCTGTTCTCTACCACGCAGAAGCAGAATGGTCAAGCAAGAATTTCACTCCTTGCGACAAGCTTGCAAGACTTCTCACGGAAAGCCAGCTCGACTTTGATATTGTGCCTGTTGATTACATTTCAACAAGCGAGATCAAGTGCAGAAAAATGATCATCAACAAGGAGAAATATCCTTGCCTCCTCATTCCGAAGAGCGAATATCTCCCGCTCGAAATGATAAAATACGCAAGAAAGCTTGCCGACAGCGGTGTTCCCGTAGTTTACGAAACATCACTCCCGAAAGCCGCTTGTGACGACCCTTCAGCCGATATCAGCAAATATATCGTTCCCGGAAAGAACCTCTACGTGCTCAATGACGAGGAAATTCCCGCATTCATGAGAAGTCTTTCGATCTGGGACGTAAAAGCAGACGGAGACAACCATTTCCTGCGCTATATCCACTATGTTCATGAGTCAAACGAAATCTATATGTTCACGAACGAAGGAATCAAGAAGGAAATCAATAACGTTCTTACTTTCAAGAACTTCTCCGGCGGTGATTACGGCGTTTATGATGTGCTTGAAAACAAGATGGTAAGAGCTCATTCAGATGACGGAAAGATCTCACTCAAGCTTGCACCGTACGCATCAGTTGTTCTCGTATTCGGCGAGCTTCCTGAAGGAATCAAGGACGAAGAAAAGCTTGTTGAAGCTGAAAAGATTTACCTCAGTGAAAACTATGCTGTATCAACTGCAACAGAAAAGGAATATCCTGCATTCAAGCCTTACAAGAACATAAATGCTCTCGTAAATATGGCAGGACGTAAGGAATTGCCGAGATTTGCAGGACATTTCCGTTACGAAAAGACATTCGATATCAAAAAGGACGAGGATGCAAAGAAATACATCATTGAGCTTGGCGATGTAGGTGATGTTGCAACGGTATTCGTAAACGGAAAGAACTGCGGAGACAGAATCTGCCCTCCTTTCGCATTTGATATAACAGATGCAGTCAAGAACGGCGAAAACGAGCTCGCAGTTGAGGTCACAACACAATATGGCTACGAAGTATACGACAGATTCTCAAAGTTCAATCTCTATGAACCTACAGGCCTTCTCGGAAAGGTTTCAATAAACGTACTCAAGTAATTACGACTCATAAAAACATACGGCACCCTGATTGTATTCCGGGTGCCGTTTTTGTACAGTAAAAAAGCCTTTGATAAACTCAAAGGCTTTTGCTTTTTATAATCAGTCTCCATGCTGAAGCTTTGTGGGAGTGCCCTTTGCGGCTATCATTTCGCAAAGGCGATTGCTGTGGCCGGCGCCAATTACAAGTATTATGTCATCCGGCAAAGCCTTCTTTGCAATGTAGTCCGCTACCTCTTCATAAGCAGGCATATATTTTACGTTATAGCCCTTTTTCTTCATAGCGGCTTCAAAATCTCTTGAATGGATCCTGCCGTCATCAATCTCTCTTGCGGCATAAATGTCCAGCATGATGACTTCGTCGCATTCTTCAAAAGCATCAACCGTTTCATCAAAGAAATCTAACGAACGTGAGAACGTATGAGGCTGGAAAATGCCCATTATCCTGTTGTGCTTCAAGCCCTTAGCGGCAGAGATTACCGCTCTGTATTCATCAGGCGTGTGAGCATAATCATCAAATACCTTTGCACCGTTTACCTCGCCGTAAAGATCGAACCTTCTGCCTGCGCCCTTGTACGCTTTCATTGCCTCGGTGATAGTATCTCCGTCAAGTCCGTAGAATCTTGCAACGGCATATACCGCAAGGATGTTATAGGCATTGTGCTTTCCGCAAATCGGAACCTCTGCTTTTGCTGAAAATACACCGTTTTCATATATGTCAAGCGAAAGTGTTCCGCATCCATCCTCAATGATATTTCTAGCTTCGTAGTCAGCAGGATTATTGATTCCGAATGTAAATTTCGGTCTGTCGATTCTGTTCCAGATTTTCATTGTTTCGGGGCAATCGGAGCAGCCTATTACTGCGCCGTCATCAGGAACAAGCTTTGCAAAGCCTTCGAACGAACGTTTGAGCTGCTCAATGCTCTTGAAATAATCCGTGTGCTCAAGCTCAATATTGAGGATAACGGATACGGTAGGCTTGAAATCAAGGAAGCTGTCCTGGTATTCGCACGACTCAGCAACGATATATTCGTCCGAGCCTACACGGTAATTGCTTCCGATATTCTTTGCAGTGCCGCCGATAAGCGCTGAAGGATCAAGTCCGCATTCAATAAACACTGTGGAAAGAAGCGAAACGGTTGTCGTCTTTCCTTTTGTGCCTGAAATTCCTACTGCGTTCTTATAGCATGACATAACGGCACCTACAAGCTGGCTTCGCTTCATAAGTCTGATTCCATGTTCTCTTGCGTATCTTAGCTCCGGATTATCAGCTGAAATTGCCGCAGTATAAACGATCACGTCGGGCTGATCTTTGATTATGTTTTCCTCTCTCTGCCCGATATAAACGTTTATTCCGTTCTCCATAAGATGCTCGACCTTAACGGAAAGCTGTGAGTCAGAGCCTGAAACCTCAAAGCCTTCTTTTTTCAGAAGCAATGCAAGACCGCTCATGCTTGAACCGCCAATCCCTATCATATAAACCTTTTCGGCGCCTAAATCTACTTTTGACATTATCGGTAATATCTCCGTATCAGATAATTTTTATGTATATTATAATATTTCCTCGGCAATAAGTCAATACCATATTAAAAAAGAAAGAACTGAAAAGCTGTGACTTTTGACTGTTAAGAAAAAAGAACAACATCCTCTATTTTTTTCTTTTTCATATCAAAAAGCATCCATTTTCTCGTATTTACGGGATTTTGGACGCTTTTGTTGATATTAATACTCTTGATTTTTTATTATTAAGTAAATATTTTTTTTCCAAATGCCGACAGAGAACCTTCTCCCTGCCGGCAATCAATCAGTCATTAATAAAAAGCAATCTTTACTTGATATCTCTCCTGCAGAATGCATCCCAACCCACAAGATACATTGCTATAAGCAGTATTCCAACATAACATATTGCAAAAACGGGGTTGATTTTTGGAACTGAATCGAGTCCCAACAAAATCGATGTTAACGATTCTGTCTCTTGTTCCATCAAGCCAGCTATTGCATCAACTGAAATTGTCGGAACATACTTCAGCCAGAATTTTCCTCCGAAAAGTACAAATATAGTTGAAAAAGAAGATGTAACATAGAATGTTCCAAGCGAGATAACAATAGACGCCGCCGTGTTTCTTGTCAGCGATGACATCATCATTGCAAGAGTACCGAAGAATATTGTCGGTACCAGGTGCAGAAAAGTATTTATCAGGATGTAAATCGGGAATGCAATTCCGTGTGCCTGACCGCCTGATACGTAAATGTATGGGAGGAACTGCCTGAATCCGAAGAATATTCCTGTTGAAAGCAATACAGCAACCGCAAGTATTAGCCACTCTATTACGAAAATGCAGATGATATCAAGTGTTTTTGCCGCATAAACCTTGAATCTCTTTACAGGTGAAACAAGGAGAGCTTTTACGGCTCCGGATGATATTTCATTTGAAATGATGCTTCCTGCAAAAAGAACTATTATGATAAGAACGAAAAATGTTCCTACCGAATAAAGTATGCTTGCAAAGGACTCCGCCGTGAACATCGAGTCATTATTATCGCCTTCATTCAAAGTGTAATATCCGCTCTCGTACTTATACTCAAGAATGAGAATCTGTTTACGGTAATCTTCAATCTCGGAAGGCAAAAGCTTCTCGGGTTCTGACGTATAAAATGATGAATTTATTAAATTATATCCCGTTTCAACAGACTTCTTGTACTTCTGAAGGCTTGAGATTGCTTTGATTGCGGTATCGTGTGATGAATATTCACCTGTAAGGTCTGATTCGAGTCTGATGTCCAGTATCTGCTTATCAAGAAGCTTCTGTTCTTCGGTGTAATAAAGGTTATCGCTTGAATCGATCTCGGCCTTTTTCATATTTACATATTCGGCAAAATCCTTATTATCAAGGATTCCCACAAGCTTGGTCAACTTATCGGATGCCAGCTTTTTTGCTTCATCAACGCTTGTCGAAATGCCTGAATCAATCGGGAGCTCTTCAACGAATGAAATAAGATACTCATCAGGACAGCCTACGCTCCTTGCATATTCTACGTTATCTACAAACGAACTCAGGAGAGCGATATTCTCAATCAGTTCCTGTCTGTAGTCGTACTGATGATTTGTTGAAATATCGTATTCCCGCTTGAGCTCAGCAAGCTTCTTGCCGTTTCTGTCCCATTTGAGACTGCTTATGTTGTAGTAAATCAAAGACGAATCAGTTTCAGCTGAATTGAGAAGCTCCTTGAGTTCAGCTTCTTCTGCCGCAATTTCCTCTTCGTACCATGATATTTCGGAATCATAGTCATCTGAAATGATTTCGTTTATCGTCATTGTGAGTCTCAGTACTCCGCCTACGATAAAGACTACGCCGAACATTATTGCCGTAAGAATATAAAGGAGTTTTCTCTGAGATGTTTTGATTAACTCATTTTTGAATGCCAGTAAAAATTTATTCAATTCTGTTTCCTCCTGTAATATTGATAAAAGCGTCTTCAAGCTTGCCTTCAACAGGCGTTACGCCGTAAACAGAAACATCGTTTTCACAAAGCTTCTTAATTACTTCAGGTATCTTTTCGATTTCAAGATTGATTTCCACATCAGCTGAATCGATCTCGCCTATCTTTGAATCCTCTGTTTTTGAAATGATATCTCCGAAGTTCTCCGAAATAACCGCTGAAGCCTTATCTTTTTCGGTAACAATGATTCTGAAGGATTTGCTCTCGCCTCCGTTTATGATCGACTGGACGTCCTTGATTCCTATTATCCTGCCTTTTTCGATAATTGCAACCTTATCGCAAAGCTGCTCCATCTCAGACATCATGTGACTTGAAACGAACACCGCACATCCGTCCTCGTGAGCCGCCTTTTTGACGGTATCTCTGAAGTCCTTGATACCCTGCGGATCAAGTCCGTTTGTAGGTTCATCAAAGATAAGAAGCTTCGGCTTGTTGAGAAGAGCCATTGCTACGCCGAGACGCTGTTTCATACCGAGTGAATACTTCTTGACCTTATCGTTTATTCTGTTCTCAAGACCTACAAGCTTAATGCATTCATCGATTCTCTCCTTCGTAACAGTTCCGTACATACGGGCTGAAAGCTCAAGATTGAGTCTTCCCGAAAGGTCTCTGTGCATATCCGGATTTTCCACTATTGCGCCGACATTCTCCATTGCTGCTTCAAAGTCGGTCGTTATATCGTGTCCCGAGATTGAAACAGTGCCCGAATCAGGAAGAAGCAATCCGACTATCATTTTGATCGTTGTCGTTTTGCCCGAACCGTTCGGCCCGAGGAAACCGCAGATTTCACCGCTGTTTATAGAGAGTGAAAGATTATTGATTATATTTTTTGATCCGAACGATTTGCTCAGATTTTTAATTTCAAGTACTTTTTCAGACATAAATTATACCTCTTTCATTTCTCCATGATCAGAACCGAAGCGACCATATCTTCCATTTGCCGTCTTCTTTAACAAGCCTGAATGAAAATGAATAGTTTTCGGAAAGCTGACCGTTTTCTTTTTCCGAGAACGAAACGGTAAAGCTTGTCGTATACTCATTCAATGAATCGTTGATATTCGCTAAGGCGTCAAATTCCGAAACACTGTAATAAGCCTTCTTTTCCGATGCGGATCCAAACATAAAATAGTTTTTTATGCAATCAATCGTCGCAAGAACAGAATCGTTTTTACTGACAATTTCTCCTTCAGCATAATATCCTTCAAGTTTGCTTTTGAAGTCTTCAAGATACTTATCAAGTTCTTTTTCAGAGAGAATCCTGTCTCTCATATCTTCAGGCAGGATCATCGCATCGGCTACAATGCCGGTAACCTTATCGACGAGACTCTGCGCCGTCTTTTTCTGGATACTGTTGTTAGTGGTCTCAAACACTATTGCTATTACAAGCAACATTGCTATCACTAACAGCAATATTCCGCCTCTGTTAATACGTTTTCTTTTCATAACAGACACCTTTCTTTATATTCTGCTTACAAGCAGTTTTTATTTAATTAAGATTAATCTTTTTCAAAATCGATTACTCTGCAATATGCTTTCCTGCCGCATATCCGCTTGCCCACGCCCAAGTAAGATTATAGCCTCCGCACTCACCGACAACATCAACTACTTCTCCGGCAAAAGCAACACAACCGTTCTTCTTTGATTTCAATGTAACAGGGTCAAGCTCGTTTGCCGAAACGCCGCCGAGCGTTGCCTGAGCATTTTCAAAGCCCTTTGTTCCGGTGATGCTTACCTTCCAGTATCTCAAGGCTTTCATAAGCGATAAAGCATCTTTGGTATCAAATCCAAAAGTCCTCATTTCGGGGTTCAAAGAGCAATTGTCGAGAACCTGCTTAATGAGTTTCTTATGCACAAGTCCAACCAGAAACTCTTCTGCCGTACAGTCCATAGCTGAAGCTCTTTTAAGAATATAGTCCGTAAGGTCATTGTCGTTCAGATTCTTTACAGAAGGCTCTGAATTGCCGTCAGACGGTGAG
Organism: Clostridia bacterium; assembly: GCA_045627045.1. Taxonomy (GTDB): domain Bacteria; phylum Bacillota; class Clostridia; order HGM11327; family HGM11327; genus SIG351. Next base: position 18,722 of record JAZQMY010000009.1, on the reverse strand, counting down.
AACTGTGGAAGAAGGTCAATTATGCATTCAACTTTTGAACCGTTGGCAAGTGCTTCTGAAGCCTTGTTGCTCAACGTAAAAATTGGTGGCCCCGAGAGTCCGTATTCAAAAAACATCAGGTCCCCCGATACAGAGCCTTTTATTTTTCCGTCAATAACAAGTGAAACCTTTGCCTTTACTCTCAAGCCCTCAAGCCTTTTGTAAAAGCCGCCTTTCGTTTTCAACTGAACAATGACAGGCAGCAACGGCTTTACTGTGTGTCCCATCTTTTTTGCAAAATCAAGGCCGAATCCGTCGGAACCTGTTTCAGGAGCGGCAAGTCCGCCTGAAGCAATAATGATCCTGTCAGCGGTAAATGTTTCCGATGCAGTTCTGACCGTGACCGTGTTTTTATGAGGAATTATATTCTCAATCGGCGAAGACAAAATGATCTTCACGCCTGCGGATTTAACTTTTCTTTCAAGAAGCTCCGAAACCGCTGCTGCCTGCGAGCATATCGGGAAATACTTGCCGTTTTCTTCTTCTATCGTTTCTATGCCTATCCCTTCAAAGAAGGACAATATCTCACTAACGGGAAACTGTGACAATACCGAGCTGATAAACGAATCCTCTGCACCTGAATAGTGACAGGTGTCCATAGCCTTTGCGTTTGTAAGATTGCATCTGCCGTTTCCGGTCGCATTTATCTTTCTGCCGAGTACAGGATTCTTTTCTATAAGAGTAACGTCTGCTCCGTTTTCTGCCGCCGAGATTGCTGCAAGCATACCTGCGGCGCCACCGCCTGCGACTATGATTTTCTTTTTCAAATTCTATACTCCTTTTAAGTTAATCTGCACTGTTTATTTATAATAACACAAAATTTATTGAATGTCAATATATAAATTAACTGCCGGCATAAAATGTCGGCAGTTTTTAATCAATTATTTCGTTTAACCGTTAAGCATAGGCGGCTGATCGACCACGTCATCATACATAACAAGTGTTGGTCTTGCTCCGTCAGTGATGCAGTTCTCGTTTACTATGCATCTTGAAACGCCCTTTCTTGAAGGAAGCTCAAACATTGAGTCCATGAGAGTCTCTTCAAGAATGGAACGAAGGCCTCTGGCACCAGTATTGCGCTTGATTGCTTCTCTTGCTACTGCACGAAGTGTCTTTTCGGGAATCTCAAGTGATATTCCGTCCATTTCGAATATCTTCTGGAACTGCTTTACGATCGAGTTCTTCGGTTCGGAGAGAATTCTTACAAGGTGATCCTCTGTAAGATCGTGAAGCGTGACAACAACAGGAAGTCGACCGATAAATTCAGGAATAAGACCGAATTTAAGAAGGTCCTGTGGCTGAACATCCTTGAGGATCTCGCCGACTGACTTATTATCCTTGCTGTGAACATCGGAATTGAATCCGAGACCGTTTACTGCCGTCCTTGCTGAAATGATCTTATCTATTCCGGCAAAAGCTCCACCGCAAACGAAGAGGATATTTGTTGTATCAATCTGAATGCATTCCTGCTGGGGATGCTTTCTGCCGCCCTGCGGCGGTACGTTTGCAACAGTACCTTCCATGATCTTGAGAAGAGCCTGCTGAACGCCTTCGCCTGATACGTCTCTTGTAATGGATACGTTTTCCTGCTTCTTGCAGATCTTATCAATTTCATCGATATAAACGATTCCTCGCTGCGCCTTTTCTATATCAAAGTCAGCTGCCTGGATAAGCTTGAGAAGAACGTTTTCAACGTCCTCACCTACATAGCCGGCTTCTGTGAGGGCCGTCGCATCGGACATTGCAAAAGGAACGTTCATGAACTTTGCAAGCGTCTGGATAAGATAGGTCTTACCTGTTCCTGTAGGTCCCAAAAGGAGAACGTTTGACTTTTGTATTTCAACATCGCCATAATCTTCTGAAAGATTGTTATTAAGTCTCTTATAGTGATTATATACGGCAACTGAAAGATATTTTTTTGCTTCTTCCTGGCCGATCACATACTGATCAAGATAATCATACATTTCTCTCGGAGTCGGAAAATCCGTTGTCAACTCGGACTTTTCGCCTTCTGCAGAAAGAATTCTCATGCACTCACGCACACATCTGTCACAGATATGAACTCCGGTTCCGGCAATCATCTGATTTACTTCATCGGATGTAGCTCCGCAGAAAGAGCATCTGACATACATTTTATCATTACTGTTCGGCATAAATTACCAAAAACCTCTCTATGGGGAACAAATTATTTTTTGTTTTTTACGACTTCATCAACAAGACCGTATCTCTTAGCCTCGTCTGCTGTCATAAAATGATCTCTGTCTGTATCGTACTCAACCTCATCCACAGACTTGCCTGTCATTTCAGCAAGAAGTTCATTGAGCTTCTTCTTTGTCTTAACCAGATTCTCTGCATGGATAAGAACGTCCGACGCCTGACCTCCCAGACCGTTGATGAGCGGCTGGTGGATCATAATGTTGCTGTTCGGGAGTGCATAACGCTTGCCCTTTGTTCCTGCTGCAAGAAGGAATGCACCCATTGATGCTGCCATACCGATACATACTGTTGATACATCACACTTGATGTACTGAATAGTATCATAAATAGCCATTCCAGCTGTTACTGATCCTCCGGGGCTGTCAATATAAATAGTGATATCCTTATCAATATTGTCAGCTTCAAGGAAAAGAAGCTGAGCAACTACAAGATCAGCTGTCTCTGTGGTGATTTCTCCGCTTATAAATATTATTCTTTCCATGAGCAAGCGTGAAAAAATATCATACTGACGCTCACCCTTTGCTGTCTGTTCTACAACATACGGTACAAGATTCATCTTTTTTATCCTTTCTGAATAAGGCTCTGTGCCTTTTCCTCCCGTAAAAATACGATTTTTCTTATTTTTACAGAAAGAGCTGATGCAAAACCCGTATATACGATATAAGTCGTTTCACATCAGCCCACAGTGACTGTTATTAAGTTTTACTTTACAAATATATCCGTTTGTAAAGGTTTTTATTCATAAGGTACTGTATTCGACTCGGAATTACTCTTTTACAGGAGCATCGACATAAACTGCATTAGCCTTGAGGAGGTCAATAGTCTTTGCTGAAACGATTCTGCCCTTAACGTAAGAATTGTCTCTTGCAAACATTTCCTTAACCTTTTCTACTTCAAGCTTTGCTTCGTCAGCGAGCTTCTTGTATTCAGCCTCAAGCTCTTCTTCTGTTGCATCAACGCCTTCAACAACTGCAACCTTTTCAAGTACGAGCTGTGCTCTTACTGTCTTTGCAGCTTCGTCCTTGTACTGCTCACGGATAGCTTCCTTTGTAGTGCCCATGTACTGGAGGTACTGGTCAAAAGAAAGACCCATGCTCTGAATTCTGTAATCCATATCCTCTACCATGTTGTCGATCTGTGTTTCAACCATAGCATTCGGGATATCGATTTCTGTTGCAGCAGCGATCTTGTCGATGAGAGCTGTTTCCATCTCTCTGTCGGCACGCTTTGCGTTAGCTTCAGCAAGACGCTTCTCAACGTCAGCCTTGTAATCAGCGAGTGTTTCGAAATCGCTTACATCCTTTGCGAATTCATCGTCAAGCTCAGGAACTTCCTTGTACTGGATCTGATTTACCTTAACTGCGAATACAGCCGGCTTGCCCTTGAGCTCTTCTGCATGATAATCCTCAGGGAATGTTACATTAACTTCCTTCTCATCGCCTACCTTGAAGCCAACCATCTGATCTTCAAATCCGGGGATAAATGTATTTGAGCCGAGTGTAATAGAATACTTCTCAGCAGAACCGCCTTCGAATTCCACGCCGTCAACTGTGCCCTTATAGTCAATATTGAGTCTGTCGCCGTTCTTTGCTTCGTAATCAGCTTCAGCATCAATCCAACGAGCATTACGCTCTCTTGTTCTCTCGATATCGGCATTAATGAGCTCTTCTGTTACAGGATACTCAACCTTTTCTACTTCTACGCCCTTGTACTGAGCGAGTTCAAATTCAGGCTTTACAAAAACTTCTGCTGTAAAAACAAAGTCCTTGCCGCCTTCGATCGTTACTACGTCAATCTCAGGTCTGTCAACGGGGTAAATGCCTTCCTGATCAACTGCCTTCGGATATGCTTTGTTGATTGCATCGTCGATAGCTTCTTCATAGAAAACGCCTTCGCCGTATGTCTTTTCGATTACTTTTCTCGGAGCCTTGCCCGGACGGAAGCCTCTTACGCTTACCTTACCCTTGACCTTGTTGTATGCAACGTTCATTGACTGTTCGAAGTCTGCTGCATCAACAGTAATTTCCATCTTTACTTTGTTAGTACCGATCTTCTCTGTTACGACCTTCACTTGTGTTTCCTCCCATAAAGGTAATTGTTTATATTAAATATTATTTATCTGCAAATTGGCGCGCAAAAGACTATCAATTTGCGTACCTGCTAATTATACAATTTTTTTTGGAATTTATCAATACCTTTTATTGATTTTTTAAGAAAAATTCATTGTTTTTTTGCGTTTTTGATGATTTATCTCTCAAAAATCAGTTTTCATTGGTGTGAGTCATCAGATAATTGATTTCTTTCGGGGTAAGATATCTCCATTTGCCCTTTTCAAGCTCTGTATCACGAAGCTCTCCGATGGCTGTTCTTCTGAGGTAAAGAACCTTTCCGCCTACTGCCTCAAACATTCTTCTGACCTGACGCTTCTTGCCTTCTCTTATTTTTACGGAGAACTTGTTCTCATCACGTCTTATCACAACGGCAGGTGAAGTCTTGAATTTGCCTTCATCCTCCTCAATCGTAACGCCCTTGCGGAGCATTTCGACCTTGTCCTCGGCAAGAGGCGCTTCAAGCCTTGCAAAATATGTTTTTTCGCATTCATAACGGGGATGCATTATGTGATTTGCGAATTCGCCGTCATTCGTCAGGATAAGAAGACCTTCCGTATTCATATCAAGTCTTCCTACCGGGAAAATTCTTTCAGGCACATCGATAAGATCAAGAACAGTCGGTCTGCCGTGATCGTCAGAAGCCGTTGTAACGTAGCCTCTGGGCTTGCTCAGAAGAATATAGACCTTCTTCTCTTCGGGATAAATCTCTGATCCGTCGACAAGCACAGTATCCACTCCCGGCTCGACTGTGATTCCCATTTCGGTCACTATCCTGCCGTTGACTGTTACTCTGCCGTCCTTAATCATTTCCTCTGCGGCCCTTCTTGAAGCTACACCGCATGAAGCTATATATTTCTGTAATCTTTCCATATATTATTTCTTGAGAGACTCTACAAATTTTTTGATATTCTTCTTGTAATCCTTAATCTTTGAGTAAATTGATTCGTCAGTATCTGCGCTTTCAAAAGCTTCCAGTGCTTCCTTCTGCTTCTTTGAAAGTTTGGTAGGTGTCTCAACTATAACATTGACATAGAGATCGCCCCTCTGTGTGCTGTGAAGCTTTGTGACACCCTGATTCTTTACTCTGATAGTCGTGCCAGACTGAATGCCGTCGGGAAGCTTGTACTTCATCGTGCCTTCAAGAATCGGAAAGTCAACCTCTCTTCCGAGAGCCGCATCGACAAAAGATACCGGAACATCACAGAAAAGATCGTAATCTTCTCTCTTGAATATGCTGTGAGACTTGACATAGCATGCAACATAGAGATCACCGTTATCACCGCCGTTTTCACCGGGGTTGCCCTGACCGCGAAGAGGAATTGCCTGATTGTTGTCAATTCCCGCAGGGATCGTTATATTGATCTTTCTCTTCTGACGTACCACCTTTGCGCCATAGCACTTTGAGCAAGGTTCATCGTAAATTTTACCGCTGCCCTTACATTTATCGCAGGCTCTTACTCTTACCGTTCTGCCGAAAATGCCGTTGACCTGCTCTCTGATTTCGCCTGTGCCGTTACAGGTCGTACACTTCTTCGGCTGTGTGCCGGGCTTGCCGCCTGTGCCGCCGCATTCCGGACAAACTTCGTTTCTTGTAACTTCTATTGTCTTCTTGCAGCCGAAAACTGCTTCTTCAAATGTAAGATTGAGGTCATACTGAATATCACTGCCTTTTCTCGGTGCGTTCGGGTCAGCTCTTCTGGCACCGCCTGAAAATCCACCGTTGAATACAGTTTCAAATATATCCTCAAAGCCACCGAATCCGCCAGTGAATCCGTTTCCACCGCCTGCATATGCGTTGCCGTCAGCAGAGCCGTATGTATCATAGTTGCTTCTCTTTTGCTCATCGCCGAGAACACTGTATGCTTCATTTATTTCCTTGAATTTTTCTTCTGCCTCTGCGGAATGACCGTTAAGATCAGGATGGTATTTCTTTGCAAGAGTTCTGTAAGCTTTTTTTATTTCATCTGCCGTAGCCGTCTTTTCGACTCCGAGCACTTCGTAGTAATTCTTATCAGCCATAGTTATGGATTCCTTTTCAAAAAATCATTTCGGAACACAGCCTTATCAAAAAGCTGTACTCCGAACGGATTTTACTTGAGCATACCGAATCGGGATGTCTTTTTGAGGCACCCCGACCGATATACTTTTATTATAATTCAGTGTTTAGTCCGGAATATTACTTGTCATCGTCAACTACTTCGTAGTCAGCGTCTGAAACATCATCCTTGCCGCCCTGTGCACCCTGAGCACCTGCGCCCTGTGTGCCTGCCTGCTGCTGATAAATCTTGCCGAAGATGTCGTATGAAACCTTTGTAAGAGAATCAGTCTTTGCCTTGATCTCATCAGTGTTGCCGCCTTCGATTGCCTTCTTGAGGTCTGCAACTTCAGCGTTGATCTTATCCTTATCGGAAGCAGTTACCTTGTCGCCGAGCTCATTGAGAGTCTTCTCAGTCTGGTATACAAGTGTATCAGCCTGGTTCTTTGTCTCAACTTCATTCTTCTTCTTCTTATCTTCTTCAGCAAAACGTTCTGCATCCTTTACTGCTTTATCGATTTCCTCATCTGAAAGATTTGTTGAAGCAGTGATCGTGATGTTCTGTTCCTTGCCTGTTCCCTTATCGATAGCAGATACCTTTACGATACCGTTAGCATCGATATCGAATGTAACTTCGATCTGAGGGATGCCTCTCGGAGCCGGAGCAATACCGTCAAGACTGAATCTGCCGATAGTCTTGTTGTTTGCTGCCATTTCTCTTTCGCCCTGAAGAACGTGGACTTCAACGCTTGTCTGACCGTCTGCAGCTGTTGAGAAGATCTGGCTTCTCTTTGCAGGGATTGTTGTATTTCTGTCGATGAGCTTTGTGAAAACGCCGCCGTATGTCTCAATACCGAGTGAAAGAGGTGTTACATCGAGGAGCAATACGTCCTTAACGTCACCGCCGAGTACGCCGCCCTGAATTGCTGCACCAACTGCAACGCATTCATCAGGGTTGATGCCCTTATGAGGCTCTTTGCCTGTGATCTTCTTTACTGTTTCCTGTACGAGCGGTACTCTTGAAGAACCGCCTACGAGGAGAACCTTATCGATTTCGCTTACTGAAATGCCCGAGTCTCTGATAGCGTTCTTCATCGGGATCGTTGTTGATTCAACTAGATCACCGATAAGTTCGTTAAGCTTTGCTCTTGTGAGTGTCATATCGAGGTGCTTAGGACCAGTTGCATCCATTGTGATGAACGGAAGATTGATGTTTGATGTCATAACACCTGAAAGCTCGATCTTTGCCTTTTCAGCAGCTTCTTTGAGTCTCTGCATAGCCATCTTGTCCTGACGCAGATCAATGCCGTTTTCCTTCTTGAATTCAGAAGCAATGTAATCAATGATTCTTTGGTCAAAGTCATCGCCGCCGAGCATATTGTTACCGTTTGTGGCAAGAACTTCAAATACGCCGTCGCTGATTTCAAGGATAGATACATCGAATGTACCACCGCCGAGGTCGTATACAAGAATCTTCTGGCTCTCGTCCTTTTCAAGACCATAAGCAAGAGCAGCTGCCGTAGGTTCATTTATAATACGGAGAACTTCCAGACCTGCGATCTTGCCGGCATCCTTTGTTGCCTGACGCTGGCTGTCGCTGAAGTAAGCAGGAACTGTAATAACCGCCTGTGTAACAGGTTCGCCGAGATATGCTTCTGCATCAAGCTTGAGCTTCTGAAGAATCATAGCCGAAATTTCCTGAGGTGAATACTTCTTGTCGTCTATTTCAACCTTTGAATCTGTACCCATTTTACGCTTGATTGAAGCAACAGTGTGATCAGGGTTTGTGATAGCCTGACGCTTTGCAACCTGACCTACAAGTCTTTCTCCGTTCTTAGCGAATGCAACAACTGAAGGAGTTGTTCTTGCGCCTTCTGCGTTTGCTATAACAACAGGCTCTGAGCCTTCCATAACTGCGACACAAGAGTTTGTCGTACCCAAGTCAATACCAATTATCTTTCCCATAATTAAATCCTCCTTATGAGTTATATATAAAATTTTGTTTTTAATATTGTTTAACCGGATTTACCGATTATTTTGCTACTTTTACCATGCTGTATCTGAGGACTTTGCCTTTTCTGATGTAGCCCTTCTGGAAAACAGCTGTTATTTCGTTTTCTTTAACGCCTTCCGAAACTTCCTCCTGCATTACTGCATTATGGAAATTAGGATCGAAGCCGTCCTTTGTTTCAATTTCAACAACGTCAAGTTTTTCAAAAAGCTCCTTGACCTGTCTGTTGAGAAGATCCATGCCCTTCATGAACGAATCATCGCCGAACTTCTGTGCTGCTTCAACAGCTCTCTCAACGTTATCAAGTATCGGTATAAACTGCTTTACCGCTTCGTTTATGCCGTCGTCTGTTGCTTCTGAAATAGCATTCTTGTTTCTTCTTTTATAGTTTTCGAAGTCTGCCTGAATTCTCTGTGCCGCAAGAAGATATTCATCAGCCTTGGCTTCTGCCGCCTTGACCTTCTCTGCCGCAAGCTCCTCGGGAGTTTTCGGCGCAGGCTCCTGCTCCTGTACTTTTTCTTCTTCTTTTTCGGTTTCTTCAGCAACTTCAGACTGTATATCTTTTTCTTCGTTTTCCATTTTTATTCCCTTCCATACATTTTCTATTGCTCGCTCTGACCGTCATCCAAAGCAATGATATGCTGAGTCAGGTTCTCAACCACGCTATCCATAAGTGAAACCACTTTTGGGTAGTTCATTCTTTTTGGCCCGATTATTCCAACCGAACCGCAGATTTTATTGTTAACGCAATACGTTGCCGTAATAACGCTAAAGCTCTTCATTTCATCTATCGGATTCTCGTCTCCGATATGAATATTGACGCCTTCTTTTTTATCCTCGGAGTCAACAAGGTCAAACATAAGCTCTTTTTTCTTCATGAGCGAGAAGAATTCCTTTGCCTTGACGATATCGTTGTACTCCGGGATATCAAGTATATTATTGAGGCCCTCCATATACACCTTACGTCCGCTGTGGATATCGACGCTTTCGGAAATCGTATCAACAAGACTGTTGAAGAACATCTTTTCTTTTACAAGGCCGTCCTTCATATCGTCGTAAACGTCTGTTCCGAACTCATCTATTCTCTTGCCTCTGAAGTAGTAATTGAGCTTTTCCGATATCTTGTCAAGATAAGCTTCATCCATATCAAATGGCTTTCTGATTATAATGTCCTTTACCGTACCGGTATCGGTCACAACCAGAACAAGAATAAAGTGCTCATCGATTGCAATAAGCCTGATGTTCTTTATTACGACCTCATCTATCTTCGGGCCGATGGCGATGGCCGTGTAATTGGAAATATCTGAAAGAGTTTTTGCCGTAAGCATCAGGATATCTTCGAGCTGATTGGACTTTTTCTCGTACATTTCCTTGATATACTTTGCCTCATATTGAGAAAGAGCATTGACCTGCATCAGCTTATCAACGTAGAACCTGTATGCCTTATCGGAAGGAACTCTGCCTGAAGAAGTGTGCAGCTGCCTGAGGAAGCCCATTTCCTCAAGATCCGCCATTTCATTGCGGATGGTTGCAGAACTGATTTCGTTATTATATTTCTTTGCTATCGTTCTTGAGCCTATCGGTTCAGCGGTAATTATATAATCGTCAATTATTGTTCTGAGTATCGCAAGCTTTCTGTCGCCGAGATTCATTATGTCTGCCCTTTCCTTTCCGACTGACGCCTTTTTGTTAGCACTCTCGCTCATTGAGTGCTAACTGTGTATATTGTATCACTATTTTCGGAAATGTCAATACCTTTTTTAAAGTTTTCGTAAATTTTTTATTTTTTATTTGAAAAAAAATTCCCACAAATAATATTTGCGGGAATCTGTGTTTTTATTTGATTGATTTCAGAGATATTCTTTAATAAAGGACCATTCTTCAAGAAGCTTTTCAAACGAATAGCCTGCATTGGCAGGGCTTGTCGAGTGAAGCATGACGGAGCTCACTCCCGTTTTCGGGAAGATATACTTATCATAAAGCTTCTTTGAGGTCGAGCCGTTTGAGAAAACAGCTTTGATACTGCATGAAGAAAGAATCAAAGAAATGTCATTCGGCAAAACATTTTTAATCGAGCTGTCTGATGATCCTGTTATATCGCATTCGCCGATAACGTCCCAGAGGGCAATTCCATTCTCCGTCAAAAGCTTCTTCTTCTCCGGGACCGTCACCGGAAGTGGCGAATCAAGAAGCTTTGACAGGACTCTCCAGAATCTGTTCTGCGGATGACCGTAAAAGAACTCGCATTCTCGTGATTTAACAGACGGAAAACTTCCGAGAATAAGTATCCGGGAGTTTTTATCATACACCGGAGGTATGGTATGAAAAAGATGTTCTTCTGTCATATTCTCTGCTTACTTCAAAACGTAAGTCCCGTCCCGATAAAAGGCACACCGGCAAACTCTTCCATATTGTGCCTGATAATATAGTCAATATACGATACCGCCATTTTTGCCATGAGAACGTATCCCATAGGATTCTTATGTCCGCCGAGTTTGAAATCTCTTCGGTAGATACTGTCATATTCCGGCGCATACTCCCTCAAATCAAGCACGAATGTTTTAGGGAAAAGCTCTGCCATCTCATAAAGCATGTCTCTGTGTTTGCCTTCAAGCACTGTCCGCCAATCCTCCGAAGGATTTTTCTTCGGTATTGTTACAAGGAAGAAAAACGCCTCAGGCTGAATTTCCTTATACTTCTGAATGACAGAAGCATAATACCCGTACATGGTTTTTCTGTTATTTCTGTAATCTGACAGATCAATGTCTTCTTTATTTCCGTATTCAAGTCTGCCGGAATTAATCATCCTGTTGTCATTGACACCAAGCGCAATGACATACGCCTGACAGGCAAGTGACTTATCGAAAAATCCGCTCGTCTGGGCAAAGCTTTCCATATAAGCTTTTGCCGTCATTCCGCCGCGTGAAAAATTATAAGCAGTATTTCCTACTATTCTTGCCATAAACTGTCCCCACGAATACTCAAACATATCGTGGTAACAAACGCCTCCGTCAGCTCCCGTGCTTTCGAATTCGCCCGACGAGAGCGAATCTCCTATGCAGCCTATTGTTCGGAATATACCGCAAAAGCCTCCGTCATCAAGAAGCCTTTCAAGCGGTTTTTCGCTTTCTGCGGCAAAATCAGTAATGTTCATTCTGTTCCCTTCCGATAGGATTATTTCAGACATCAAGCTCGTTTTTGAGTGGCGTTCCTATAAACTGAACCTGATTGAAAGCTCTCATGTTGTGACGTATGATGTAATCAATATATGAAATCGTCATTTTCGAAGTCAGAATATATCCCATAGGATTCATGTGCGTACTGAGGTAGAACTTCTTCTGAAAATCACGGTCGTACACAGGGGCATACTTTCTGAAATCAAGCACATAAGTCCTGGGAAAACACTCAGCCAGCTGATAAAGCAACGCCTGATGCTTATCTTCAAGTGCTGATCTGTCCGCAGGTGTAGGATCGGATTTCGGGATTGTCATCAGGAAAAAGAACGAATCAGGCTGAATCTCTCTGTAGCGCTGGATCACGGCAGCATAATAGCCGGCAAACGTCTTTTTATTATTCTTATAATCGTCAAAGTCAATGTCAGAAATATCACCGAATTCATATCCGTTTCCGAGCATAATGCTTATATCATTCACACCCAGAGCCATTATATATGCCTGACATGCAAGATCCTTTGACCAGTAGCCCTTTGAATCGGCAAAACCATCAAGATATCTGTCAGCCGACATTCCGCCTGCTGAAAAATTATACACGGTGTTTCCGATAGTCCTTGCCATATACTGTCCCCATGAGTATTCAAACATATCGTGATACCCGGTGTTGCCGACTTTATCCTTGCTCTCAAATTCGCCGGATGAAAGGGAGTCGCCTATACAACCGATCTTGCGGAAAATTCCACAGAAGCCTCCGTCATTTATCAGGTTGTCAAGAGGCTTTTCATTTTCAGTGAAGTAATTTTTGAAATCCATAATATTATTTTCCTTTCTGAATCAGTTTTTCAGTTATAACTGATGCAAGTGTAAGTCCTGCCGCTCCCGGTACAAACGGTGCGCTTGCAAGAACTTCGCCGGTTCTTTTTTGCGGCGCTTCTGTTGAAGTGACAACAGTAAGATCGCGAATATTTCTCTGCTTGAGCTCACGGCGCATTATCCTTGCAAGAGGGTCATATGAAGTCTTGAATACGTCCGTAACGGTGAGCAATTCAGGGTGAAGTCTCTGTGCCGTTCCCATTGACGAAACGATATCAATGCCGTGTTCCTTGCAGTAAACGATTAGGTTTACCTTTGCTCTTACGTCATCAATGCAGTCAGCAACGCAATCGACCTCATAATTATCAAATACCAATCCGAAATCGTCTGAGAATGAATGCTGAAAAGTAACAACTTCTACATCCGGAGAGATGCTTCTGCATATCTCACTCATAACTTCCGTCTTAGGTTTTCCGATAGTTGAGTCAAACGCCACGACCTGCCTGTTCAGGTTAGTAACATCAACAACATCCCTGTCGCAGAGTATAATTCTCTTTACTCCGCATCTTACAAGAGATTCCGCACAATGCCCTCCCACTCCGCCGATGCCGAAAACGGCAACGGTGGAGTTTCTGATTGCATTCAGTGCGGAATCACCATATAAAAGTCTTGTTCTTTGAAAACGATCCATCAGTCTTCTTTTTCAGTTGAAATATAGAGCTCTTTGAGCTGCTTGTCTTCCACAAAATCAGGAGCACCTGACATAAGATCCGATGCATTCTGTACCTTCGGGAAGGCAATGCTGTCTCTGATGTTGTCACAACCTGTAATGTGCATAACGAGTCTGTCAAGACCGTATGCGAGACCGCCGTGCGGCGGTGCACCGAACTTCAATGCTTCAAGCAAGAAGCCGAAACGATCCCAGGCATCTTCCTTTGTAAACTTGAGAGCCTTAAGCATTCTTTCCTGAACTTCAGTTGTATGGATTCTTATACTGCCGCCACCGATTTCAGTGCCGTTCAATACGATATCGTAAGCCTTTGCATGTACTCTCTCAGGATCAGACTCAAGATACTGGAGATCTTCATCAAGAGGAGCCGTGAAAGGATGGTGCATAGCAACAAGTCTGCCCTCTTCTTCGCTGTATTCGAACATCGGGAACTCTGTTACCCAAAGGAAGTTGAACTTCTTTGTATCAATGAGATTAAGCTTCTTACCGCATTCGATACGGAGCGCTGAAAGTGCAGTAAATACAATTGCCGGCTTAGGATCTGCAACAAAAAGAAGCGCATCGCCCTTTTCACCGCCCATTGTGCTGATGAGTTGTTCTGTAAGCTCAGGTGAAAGGAACTTTGTGAATGAAGACTTTACATCATCGCCGATATTGATCCATGCGAGACCCTTTGCACCGTATGTCTTTACGAATTCGCCGAGAGCATCAAGCTCTTTTCTTGAGAAATGAGCATTCTTTGCGTTAATACCTCTTACAGTACCGCCTGCGGCGATCGCATCTGTGAATACCTTGAATGAAGAATCCTTTACCAGGTCGCTGACATTTACAAGTTCAAGTCCGAAACGTGTATCAGGCTTATCACAGCCGTATCTGTCCATTGCTTCCTGCCACTTCATTCTCGGGAAAGGTGTTACAAGGTCAAGTCCGAGAGTGTTCTTGAAGATATGCTTGAGGAGGCCTTCGTTGAGCGTCATGACGTCTTCCATCTCGACGAATGACATTTCCATATCGATCTGTGTAAATTCAGGCTGTCTGTCGGCACGGAGGTCTTCATCTCTGAAGCAACGTGCGAGCTGGAAGTATCTGTCATAGCCGGAAATCATAAGAAGCTGCTTGAAAAGCTGAGGTGACTGCGGAAGAGCGTAGAACTTGCCCTTATGTATTCTGCTCGGAACGAGATAGTCTCTTGCGCCCTCAGGAGTTGACTTTGTGAGCATAGGTGTTTCGATATTGAGGAAGCCGTTTGCTGAAAGATATTCATAAACGAGCTGTGAAACCTTATGCTTCATAATGATTCTTTCCTGAATTTCTGGTCTGCGGAGATCAAGATATCTGTATTTAAGACGAAGAGCATCGGAAACCTTTGCGGCTTCTGAAATCTCAAACGGAGGTGTTTCAGACTTTGAAAGAATTTCAAGCTGTTCAGCCTTGAGTTCAACTTCGCCTGTCTTCATGTTAGGATTTACCATTTCAGGTGTTCTTGCAACGAGAGTACCCTTTACTCCGATTACAAATTCACTTCTGAGCTGTTCTGCAAGCTCAAATATTTCCGGATTTTCGCCGCCGTCAAAAACTATCTGCATAATGCCTGATACGTCTCTGAGTGTGATGAAAATGAGATTACCGAGATTTCTGCGTCTGTTGACCCAACCGCACAAAACCTGCTGTGTGCCTGCGTCCTTCAAAGAAAGCTCGCCGCACTTTGCTGTTCTCTTCAACATAGTTTTATTTTCCTTTCGTATTTTGCTTTAATCAGTTTATTATTTTATTCTGTCTCTGAGATAAGAAGCGATCTCGTTCTTCGGGATTTTCTCTTCTATACTCTCATTCATGTTCTTAACGTTATAAATTCCGGATTCAAGCTCCTCTGATCCGATTACAACAACATATTCTGCGTTGTACTTTCCTGCCTGCTTGAACTGTGCCTTAAAGCTTCTGCAATTATATTCAAGCTCGCATCTGATTCCCATGCTTCTGAGCTCACCTGCAAGTGCAAATGAAGCCTCTGAAGTTCCCTCGCCTGCGCTGGCGATAAATACCTCGCAATTTGTCTTCTCTTCGGGAATCAGGTTTTCCTGACGGAGAAGCATTATAAGTCTCTCAATGCCGAGACCGAATCCCATGCCGCAAGTCTGCGGGCCGTCAAGCTCCTTGATAAGGTTATCGTATCTTCCACCTCCGCAGATTGTAATCTTGCCGTCAATATCGGCAATGATTTCAAATACTGTTTTTGTGTAATAGTCAAGACCTCTAACTATCATAGGATCGATTGCAAAAGGAATGCCGGCAGAAGTAAGAAGCTTCTGAAGTTCCTCATTATGAGCCTTACATTCATCGCAAAGATAATCTATCGGAACAGGTGCGCCTTCAATTATGTGCTTGCACTTATCTTCTTTGCAGTCAAGGATTCTCATAGGATTCTTTTCAAAACGTGACTTGCAAGTATCGCAAAGTCCGTCATAATTCTCTCTCAGGTAATCCTTGAGAACCTGCTGATATGCCGGACGGCACTTTTCACAGCCGATCGAGTTAAGATTTACTGAAAGTCCTTTGAGTCCGAGAGATTTGAGGAAATTGATAGCAAGTGAAATAACCTCTGCATCTGTTACAGGCGACTTTGCACCGAAAACCTCAACGCCGAACTGGTGATGCTCACGAAGTCTGCCCTTATTTGTGTTCTCATATCTGAAAACAGGTGTGAAATAGAACATTTTTACAGGCTGAGGCTTGGAGGACATACCTTCCTCGATGTAGCATCTTGCCGCACCGGCTGTACCCTCAGGCTTGAGTGTGATACTTCTGTTGCCCTTATCGTTAAAAGTATACATTTCCTTCTGAACGATGTCGCTCGTATCTCCTACGCCTCGAAGGAAGAGCTCCGTGTGCTCGAAAACAGGAGTTCTGACCTCTCTGTATCCGTAAAGCTCTGCTGTATTTCTTGCCTTCGCTTCAATATACTGCCAGATATATGAGTCATCCGGCGTAATATCCTTTGTGCCCTTTGGCTTCTGTGTTAGCATTTTATTTATTCCGTCCGACCGGAAACCGGCCGCCTTTCCGTGATTTTGATCTGAAAATAAAAACATCCGTCTCTTAAAATTACAAGAGACGGATAATATTCCGCGGTGCCACTCTCGTTGCATTTCAACTGAAATGCCGCTCGATGAACGCTGTAACGCCCGTATCTCAGGCGGAACTGCTCCAAGGTGTCATTCACATACTTTTTATGCCGTCTGTGCTCTCAGCAAATACACAGTTCTCTGTAAGCTAAAAAAGCAACGTTACTCTTCTCTTCAACGCTGTTCTTTAATAAATTTATTTTACTCTCTGTCGCTCAAAGCAATATTGAGTGCCTGTGTAAGCTCATCACAGTCAATGCCGTGAACTTCGCAAGCTTCCTCAAGTGTTTCGCCTGAAGACATTGCACAACCGATGCAGAACATGCCGAATGCAAAGAAAACATCTGCAAGCTCTTCATCAATAGCAATAATCGATGCAACAGTCATATCTTTTGTAACTATATTTTCCACAATGAATCATCCCTTTGCTGTTTCATAATTTCAACTTTTATATTGTATCACAATTTTGCATTTTTAGCAAGAGTTTTTTGCATTATTGCAAGAAAAAACAGTTTTTCTCGGACAAAATAATCATAAATCAGGCTTCTTTTATGAGTTTATTGACCTTTTCACGCCAATTGAGAATAAATTCTTCATTTCTGGGGTACTGTCTGAATGTGATTTCCATTCCGGCTTCTTTTTCAAGCAACTCAACCGTCTTCTCTTTGCCGATGAGCTTTGCCAAACAATCAAGTGCTCTCTGATCCTGAAGTCCGTCAAAGAATTCCTGGCCTCTCATGGAATTGATTACTCCGTCAGCATAAGGATAAACGATAAGCGAATCTCCCGTCGGGAAGTTATCCTTGTCATTCTTATTGTACGGATCAACAAGCTCTCTCGAAAGAATCGAGAAATAGTGGTTGAAGCCCCAATGCAAAAAGCCCTTTATATCATACTTGAAAAGCTGTGATCCCAAAGCTCTTGTATTCCAGCCGTGCATTGAAGTAAATCTGTTGGAAGCATTGACATATTCGCCGCAGCAATAGTAAGTCCATCTCTTCTTGAGCTTATAATTGAGGAACTGGTCTACTGCGCAGGTGCTCGGGATAGGATAGTTTGAAACGCCCTGCTCATAATAGCTCGGATTTGAAAGAGCATCCATAATTTCAAAGCCTTTAATGTACGGAAGCATCATATTCTTGCATTCAACGTATCTTGCCTTTGTATCTTCATCACCGGGTTCATCAGAAAGATGGAAGAAAGTCTTCTTCGTGATTCCTGCCTTTTCTATGACCTTGACAAGTGCTGGAAGGAACTGGCTCAAAAAGTCCTTATATCTTTCATCCGTTGCAGGAACGTGCCAGCCGAAGAGCTTTTCTTCTTTGCCGTCGACCTTGACGACTATTTTAGGTGTGCATCTTGCTCCCCACTGCGTGAAAAGATGTGACATTTCAAAATACTTCATTCCGCACTTCTTCGCAAGAGCTATCCAGCGATAAAGCTTTGAGAATTCAAAAACATATTTGTCACCGATTTTCTCTACATCAACAAGCTGAACTGTCTGTCTTTCGCCGTCAACGACAGTATCAAGCGGCGGTGTGAACAAAGGAGTAAGGATCATATTTATACCGATTCTGCTTGCGGCAAGCATATATTTCTCAACAAGAACCCAGAAATCCTCACTGAATACAGGCACATTATGTGTCTGCGCTATTGAATCGCAATGAAACCAGTTTGTATAAATAAGAGTCTGGACAGGAAGAGACTTACCGATGACCTCAAGAGTAAATGTTTTGGTGATCTTTTCGTTCTTCGTTTCAAGCTCGAAAACGATCGGATAGAACCCCTGATCAAACTTTTTCTTTGAAAGATCTATCGTTATAAAGAATGAATTATTCTTTTTTGCCTTGAGCAAAACCTTATCATTCTCTATCGGAAAGAGCGGATCAGGCATATAGCCCGGCTCTGTCATTTTGTATGTATCAAGGAACTCTGTAGATCTGAGCAAAGGTCTGTTAAGATAAACATAGCCTATCTGATTGACCTCGATTACTTCATCAAGGTCGCTTTTTACGCTGATATGTGCTTCTGTTTCTTCCTCTGAACCGTTGAAGACAGTCACCTGATATGCAAATCTTTCATTGTTGAGTGCTGAAAAAGCATTGAATTCCTTGTAGTTCAATTCTTCGTTTTCGGTAATCTTTGTCATTGACGAAAGCTGTACTGATTTCATATTTTGCTTTTCCTTTCGGTAAGATATTTAATTAAAGACATACGGTGAAATTGCTTCCACCGTATGCTGAAAATTATCCGTTTGTTTCTTCTGTCTCTTCCTGTGAAGGCTCCGGTGTTGCTTCGGGAGTAGGATCAGGTGCAGAAGTCGGCTCCGGTGTAGGTGTCGGAGTCGGTGTCGGCTCAGGTGTTTCTTCCGGCGTAGGAGACGGTGTGGGAGTCGGCGTGGGGTCAGGGGTCTCCGACGGTGTTGGTGTCGGGGTTGGCGTTGGTGTCGGGGTGGGGGTGGGGGTGGGCGT
>JAZQMY010000008.1:0-40042 GCA_045627045.1 Clostridia bacterium | reverse complement strand
AATGAGTTATTATTCCTTAACTTCGCCCTTCTTGAGGATGATGTTAGCGTAAATTGCGCTCTCTCCTGTCATTACAACTGCGTAAGCCTTCTTTGCTCTCTCATAGAAAGCAAATCTTTCTACCATATCAAAGCCGTTCTTGATGCCGTTAGGCTCGTACTTATTGATGATATCCTTGTATTCATCCCAGATGGTTGGAACAACAGGATCACCCGGAACTACTTCCATGAGTGCTGCCGGCTTCTCAATGTACTGATCGAGAGGCATGAGCTTGAGAATAGCTTCAAGAACCTCGGGAACACTGTGACCGTCGCAACGGATGAGTATTTTGTCCGCGCCGCTTGTGATGCTTGCACCGGGGAAATTGCCATCGCCGATTACGAGTTCATCGCCGTGTCCCATTTCCATGAGAACCTTGAGAAGCTCCGGCGGTATAATTGACGGAACATTTTTTAACATAGATAATACCTCCAAAATTTAATTGTTCTGTTTATGTTTCTTCAACATTTTCAAGAGTATGAGTGAGAAAACAAGCATCAGAACCGGGAAAATGATTCCCGAGAAGATACCTGTTCTCAAAGCGTCATATTCACTTGCGTTTATGACCTTTCCGGCAACAACTCCGACGAGTGCAGGTCCTACCGCACAACCGAGGTCTCCGAAAAGTGAAATAAATCCGAAAAGAAGTGTTCCTCCTTCCGGGATATATTTCGTTGCAAGGCTTGTGACGCCCGGCCACATTATGCCTACCGAGAATCCGCACAGTATGCATCCGATTATTGCAATTATAGGGCTTTCAAAAAGCGTTGTAAGACAATAACTTATTATGCAAAGCACCGAGCAGATTATAATTGATTTCAGAAGATCAAGCTTGTGACCGATCTT
Source organism: Clostridia bacterium (assembly GCA_045627045.1). Lineage (GTDB taxonomy): Bacteria > Bacillota > Clostridia > HGM11327 > HGM11327 > SIG351. The sequence goes on along the minus strand of JAZQMY010000008.1, from coordinate 39,157 downwards.
TCCGAAAATCGTTCTTTCTACTCCCATTGCTATCGCAAAGAGACACGGGCCAACCAGATCGCCGAGTGTTTTTGATATTCCGAGGCCTTTTTCCACGAACATCGAAACCCACTGGCTGAGCGCCATTTCCTCTGCACCCGAGCAAAGCATCAGCACGAGCATAACGAGGAAAAGCTTATCCGTTATAAGCTCTTTTACAGACAGAGACTTCTTGCTTTCTGCTATCAGCGGAGCGATAGGCGCCTTTATGAAAAGCACTGCACATACGAATGATACGAGCGACCATCCTATTGTCAGATATCTCCAGTTATCGATTCCGACAAGACCGAAGAACAATGCGGAAAATACGATTATTATAACGCATCCCCAGCAATAGAACGAATGAAGCAGGCTCATCTTTGATGCCTTGTTGTCACCGGGAAGCGCCTCAATAATCGGATTTCTTACAATTTCATTCAGACCGCTTCCTATGCCGTAAATTATTGTCGAAATAATAAGTGCGGCATATTTTGCGCTCATCATGTAAGGCAGCGTTGCAAGCAATATGAATCCCACGCCCTGAAAGAGCTGTGACATTATCATTACCGCTCTGTATCCGATTCTGTCGGCGAGCTTTGCTCCGAGGTAATCAACGAATATCTGGATCACGAAATTGACTGTCGCCAGAAATCCGAGTTGCTCGAGTGTTACTCCGAAGGTGTCCCTGAATGTAACAAACAGGAGTGAAATATAGAAATTTACAATGGCACAAGTTACTGCCGCCAGATAGCAGCAGCGTCTTGTGTGCTCATAGTTCAGTTTCATTTTTTATGCTTTAAGATTAATTCCCTTTGCGGAAAGAAGCGCAATCACGTTGTCAACATAAGCCTGGATGTCGGATCTCTGGAGTGTCTTCTCCTTTGACATGAAGTGGAGTCTTACGCTGATGCTCTTCTGCGTGCCGTCATCGTAAATATCAATGAGAGATACTTCCTTGAGGTTTTCGTTTGCGTTTTCATCAAGGACGTTCTCGATATCAGAGAATCTGTCGCCCTCTTTCATTACGAAAGAAAGGTCAAAATCAATTGCCGGGAACTTTGAAGGCTCATCGTACTTGATTCCTGCGTTCTTTACTTCAGAGAAAAGATCTGCATTAATTTCGGCAAATACGATTGCGGCTTTCTTATCGATCTTTTCGTTCTGGACAGGGTGAATAGCTGAAATATATCCGAGTGTGATGCCGTCAGCAACGATAGCAGCGGTATTCTTTGGATGCTGCCATTCGTGCTCAGGAAGAACGTTGACGAACTGTGCCTTCTGATGCTTTACGTCCTCAACGATAACTGAAATGATATCGCGAAGCTTGAAGAACAATGACTTTTCGCTCATCGTTCTGCTGCAAAAAACTGCGCCGAGAGTCTTTACTTCGTTGCAGGTATTGTCTTCCCTGAGTCCCTTTACAACTCTGCCGATTTCGAAAATGCCGAAATCGGGAGCATATGACTTGTTGTCATTTACTGTTGAAAGGAGTGTCGGAATCATTGAGTTTCTGAGAACACTCCATTCGGAAGACATTGCGTTAATAAGTCTGACGTTCGGCTCGACCTTGATTGCGAGCTCATCGAGCTTCTTTGCATCGTTCCAGATGTAAGAATGGATCTCGTGGAAGCCGTACTTCTTTACAAGAATATCCTTTATCTGTGCTTCGTCTGTCTTTGAAGTGGACTTGAGCACCGGGAAAAGCGGGCTGAAGGTTGTCTTGATCTCGAAGTTGTCATAGCCGTAGATTCTTGTGATTTCTTCGATGATATCAGCCTTGATTGTAACGTCCTTTGTGGCACGCCATGAAGGAACGATTACATTGAAGTCATCACCGTTCTGTGTGACCTTGAAGCCGAGAGCGGTAAGTGTTTTGACTATTCTCTCGTTTGTAATTTCGATTCCCGTGTATCTGTCAACGTAATTCTTGTCAAAATCAAGAGAAATCGTCTCATAGTGCTTAACGTACTTATCAGTGAGTGCCGAAACGATCTTTACGCCGTCATCAAGCTCTGTGAGGATTCTGAGGAATCTCTCGATAGCCATAACTGTGATTTCAGGATCGAGCATCTTTTCATATCTCATTGATGCATCTGTTCTGAGTCCGAGGCGGGTTGTTGACTTTCTTACGCTTACGCCGTCAAATGTAGCGGATTCAAGAAGAAGTGATGTTGTATCGTCGGCGATGGAAGAATCGTTTCCGCCCATGATTCCGGCAATGGCAACAGGATTTCCCTTTGAGCAGATCATAAGCATATTTTCGTCGATATGTCTTGTCTGTTCGTCAAGTGTTTCAAACTCAAACGGCTCTGCAAAGCGCTTTACCTCGACTTGATCCACCTTTCTCTGATCGAATGCGTGCATAGGCTGACCGAGTTCAAGCATAATATAGTTTGTGAGGTCTGCAAGAAGATTGATCGCTCTTGTTCCTGTGTAGTAAAGTCTGATTCTCATTGCAAGAGGGCTCTTGTGTCTGGTGATGTTCTCCACCTTGATGCTTGAATATCTGAAGCAGAGCTCCTTGTCCTGAACGTCGATTTTTACTTCAGGGAGATTATTGTATTGTGAAAGATCGAGAACCTCATAAGGCTTGAGCTCTCTGCCTGTGATAGCGGCGAATTCTCTTGCGATGCCGTAATGGCCCCAGAGGTCAGGTCTGTTTGTGAGTGACTTGTTGTCTACATCGAAAACGGTATCTTCAATCGGATAAACGCTCTTGATATCTGTTCCGAGCGGCAGATCGTCCTCAATATCCATAAGTCCTGCGTGGTTATCGCTCAGACCGAGCTCATCCTCTGCACAGCACATACCGTGTGAAACGTAGCCGGCAACAGTTGCCGTGTTGATGGGTGTGCCGTTAACCATGCCGCCTTCCTTTGCGAAAGCAACAAGCTTGCCCTCGTAAACATTCGGTGCGCCGCAGACACAGTCAACTACCTCGCTGCCCGTATCGACCTTGAGAAGATGGAGCTTCTTTGAGTTCGGATGCTCTTCAACCGAAACGATTCTGGCGATAACGACATCCTTTGTGTTCTGACCGTAATGATAGATATCCTCGACCTCGGCTGTAGCGAGTGTGAAGCGGTGAATAAGACCGTCTATATCAATTCCGTCAAGATTGACAAATTCTCTTATCCAGTTCATTGAAACCAACATTGTATTATTCCTCCTTCACATCAGATATTTTCAAACTGCGAAAGCGTCTTGAGGTTTCCGCTGTTGAGATCTCTTATATCCTTGATGCCGTAGCGCATCATAGCAAGTCTCGTGAGACCGAGACCGAAAGCAAAGCCTGTGTATTCTTCGGGATCAATTCCGCCGGCACGAAGTACGTTCGGGTGGATCATTCCGCACGGACAAAGCTCAAGCCAGCCTGAGTTTTTGCAGGACGGACAGCCCTTTCCCCCGCAGATGAGACAACTGATATCAAGCTCAAAGCCCGGCTCGACGAACGGGAAGAAGCCCGGACGGAGTCTTACCTTGACATCCTGCTTGAATACCTCTGAAAGCATAGTCTTCATGAAGTAAATAAGGTTTGAAATTGAAATATCCTTATCTATCATCATGCCTTCCATCTGGAAGAACGTATTCTCGTGGCAAGCATCCGTTGATTCGTTTCTGAAGCATCTTCCGGGGAAAATTGCACGAAGCGGAGCGCCGTATTTTCTCATGATGGCATTCTGCGCAGCGGAAGTATGCGTCTTGAGAAGCTGACCGTTGTCAAGATAGTAGGTATCCTGCATATCTCTTGCGGGATGGTGCTTCGGGATATTGAGTGCTTCAAAGCAATGATAGTCGTCAACGATCTCGTTGTAATCTTCAATCGTGAAGCCCATGCTTGCAAATATCTCCTCCACCTCTCTCTGAACGAGCGTGATGGGGTGATATGAGCCCTGCGTGAGATCGCACGGAAGCGAAACGTCGTACTGCTCGCTCTTGTCGATCATATCCTTTATTCTTTTTGCTTTGAGCTCTTCAATTCTTGCCGAAATCATTGCTTCGGCTTCGCTCTTGAGAATATTGACCTTCTGTCCGAAGGCTTTTTTCTCTTCACCGGACATATCCTTAAGATTTTTCAGAAGCTCTGTAACGTAGCCCTTCTTGCCCAGATAAGCTACTCTCAGGCTCTCAACGTCCTCAACTGTGAGGGCGCTCTCAAGCTCAGCAGAAAGCTTCTGCTTCAATTCTGATAATTCCATAATTCTGACCTTTCTTTGTAAATATAAAAAACCCCGCCGCCATATATAATGGGGCGAGGAAATGCTCACGGTACCACCCAGATTTGTAACTCGGAGGCAATGTAACGCTGCCAAACGGCTCTCCTTACTCTTATTTCAGGAAAGCGGCTGTGGAGTGAACTTCATCCGTCAGACTGCAAAACGGGCTTTCAGCCGATAAAAACGACCCGTTATCTCTGATGCCGCCTATTGAAGGATTACTCTCTCCGTCATAGCTTTTATATGATTAGTATAACATATTTCTGCCGATTTGTCAAGAATTTAATTGCAAAAAGAAGCCCTGTGGACATTGCAATCCACAGGGCTCCTGCAGGGGGATGAATTATCTGATTATTGCATTGCCGTATTTTTCAAGGTATGCATTTTCAGATTCAAACTTTTCAGTGAAGCTTGATACGTTTTCTCCGGAAATTGAATCGGTGATTGTAACTTCAACCTCAACGCTTCCGTCTGAATAGAATCTTACAAGATTCTTCCATTCGGAACCTTCGTTTGTTTCGATATAATCTACTCTGCTTTTGTCTACCGTCAGTGTTGTTTCACTGCTATTTATTTTGTATGCATGAAGATACTCTTCTTCATTCTCAAAATACTGAACAAAAGTGTACGGTGTTCTTCCGAGAGTAGAATAGTTAATTGTTGCGGTAACACTTACGGTCCCGTCAAAATATATTTTCACATTATTTGTTTGAGTATACTTCGACGAGATTTGCTTTATAGTATCAACCCTTTCAGATTGCACAGCCTTATTTGTATCAAATTTGATCAAACCGTTATTTCTCTTCCATTTTTCATATGCAGGTCCAAACGATTCTTTAAGCTTTTGTGATGCGTTTTTATCAGGTTCAGGTATTTCCAATAAATCGTACTTATCGGTCAAGCCCGCTTCGGTAACAAGGTAATTATAAAGCCTGTATTCATAGCAATTGAAATAATCCGCATTTTCAATTCTTGCCGAATAACTGAGTTCACTGAACTTTGATGCAGTATCAAAATCGGTATGCACATCGCAGACAACATTTCGGTCTCCGTCAATTATCATATATGAGTCAACATAATTGAGAATACTTGGAGCGAAAGTTGCAACGTAACGCACATAAACAATAAGAAATGCATTGCCTTTTAATGGGAAAAACAGTGTAGAAGGACCGCAGAATTCTTTTAAGTCTTTCGGAGTTCCCCAATCATAGAAAGAGTAAGTCCAGTTGTAATTACCAACAATCTTTCTTACATCATCAACAAGCATACCTGTCTTGATGGTTTTTGCTGTTTCGATGTCAGCTATACATTTCCCATATTCCTCTGGTTCATATATTGGAGTAAGAACTTCAATATTGTCTCTGTAAAAAGGTTCCCAATCAACATACTGCCAAGTATCAGCATTGATTATAAAATCGCTTACAGGCCATAGATTTATTGAATCATTGCCTTTAGCAAAAATGTAATAGCTGAAAATACAAGAGAAAATAATTGTGATGACGAGATAAACAGGTAACCACTTTTTAAGTTTAGATGATAGCATAATAATACTCCTTTCAGTTATTTAATCGGGTTAGTCAGCAAAGTTATTGCCATGACTATTCCCAACACGATAAATCCTATCACGGCTCCGATACTCAGATCTTCATACCGCGCTATATTCTTTATCCTCTTTTTGAGCCCTGCTCCTCCGAAGCCTGAATAAACCGAACGGCTTTTTTCATACCCCGTGAGCAATGTCATTGCATACTCCTTTTTCCTGTTCTCTTTCTTCGTTTTTGCAAGCACGGCTTCGTCACACGAAAGCTCGAGCGCTTCAAAATACTGCTGAACAAAGAGCCATGTGAATGGATTGAACCAGTAGAAGCACGCCGTCACAAGCACAAGAAGTCTTTTCAGATTGTCGAGCCTCCTTATGTGCGTTTTCTCGTGAAGAAGTATGTATTCAAGCTCTTCCTCGGAGTAATCCGCGTTCTTCGGCAGGATCACGACCGGCTTGAGTATTCCGCAGACAACAGGTGCCGTGACTTTGTCCGAAAGATACCGACCGTCCGAGAGCTGTGCATTTGAGAGAAGCTCTTTTCTCTCCCTGATGTATGTCAGAATCAGCACCGCCAGCAGAATCACCGATACTGCAAGCCACACTATCGCTCCCGCCCTGAATACCCTCTCAATTCGATTTTCGGTGAATATGAGCCAGTATTTCTCTGAGCCGATAGCGAGAATGTATCTGGGCGAGGCCGCAATATTCAGAAAGTCCGAAAGGGACATATTCAGAAGGCTGCCGTCCCTGATTCCTACGATTATCGGGGAAATGAACGATGATATCATATTGAGCAAGCTGTATCGGCAGTTGATCAGGTACGGGAACCACATTCGGATAAGGGGTATCAGCCACAGAACAGCCGATACTCTTTGGGGGAATTTTCTTATCTTCGACAGTCCCCACACCACCAGGCCGATAATAGAAGCCGCTATGCTCATGTTCAGAACAAAATAGAACATTATTGCCAACAAATTTCCATCACTTCCTTTCTTTTTTATATTTTATCGCCAAAGCCGTGTCTCCGGAAACATCGCGCCCGGCAATTCAATTCCGATAAAGCGCTTTATCAGAATTTCTTCAATAATTCCTTTATTTCGTCAAGCTCCTTGTCCGAAAGCTCTTCCTTATCAAGCATTGCGGAAAAGAATGCGGCTCTGGAGCCGTTGAAGAGCCTCTCCACGAGGTTCTCTGTTTCGCCCTTCTGAACTTCTTCCTTCTTAACGAGTGCAACGCAGATGAAGTTCGGCTCGCGCCTTTCTATGAAGCTCTTCTCTATGAGCTTTGAAATCACGGTGTAGGTGGTATTCTTGTTCCAGCCGGCCTTTTCGGTAAGAATAAGAGATATTTCTTTTGCCGTGATTCCTTCCGGGTTATTCCATATTACGTCCATTACTTTGAGTTCACTGTCAAAAATCGTAAGTGCCATTGTAATCAGTCCTTTCTTTGAGTCAAAAAAACTATTGTGATAGTCTGTACTATCCTTGTAGTCTCATTCTATCACAATAGTCTGAATTTGTCAATACCTTTTTTGAAAATTTTTTAAATTTATTTTGAATTCATTATTCCTGCCTCGGAAAGCATATCCTGAAGCCTGTTTACCTTATCCTTGCCTGCTATTATGCCAATAAGCTGCATCAGAGAGGCTATGTCCGGAGGATTATCTGTTGCGGTTTTGCTTACTTTGGAAAGTTCTTTTATCATTCTGGCGCCTCCTGCGAGCTTTGAGAATTCATTCAGCCTGGTAAGTGAATTTATCATTCGTTCGATTTTGTTTGTTGCCTTCGGAGTTATTACCCTTGTTCGCATATTTTCCGCAAAGCTCATTATGTTGTCTATATTTTCCTTCTTATCCTCCGGCAGGTATTTTTTTATCACCGAAAACGCATCCGAAGGGCTGTTTTCTGACATTTGATAGAATCTGATTCTTGCAGGATCCACCGAATTTATTGCATCTGCAAGGCTTGCCGCCCTGAGGAAGGATTTCTGCCTTGTCTCCGAGACGAACGGCGCAAAATCCCTCAGCATATCAGGAAAATCCGGGTTCTCACGCAGGAAGGAAACTATATTCAGTCTGCTCTTTGTCCTCTGATGTGTTTCTTCTGCCGGAAGAAGCTCTGTTGTTTCGTCCATATTATCACCTCTTGAAAATCATTATCTGCTTCATTGTATGCCGCAGAGCGTTCTTCGGCACAGAATCGGGATTGGCGAATAGTATGTTATTAAAAAGGAGGTTGGTTTTTATTTATGGCAGATATAAAGAAATTGATTGACTCATTGAACGGACTTGATTCCGATGAAGCCCTTGATAAGGTCGCAAGAGCGGTTAAAACTGGCGAGGCAGGTGTCTCGCAGAAGGACGCAGTTGCTCTGGCAAATAAGCTTCTTCCCTTGCTCGACAGAAAACAGCAGGAAAAAGTACGTAAGCTGATTCGCAGGATCAATCAATAATACCTTGAAAAATACAGAAAAATGTGATACAATATAGGATAGAAAATTCTGAAAGGTGAAAATTATGCCCGCTTTCAATAATAACGTCAAGAACAAGCTTCTTGTAATGTTTTTTATCAAGGAAATGAATACTCCGATTCTCGGTTATCAGCTCGAAGATTATTTTGTGAATAACGTTCTCATCGAAACGATCGAGCTTCACACGATTCTCGATGATCTGAAGGATAATTCTTTTATTAAAACAGAAACCGCTTTTAATAATATCTATTATACCGTCACCGAAAAAGGTAAAGATGCTCTCATGAGCCTTGAAGAAACACTCACAGAGACATCAAGAGCCCTGATAAGAGACTACGTTCATGATAACAGAAGCAGGATAATGAGCCTGAATAACGTTCTGACTAACTGCAGGATAAACGGTGACGGTCAGTATGAACTCAAGCTTACCCTTCTCAATGACACAAAGACGCTGCTTGAAGTAAAGCTTCTTCTCGATGATGAAGATTTTGCTGTCAATGCAACAAAACGATGGTCTGAATGCTCAAACGAAGTATATACCGAAATTATAAAGCAGCTTATGGTTCAGGCTTCACAGCATTAAAAAAAGCAGAGATCCCGCATCACGGATAATCCGTTGCAAGATCTCTGCTTGATTTTTTATCAGATCAGACTGATCAATAGTTCTCTTTTCTTACCTCGAAGAAGCTCTGCGGATGAGCGCATACCGGGCAAGCAAGAGGAGCTTTCTTACCGATTACGAGGTGACCGCAGTTTCTGCATTCCCACATCTTCTCTTCTGTCTTCTCGAAAACCTGCTGCAATTCAACATTGTTGAGGAGTGCAAGATATCTTTCCTCATGACGTCTCTCGATTTCGCCGACAGCTCTGAACTTTGCGGCAATAGCCTTGAAGCCTTCTTCCTCAGCTTCCTTAGCGAACTGAGCGTACATATCTGTCCACTCGAAGTTCTCACCTTCAGCAGCAGCCTTGAGGTTTTCGGCTGTTGTTCCGATGCCTTCAAGAGCCTTGAACCAAAGCTTTGCGTGTTCCTTTTCGTTTTCTGCTGTTTCTGTGAAGATAGCAGCTATCTGCTCGAAGCCTTCCTTCTTTGCAGCTGATGCAAAATATGTGTACTTATTTCTTGCCTGTGATTCTCCTGCGAATGCTGTCTGGAGATTTTTTTCTGTCTTAGAACCTTTAAGATCCATAGTTGTTACCTCTCTTTTATATTTTTAGATTGAATCTAAATTCTGACTTTATTATAACATATTTTTTTGTTTTGTCAAGCACTTTTTTCAAAAAATAACAGAATAATTATAAATGTTTTACGATATCTGTTAATACTTTCGGATTCAGCGCCTTCAAAAGCAGTTTGTTTGTGTGCCTGAGCGGCTTGAGCGTCCACGGCACGATGACATTTACTAGGAACTGAGTGATAAGCGAAGCGACGGCAGCACCGTTAGCTCCCCACACCGGAATAAGAAGCAGGTTAAGAATGATATTGGCCGCTGCACCCGATGCATAGGTTATAATCAGGTATTTCTGCTTTCCTTCCGAAAGGACCCATACGTCCTTTGAACCTCCGTAGTATGAAAAAGCCATGTACCACGTTAGAATTCTGATTGTTCCTATTGCCGGAAGATACTCTGCTCCGTACATTATGCTTATTATCGGCCTAGCAAGTAGACAATATGCACTGCTGACGGCTATGGCTGAAAAAACTACGATCGAATAGAGCTTTATTACGCTTTTTTCGTAAGTTTCCGTGTCACTGTTCGCCTTATTTTCAAATACAGACGGCCTCATTGAATCAATCAGCGCGGTAAAGAAGAATCCGACGAATGCGAGCGCGGCAGCAGCGGCATTATAGTATCCTGCAATGGTATCGCCGAGCATATTCTTTAACATTATTCTGTCTGTTTGTCCGCAAATCACGACCATCAGACCGGAGATGATGTAATACTTGCTTTTTGTGATTATTCGCCTGAATGTATCGGTTGAAACGGAAAGCTTCTGCCCGCCCATTCTTTTATAAATAATGTGAAGCGTGATTCCGATGAGCAGATAATCAATGGAATTTGAAACTGCAAACCAGAAAACGCTCTTTCCCGTTGCAAGGAGGAATACCTTGTAGCCTGTTACCGCAACATAAACGCAGAGCGATACGATCGAATAGTATTTTGAGAGATAGTGAGCCTGAAACCAGTAAATTATCAGCTCAAGGCTCTGGCTTATGAGGAACGTGCTGTACAGGAGACATACAATAAGTGTATCTGTTTCTCCTCTGTTCATGAGGAATACAAAGGCGCCTATTCCGAGTATGCATGTGAAAGCAGATATCGTGGAAGCAAGTATGCAGGTTCCGAGTATTTTGCCTTCTTCATCCTTGTGATCGATAAGATCCTGGACAATTACGGAATTTATGCCGAGCTTCATGATCGGCCCTGCGAATAGGACAAGCGATTCTGCGTAGCCGAGCACGCCGAAATTTGCCGGCCCGAGATAACGGGCAGTGAGCATCGATATCACGAAGGAAAAAATCGATTGGATCACTTTGCAGATGATGATCCAGTATGCATTCCGGGCTATTTTGTTGTTAAGTATTTTTTTAAACAGCATGTTTATGTATTTGTTACTGTTGTTCTCTGATTTAAGTAAAAAGAGCGATCAGTATCTGACCGCTCCTGATAAATCAGATATTACTTGAAAAGATTCTTGAGCTTGGATACCGTTGAAGTTACATCATTAACAGTGATCTTTGCCTTTACGCCTTCAACGATTCTCATAACTGTGTCATCAGGAAGATCAACACCGAGAATATCTTCGATCGTCTTGACCGGTTCTGCGTTGAACTTATTGAGAATATCCTTGTCACTCATAACCTTCTGAGCAATTTCTTCAATTTTAGCTTTGATCTGTTCTTTTGATAAAATCATTTTATTTACCTCTTGATATTATTTTGATCTGCAATCACAGCAAATTCCGTTGATATTCAGTGAAACATTTTTTGCCTGATATCCTTCCGGAAGCTCGATTACCGGCTCGTCCGAGCTTATATCGGTAATTCTGCCGCACTTCTCACAGATAAAGTGAGAATGAAACTTTGTGTTTGTTTCATAATGAGCCTGAGCTGAATCCGTCTTCATCTTTATGATGATTCCCTTCTCTTCAAAAAGATTGAGCGTGTTATAGAGCGTTGCCCTTGAGAAAGAATCATCCGGGTCGGCGGCTAATGTGGCGAGTACGTCTTCAGCTGTCGGATGGAAGCAGGAAGAACAAATGGCTTTGTAAACGGCTATGCGCTGTTTGGACGGTCTGATTCCCGCATTTTTCAGTACTTGTATCGGATCGGTCATATTGTTTCCTTTTCATATTAAAACATTTCTTTTATTATTATATACTTTTCCGTCTATTTGTCAAGTAGCAAGAGCTTTTTTAATTGAATTTTCATTCAGAATTCATATTTCTGACGGCTATCACTGATAAGGAATGTCATGAGGATATAATTTCCTATTGATTTATTTTGAAAATTATGGTATAATCTATAAAAATATTAAATATTCAGTCTGCTTCGTGCAGTCAGAAAAGAAAGGGTTTTAATATGCCACTGGTTAATACAAAAGAAATGTTTGCAAAGGCTTACAACGGCGGTTACGCAGTAGGTGCTTTCAACGTAAACAACATGGAAATCATTCAGGGTATCACGGAAGCTGCAAAGGAACTCAAGGCTCCTGTAATTCTCCAGGTTTCAGCAGGCGCACGTAAGTATGCTAATCACACATACCTCACAAAGCTCGTTGAAGCTGCAGTTATCGAAACTGATCTTCCTATCTGCCTCCACCTTGATCACGGTGATTCATTTGAACTCTGCAAAGCTTGCATTGATGGCGGTTTTACTTCAGTTATGATCGACGGCTCACACTACAGCTACGAAGAAAATATCGAGATCACAAAGAAGGTTGTTGATTATGCTCACAAGTACAATGTAACTGTTGAGGGTGAGCTCGGCAGACTCGCAGGTATCGAGGATGCAGTCAACGTTTCTGAAGAAGATTCAAGCTACACAAATCCTGCTGAAGTTCAGGACTTCGTAAATAAGACAGGCGTTGACAGCCTTGCTATTGCTATCGGAACAAGCCACGGCGCTTACAAGTTCAAGCCCGGTCAGAAGCCGCAGCTCCGTTTTGACATTCTCGAAGAAGTTTCAAAGCGTCTCCCCGGCTTCCCTATCGTTCTCCACGGCGCAAGCAGCGTTATTCCTGAGTTCGTTGATATCATCAATCAGAACGGCGGCAAGATGCCTGATGCTATCGGTATTCCGGAGGACATGCTCCGTAAGGCTGCTACAATGGCAGTTTGCAAGATCAATATCGACTCCGACCTCCGTCTTGCAATGACAGCTGCTATCCGTAAGTACATGAACGAGAATCCTTCACACTTCGATCCTCGTCAGTACCTCAAGCCGGCTCGTGAAGCCATCAAGGGTATGGTAGCTCATAAGATCGTTGACGTACTCGGTTGCGACGGAAAGGCTTTCTGATAAAGAAAACAATATATGGCTCACGGCTTTGCCGTGGGCTTTTTGTTTTGCGGATAATTATTTATCAGGGACTCTGGAGCTTCTCTTCAGTAGTTGCGACTTTTGTCGATTTCCAGTGAAAAAACATAAAAACCTATTGACAAATTTATTTCAAACAGTTATAATTATATAGTTATAATGATTGTAATTATCGGGGGATAAATTATATGACTAACGAAGAAACTTTGCAGGGGCTCAAGAATAAAGAGCTCGGGTTGTTCAAGGTTTTTGTTGATACCGTCAATAAGTTGGGACTGAGGTATTACCTTATCGGCGGCACACTTTTGGGTGCTGTCAGACATAAGGGCTTTATTCCGTGGGATGACGATATTGACGTTGCAATGCCGAGAGAGGATTATGAAATTTGGCTCAAGGAAGCTCCGGCACTGATTGATAACGATGCTTATTTTATTCAATCTGTTCTGAGCGAGCCTGACTACATTGCAAATTTTGCAAAAATCAGAGACAATAAAACCACATTCATAGAGATAACAACAAGTAAGACAAAAATCAATCACGGTGTATATATTGATATATTTCCGCTTGATTATTATCCGGATTCAAAGCTTGCGCAGAAGCTTTTTGACTTGAAAAAGCTTATACTTACTTTCAAGATTCAGACTGCCTTCTGCCTTGACGGACTCAATTTTCCGAAAAGCAAGAAAATCAGGAACGATATAATTGCAGCATTCATTCCGTTTTCTGTCAAAGGCGCTGTAAGAAAAAGGGAAAAGCTTTATAAATCCGTAAAAGCGTCTTCCCTCTATGCAAACTTTTCAGGTGCCTGGGGAAAGAAGGAAATCTGCGACAAGGATTGGTTCGGTAATGGCGCTGAGGGTGAATTTGAAGGAATGAAGGTTTCTCTTCCCTCAGACTATACAAAACTTCTCACACAGGTTTACGGAAATTATATGCAGTTCCCGCCTGTTGAAAAGAGAGTTCCGCATCATTTTACTACTGTGATTGATTTAGAGAAGCCTTATTACTGCTATACTGAGCAGAACAACGAAAAACAATAAAAAAGCAGTCAGTTTTTTCGATTAAAATATGCTTTTCAATATTTCTCTATTGACAAATATTGAAAAAAGTTGTAAACTATACTCATAATTTTTGATTTTCAGAAAGGATTATATAACATGAAAGTAATGGTATGCAAGGATTCCGTTCAGCTCGGACAGGAAGCCGCAAAATTGGCAGCTGCTGAAATCAAACGTCTTATTGCCGAAAAAGGTTCAGTAAGAATGGTATTCTCAACAGGTGCTTCTCAGTTTGACACATTCAAGGCACTTCTTCAGGAAGATATCGACTGGTCAAAGGTAGATATGTTCCACCTCGATGAGTACGTTGGTCTCCCTGAGACACACATCGCAAGCTTCAGAAAATATCTCAAGGAGCGTTTCACAAATCATATCAATCTCCATTCAGCTAACTTCGTTGATGGTACACCTGAAGGCATCAAGGCTATTTCAGAGAAGCTCACAGAAGCTCCTATCGATATCGGTCTTATCGGTATCGGTGAGAATTCACACATCGCATTCAACGATCCGCCTGCTAACTTCGACATTGAGGATCCTTACATTGTAGTAAACCTCAACGATACATGCAAGAAGCAGCAGGTTGGTGAGGGCTGGTTCCCCACGGTTGACGATGTACCGAAGCAGGCTGTTTCAATGTCTGTAAAGCAGATCCTCAAGTGCAAGAAGATCATTTCCTGCGTTCCTTACAAAGTAAAGGCTAACGCCATCAAGCTTACAGTTGAAAACGAATTGTCAAATCTCTATCCTGCAACAGCTATGAAGTCACATCCAGATTTCACACTCTTCATCGATAAGGATTCTGCATCTCTTGTAAGCAAGGAAGCTTTTGAGAAGGGTTGCCCCACACTCGAATCTTACACAGAACTTTACTGATAACAGTATCTATCCCAGACTTTTATCATTGGCTGTGGTATTTTTACATTTTGTTAATCTTTTTAATAAAAAGTTTACCAATTTGTGCAAAAAAAGTATTTTTACTATTGAAAAAAAGTAAATTATATAGTATAATATACCTGTTAATTTAATGCTAAGGAGATTGTATACCATGGCTAAACAGAAAGATATAACACGCAATCCGCCTTCATGGCTTGAGAAGGGTCTTTTCGTTCTTATTATTTTGCTTATAATCGGCATCGCAGCGCCTATATTTATGAAAATAAATAAGACAACTTTTGAGTTCTATGCCTGCATAAAACTGCAGAATGAAATCAATGAATGTGTTGATCAGTGGAAAGAGATGCATTATGATGAATGGATTGCTCAGGGTCTGACAGAAAAGCAGATTTCTCAGAAGAAAGCTACTCAGGCTGAAATAGAAGTTATTTACGGCGGTCCTCTTCCGGATTGTCCTTATCCGAAAAAGAGCGGTTCAGAGCCTCTTTTCAAGGACAGGTATGGATATGCAGAGTGCTCAAAGCACAAATATGACGAGACGTACGTTCTTGACAGCAGCAAGTAATCAATCAGGTAAAATAAAAGGTGTGATTTTCTTCACACCTTTTTTTCTTTTATAGCTTTTTCTTTTTGTAAGCATCAAGCTCACGCTGATTTTTTATTACAGTTACCTTTGATGCATATTTCTTCTCTATTTCATCAAATTTCTTCCCTGCGTTCCTTCCCTTGAAAAGCACCCAAATGATAAATTCAAAATCAAGCTTCTCATTGCAGCCATCAGCGATGTCGGGTCTTGATGTATTTTTGTACTTATTATATCTTTTGATCACTCTCCGAAGGCATGAAAGCCTTCCGAAGCGAAGCAGAACTATTTCGTCAGCCTCTTCAAGTCTTCTTTCGTATGAAAGCTTAGAATATGTTCCGTCCATCACCCAAGAATCGTGAGTATCAAGAAATTGCTCTGTCAGAAGTATTTTCTCTTCAAGCGGCCTGACCTTCCAATCTGGGAGAAATTGTATTCTGTCAAAATGAAATACATCGATTCCGTAATGCTCTGCAAGCTGAGCTGAGAGCGTTGATTTGCCTGAACCGCTGAATCCCATTACTGCTATTTTCATAAGTTCTCCTTTATAATAAAAAACGCCCGGAATCGGGCGCGGAATTATCAGTTTTTTAGTGAATGTATCGGAGCGGGAATGTGTCCGCCTCTTGCAATGAACTTTGCAGGAGAATAGTTGTTTACCTTCATTATCGGTGCGTATCCGAGGAGTCCGCCGAAATCAAGTCTGTCTCCGACGTTCATTCCGTAAGCCGGGATAACTCTTACTGCTGTTGTTTTTGTATTTGCAACGCCTATTGAGATTTCATCTGCAATCATTCCGCAAATGACGTTTTCATCTGTATCTCCTGGAATTGCGATCATATCAAGTCCTACGGAACATACCGCCGTCATTGCTTCAAGCTTTTCAAGATTGAGTGAGCCGCATTCCACTGCATCGATCATTCCGGCATCCTCCGAAACCGGAATAAATGCGCCCGAAAGTCCGCCTACTCTTGAAGACGCCATTACGCCGCCCTTTTTCACCGCATCATTCAGCATCGCAAGCGCAGCTGTTGTGCCGTATGCACCGCATTTTTCAAGTCCCATTTCCTCAAGTATGTGAGCAACGGAGTCGCCTATTGCAGGAGTAGGAGCAAGAGATAGATCTATGATTCCGAAAGGAACATTGAGCTTCTGTGATGCTTCCATAGCAACGAGCTGACCTACTCTGGTTATTTTGAAGGCTGTCTTCTTGATAAGCTCTGCAAGCTCTGAATGAGAGCAGTCACCGGCTCTTCTGATTGCCGAAGCAACTACTCCCGGTCCGGATACACCGACGTTGATTGCCGTTTCTGATTCGCCCATTCCGTGGAAGGCACCTGCCATAAACGGGTTATCCTCCGGAGCGTTTGCGAATACAACGAGCTTGGCACATCCGATGGAATTCTGATCTCTTGTGAGATATGCGGTTTTCTTTATTACTTTACCCATCAGGGCAATAGCATCCATATTAATTCCGGCTTTCGTGCTCGCAACGTTTACAGAAGAGCAAACCTGCTGTGTTTCAGCGAGTGCTTCAGGGATAACGGAAATAAGTCTTTCGGAATTCTTTGACATTCCCTTCTGAACAAGTGCTGAAAATCCGCCAATGAAGTTTATTCCTAGCGTGTCGGCAGCCCTCTGGAGCGTTTTTGCGATCTTGAGGTAGCCCTCAGGAGAAATGTCTCCGCCGATGATGGAAACTGGAGTTACGGAAACACGCTTGTTTACTATCGGTATGCCGTACTTCTTCTCTATTTCACAGCCTGTCGGAACGAGCTTCTCTGCCGTTTTTGTAATTTTGTCATATATCTTTGTGCACAAGCGGTCTTCGTCCTCGCTCACGCAATCAAACAAAGATATTCCCATCGTGATCGTTCTTACGTCAAGATTCTCCTGACGTATCATATTGATCGTTTCAAGTATATCAGTGGTATTGATCATTTTATAATAATTTTTCCTCTCGCATTATCAGATTTTATGCATGGTATTGAAAATGTCCTCGTGCATTGCATGAATATCGAGTTTCTTTTCTTTTCCGAGCTCTTCAAGCTTATCAACAAAGTCACCGAACGGAAGTGTAAGCTCATTGATACCTACAAGCATGATCATGACAAAATAATCACTGAGTACGGTCTGAGTGATGTCGAGAATGTTTACGGAGTACTTTGCACACTCTGCACTGACTGCAGCAATTATGCCAACACTGTCTTTACCTGTTACTGTAATAACTGCTTTCATAAATTATCCTCACTTTATTATATTTATGTATATTTTATCACAAAACGGACTTATTTTCAATAGGTGAAGACTGTCTTTGTCATAAAAAAACGATAGTAATAGATGCTTTATGTCTTTTTTTATCCTATTAGGGTTTTAGGGTTGAAAAAAAGACATATTTATAGTATAATAATAACGATATGAAACATATCAATGTCAATAAAGAGTTTTCCTCTTTTGGAGAAAGGTTAAAATATCATGAAAGAAATAATCGGAATAGCAAAGCAGTTCAGAATTGAAGGTATTATCAATTCAATCGAGCCCTATGGATGCGGTCACATAAATACAACATTTCTTGTGGAAACAAATGTAGGAATGAATTACATCCTTCAGAAAATCAATACAAACGTATTCAAGAACGCATATCAGCTTATGTGCAATATTAATAACGTAACCAAATACCTCACAGGTATCATCAATGCCGAAGGCGGAGATACAGAGCGTGAAGTTCTCCATATCATACCGACAACAGACGGTAAGCTTTATTATGAATCTGAAAACGGAACGTGGCGTATGCTCTCTTATGTTAAGAACTCTGTTACTCTTCAGGTCATAAGTGATCCAAAGGATTTCTATTATTCGGGAAAGGCTTTCGGCCATTTCACACGTCAGCTCGATAAGTATCCGGCAGAAGAGCTTTACGAGACGATCGTCAACTTCCACAATACACCTTCACGTTACAGAGATTTTGAAAATGCCGTTGCCGAGAATGCTTCCGGCAAGGCTGAAAGCGTAGAAAGAGAAATTGCATTTGTCAGAGCAAGAAGGGACTTCTGCTCTCTCTTTACAGACAAGATCGAACAGGGCACTCTCCCCTTGAGAGTTACACATAACGATACAAAGCTCAATAACGTTCTTTTCGATAAGGATACAATGAAGCCTGTTGCGGTTGTTGACCTTGATACAGTCATGCCGGGTCTTTCACTCTACGATTTCGGTGATGCCATCAGATTCGGTACAAATCCGGCCGCTGAGGACGAAAAGGATCTTTCAAAGGTATTCTGCGATCTTACACTCTTTGAAGCCTTTGCAAGAGGCTATCTTGAAGAATGCGGCTCTCTCCTTACGGATGAAGAAATCAAAATGCTTCCTTATGCAGGCAAAATGATGACTCTTGAGTGCGGTATGAGATTCCTTGCCGACCACATTGCAGGCGATACATATTTCAAGATTCACAGAGAAAATCACAACCTCGACAGATGCAGAACACAGTTCAAGCTCGTTTCGGATATGGAGAAAAAAGAAGACGAACTGAAGACCATCGTCGATAAGCTCTGCGCAGAGCTTCGCTGATCAGGAGGCATATTATGTCAAAAGTAATCGGTCCCGGCAGCTGCATGGTGGATATAACAGGATATTCAAGCCGCCTTCCCTCCGGCGGTGAAACAACTATAGGTGATAAAGTCCGTCAAAGTCCCGGCGGAAAAGGTTCCAATCAGATGATTGCCGCCTCCAGGGCCGGAGCCGATGCTTATCTTATCGCCTGTATCGGTGAAGATTCACAGGCTGATATTCTGAAAAATTTCTATAAGAATGAGACACTTAATACAAAGTATCTCAGGACTGATAAGGACTATTCCACAGGAACCGCTCTTATTCAGATAGACACAAATACGGCACAGAACAGAATTCTTATTATAAGAGGTGCAAACCTTTCCCTTTCGGATAATGATGTGCTGTCTGCGGAAGAAGATTTCAAGGATGCCGACGTAGTTCTCTGCCAGCTTGAAACAGCGGATGAGCCCATTTTCGAAGCAAAGAGATTGGCTGAAAAATACAGCAAGATTTTCATCCTTAATCCTGCTCCGTACAGGCCTCTGACGGATGAATTTCTCAAAGGAATAGACTATATTACTCCGAATGAAACTGAAGCCGAAGAGCTTACGGGAATTCATATTGAGAAAATGTCCGATGCGGAAGCTGCTGCAGGTATACTGCTCTCCAAAGGCGTTAAGAACGTGATTATAACGCTTGGCTCAAACGGAGTATTCTATACTAACGGAACATTATCACTTCGCTTACCTGCCAATAAAGTCAAGGCAGTTGAAACCACCGGCGCAGGAGATGCATTCAACGGTGCTTTTGCCGAAGCTATCGGCAGCGGAAAGAGCGTTATGAGCGCACTTGAATTTGCAAACTGCACTGCGGCACTTTCAGTTACAAAGCTCGGTGCGGCTGAAAGCATGCCTTCAAGAAGCGAAACAGAAGAATACATGAGAAAAAGCAAATAACTATAAGTATTTTATACTACTTAATCCTTTCTAAAAAAATACCGGTTCATCATTGTCCAGATGAACCGGTATTTTTTATCGTTCTTCTATTTCAAAGAGATTCATCTGACCGGGTGCAAACCAGTCAGCCCAATCTGCCGTACCCGATTCTGGGCATGTAAGCATTGTTTCTCTCTCCTCGTTCCAAATAACAAGCTTCAGGCTCTTGACCTTTTCTCCTTTTGCCGTTATGTTTATAATTGTGCTTTCTCTCTGCGAGTTGTTAACAACCGCAAGATATTTTTTCCCATTTCGAGCGTCTTCAAAAAGGCTCACAGTGGTGCTTCTTACGGTTTTAGGCGAAACTGACTGAATATATTCATTTCCCGTAAAGTGCTTTGTATTGCCTATTACATCGCCTGCATGAGTGACTTCGATAAGTTTCAAGTGGTCAAACAAATCACCGTACGTTTTATGGAATGTTCTGAGTATTCTTGAGAGCCAATGATATGTTTCTGTTCTCTCTCCGTGCTCATCAATCGGAGATAATCTGTAATTGCTATGAGGTCTTCTCATATAGAAAAAGAACCAATATAGTTCTGAGCAACCGTATGCAACGGCTGTGTTGAGCTGGAATCTGAAATCATCTTCTTTAGGACATTTGTAATTGCCAATACCTACCGATAAAGCAGAAGGTGCAAGCGGAACTCCAAGTTCTCCTGACATTCTGGAAAAATAGTTAAGGTTATCGAAATAAATATCATCCCATATGCCGTTCGGCTCCATCTGGCAGTAGCAGTCATATGCGATCCTGTCAACACCTATTTCTTTCAGTTCATCCCTGAGTTCTTCATATGAATTGAATCTGTGGCTGAAATGGCCGAAAGAAATGGAAATAAAGTTTATATACGGACGAACATCAGGCATCTCTTCCTTAACAATTTTTACAGCTTTTTTCAAAGCTTCAAACTGCTCAGGTTCTGTCGGCTCATCACCTAAATGGACCGAATTGAGAGCCGGATACTTTCCATAATCTGCGTATATATCTTTTATTGCCTCTCTGAACTTATCTTCTCCTGACTCCAGAAAACTATTGTAATTTATTCTCCAATCGCAAAGAATAAGTCCGATCCCGGCTTTTTCGCATTCTTTGAGAAGCTGTATTATTTTTTCCTTGTCTTCGGGTCCGCAGCCGGGAGACATAGGCAGTGTCATTCCGCACTCTACCCAATCCTTAACGTTTGAATAAACAGGATCTCTGAAATTGCCGTAATTCCAAAACCCTATCTTAAATTTTCCTTGTGGTAGTCTTTTCATAATTATCTCCTAATTATCTCTCTTCTATCTCGAAAAGATCCATCTGTCCAGGTGCAAACCAGTCACACCATGAGGCATCGCCTGCTTCAGGACAAATAAGAATAGTTTCTCTTTCGTTATCCCAGATGACCTGCTTGAGTGCTTTTACCTTTTCCGCTTTCGCAACGACTTCAATCTGTGTGTTTTCCTTCTGTGAGTTATTGGCGACTGCAAGATATTTCTTTCCGTCTCTATCGTCCTCAAAAAGGGTGACGGTGGCACTTCTGAACTGCTTCGGATTAATTGCCTTTATGTACTCATTTCCAACGAAATGCTTCGTAAGACCTATTACGTCGCCGGCCTGAGTCGGCTCTCCTATTATCTTCAGATGATTAAACAAATCACCGTAAACCCTATGGAAAGTTCTCATTATTCTTGAGAGCCAGTGATACGTTTCTGTTCTTTCACCATGTTCGTCAATCGGAGACACTCTGTAATTACCGTGTGGTCTTCTCATATAGAAGAAGAACCAGTAAAGTTCTGAGCAACCGTATGCAACTGCCGTGTTGAGCTGGAATCTGAAATCGTCTTCATTCGGGCATCTGTAATTGAAATGACCGACAGATAATGAAGAAGGCGCAAAAGGAACACCAAGCTCTCTTGACATCTTTGAGAAAAAATACAGGTTGTTGAAGTAAACGTCATCCCAGATACCGTTTGGTCCCATCTGGCAGTAGCAATCGTATGCAATTCTGTCTACGCCCATATCTTTCATTGCATCTTTCATTTCCTCGTACGAATTGAATCTATGGCTGAAATGGCCAAATGAAATTGAAATAAAATTGATAAAAGGTCGAATATCTGGCATCTCCTCTTTAATAATCAGGATTGCCTCTTTTACAGCCTCAAATTCCTCTTTTAATTTTGGTTCATCACCTATGTGAATTGAATTAAATGCAGGATATTTTCCATAGTCAGCGTAAATTTCTCTAACTATTTCACGGTATTTTTCTTTTCCGGTTCTCCAGAAGTCATAATAAGACAGTCTGTTGTCACAAAGAATAAGCCCGATTCCCGCTTCCTCACATTCATTGAGAAGCTTTATTATTTTATCTTTGTCCTCAGAGCCACATCCAGGAGACATAGTAAGAGTCATTCCGCATTCAGTCCAGTCCTTTACATTTGAGTAAAGCGGATTTTTCATATTACCATAGTTCCAAAACCCTATTCTGTATTTTCCTTTTGGTAGTCTTTCCATAATATATTACTCCGTCTCAAAATAATATAGTATTAATCGTTTTTCAAAAAATGAAATAAGATTAATTTCAGTAAAAGCTGCACCATCAGGCACAGCTTTCATTTATTAAAGTGACTTTTTAATTGCTGCAAGAAGCTCGTCAAACTCTTCATAAGCAGGAATATCAGGGTTATCGGCCTTGATCTTATCCGTGCTCTTGAAAAGAAAGCCTGCTTTGCTTGCTTTTATCATATCGAGATCGTTATAGCTATCACCGCTGGCGATAGTATCGAAGCCTATTGACTGAAGTGCCTTTACGGTAGAGAGCTTTGATTTCTCGATTCTCATCTTAAAGCCCGTGATTTCGCCGTCCGGGGCAACTTCGAGCGTATTGCAGAAGATTGACGGATAGCCGAGCTTCTTCATAAGAGGCATTGCAAACTGTTCAAATGTGTCGCTGAGAATTACGACCTGAGTTGTGCTGCGAAGCTCATCAAGGAACTCCTTTGCGCCATCAAGAGGATCGATTTTAGCAATTACATCCTGAATTTCCTTAAGTCCGAGACCGTGCTCCTTGAGGATGCCTATTCTCCAGTTCATAAGCTTATCGTAATCGGGTTCGTCTCTTGTAGTCCTTCTGAGCTCAGGGATTCCGCTTGCCTCTGCAAACGCGATCCAGATTTCCGGAACAAGAACACCTTCCATGTCAAGACATACTATATTCATATAAAAACTCCTGAAAATTTATTTTTATGCGAATATATTAACACATTTTGCACAAAATGTCAATATGAAATATCTTTTATGGTTAAGCGGCTTCTTCCAGTGCCTCTTCTATCATCCATTCGGCAAAAATTCCGTAGCCTTTTTTGGGGTTGCTGACGATTACGTGTGTAACGGCACCTACAAGCTTGCCGTTCTGAATGATTGGGCTTCCGCTCATTCCCTGAATTATTCCGCCGGTCTTCTCAATAAGCCTCTCATCGGTTACTTCAATTACAAGACCTTTTGCCGACGGTTTTTGCTGTTTGTTGACCTTGGTTATCCTGATTTCGTAACGCTGTGGTCCGTTCTCATCTACTGTTGAGATAATTTCAGCAAAGCCTGTCTGTATTTCACTCTGTGACGCTATCGGCATAAGAATATATGAGTCCGAAAAAACGTCGGCTGAGAGTGTTCCGTATATTCCGAGGTCATTATTTTCGGTGCAGGTGCCGACCGGAAAGCTTATAGAGAAGCTTCCTTCAAGCTCTCCGGCTTCACCTACAATGCCTTTTTTAGCACCGCTTATAACGGCTTTGTAAATACTGCCCTTCAGTATTGAGAAGGGCTTTCCGGAGGAAACTTCATTTATCGGGTGACCAAGTGCGGCGTAGACGTTGCTTTCGGGATCCACAAATGTCAATGTGCCTATTCCCGATGCGGAATCTCTGACCATGAGTCCTATTTTGTATTCTCCGCTTTCTGTTTCTTTTACCGGCTTGACCTCGGTCTTGATTTCCTTATTTTCACGCCTGTAAGTTACAGAAAGCGTTCTGCCTTCGCTTTCGTCAACTACTTCAGATAAGTTTACGGTGTTTTCTGGCTTTTTCCCGTTGATGGAGGTTATCACGTCTCCGGGTCTCAGACCTGCATTTGCGGATGGATAAAAGGTTTTGCCGTCTGAAATAACCTTGACCACATCCGTAATTATTATACCATCATTCATCAGTGTTACACCGATGGCTTCACCTGAAACATATACTTTCTTTTCCTCTGCCGCTGCGTATATCGTCGGATATGCGCTTATTGAAAAAAGCAAAGCAACTGACAAACAAAAAGACAATAACTTTTTCTGTTTAATAAAACTGTTTTGTATTTTCATATATATTCCCTTTCTTATTTTTTCGGATTTTGTTCCGACAGGTTTTATTATTAACTGGTTTCAGACTATTATGAAAAAAGGACAGCAAAGCATTTTTTGTCAAAGTGCCTGCTGTCCTGTAAAAAAATTAAATTAATCAAATGGTAAAATTTTCAGATTTCTTCATCGAATTGCTCGACTGCAACGTCTGTATCATTAAGAATTGAAAGCGCGAGTTCATCCGGATATGGGTATTTATATACTATACGCTTGATACCGCTGTTTATTATCAACTTTGCGCACGTTACACATGGCTGATGCGTAACGTATATAGTTGCTCCGTCAACGGAGTTGCCAAGCTTTGCTGCCTGAACAATAGCGTTCTGCTCTGCGTGAATTGCGTAGCAGAACTCCTGCCTTGTTCCGGAAGGAATATTCATTTTTCTTCTGAGGCACTCGCCTCTGTCCTTACAGCTGATGTAGCCCTCAGGCGCACCGTTGTAACCGGTCGTGATTATTCTCTTGTTCTTGACGATTACAGCTCCGACTTTTCTGTTCGGCTGAAAACAGCTTGACCATTCTGCCACATGAAAAGCAAGCTCCATAAATCTTCTGTCCCACTTGTCCATATTATATTCCTCCGTCAATTCAGGTATAATTTATTCTCTTTTATGTAATTCAGAACCTTTTCCGGAATTAAACCAGAAACATCCTCGCCTTTTGCGATTTTTTCTCTGATTTCTGTCGATGAAACGTCTCCGGTTCCGGCTTTTAAAATCACTGTTTTTGTGCCGTAAAGGAGTCTGAGCCTCAGACATTCAAGCCACAGTCTAAATCCGGAATCCTTCCCTCTCGGATAAACCGCAAAAGTGCAAAGCTTCATAAACTCCTTGGCGTGATACCATTTGTCAAGATAAGACAGAGAATCTCCGCCGACCACGAAAAATATCTCATCATCAGGATACTTTTCCCTCAGCTCTCTCAATGTATAAAGAGTATATGATTTACCGTCTCTGTCAAGCTCCATTCTAGAAGGAACAAGCTTATCATTATCCTCAGCCGCGAGCTCCACCATTTTGTGTCTGATTTCGCCGCTTGTCTGCGTTTTATCCTTATGCGGTGGATCAGCAGATGTGATAAGCATCACTCTGTCAAGCTTCAGCTCTTCTTTTGCCGTCAGGGCGAGCTTCAGATGCATATTGTGGATGGGATCGAATGTCCCTCCGAAAACACCTATTTTCATGACTTGCCTTCCGGTTTTACGAGCTCAAGAGAAGATTTTTCGCTTTCAAGCTTGATTCCTTTAAGACCGTTTACATATGCAAGAAGTCCTCCGCAAAGGATAAACAAACCTGATGAACCTACGAATACAGCTGCTTCTGCAAAGCCTGTAAGCAGTGATGCACCGAAAGCAAGAAGTGCAAAGTGCTGAATTTTGCTTTCACATGATGCACAGAACTTTCTCAAAAGAATGTACATATAAATCGAGAAAGAAATAAATCCGAGCGCACCGAATTTAGAAAGGATATAAAGATGAGTATTATGCATATTGGACATGTTTTCCTTCCACATCAGATAGTAATCACCGATAACAGGGTTCCTTCCGAAGCAATCAAGTGCGTATGTCCATATCTTTTCTCTGCTCGAAATAAGCTTTTCAGGATTTGATATGATCGAGAAGACGCGCTGAACTAAAGGCATATCAACAATAAGCATATAAACCACAACGAAAAGTATCGGAAGCAGGAATGCTATTGCCCACATATAATTCTTGACCTTAAACTTTCTGAAGAAAAGAATTATTGTAGCACCGCAGTTGAACATAACAAATATTATAAGCGCATTTCGCGAAAGCGTCTTGAAAATGAGGAAGAATGCAAATGCACTGACCAGAGCTGAAATAATCTTTGCGAATTTTCTGTCAAATACGGCTACTCCAACCATACAGTTCAGGTACAGAAAAAGAAGCATAATTGCAGTCTTATTTGGGTTGCCGAGCCTGAACATAAGGTATTTTGATACAAGATAACGCTGCCACGTTTCATTCCAGAGAGTGTAGTTAATATCCCCGAGCACAAAGTAGATCACGAAATAGAATAAAGTAACCGCAATGCACATGCTTGCAAGGATTTTCAGTGTATTTCTGCTGATAGGTGATTTATAGAAAATGAAAAAAAGTATCATTGATCCTGCTGTGAAAACATATTCTTTGAAGTATCCTACAGATAATTCTCTGAAGCCGTTTTTTGCAAGCGGGTACGTTATCAGCATTATAAATAAAGCAAGAGTAACTATAAGCATTATCAGCAGTGAGTCACCGTTTTTCTTTATGAAAAAAGTGTCAACGAGCTTTATTGCAAACATTACGTAAAGAAGTGCATATATCAATGCATGAGGAATGCTTGTATATACATCTCCTCCCAATGACGTTATGATGCAAATCAGAAGTGCAAGAAAATATTCCGCTACTATAAAATACTCTGTATAATTATATTTTTTCAATGTATTTTTTATCTTCGCTAAATTCATTATATACCTTCATATATTCTTCAATCATTTTTTTACAGGAGAATTTCTCTCCTGCTATTCTTGAGAGCTCTTCCTTGGAAATTCCGGGTTCTGAGAAAACTCTTGATCTGAGCTCCTCTTCAAGTCTGTCAATATCACCCTGATCAACGAATTTACAGCAATCAAAGGTGTAGAGTATTTCCGGACCTCTTGCCTTGAAGCCGACAATCGGAGTACCGCAGGAAACGCTTTCTGCGCAAACCATTGAGAAAACCTCCTGATAGCTTGTGAGAAGGAAAATATCAGCGCAGGAATAGTATTCGGCAAGAGTATTCTGATCGTAAACACAGCCGATATCTATTATATTTGAGGGTATATCGGGTACTTTATCCTGATTACCTATCACAGCAAAAACAACATTATCGTCCTTGAAACGTTTTGCAAGTTCAAGAACGTACTTGCCGCCTTTTACAGGAGACAAAAACCCTGATGTAACATGAAGAATGATTTTTTCTCCGCTCGGAGCAAGTTTTTTGCGGAGTGCTTCACCTGCTTCTTTTCTGTAATAGAATATACTTTCCGTCTCAATTCCGTTAAGAATCGTTCGGTGATCGAACTGCGGCAGAATAAGAGACTTTTTTGCTTCTTTTTCAAGCCATGGTGAGCAGGAAACGATTTTGAGGTTATCTTCAAAGCCGGCAAATGCTCTTTTCATTTTTCTGACTGATTCTGCAGTTCTGTCAAATAAATAGGAGTTGACGGCTGTTCTTAAATTAGGACAATTACCGCAGCCGGTTCTCCATTTTCTGCATCCGAGAGAGCTTCCGCAGTTTGCCGTATACATAAGCTCTGCGTGCATTGTGAGAACCGTGTGGTATTTATTTCTTTTGAGCCATGAAACAAGATTGTAAACGTTAACGAAAAAACCGTTTATGCAGTGCAGATGTACTACATCGGGTTTTTCCTTTCTGATTACATTCTTAACCTGCTCGGTAGAAAAGAAACATCCACCGTAAAATAAACCTGTTATTCTTGACCATAAGTTATTAAAGCGTGAATAGACTTCGCTTGAAACTCTGTAAACACCCGGTTCATTTACCGTAGGTCCTCTTCCATAGCAGACAACGGATTCATAGCCGTTCTTCAGAAGAGCGGTATGTATATCAAACATCATTTTTCCGGTGCTGCCTCTTTTATATACACAGTTTATCTGTAAAACTTTCATAGGATCAAACCTTTCCTCCGAATGAAGCCCTGATAATTATCTCTTTAATCGTGGCATCATTCTTCTGTCTGTTGTGATTTTCTTCTGCAAGCTTGTTTGCGGCAGAAATTATACTTCTGATTTCATCCGTTCTTGTAAAGAGCTTCTCGAGTGAAGGCTTGAGCTCTTTTTCGTCTGTAACAACGAGAGCCGCATTGTTTTCTTTAAGATATTCTATTGAAGCAACTTCATCCGGCCCAAAAGCGAAAAGAATTGTATCGCTGAGAAGTGAATCGGCAATTTTTGTAGATACAGAGTATCTGACTTTTTCAATGAAGTCCTTTTCAAAAGATTCTGTATGAATTACGGCAAGCGATGATGCAATTTTGCCCGGAACCTCATAAGCAGGGATTTTACCATGAAATCTTATTCCGTTTTCTTCGGTCATTTGTGAGTTGATCTCGGGAATATCTGTTCCTGAGTAGACATCTATGCATTTGGGTGCATTGTCTATATTCAATTCTCTCAAAGCTTTTCCTATTTTGATGAGCTCTTTGAAGCGTCCGAGAGTGAGATTTCCGATGTATGAGATTTCGTTTGTCTTTTGTTCTGCTCGAGGCATTACGGAAGCATTTGTTGCAACGGTATATATCTCTTCTTTATTGAATAAGTGAGAATAATCCTTACGCATCTTTTCGCAGATAACAACTGCTGAATCCGAGTAATCCATTGTCCTGCCTGCAACCTTGAGCAGATTTCTCTTCACAGGCTTTGAAAGGAAGCCCTTCATTGAGTTTGTGATGTAAAAATCATCACAGCAATATGTTACAAGCGGAATATTCTTCTTTTTACAGATTTTAAGCACAAAATCGTAACTGAATCTGAACGGACCCGATGCGTAGAATATGCAGTCAGGCGAAAATTCATCTATCCAGCGATAAAGATCCTCTGTTATCGGGCTACCGAGCTTCCAGACGAGATTTCTCATCGCAAATATTGAAGGCATACGCTTTTTCAATATTCTGCGCATTTTTGAAGCTGCAGAACCGAGCTGTTCTCTGTTGTCGACAGAAGTTTTGCTTATCTTATCTGCCAGAGAGAGCCTTCTTCCGCAATGTCTTCTTTTGATAATGGATTTTACGACGTCAGTGTCTGTGATTCTGTAAAAATTGCTGCAGATATCATTTGACGGTAACTCCTGACAGAACGAGATCTGGGAAAGTCTGTTTTTATCCCATGATGAAAACATATTGGAAAGCGTTCTGCCCATATCGTCATTATCTGAAAACATATTGAAGCTTATTACTAGCAGTTTCGGCAATTTTTCCATAGTTCATTCTCCGTTTGTTTTGTTGAGCGAAAGGACAAACTCTCTTATTCTTGAGAAGCCTTCTTTAATTTTCGGTATCTCGAGAGTAAAAGCAATTCTTATGTACTTTGAGCCGGTCTTGCCGTAAGCAATTCCCGGTACAACTGCAACGTGTTTTTCCTCAAGCAATTTGTATGCAAATGTCTCTGAATCAAGCCCTGTCTTTTCAATATTGATATAGAAATAAAATGTGCCGTCGGGAGGATTGAATGTTACGAGCGGAATAGTCTTCAGCTCTTCAAGCACACATTCTCTTCTTCTTGCAAATTCATTAATAATCTCGCGCGAATCAAACTCATCGTCATTCAAGACGTCAATTAGTGCGTGTTGGGATGCAAGAGGAGCACAGGCAACGAGATTTTCCTGAAGTCTTGTCATTGCAGAAGTAATTTCTTTCGGAGCGGCGGCATAGCCTATTCTCCAGCCTGTCATTGAAAACTCCTTTGAGAAGCTGTAAATGAGAACAGTTCTCTCCTTCATGCCTTCAAAATCGAGTATGCTTGTATATTTAATTCCGTCAAAAATAAGTGAACGGTAAACCTCATCTGTTATGACGATAATATCGTTTTCTTTGGCGATTCCGGCAATTCCGCGCATTGTAGCTTCATTGTATACAACGCCTGAAGGATTGTTCGGGCTATTGATGATAATGGCCTTCGTTCTGTGGGTGACTGCTTTTTTTACTGCATCAAGTGAAATCTGAAATGAATCCTCTCCAACGAATTCTTCTACGATCACGGGTTCGCCTGAGCACATTGTTACCATCTGCTTATAATTTATCCAGTATGGTGCAAGAATAATGACTTCATCTCCGGGATTTATGATGCAAAGAAGCGTGTTGTAGAGTGCTTCCATTGCTCCTATTGTCATTACTATTTCCGAAGACGGATCATAATATATCCCGTTTCTCTTCAGAATGCTCTTGGAAACGGCTTTTCTCAGTTCAATAAGTCCTGCATTGGAAGAATAGCGTGTCTTTCCTGCCATAATTGCATCACAAGCCGCATTTCTGATCTGAATTGGCGGCATAACGTCAGGATCGCCAAGAGTAAAGTCTATTGTATCATTGTACATTGAAGCCATGTCAAAAAGCTTTCTTGTGGGCGACGGACTGATTCGGGCTGCAATTTCTGATATTTTCATAATTTAGTTTGCAAAATCTCCATAATATTCTTTACTATAATTTTAACATAGAATCAGAAATAATGCAACAATATTTTTTAATCATTTTTCAATATTTTGTCCCGGACTTCTGTATTGCTGATGTTTTGTTTGAATTTTTGACTATATCTTGATATGAAAAACTCCGCAAAGCATTTTGCCTGCGGAGTCAAATCGTTTTATTTCTTTCTTAAATTAATTCCTGAAATGCCGCCGATAAAGCCTGCACCTGAACTTACGGCAAGGTCGATCGGAAATTTTCCGTCAAATACCGAGGCGTCGCAAATCAGCAAGCCAATCAATGCGGAAATCATCACGCTGCTAATTCCCGTAAGCAGGCCCGAAAGAAAGCCGAATTTCTTCGTTCTGCCGGATGCCCAGAAGCCTGCGGCAAATACCGCAATTCCCCTGACTACCAGCACGGTTACATTTATTGCAGAATCATCTATCCCTGCAGCAAGAAAAACAAAGGATGTGAGAAAAAGTATGATCGCACTCAATATAGTTGCAGCGCCTGCGGCAATAAGCACGTTAATAATAAAGCTTAAAACGGCACTTTTCTTATTGCAATCATTTTTTTCTGAAATAAGTCCTGAATCCATAGTTAATCACCAAACCTTTCGGTAAAAACTATGCAGGGATATTACTTTTTATTCTTCAATCCTTTGAGCTCTTTTTTGATTTTTTCCAGCTCTTTTTGCAGCTCGTCAACCTTCTTGTTAGATTCCGAAGCCACAATCTGTGCTTGCTTTATCTTTTCACGGGATTCTGAAACGAGGCTTTCTATATTTTCCTCAAGTCTATTTATTTCTTCTTCAACGGCTGCTTTTTCGTATCCGAACATAACCGTCCTGAATTTTGCTTCTGACATATTTTTATTAACGCCCTTCCCTCATCAGAAGACTACTTCAACGTTATTTTCGGCGCAAAGAGTAAGAAGCTCCTGCGGAGGACGCTTGTCCAGAATGATCGTGTCAACGTCCTTGAGCATAGCAAATGTATAAGGCATATTCTTATTGATCTTTGTTACGTCCATGATCATGATTACCTTACGTGCCTTATGCATAACAGCCTTTTTGAGCTGTGCTTCGTTGCATTCACCCGAAGTAAAGCCGCAGTCAGCGGAATAGCCTGAAGTAGAAATAAAAGCGGTATCGATATTGATTTCGGAAACAGTATTGATTGCGGCACTGCCTGAAACTGCAAATGTATCTCTGTTAAGTCTGCCGCCGAGAAGCGTTATATCGATTTTGTTCTTTCTTAAAAGCTCCATAGCGATATTAGGCGCTGAAGTAATGATAGTATAGTATCCGTTTTCAAGCTTATTTGCCACGAGCATCATGGTACTTCCGGAATCAAAGAAAATAGCGTGATCTGTCTGAATATACGGTAAAGCCTTTGTTGCAATGTCAGTTTTGGCTGCAATGTTTGCGGCAGCTCTGATTGCATATTTATCTTCGTTTTCGCCTGAAATACTGCTGACGGAACGTGCTCCGCCACGGACTCTGAGAACAAGTCCTTCTTTCTCAAGAAACTCTAGGTCTCTTCTGAGAGTCATACAGGAAATGTCCGGGATAAGCCCCATCAATTCCTCGTATGTTGCTTTTCCGTTTGACTGAATATAATCATTGATCGTCTGACGTCTGAAAATGTTCATAATCGTGATTCCTTTCAATTAATATAATATGTACTCGTTATCTGAACGCTTCTAACTTTCTTTCTACCTGCGGAGCGGTAAATTTTTCGTAAGCAGGAAATCCGTTTATATACGGAATTTGTACTTCTCCCCGGATAAGCGGACGAACGTAATCCTTTAACTTTTCGGTTACGTTTGAATTTTTTTCATCAATCCAATCAAGCGGCACCATCTTCTCCACGTTTGCGGCATTTTCAAGCGGCGCGGCTACGATGTTAATGCTGTAAGGAGAATCTGATTTTCTCTCAAAAGCTGACATTACGCCGGATATTCCTTCAAATGCAAATTCTACCGCTTTTCTTCCGGCAAGGTATGCTTCCTCGTAATCTGTCTTTGAAAGAATGTGTGATGCGCAACGCTGACCGATGTCGTGGTTCTCTGTTTTTACACGCTTGATGATTTTCTCTTTTACGATGCTTGCAAGCATCTGTGAAAGTCCTCCAAGCTGATGGTGACCGAATTTATCCTGGCTATTGGTGCTTGATGAGAAGAACGGAGATTTATCGGCATTTCTGAGACCTTCCGAAACAACAACATAAACCATTGTTTGTTTATCGAGTAGATCTGAAATATCTGAAAGAAACTTATCCAGATCAAACACTGTTTCCGGCAGGTAAATCAGATCGGCTATCTGCTTTGAATCATACTCGGCAAGAGCGGTCGAAGCCGCAAGCCAGCCGGCGTTTCTTCCCATTGTTTCGGTGATAATTACCGTCTTTGACGTCGGATATGAGAAGGTATCATACGCTGATTCCTGAAGTGAAATGTTAAGATACTTTGCGGCACTGCCAAAGCCCGGACAGTGATCTGTTCCGAAAAGATCGTTATCAATTGTCTTCGGAATACCGTTTACCTTCACGTCTATGCCGTTAAGCTTTGCATACTGATTGAGCTTGCAGGCAGTATCCATAGAGTCATTTCCGCCGTTATAAAAGAAATATCCGATATTGTGTGCTTCAAGCACATCAAAAATACGCTTATATTCCGGATCATTGAAATCGGATGATAAATTATGTCTGCATGAAAAAAGGCCTGAAGAAGGAGAATATCTCAAGGCTCTGATCCTTGCATCATCAACCGCAGTCATATCAAGCAATTTCTCGGAAATAACGCCGTCAATGCCGCCGACAGCAGAAAATACTCTGTCCGCAAGACCTGACTCCTTTGCCGCATCAAAAGCACCTACAATGCTGGAATTTATTACAGCAGTCGGACCTCCGGACTGTGCAAGTAAAACATTCTTTTTCATAATTGTCCTCCGATTACATCCTATATTCCTTTTACACATTATATTTTATCACATTTTTTATCATTTGTCAATACTATATGTGATAATTCGTAACATTATTTTCATATTAACAAAATTTCTTCACATCGGTTTATGTTAAAATGTATTTTCATTTAATAAATGAATGCTTTTGCATTCTCTTTTCCCATTATTTGATTTGAATAAAACATTGTCAGAGTGACAAAATATTATAGCAGATTAAAACTGTAATATATAAAAAATAAGGAGGAAATATGTCAAAAACGCTTAAAATCACTGCATTGATTCTCGGATTGGTTCTGTTGACAGGCTGCTTTGCCGGCTGCGATATGTCTGACGGAATTATTTCTCCGTCGCCTATGCTTTCGCCTTCACCTTCATCAGCGTTCTTCCCTGATGCTTCGCCTTCAATGATACCTGACGACACAAATGAGCCTGATGCCGGTACACCCAATACTTTTCCTGAAGATATGCCGGATAATAACGTTCCGGGATCAAACGATAACCCCGATTACGATAATATCCCGAATAATGATTCCAATGCAGGCTTTGAAGATAATTCTGATAACGGAAGATACTTCAGATCTCCTGCGCAGTCGGTCTTGCCGTCTCCCGACAGTAAGACAAACTTCGGATATTAAGCATTATTGTAAAAAATAAAATAAAACGGAGCAAGTTTTTTATCTTACTCCGTTTTTGCTTTACAAATTATCAGATTTTTTATTATTACTTCGCAATGATATTGAGAATCTTATTCTTGATGTAGATCACTTTGACGATCGTCTTTCCTTCGAGCTTGTCTGCGATTTCTTTCTTTGCCATTTCTACGGCAACTGATTCCTCGCAATCAACAGGAACAACGATCTTGCCCTTCATCTTGCCCTGCACCTGAATAGGAAGCTCAACTGTTGAGTCAACAAGCTTTGCTTCATCGTACTTCGGCCATTCCGCAACGCTTGCAAAGCCTTCTTTTCCGAGCATTGACCAGAGTTCTTCGCAAACATGAGGTGCAACAGGTGAAAGCAATCTAACAAATACTGAAAGCTCTTCGTGATTGATGCTTCCCTTTGCATAGATTTCGTTGATGAGTGACATAAGTGCGGCAATAGCAGTATTAAACTTCATTGATTCAATGTCATCTGAAACCTTCTTTATTGTCTTATGGAATGAAGATTCCATTTCAGGCCTGATCGCATCGCCTTCAACAAGAATATCGAAGAGATTGTAAACTCTCTCAAGGAATCTCTTGCAGCCCTTAACGCTGTCTACTGACCACGGAGCCGGCTTCTCGAAATCACCGATGAACATTTCATATGTTCTGAGCGTATCAGCGCCGTAATCTCTTACGATATCATCAGGATTTACCACGTTTCCGAGAGACTTTGACATCTTCTGACCGTCCTCACCGAGGATGAGACCGTGAGCAGTTCTCTTTGCATAAGGCTCCTTTGTCGGAACGACTCCGATATCATAAAGGAATCTGTGCCAGAATCTTGAATAAATCATGTGGCGTGTAACGTGCCCCATACCGCCGTTGTACCAGTCAACAGGGAGCCAGTACTTGAGAGCTTCTTCTGAAGCGAATGCTTCTTCGTTGAGCGGATCAACGTATCTGAGGAAGTACCAGCTTGAGCCTGCCCACTGAGGCATTGTGTCTGTTTCACGCTTTGCAGGCGAACCGCACTTCGGGCAAGTTGTATTTACCCATTCGTCTGCATGAACAAGAGGTGATTCACCTGTCTCTGACTGACGGAATTCCTTAAGTACAGGCAATTCAAGTGGAAGCTGATCGTTTGGTACCGGAACCATGCCGCAATGAGGACAATGGATAATCGGAACAGGTTCACCCCAATAACGCTGACGGGCATATACCCAGTCGTGCATATTATAATTTATCTTCTTCTCGCCGATTCCCTTTTCTGCGAGCTTTGAGAACATTGTGTTCTGCGCATCCTTGACAGAAAGTCCGTTCAGGAATTCAGAATTGACAAGTGTGCCGTTTTCGATGTCTGTGAAGGCTTCATTCTCAATATTGCCGCCTGCAATGACTTCGACCATAGAAAGACCGAACTTCTTTGCAAATTCCCAGTCTCTTGTATCATGAGCAGGAACGCACATAATAGCACCTGTTCCGTAGTTATTGAGAACGTAATCTGAAATGAATACGGGGATTTCCTTGCCGGAGAAAGGATTAACAGCCTTGAGACCCTTGAGCTCAACGCCTGTTTTCTCTTTTGTCTGCATCTTACGCTCAAATTCGCTCTTCTTTGCGGCTTCTGCCTTGTATGTTTCAACTTCATCGTAATTAGTAATTCTTTCCTTCATTTCCTCTACAAGGCTGTGTTCAGGAGAAATTACCATAAATGTTACGCCGAAAATCGTGTCGCATCTTGTAGTGAAAACACGGAGAGACTTTTCTGTATCCTTGATGGGGAATTCGATTTCAGCACCTTCGGAACGGCCGATCCAGTTTCTCTGTTCCATCTTGATTCTCGGAAGATAGTCTACTTCATCAAGACCGTCAAGAAGCTTCTGCGCATATGCAGTGATTTTGAGCATCCACTGCTCTTTTTCCTTTTGAATGACCTGGCTTCCGCATCTGTCACAAACTCCGCCCTGTGACTCTTCGTTTGCAAGAACTACCTTACAGTTCGGGCAGAAGTTAACGAGTGCCTTTGACTTATAAGCGAGACCCTTCTCGAAAAGCTTGAGGAATATCCACTGTGTCCACTTGTAATATTTTGAATCTGTTGTGTCGACCTCTCTTGACCAATCAAATGAGAAGCCGAGAGCCTTGAGCTGTTCTCTGAAGTGCTTGATGTTTGCGTCCGTTGCTATACGCGGATGAATGCCTGTCTTGATGGCATAGTTTTCAGTCGGAAGTCCGAATGCATCCCAGCCTATCGGGAAAAGAACGTTATATCCTTCCATTCTGCGCTTACGTGATATGATATCCATAGCCGTATAGCCTCTGGGGTGTCCGACGTGAAGTCCCGCACCTGACGGATAAGGGAATTCAACAAGTGTATAGTACTTTGGCTTTGAGCTTCCGGTTACAGCCTCAAAAACATTGGCTTCTTCCCATTTTCTCTGCCATTTCTTTTCTATTTCCGCATAATTGTATCTCATATAATTTATCCTTTGAATATTATTCTACAAAAATATCGTTTGTTATTTCGCCGTCTGAAGAAACAGCTTCCTTTGCAGACTCATTGACAGCCTGTTCTGCGGCATCAAAATTCTGCATAATCTGATCGTAAATCTCGTTTGCTACTTCAGGATTGTCATGGATGAATTTCTTTGTATTCTCTTTGCCCTGCGCAATTCTCTCACCCTTGAATGAGTACCATGAACCACTCTTTTCAAGGATTCCGAGCTCTGAGCCGACGTTAACAAGAGATGCTTCCTTTGAAACGCCCTCACCGAACATAAGGTCAAATGTTGCAGACTTGAACGGCGGTGCGACCTTGTTCTTTGCTATTTTAGCCTTTGTAACGTTGCCAATGATCTCATCGCCCTGCTTGATGGCTTCACCCTTACGGATTTCGATTCTAACTGAAGAATAGAACTTCAAAGCTCTGCCGCCGGGGGTTACTTCGGGATTGCCGTAAACAACGCCGACCTTTTCACGAAGCTGATTGATGAAGATCGCAACACATTTTGTCTTATTGATAACGCCTGTGAGCTTTCTCAAAGCCTGTGACATAAGTCTTGCCTGAACGCCGACGTGGCTATCACCCATTCCACCCTCAATTTCAGCTCTCGGAACGAGTGCGGCAACTGAGTCGATTACAACCATATCAAGCGCGCCTGATGAAACGAGCGTATCTACGATTTCAAGTGCATCTTCACCTGTATCCGGCTGTGAAATGTAAAGATTATCTATATCTACACCGATTTTCTTGGCATAAATCGGGTCAAGTGCGTTCTCAACGTCGATATAGGCAACCGTTCCGCCGAGCTTCTGTGCTTCGGCAACACAGTGTAGAGCAATTGTAGTCTTACCTGAAGATTCAGGTCCGTATATCTCAACGATTCTGCCTCTCGGAAGTCCCTTGACTCCGAGTGCAATGTCAAGCTCGAGGCAACCTGTTGAAATGGAGCTAACATTCATTGTCGGCTTATCACCCATTTTCATAACAGAGCCTTTACCGAATCTCTTGTCAAGCGTGATAAGCGCCTGCTCGAGTGCTTCTTCTTTTGAAGACGGTTCGCTTTTTGCAGCCTTTTTTTCTGCCATATTGTATATTCTCCTTAAAATTATTTACTTATAAGTTTAACGGCATCTATAATTGCCGATGTTGCTGCGCTGAATTTGATTTTTGATCTTGTGCCGGCGAAATGGTATTCCTTGACTGCACCGTTGATGCCGCACGGATCTCTCCTGAATACGCCTATATAAACAAGTCCGACTTCCTTATCTTCTGCGGCAGACGGGCCTGCATTTCCCGTAACCGAAATAACGATTTGGGAATTAGTTGCGGCAAAAAGTCCTCTTGCCATTTCAAAAGCCGTTTCTCTGCTTATTGCGCCGTGCTTTAAAAGCGTATCCTTCTTAACTCCGAGGATCGAGTTCTTCGCCTCATCGGAATACGTCACGAATGAACGTTCTATTACGTCGGATGCACCTGGCACGTCGGTAATTCTTGAAGCGATAAGACCTCCTGTGCAGGATTCTGCTGTGGAAATCTTCAGCCCCTTTTCTTTTAGCAGACGAACGAGAACCTTTTCGGGACTATCGTCATTTACGCCGTAAATGAATTCCGAAAGTCTTTCTCTTAATTTATTTTCCACAGAAGTAATAAGCTTCTGAGCCTCTTCCTCGTTCTCTGCTTTAGCGGTAATACGGAGTGTAACATCACCGTTTCCGAGCAAAGGAGCTATTGTAGGATTGGTTTGCTTATCAAGTATATCCCTAATAACGGATTCCATCTTTGATTCGCCTATTCCGTAAAGTCTCAAAACCTTTGAGCAGATGACTGAATCACTTTTTGCTCTGAGCAGAGGCATAACGTATGTCGAGAACATATAATTCAGCTCAAAAGGCGGTCCGGGCAAAGCCATAAATGTCTTGCCGTCCTTCTCGTGATACATTCCGGGAGCCGTACCTCTGTCATTATCAAGGACGATTGATTCCTTCGGGAAAAGAACCTGCTTGTAGTTATTAGGAGTAAGTTCTTTATTCATCTGACGGAATCGTTCTTTAAGCCTCTCAAGGCTTTTCCCGTGAGTTACAGTTTCAAGACCGAGATACTCACAGAGAACTTCCTTTGTAAGATCGTCAACAGTCGGTCCGAGTCCGCCTGTCAGGATTATAATGTCGGATCTTGAAGCGGCAAGTGCGATAGAAGACAGTATCCTGTCATGATTATCTCCAACTGCAGTGTGGTAGAACACACCGATCCCGAGTTCTGAAAGGCACTGCGAAATATACTGTGCATCTGTATTTGCTATCTGACCAAGCAGAATTTCCGTTCCGACGGATACGATTTCAGCAACCATACTTTACTCCTTAAAGGCAACTATGCCTTGACATAAATCCTTTTTATTTTTATCTGACGATTTCTCCTTCGGAGTCGTAATCGTACGAACGAGTTATGACCACCTTGACGATATCGCCGATTTTAAGTTCTTTTTCGGACTTAACGAACATCATGCCGTCTATTTCTGGTGCTTCACGATATGTTCTTCCGAAATACTTTCCGTTTGTCTTTTTGCCTTCTATAATAACGTCAACCAACTGACCCTGTCTTCTTCGGAGCTTCTC
>JAZQMY010000007.1:0-32499 GCA_045627045.1 Clostridia bacterium | reverse complement strand
ATATCGGATTCGACCCGACAGCAGACAGTCTTCATGTAGGTCATTACATCCAGATGATGGTAATGGCTCATATGCAGAGAGCAGGACACAGACCGATCGCTCTTATCGGCGGCGGTACGGCTATGGTAGGCGATCCTTCCGGCAGAAACGATATGAGATCAATGATGACAAAGGAAACTATTGCTCACAATGCCGATTGCTTCGTTAAGCAGATGTCAAAGCTTATTGATTTCTCCGAGGGCAAGGCTATAATGGTAAATAATGCAGAATGGCTTCTCAATCTCAATTACATTGACTTCCTCAGAGATATAGGTACTTGCTTCTCCGTAAACCAGATGCTTACAGCCGAATGCTTCAAGAAGAGACTTGAAAACGGTCTTTCGTTCCTTGAATTCAATTATATGCTTATGCAGGGCTATGACTTCCTCGTTCTCAACAAGAAGTACGGTGCAAAGCTGGAGCTCGGCGGCGATGATCAGTGGTCAAACATCCTTGCCGGTGCAGATCTTATCAGAAGAAAAGAGAACAAGCGTGCTTACGGCATGACATTCCAGCTTCTCACAAATTCAGAGGGCAAGAAGATGGGCAAAACACAGTCAGGTGCTGTATGGCTTGATCCCGAAAAGACTTCACCTTATGACTTCTATCAGTATTGGAGAAACATCGACGATGCTGACGTCAAGAAGTGCATGAAGCTTCTCACATTCATGGAGCTCGACGAAATCGAAGAATTGACAGCTCATATGGACGAGAGAATGAACGCAGCAAAGGCTCGTCTTGCTTACGAAATCACAAAGCTTATCCACGGAGAAGAAGAAGCTGAAAAAGCACAGGCTGCCGCACAGGCGCTCTTTGCAAACAAGGCTGATTCAGAGCATATGCCGACAGTTGAAATCAGCGCCGAAAAGTTTGCAGAATCATCCAATATTATGGATATGCTCGTTGCCGCAGGTCTTGCTTCATCAAAGGGTGAAGGCAGAAGACTTATTCAGCAGGGTGGCATTTCACTCAACGACAACAAGGTAACTGATTTTGCTTACAACATTAAGCCTGAGGATGTTACAGATAACGCTTTCGTACTCAAAAAAGGCAAAAAAGCATTCATCAAAGTCGTTATTAAATAATATTCCGAGAATTTTTTCATAATAAGCCTCTATTCTTTCAGAACAAGAGGCTTATTTTTCAAATTGAATTGAAGAAGATTAAACCTATAATGAAAAGCAAACGCAGAAAGAATATTATTAAGCAAAAAGCCTTCATAAATCAGATTATGTGCTTTAATAAATTCAAAAATATATTTGTACATTAAAAACGAAGAGAAAACTTCGTACGTCAAAGATTAATAGTATCTTATCCGCAGTTTTATATTTTCGGCATTTGTTCTTACACTTATCGGAAGCTTTTTTCTGATTTTGAAAACAACCGGAAGTTTTTTGGAATTATATTCCGTGATCCCGTGGAGCGTAGATTTTTCAGTAAAGAAAAAAGCAAATATACGTACAAAGCCACAGTTTGATTCTGATGATTTTCAGATATCAGCTATGGGAAGATACCTCATCAGCGAAAGAAAAAAAGAAATTACGTGCCTATTATACGGTTTGATAATAAATTACAGAAATAAAGGAGCATAAACTATGGCTTTTTCAACAGATTCACCCTGGATAAAAGAGCGGGAAACGATGCTTTGCTCGTGGAAACCCGATTATAACAGAGGATACATTAACAATATGAACGTTGATTTGTCCGTCGATTGGTATTGCTTTTCAAAAAGACAGATGAGAGAATACGTCAGAATGATAAAGTCTTTCGGCTTTACAGGGATTCAGTTGATGGACGGATGCGTGAATTGGTCCCGTGCAGGAAGCTGGGAAGCTTATCACGATAAACTCAAGGAAATGGCGTGTGCACTTCATGAGGAAAAAATGAACTGCACTCTTTGGGTATGGGCGGCAATGTTTTCCGGGCACGGATGGAGCGACAGTTCCGTGGTTTATGACGGCAAAGACGGAAAAAAAGCATATGATACGCCCGAGGTATTTGCCGTTTTTGACAAATATTATGAAATTTATGCCGATATGGCTGAGTACTGCGACAGACTTATCCTGCATTTTTACGATCCGGGAAATCTGTATGATTATAACGACGTAATCAGGTTTTCAAAACTGATTGAGAACAAATTCTTGCTGAAAAACCCAAAAATAAAAATGGGAATTGACACATGGGGCGCACCTGATGATTTTCCCAAGGCGCTCGTTTCAGCAGGACTTGGAAATTATATGCTTATGGAAACGTCTTATATCCCTGCGTGGGGAGAAGGTGGAAAACGTGCTGCATTCCGCAAAGAGATCAAAAAAACAGGAAGCAAGCTCGGCATATGGAGTTGGTATGCAGCCGATATGGAAATAGATCAACGAGCTACAATGATCGTTAACCCGAAGGTCATAAAAGACATATATACCCGCATCAGAAAAGAAGGCGATGAAATTCTCGCTCCATGCTATTGGTCGGAAATGGATTCTTATCACGTTCTGAATCTTTTTTCACTTTACTGTTCCGGACAGCTTCTTATTGATCCCGAACGGGATCCCGATGAGCTTCTTAAAGAAATAGCTTACAAAGTTTTCGGAAATAAATACGGCAAAACTGCCCTTGAAGCATTACAGCTGATACAAGAGGCAAGATGCGGTGATAAATGGGAAACATATTGGTGGTCTTACAATGAATACGTCCTGAAACAGAAAAATACAGGTGACCTTGCAGCAAGAGCAACAGCAGTACTTGAAAAAATGAAAATCGTTGCTTCAGATGACACAGTAACGGCGCAGATTCCGCTTCCTGTTTCTCCCTATACCATTGCAAACCTTATGCTTCCTCACATAGAACAGATCAGATCATACGCCGTTTTCCGTAATGGTATGAAAGAAGTGGAAAAAATGCTTCTCGAAGGAGCAGACAAAGAAATAATATCAGAGAAACTGAAAGAGCTTTCAAGACCGATCCCTGATTTCAATGCGATAATAGGAGTGTTCGGACAACCGGAGGCCTGTGAGCAATATCTTATGCTTTTAGATTTCAGCAAACGAGCAGGGATACCTTTTGACGAAGATCCGTTGTGGAAATATACGTTCAAAAAGAGGTTTTATGAATATCTTGTCAGCATGAGCAAGACTTCAGGCGGGTGTGATACATTCAACAGTTTTTATTATGAATTCGGTTTACCTTTCGGACAAGAAGAAAGCCGTAAAATAATAAAAATGCTTGAAGATGACGGACTTGTTACAGTTCTTGAAAACGGTGATGTGAAGTTGAATTATTCAGATGTCTATAAATTCGGATTCGTGCCGGACTTACAGATACATTGAATAAAGAATTCAGTTATGAATCACTTTTTTCAAAAGAATGAAGGCTCTTTGCGAAGATACTGTGCAAACAAATACAGTTAATCCCATTGTTTTTTCTGACTAATAAAAAAATAAGAAGGCAAAAAAGAATTCTACCATAAGAACTTTCCAAAAAACAATTCTTAAGAAATAAAGGAATATTTAAGCTCCCGTTCCGGGAGCTTTTTTGCCCTCACATATTTCAGTAAAGCATTATCAAAGTTTTAATTTAATTTGCTGTTTTTTATTCAATCTCATTGAAATAATGGTTAAAAAATGATATAATAGTATTAAATATATAGATTCGTTTTCATTAAGGAGAAAGTATATTATGAGGAAGTTTATTACCAGTCTGATCGTCCTGTTGCTTTTAATCGGTTCATTAGCATTCACAGGATGTACAAGCAATAATTCCGTTACTCTGTTCATTTCAAAAAGCGGCTCTGATACAAACAGTGGCTCAAAAGCATCACCTTTTGCAACACTCAAAAGAGCAGTATCAGAGATAGAAAAACTTGCAGAGAACGGAAACACTGATTCTGTTACTGTCATTATCGGAGAAGGAGAATATTCTTCTGAAGAAATAATACTCAACAATGAAAACATAATAAACGGTATCGGATTTCCGGTGACCATAAAACCCGAAGGAAACTGTAATGTGGTTTTTTCCGCAGGAAAAACAATAAACAGATCTGATTTTGTTCAGGTGACCGATGAGATAGTACTTTCAAGATTTTCAGAGACACAAAAAAAGAACGTAAGAGTAGCTGATCTTTCTGTTCTCGGATTGACAAAAAAAGATATCGGAGAGCTATATTCAATGGGAGCTTACGGAAACGGCAAATTGTACGAGAACGGAGAAGGAAATAATGCTGATCTTTTCCGGAACGGAGTCAGACTGACAAATGCGCGCTGGCCGAACGACGATTTTGTAATTATAAAGGATGTAATAGATATAGGTGATTCAGATAATCCGAATAAAAAAACGATG
This sequence comes from Clostridia bacterium, assembly GCA_045627045.1. Lineage (GTDB taxonomy): Bacteria > Bacillota > Clostridia > HGM11327 > HGM11327 > SIG351. Next base: position 28,128 of record JAZQMY010000007.1, on the reverse strand, counting down.
AAAGATCCTAAAGGTGGCATTGTTACCGTTGAAAAGGAAGTTATCGAGCATATTTCACACTGGGCAGAACCTGAAAAAGTATGGGCTTTCGGCTATTTCTATTGGGACTGGGCAGATCAGTCGACACCTGTCAAAGGCATAAATGCAGAGACTTCGGAGATCTCTTTTTCTCACCTTTCCTCGTACGGCTATAAAGAAAATCAATATTTTTATTTCTATAACGTGCTTGAGGAGCTTGATACTCCGAACGAGTATTATATAGACCGTGATGAAATGAAGCTCTATTGCTACTTTGATGATGCTGAAAGCAATGATTCTTTTATGCTCACGGTATGTGAAGCTCCGCTTCTGAGCGGCAGCGCTTCCGACATAGTATTCGAGAATATCGGATTTAAAGGTGTCAGGGGCGATATCGTCGTGCTTGAAGGCGATAACATCACTTTCAGAAATTGTACTTTCTCCGAATCCTACGGAAATGCAGTAACACTAACCGGCTACGATAATCTTGTTTACGGCTGTGAGGTCATGCACATGGGCAAGGGCGGAATACTACTTACAGGCGGCGACAGAGAAACGCTTACACCAGGAAATAACGTGATAGAAAATTGTGAGATCCACGACTTCGGCGAGCTGTTCAGAACGTATCAGAAGGGCGCTTATGTTAACGGTGTAGGAAACAAGATAATCCACAATGAATTATATAATACGCCTCACATGGCCCTTTCATTCGGCGGAAACGATAACCTTATCGCATTCAACTATATCCATGATACGTCCTATGAAGTTAATGACGGCGGCTCACTTTATGCGGGAAGAAGCTGGTCAACTTACGGCAATGTGATAGAAAATAATTTCTTTGAGAACATCGTAGGCATTGACGGACACCGTCCTGAAGCAATATATCTTGACGACGCCCTTTCAGGCATTACCGTTCGGAACAATATTGTTAAGAATTGCGACGGCTACGGTATTCTGCTCGGTGGCGGACACGACCTTGACGTGGAAAACAATATTCTGATCAATTGCTATGTAGGCATTTATGATGACGGCAGAACCTGCACAGGCGAGGGAATGGATGCTACCGACAGAAGTATAGGAAGTGTCAACACGCTGTATCTGTCAATAGAAAACGTATCGTTTTTCTCGGATATCTGGAAAGAAAAGTATCCTGTAATTAACATTATCACAACAGACGTATCAAAATGCGAATCTCCGGAATTTATTGGTAATCCTTCCAGAACAGTCATTAAGAACAATTTCTATGCTTATTGCGAAAAGAATGAAAATATTTTTGACGATGTAAGAAAGATGTCAGATGTGAAGCCTGAGGATAACTTCACGGTCTTCAGTACAAATATTGATCTGGAAGCAATAAAAATATCTGGGAAATTCCTGGCGATTCATAATATTGAAGGCTTCAGTAATCCTGATATCACCGTGATCGGCAGATATAAAGAAGCAAATAAAGGAACAAATTGAAAGAGGCAGAATATATGAGAAAAATGATTTCATTGCTTACGGTTGTTTCCATCATCTTTTCAATGATAGCTTTCTCTGCTTGCACAAGCGAGAAAAAAATAACATTATACGTTTCAGAAAAAGGATCCGATGAGAACAGTGGAACAATAGATTCACCTTTTGCAACGCTTGACAGAGCAATCGAAGAGCTTAATGAGCTTAGCAAAAGCGAGAATAAAAGTCCTGTGGAAGTGCTTATCCGAGAAGGTAATTACACGTTAACGGAAAGTCTTTCTCTGACTACGTACCCATTCGGTGTCACTATGAAAGCTTATGAAAAAGAAAATGTATCATTGACAGGAGGCGTGAAGATATACTCTTCCGATTTCAGTGAAATAAAAGACGACCTGGTGCTTTCCCGCCTCAGTGAAGAACAAAAAGCAAAAATTAAGGTCGTTAACCTGAAAGAAAAAGGTCTGACAGCCGAACAGATAGGAAACATACACGCAGTAGGCGGCGATACGAGCGAGGGATATTACGACTATGTTACTCCCGGAACAAATACGGATATTTATAAGGACGGAGAGAGACTCATCAACGCCCGTTACCCGAATTCCGGTGAATATTGCTATATTACAGATGTACTTGATCGTGGCGATTCCAATGAAACAATAGAAGAATCATATAAAAACACAGGCAAAGCAATATCAAATCCAAGAGGCGGTACCATCAAGCTTACACACGAAGTAATGGAGCATGTAAAAACATGGGAAGATAATAAAATTTGGGCTTACGGTTATTTTATGTATGACTGGGCTGACGGTTCTACTCCTATTAAAACATTTGATTTTGAGAATGACACTTTGACTTTTGAATTCTACTCATCCCATGGCTATGCAGTTAACGGTTATTTATATTTCTTTAACGTACTTGAAGAGCTCGATACGCCGGAAGAATATTATATTGACAGAGAAAATCTGTTAATGTATTGTTTTTTTGATGAAAACAAAGAGAGCGAATTTGTTTTTCCCATTCTTGAGGACACAATCATCAAAGGCAATACATCTGATTTCACGTTTGAAAATATCAAGTTTGACTTCACGAAAAACGACTGTATCAATTTGTCAGGTAATAACATTACCATCAGAAACTGCACGATAAGTCGTTGCAGCGGAACAGGAATAAGCATAAAAGGAAATAATAATCTAGTTTACGGATGCGAATTGAGCCATTTAGGAAAAGCAGGCGTTATATTGGAAGGTGGAGAACTTAAAACGCTTACTGCCGGAAATAACATCATTGAAAACTGTGATATTCATGATTTTGCTCAGGTTTACAGAACATATCAGCCCGGAGCATATGTTTTGGGTGCAGGCGGAAAGATTATTCATAATGAAATATATAACGCGCCCCACGAAGCTGTCTCTTTTACAGGCGCCGAACATATTATCGCATATAACTATATTCATGATGTCGCTCTTGAGGTAAATGACGGAGGCGCAATATATAGTGGCAGGAACTGGGCCGCATACGGAAACCTCATAGAAAATAATATAATTGAAAATATCGGTTTATTCGGTGAATCTACGCCGTCTGCAATCTACCTTGATGACGGTATCTCCGGAATCACAGTAAGAAACAATATCATCAAGACCTGCACAGGCTATGCGCTGAATATCTGCAGTGGTCACGACCTGATTATTGAAAACAATATCATCATCAAATCTGCATTCGGCATCGACTATGATTCAAGAACTATGAAAGGAAAAAGGTTGGACTTCGCAATCGGTGATAAATCTTCAAGAGATCTTATCAATTCAATAGAGGAGTACCTTGAAAATGAGATTTGGCTTGAAAAATATCCTGTTATCGGTACGCTGACGTTTGACAGAGACAGAAGCGACGAGCCGGAATACATTGGCAACCCTTCACGTTCAAGTGTAAAATACAACTTCTTTCTTGGTTGTTCAAACAAAGAAAACTATGATGAGGAAATTTTGGAATACGTAGAGATTGGTCCGAACTATTCCTGCGCTCTGAGCAATCTGAGTGAAAACGGCTACACTGTGTCAGGAAAAGGTATATTTATGTCAAATGCAGACGATTTTCAAAACCCCGATATCAGCATTATTGGAAGATATAAAGAAAATATAGATATTATCACAGAATAAAAAGGAGAAAACTATGAAAAAAATAATAACAATCTGCGTTGCCGTTGCAATTCTGCTCAGTTTATTTGCTTTCAGTGGATGCGAGAAAAAAGATAATACGATTCAACTCTTTGTTTCGACTGATGGAAACGACGAAAATGACGGTTCGAAAAAATCTCCGTTCAGAACTCCCGAAAGAGCAGTAGCTGAGCTGGAAACCTTATCTGAAAAAGGAAATAACACCTCAGTTGAAATAACATTGTCAGCCGGAGAATATCTGACAAACGGCGTTGAGCTTTCGTCATACGGTTTTCCGGTAAAAATGAACGGAATTGGTGAAGTCTGCCTGAACAGCGGCGTGACAATAGAAGCTGCATCATTTTCAGACGTAACAGACGAAAAGGTTCTTGCAAGATTTTCTGATGAACAGAAGAAAAGCGTAAAAGTATTCGATCTTTCATCAAAAGGTTTAGCTTCCGGATCCATAGGAGGACTTTACGCTATGGGAACTTGGGGAAACGGCAGCAGATACGAGAATGGTGTCGGCAATAATGCAGATTTATTTGCCGACGGAAACAGGCTGACTTATGCAAGATGGCCGGACAATGATTTTGTCAGAATAAAGGAAGTCATTGATGCAGGAGATGCTTATAATTATCCGTCCGGTGTGTATCACCCGGAAACTCTTTCAATGGAAAATCCGAGGGGTGGAACAATCACGATTGATGATTCGGTGATGGAGCATATATCCGGCTGGGCCGAGCCTGAGAAGGCGTGGGCTTTCGGATATTTCTATTGGGATTGGGCAGATCAGTCAACACCTGTAAAGTACATAAACAAAGATACTTCCGAGCTTACATTTTCATTTGTTTCAACATACGGCTACAAAGAAAATCAGTACTTCTATTTTTATAATATCCTTGAGGAGCTTGATACTGCAAACGAGTTCTATATAGACCGTGATGAAATGAAGCTTTATTGCTTCTTTGACGAGACAAACAGAGATGCAACATTCACTCTTACTGTAAGCGACAATAATCTTCTTAGCGGCATTGCTTCTGATATTGAATTTGTTAATATTCAGTTCAAGGGAGTCAGAGGCGATATCGTCGTGCTTGAAGGAGACAACATTACTTTCAGAGACTGCATTTTTGAGGAATCCTATGGTAATGCAGTCTCAATTACGGGAAACTACAATCTCGTTTACGGCTGTGAAGTCAGGCACATGGGCAAGGGCGGAATATTCCTTACGGGAGGCAACAGAGATACTCTCACTCCCGGAAATAACATGATCGAGAACTGTGATATACATGATTTCGGTGAATTGTTCAGAACATATCAAACGGGTGCCAATGTAAATGGAGTAGGAAATAAGATAATTCACAATGAAATTTACAATACACCTCACATGGCGCTTTCATTCGGCGGAAACGATAACCTGATCGCTTACAACTATATTCACAATACCTCATACGAGGTAGACGACGGCGGTGCGCTCTATGTCGGCAGAAACTGGACGACATACGGAAACGTTATAGAATATAATTATTTTGAAAACATAGTGGGCGTTGACGGTCATTGCCCCGAAGCAATATACCTTGACGACTCCATTTCGGGTATTACTGTCAGAAATAATGTAGTCAAAAATTGCGACGGCTTGGGAATGTTGCTTGGCAGCGGACACGACCTCGATGTTCAGAACAATGTTCTCGCAAATTGCGATATAGGAATTTCCTATGACGACAGAACCTGTCAGGGAAACTGGTACGATGTTTCAGATAAAACAGCACCTGGAGTAGATACTCTTTATAATTCTATTGAAGTTGTTCCGTTCTTCGGAGAAATATGGAGAGAAAAATACCCTGCGATCAACGTCATTACAACAGACGTTTCAAAATACGATTTACCGGAGTTTATCGGCAATCCTTCACGCTCCGTAGTCAAGAACAATTTCTTCATTTCCTGCAAAACGCCTTGCAGAATAGATGCTAACGTAAAGAAATTTTCTGACATAAAAGATACAGATAATTTTACGGTTTTCAGTCAGGATATAATGGAAGACGGCATTTCCATTTCAGGCAAATATCTTTATATGCATGATGTAGAGGGTTTTACAAATCCTGATTTGAGCATAATAGGCAGATACAAAGACGATGCCGCAAATAAAGAATAATAAAGGAGGAAACTTCTATGATCAGAATATATGTTTCAAAAAACGGCTCTGATAAAGCTGAAGGCTCTGAAAAATCGCCTTTCGCAACTCCTGCAAGAGCGATAGATGAACTGAAAAAATTAAAATCGGAAAACGCTTTGTTATCGGTTGAAATAATAATAGGTGAGGGCGAATATCACGTTGAGACACTCGATATTTCGGGTATAGAAGGTTCCGAAAACGCAAAGATCAGCCTGAAAAAAGAAGAATCTGCAAAAGAAGTGGTTTTCAACGGCGGAGTTACAATACCAGAATCTGCTTTTGAATACGTAACTGATGAAAAGATACTTGAAAGACTTGATCCTTCCGTCAGAGGAAAAGTAAAGGCAGTTGACCTGAAATCTTTCGGACTTGATCTGAAAAAGATAGGCAATCAGTACGCTTTCGGCGCATATCACAACGAAGACAAATATGACAACAGATCAGTCGGAAATAACGCAGAGCTTTTCCTCAACGGAAAAAGACTTACCGTTGCGCGTTGGCCGAATAAAGGCTTTACTCACATAAAAAAGGTAATTGATGTAGGCGATGCTTATGAGTATCCGCCTCAGGTTTATCACCCTGAAAGATGCAAAATAAGAAATCCTAAGGGCGGCTCCGTCATTCTTGAGGACGAAGCAATCGAAAGGATCAAGAACTGGAAGGAGCCTCAGAAGGCGTGGACTTTCGGTTATTATTTCTTTGATTGGGCTGATGCTTCATCACCTGTCGGCTTTGTAAATACAGAAACAGGTGAGATGGGCTTTGCATACGTTCCATCATACGGCTACAAGGAAGGACAGTATTTTTATTTCTTCAACGTTCTTGAGGAGCTTGACCGTGAAGGAGAATACTATATCGACAGGGAAAATATGGTTCTTTACTGCTATATTCCTGAAACAGATGAGGAAAAGACATTCACTCTTACGGCTTATCCCGAACCGATCCTGTCTGGAAAAGCTTCATACACAGAGTTTGACGGAATAACATTCAAGGGCATAAGAGGCGATATCGCAAAGCTTTCCGGAGAGCATATCACATTCAGAAACTGCGTTTTCGCTGAATCCTACGGCACTGCGCTCACTCTTGACGGAAGTGACAACCTGATTTATAACTGCGAAACGAATCACCTCGGCAAAAGTGGCTTTATTCTTTCAGGCGGAGACAGAAACACTCTCACACCCGGAAATAATACAGTTGAAAATTGTAAACTTCACGATTTCGGAGAGGTGTTCAGAACCTACCAGACAGGCGCTACTGTTTCGGGATGTGGAAACAGAATAATCCACAACGAAGTATATTCAACGCCTCACATGGCCCTTTCATTCGGCGGAAACGATAACCTTATCGCATTCAACTATATCCATGATACGTCCTATGAAGTTGATGACGGCGGCTCACTTTATGCAGGCAGGAACTGGACGACATACGGCAACGTAATCAAATACAATCTTTTTGAGAACATAGTAGGTATCAATGGTCACAGACCTCAGGCGATCTATCTTGATGACTCCCTTTCCGGCATCACAATGTTCGGAAATATCATAAACAACTGCGGCGGATTCGCTTTCCAGCTCGGCGGCGGACACGATCTTGTCTGTGAGAACAACATAATCAGAAACGCAGGAATAGGTATTTTCTATGATCAGAGAAGTGCCGATGGAGAATGGGCAAGCGTAACAGATCCTTCCAAGGGCGCAGGAGAAGGTATGTATTCAACTCTTGATACAGTTCCGATATTCAGTGAGCTCTGGACAAACAGATATCCTTCTATCAAAAAACTGATACTTGACAAGTCAAAGAGCAAGGATCCCGATTTTATAGGCAACCCCTGCAATTCGTCAGTCAGGAACAACGTTTACATTGATTGCGAAACAAACGAGCTTTTCTGGAAGCTTGTTCCGATTTGCTCTGATTGCAGAAATAACGTTGTTGCCGCCGTAAAGGACATTTCAGAGGACGGATACAATCTCACGCAGTCATTCATAGACAGCAGTGATCTCTGCGGCTTTGAATCAATACCGGTAAACAAAATAGGAAGATATAAAGAATGATAACTGTTTTTGCTGATGAGACAAAGGGCAGAATAAAGCCGATAAACGGGGTAGGACAGCCTCCGTTTGATTGGCTCGACTTTTCACACGTTCACTACCTGAAGGAAGCAGGAATACCTTTTTCAAGGCTTCACGATGCAGGAGGAATGTTCGGAGGCGGATGCTTTGTCGATATTCCCAATATTTTCAAATGCTTTGATGCTGATGAATACGATCCCGCCTCATATGAATTTGCATTTACGGATGAGCTGATAAAAGCGCTCATTGATAATGACGTTGAACCGTTCTTCCGCCTCGGCGTGACCATTGAGAATTACCACAAAATAAAGGCTTACAGGATCTTCCCGCCGAAGGATTGTGGAAAGTGGGCAAGAATCTGTGAAATGATCATCAGACATTATACGGAAGGCTGGAATAACGGATTCCGTTTTAAGATAACCTACTGGGAAATCTGGAACGAACCCGATAACGAGCCTCTTGCCGAAGACAATCCTATGTGGAAGGGCACGAAGGAAGAATACTTTGAGCTCTATAAGTCGGCATCAATCCATCTGAAAAAGTGCTTTCCGGACTTGAAAATCGGAGGATACGCAAGCTGTGGCTTCTATGCTTACGCTTACAACGAATATGCGGAAAGATACAGATATTTTGAAGACTTCTTCATTGACTTTTTAACGTTCGTTAAACAAGAAAATTGCCCTCTTGACTTCTTTTCATGGCATAGCTATGCGGATATCGACCATACTATGCTGTTTGCAGAGTTCGCAAGAAGGAAGCTTGATGAATACGGCTTCATCAATACCGAATCCATCTGCGATGAATGGAATCCCGAGCCGGAAAAGAAGGGCACAAAAAGGCACTCTGCGCTCACCGCAGGAATGCTTCTTGCGTTTGCTTCGGCGCCTGTCGATGTTGCCGCATTCTACGATGCCGGGCTCAACGCAGGTATATACGGAGGTCTGATAAATCCTCTCACATACAAGCCGCTGATGACGTACTGGTCATTTGTAATGCTTGACAGACTCATCAAAAACGGCGAATCATTAAAAACTACGGTCGAAGAAAAGAATCTTTATGCCGCGGCAACCATCAGTCCCGACGGCAGTAAAATACTTATGATGCTTGCGAACACATCATCAGATCTGATAAGGACAAACATCCATTGTCCGGGAAAACAGGTCAGAATAAGCACAGTGCTTGAAGACGGAATTCATGAAGTTTGCAGCTTCAGCCGGGAAATTCAAGCCGAATCGGTATTGTTACTTGAATATTCACTATAAACGGAGGAAATAATCGTGAAAGAAATTTTATACACACAGGGGCAAACAGTAGGCCCAAAGCCCATCATAAAAAAGCTCGGAATAATAGGAGATGCAGGCGAATGCACACCGTTCGTGCACAACGGAAGGCTTTATATCGTTGAAACAATAGATACAACTCATTTCCAGAATATACTTAATTTCCCTTACTTCAGAGTAAGAGACGTTGAAACAAACGAAGTGTCAAAGCCGTTCGCTCTCGGAAGCTACTTCAGCTCAGCATATTATGAAAACGGCACACTTTACGTTTTCGGAACAAGTCCTTCGGGAAGACCTGTTGATTGGACAGACGGCGACCCTAGAGGCGGAAGCTCAATCATTATGTACTGGTCAACTGACTTTGAGCATTGGAACGAAAAAACGATCATCACTATTCCGGAATGGCGTCTCTGGAATACATCAGTCTGCAAAGGTAAAGACGGCTACAAGATGGCTTTTGAGGTTATGGGAAAAGATGATTATCCCGACAGAAAGAGAGTTGTCGGATGCGCATTCACCGAATTCTTTGCAGTGTCTGACGATCTCATGAACTGGACCGTGCTGCCGGACAAGTATTGCTGCACACCTTACCGTTATTCCGCTTGTCCTGCGCTTCGCTATAACGAAGAGGATGATTACTATTATATGATTTGCCTTGAAGCACTTCCATGTGCGCGTTACGCACCGTATATCTATCGTTCACACGATTTCGAAACATGGGAAATAGGTCATCACAATCCTGTTATGATTTACGGAGACGAGGACAGAGTAATTTATTCTGACATCAAGTTCCCGGAAAATAAGCTCTTTATTATCAGGAACTTCATCAATATCAATAACAGCGACGTTGATCTTTGTGAATTCAACGGAAAAACGTACATTTTCTACCTCACAGGCAACCAGATGGGAGACGGATTCCTGTGTGAAGCGGTTTATGACGGCAAGCTCAATTCATTTCTCAGGTCATTCTTCTGATTCTGCCGTATATATTGACAAAAATATGCGTTTATGCTATAATATGTAAATAAAATGAAAGGCATAAAAATAATGGAGAAAAAAAAGTTTTACATTACCACACCTATTTATTATCCAAGTGATAAGCTTCATATAGGTCATGCTTACTGCACAGTTGCAGCGGATTCCATTGCACGTTTCAAGCGCCTTCAGGGCTACGAAACATATTTCCTCACGGGAACAGATGAGCACGGTCAGAAAATAGAGAAAAAAGCAACAGAGAAGGGCGTTACTCCTCAGCAGTACGTCGACGATATCGTAGTTACAATCAAGGATCTTTGGAGCTCTCTTGACATTTCATACGATCACTTCATCCGCACAACAGATGAACACCACGTTAAAGCAATTCAGAAGATTTTCAAGCAGCTTTACGATCAGGGCGACATCTACAAGGGCGAGTATGAAGGCTGGTACTGCACTCCGTGCGAATCCTTCTGGACGGAGAGACAGCTAGTTGACGGCAAGTGTCCTGATTGCGGCAGACCTGTTGAAAAAGCAAAAGACGAGAGTTACTTCCTCAAGCTTTCCAAATACGCCGACAGACTTATCGAATACATTGAAACACACGATGAATTCATTCAGCCGCCGTCCAGAAAGAACGAAATGATAAACAACTTCCTCAAGCCCGGTCTTGAAGATCTCTGCGTATCCAGAACATCATTCAAGTGGGGAATACCTGTTACATTTGATGAAAAGCACGTTGTTTACGTATGGCTCGATGCACTTTCAAACTACATCACAGCCCTCGGCTACGGAAGCGACGATATGACGCTTTATAACAAGTTCTGGCCTGCAGATATTCACCTTGTAGGTAAAGAAATCGTTCGTTTCCATACTATTATTTGGCCTATTATCCTTATGGCACTTGATCTCCCGCTTCCGAAGCAGGTATTCGGTCACGGTTGGCTCGTATTTGACGGCGACAAGATGTCAAAGTCAAAGGGCAATGTTGTTGATCCTGTAATGCTTATCGACAGATACGGTTCTGATGCTATAAGATACTTCCTCCTCAGAGAAATCGCTTTCGGTCAGGACGGACTCTTCTCAAACGAGGCACTTGTAAACAGAATCAATTATGACCTTGCAAATGACTTCGGCAACCTGCTTTCAAGAACAGTCGCTATGATCGAAAAATACTTTGACGGTATCGTTCCCGAAGCAAATGCTTACGATGAAGCCGCAGACAAGGACTTCCTTGATATGATCAAGGTTCTTCCTGCAAAGGTCGAAAAGGATATGGATGCGCTTCAGATCAACGTTGCACTTGAGGATATCTGGACAGTAGTCGGCAGAGCCAACAAGTTCATTGATGAAAACGCTCCGTGGGTTCTCGCAAAGGATCCCGATAAGAAGGACAGACTCGGAACAGTTCTTTATTATCTTGCAGAAATGCTCCGTTATACTGCAGTTCTTCTCAAGCCTTTCCTCACAAAGGTTCCTGCAAAGATGTTCAGCCAGCTCGGAATAACAGACGAAGAGCTTATGACATGGGACAGCCTTGCTGAATTCGGCGGCTTGAAGACAGGCACAAAAGTTTCAAAGGGCGAAGCAGTTTTCCCGAGAATAGACGTTAAAAAAGAGCTTGAAGAGCTCGAAGCAATAAAGCAGGCCAATATGGCAGCAGCTGCTGCAAAGGCTGCCGAGGCTGCAAAGAAGGAAGCCGAAGCAAACGCACCCGCAACTGAAGAAAAGCCCTTGAAGCCCGAAATCTCGATTGATGACGTTGACAAGGTCGACTTGCGTGTGGGCGAAATCGTTGAAGCAAAGAAAGCAGAAAACTCAAAGAAGCTTCTTATCTTCAAGGTAAAAACAGGCGACAACTCATTTAAGCAGATCGTTTCAGGCATCGCAAAGTACTACACACCTGAAGAAATGATAGGCAAAAAGGTAATTTACGTTGCTAACCTCAAGCCGGCAAAGCTTGCAGGAAACCTTTCAGAGGGAATGCTTCTTGCCGCTGAAGACAAGGACGGAACACTCGCAATGCTTACAGTTGACAAGCCGCTCAACGCAGGAAGCACAGTATCCTGACAGCTTATCGCCAATGGAATACGGATTATTTGACACTCACGTCCATCTGGACGATGAAAAGTTTGATAATGACAGGGAAGAGCTCATAAAGGCTCTTCCTTCTTTAGGTATAGCAAAGGTAACAAACGTTGGAGCAGATATTGCAACATCCGTAAATTCAGTGGAATTATCGGAAAAATATAACTATATTTACGCCTCTGTGGGTGTTCATCCGAGCGAAACTGCGGATCTTGCCGAAAAGGACATCATGTTCCTTGAGTCGCTCGCAAAAGAACACAAAAAGGTTGTTGCAATAGGAGAAATCGGTCTTGACTATCACTGGGACGATGTGCCGAGAGATATTCAGAAGAAATGGTTTTCAAGGCAAATGGAGCTTGCAAGGGAACTTTCGCTTCCTGTAATACTTCATTTGAGGGATGCTTACGAGGACGCACTCGAAATAATGAATTATTTCGGTAAAATGCCTGAAAACGGAGTGGTACACTGCTTTTCGGGAAGTCCTGAATTTGCCGAATGCACAAGAAAACTCGGATATAAGATCGGAGTAGGCGGTGTGCTCACGTTCTCAAATGCGAAAAAACTCGTAAACGTAGTAAAAAATGCGGATATTTCCGAAATTCTTCTTGAAACCGACTGTCCATACATGGCACCGGTGCCGCATCGCGGCGAAAGAAATAATCCGTCTCTGACAAAATTTGTCGCAGAAAAAATAAGTGAACTGAAAGGAATTCCCGTTGATAATGTTATAAAAGCAACATATCTCAACGCAATGGAATTCTACGGAATAGATCTATAAATATTTTGCGAACAAATATTTTCTAAAAAATACAAAAATAAATATCGGAGCTTTATTATAATATGCTGAAACTGACTTCACCAAGCGTTGCAACCGATCTCATGGCGCGCTATGGCTTCCATACAGTCAAATCATTTGGTCAGAACTTCCTGTGTGACGAACATTATGCAGGCGCAATAGTCGATTCCGCCGAAATAGCAGGCAGCGATACGATTATTGAAATAGGTCCGGGCATCGGCACACTCACACAGCTTATAGCCGAAAAAGCCGGCAGAGTTTTCGCTATTGAAATTGACAAGAAACTGATCCCGATACTCAAAGAAACGCTCTCGGATTTTGACAATGTCACCGTTATAAACAAGGATGTTCTTGACATCGATTTTAAGGCGTTTTTTTCAGATGGAACGGGTAATTGCTCACGAAAAATCGTCTCAAACCTTCCGTATTATATCACAACTCCGGTTCTGATGCGCTTCATCGAAGAAGACATCAATTTTGAATCAATCGTGCTTATGATGCAGGACGAAGTAACCGAGAGGCTCGTTGCAAAGCCGGGCTCAAAGGATTACGGTGCAGTTGCAGTAATGCTTCAGTGCAAGTACAATATTGAGCCTGTACTGAAGGTTCCGTCAAGTGTATTCATTCCGCGTCCACAGGTTAATTCTGCAGTTATAAAGCTCACACCGAAAAAAGATTGCAGGATGCCTTCAGATGAAAAAGTTTTCAGAACGCTCGTCAAGGGCTCGTTTACACAAAGAAGAAAAACGCTTCTGAATTCTTTGGCCTCAATAAAGGAATTTACACTCACAAAGGACGAAATAAACGAGATACTCGCCAAGGTCAATATAAGCCCGGCAGAAAGATGCGAAAAGCTTACAATAGAGAGCTTTATGGACATTTCAGACGAAATAGCGCTCAGAAGAGGCTGATTGGTGAAAAAGAGGCTTATTTATTCGCAAAACTATGCTTTTGCGAATAAATAAGTAAATTGCTCAATACACTTCCCTTCAGCTCTCACATCTCTTCAAATCAAAAAACGCCTGCAGAAATCGATCTGTCAGGCGTTTATCTTTATCCGTAACCGTTATCAGTTTATGTAAATTTCAACCGTTTCCATAGCCTTTGCAATGAGTGCATCGCAATCAAGCAAGCTTTCGGCTTCTTCGATTTTGTCTACCTGCGGCTTTGTTGCAGGATGCTTCGGCTGGAATACTGTACAGCAATCCTCGAACGGCTGGATTGAAATGTCATGTGTACCGATCTTTACTGCAACATCAACGATTTCCTGCTTATCCATACAAATAAGCGGACGAAGTATCGGAAGATCCGTTGCCTTTGTTGTGACTGCGAGTCCGTCGAGTGTCTGGCTCGCAACCTGTCCGAGACTTTCACCGGTAAAAATGGCTTTGCAGTTGTTTTCCTTTGCAACTCTGTCGGCAATCTTCATCATGAATCTTCTTGTAAGAATAGTCATATATTCTTCAGGACACTTCGCGTGAATTTCTCTCTGAATCTCCGTAAGTGAAACAACAAAAAGTCTTGTTTTGCCGCAATACGGCTTCAAAGCCTTGAGGAGGTCGATTACCTTCTCTTTTGCTCTGTCCGACGTATACGGATAGCTGTGGAAATGAATACATTCGATATCAACGCCTCTTTTTGCGGCGCAATATGCAGCCACAGGGCTGTCAATACCTCCTGAAAGAAGAACGAGCGCTTTTCCGGAGGTGCTTACAGGCATACCGCCGAGGCACTTCACGTTTCTCTCAATAATAAAGGTTTCATCCCTTATTTCGATAAAAATCGTCAGCTCAGGCTCGTGAACATCTACAACAAGCTCAGGATAATTGTCAAGAAGCACACCGCCAAGATGTCTTGAAGCGTCTATTGACGTCATTGGGAAAAGCTTGTTCGTTCTCTTTGTCTCGAGCTTGAATTTGATTGAATTCTTTCCGATTTCACGGATAAAATTACCCGCAACTTCAATGAGCTTTTTCTCAATGTCCTCCATTTCGGACGGAACCTTGCACGCAACAGAGATATCCGTCAATCCGAAAACATTCTTGATATGGTCAATTATTACATCCTCATCCTGCGTATCCGATGTAATATAAAATCTGCCGACTTCTTTTCTTATGTTGACACCTGAAAGGTCACTCAAAGCATTTCTGATGTTATTCAAAAGAGTCTTTTCAAAATACGGTCTGTTCAGACCCTTAAGAAAAATTTCGCCGTACTTGGCAATCAAAATATTTTCCATTTATCTTTTCCTTCTGATAATAATTATTATGCGTATAATTCAAGCTCTTTTACAGCCTTTTTCACTGCATCAATGAGAGCCTGTGTTTCTTCCTGTGTATTCTGATATGAAAGGCTGATTCTTATCACGCCCTCGGCGACTTCCTTTGAGGTTCCGACGGATGAAAGGACGTGCGACATTGTTCTCTTGTGTGACGAACAAGCCGAGCCTGTGCTTACATAGAAGCACTCATGCTCAAGCGTATGAAGAAGCACTTCTCCACGGACATTCTTTGCGGAAATGCTCATGATGTGCGGAGCAGAATGCTCTTTATCGCAAAGAACGGTTATGTTTTCATCGTTTTCAAAAGCATCCTCGAGCATTGCGTGAAGCTTGAGGAGATGATCGCTTCCGAGACGCTTCTGCTCTGCAAGATTCCACTTTATTGCCTCGCCGAAAGCATAAATTCCGGGAACGTTCTCCGTTCCGCTTCTGAGGCCTCTCTCCTGTCCGCCACCGTAATTTATGTTATCGATCAGCACGCCCGATGCAACATAAAGCGCTCCGACGCCTTTGATTCCGTGAATCTTGTGCGCCGAGAACGAAGCAAGTGAAACGTTTGCTTTTTTCAGATCTATCGGGATTTTCATATAAGACTGCACGCAATCGATATGAAAATGACATCTCGGATTCTTTGCCTTGATTATAGCGCCGACTTTTTCGATAGGCTGAATGGTACCGATTTCATTATTCACATGCGCCATTGATACAAGAACCGTCTTCGGCGTGACAGAACGCTCAAGCTGATCCATATCCACAACGCCATTCTTGTCAACATCGAGATAAGTAACGCTCCAGCCGTTCTTTTCAAGGAAAGCAAAAGCATTCAGGACAGACGGATGCTCGATTTTTGTGGTTATAACGTGCATTCCGATGCTCTTTTTTCTGTATGCGGTGCCTATAATTGCGGTATTATTTGATTCAGTTCCACAGGCAGTGAAATAAAAGCATTTCTCATCTGCCTTCAGAGAAGCCGCAAGTGTTTTTCTGGCATCCTTGAGGAGATTTTCAGCTTCAATACCGAGATTGTGAAGTGAGGACGGGTTGCCGAATGCAGCTACGCCCTTCAGGAAGCCGTTTATCGCCGCTTCGCAGGGCTCTGTTGTGGCAGAGTTATCAAAGTAGTTTTCTTTCATTATTATAACCTCTTCGATCAAGCAACTATATCAGGATTGAACTGCTTCATGCACTCAACCATTTTCTGGTCGGGCTCAAATACGATTGCTACCTTCTTTTCGTCTCTGACAAGAAGCATATAGTAAAGATGCGGTCCCTTGTTAATGAACATATTTATCTTTCTGATGTCCTTATTCTCAAAGTGAGCCTGAAATGCATCCGATGTGATCGGCTGCATCTCGATCAATTCGGACATCTCAATTGATGCAAGCTTTTTTCTCTGCTTATCATTGATGATCTTTGCAATATCAAGCGTGCCGTTTGTAAAAGTATAGTCATACTCAATTTTTGTCCTTTGAGCAAGAAAATAGAATACATAGCACATAAAACCCGCAATTCCGGCGAAAATAAACATAAGAATATTTCCTGTTCCTACAACAAGAAGAAACAGAAGAGCTATCAGAGCCATAAGAACCATCATTATCATGCAGATAATATAAGGTATGTTTGTTCCGTATGCGCTTGTATAAACAGTCATTTCGTAAAAAACATCCTTTTTTATCTTCATTGAAAGTCTCTGGTGGTCATCGTCTGATTTATAGATATCGTCAAACATTATAGTTATTCCCCTTTTGAACAGTTTGTTCTTTATTTGTTTATTATACCATTATTTTATAATAAAATCAAGCAAAAAGTTCAGTATTCACGTAATAATTGTATAAAAGACGCACTGAAAGAAATAAAAGAAAAATAAAAAAATATTTGCTTTTTTTGACATTATCTGCTATAATATATAAAAGAAAAAATATATGGAGGGTCAACAGATGATAATTTGCCATCGCTGCGGAACAAGCAATCAGGATAATTTCAATTGCTGTTATAATTGCGGTGCTCCGCTCAAAAAGAAGCCGCAGCCCACTGAAGATGAAGTTGCTATTGTTGCCGAAAATATTGATGAAAATCAGTATCAGGACCAGCAGTACGATAATCAGCTGTACGAAGATAATTATGAAGACACTCAGTCAGAAGCCGGAAACACTACTGACGAGCAGGTGGATGAGCCTGTATTTATTCCGTTCATTTCCGAAAAAAACAAATCGACTGATTTTGATGAAGATGAAAATGAAGATCAGTCCGAAGATGATACATCATATAACGAAGAACCTGTATCCTCAGGCAGAAAAAAGAAAATATTCGGAATGGAGATCTCCGTTACTACATTGGTAGCGCTCCTCATAGTTCTGCTGATTTTTATCGGCATTGTGTGGGGTACGATTTCTCTCCTCAATAAGATTTTCTCCAATAAGCCGGTCGACCCGCAGCCTTCTGCAAGCATAGATGTCAACGATCCTACAAAGCTCTATGCTGAAGGCGACTACATCACAGAAACAGACATCTACGGCGACAAGAGATACAAGGTCGTAATCAGAACAAACGGTGATTTTGTTTACTGCCTCAATGAATTGAACCTCGTTTCACACGGTTCTGCAACTTTGACACTCAGTGAGAATCAGATTTTCAGCTTCGGCGCGCCTCTTGGAGGTATCCAGAAGGGAGAAACCTGCTCCGTTGATATGACATTCATCGTTACAAAGGAAGGCTTTGAGGATTATGTTTACACAATGACATTCCTTGATATTGCAGTTCCTATGGTACCGTTTGAAATGACATCGCCTGCTTCCCCGTCCGCAACGACTTACAAGACAAACACAGTCATTTCATTCAAGACTGCCAGGAATGCAAAGATTTACATCAACGGCGTTGATTACACAAGCAATCTCAATACGACAACAGGCGAATTCTCAACGATAATCCGCACACCGATTCAGGAATCTTCATATCTCTATGAAATCACTATTGAATCAGCAGATTACGTTACGAGAACCATTCCGCTTGAAATCACACGTTCCGCAGAGGCTGATCCCGATGCACTTCCTCAGCTGACACTCGACCAGGTTCTTTATATTGCAGATGACAACAGCAAAGTAAAGGTTACAGGTACATTTACGGGTGCTCACAGTGATATCTCGTTCTATGCAAGAAACAATACAGTCCTCACAACAGACAGTATCATGTTTGATGAAGACGGTGAAGGCAAATTCACAGCAATTCTCGATTGTCCTTATCTCGGAATTTCCGAAATAACGGCTGAATGTGCATTTGACTTCGGTCTGAACAAGACATTCTATGTAAAGAATATGTCAAATTCACTTCTTTCCGAAAAAGCCGTAAGCCTCTACTCAAATGCTTCAAACTTCTTTGCCGCATCATCAAGAGAAATCAAAGAGTCTTACTCCGGTCTCATGGCAAATAAGCTTTCAGTTCTTTCAAACAAGTTTGTTGCAGGCTACAACTACAAGTGCGTTGTAAAAGAAATCAAGTTTGATGATACAGGCGTTGTGCTCGTTCTCGATCTTACACCGGATGCAAGCGAAGAAAAGCTTCTTTATGTAAGTCTCTTCACAGAGACGACAACATTTGCCGTCGGCGATACAGTAAAGATATTCGGCAACGGTTCAGTGGCAGATGCAGACGGAACACCGAGAATGCTCGCAGTTGCAACATATAAGACAAAGTACTGATTAATCCAAGAGATAAGTTAAAGCTCCTTCCCGATAAGAAGGAGCTTTTGTTATACCTGTTTTTCTTTACATCAATCTGAAGGTCATTAGTTGCCTTCTGAAGTGTTTTATCGGCTATATCGTACACTTTTATCTTCAATATATATTATGCGGGAGGTGGCAAATCAGGGGATTCTGAGAAGGTCATACCTTATTCACTCAAGCCTTTGAAATAAATAAGCGGTATTTGGTTATTTTTTGCATACAAAAAAAGAGCGGATAATTCCGCCCCTTATATTTTTGTTTGCTATCTTATGACAACTCGAAAGCACCTGTATAAAGCTGATAATACTTGCCTTTCTTTGCAATAAGCGTCTCGTGATTTCCGCTCTCAATGATTCTGCCCTGCTCAAGAACCATGATCATGTCGGAGTTCTGAACAGTAGAAAGTCTGTGAGCAATTACGAATACCGTTCTGCCCTGCATGAGCTTATCCATACCTTCCTGAACAATCTTTTCCGTTCTCGTATCGATAGATGATGTAGCTTCGTCAAGAATCATTACCGGCGGATCTGCTATTGCGGCTCTTGCAATGGAGATGAGCTGACGCTGACCCTGTGAAAGACCTTCGCCGTTTGCGGTAAGAACTGTATTGTAGCCATCAGGAAGCATTCTGATGAAGCCATCGGCATTTGCAAGCTTTGCAGCAGCATATACTTCTTCATCCGATGCATCGAGTCTTCCGTAACGGATGTTCTCCATTATAGTGCCTGTGAAAAGGTTCGTATCCTGAAGAACGATGCCCATGGAATGTCTCAGGTCATTTTTCTTTATCTTATTGATATTGATATCATCGTATCTGATTTTGCCATCCTGAAGGTCGTAGAAGCGGTTTATAAGGTTAGTGATCGTTGTCTTACCTGCGCCGGTCGCACCTACAAGAGCAATCTTTTCGCCCGGGTGAGCGTGAATATCAATATTGTGAAGAACAAGCATATCATCCTTGTAGCCAAAGTCAACATCAAAGAACTGAACATCGCCTTCCATTTTTGTATATGTTACAGTGCCTTCAGCGGCGTGAGGATGCTTCCATGCCCACATGCCTGTGTGTTCTGAAGCCTCTGTAATGTTTCCGTTCTCATCGTACTTTGCATTTACGAGAGATACATAGCCCTCATCTTCCTCCGGAATTTCATCCATGAGTGTGAAAATTCTCTTTGCGCCCGCAAGAGACATTACAATAAAGTTCATCTGCTGGGAAATCTGTGTAATCGGGTTATTGAAGTTTCTCGAAAGCATGAGGAATGCTGCAATTCCACCGAGCGAGATGGAAAGAAAACCGCCGCCGCCGTTGAGTGCAAGTGCACCGCCGGCAATAGCAATCAGGATGTACTGGAGATAACCGATATTACCCATTATAGGCATAAGGATGTTTGCGTAAATGTTGGCTTTTGTTGCGCTTGTGCAAAGACTGTCATTCAGCTTTCTGAAGTCTTCCTTTGTTGCTTCCTCGTGATTGAATACCTTGATAACTCTCTGTCCGTTCATCATTTCTTCGATGTAGCCGTTAACTTTACCGAGATCTATCTGCTGCTTCATAAAGTACTTAGAGCTGTTACCTCCGATTTTCTTCAGTATAAAGAACATAAAGAAGACGGTTACAATAATAACGCAAGTCAGCGGAATGCTTTTGATAAGCATCATTATGAAAACAAACAGAACAGTGATTCCGGACGATACCATTGACGGAATACTCTGTGACACCATCTGACGGAGTGAGTCGGTATCATTTGTGTAACGGCTCATTATGTCTCCGTATGTATGAGTATCAAAATACTTTACGGGAAGTCTCTGCATCTTTCTGAACATATCGTTTCTGAGGGACTTCATTACGCCCTGTGAAACGCAGGCCATTGTTCTGTTCCAGACAAGGTTTGCAAGAATACCTACAATATAAACGCCTGCAATCAACGCAAGGGCTCCGAGAAGACCTGTGAAAACAGGATGCTCCTGTCCGACAAGAGGCGTTATATAATCATCAATGAGAGTTTCAAGGAACGAAGCTGAAATGACACCTGCTATCGAGCTCAGAAGGATACAGATAAGCACTGTTATGTACTGCTTCTTATAAGGCTTGAAAACGTAATTGAAAAGACGCTTGAGAGTGTCCTTCATTTCCTCCTTTGAAAGTTTTTCTGGTTTTCCGTTAATACGTGGGCCCGGCATCAGTTGTCACCTCCATTCACATCAGGCTTTACCTGTGAGTAATAAACTTCCTGATAGATTGCATTTGAAGCAAGAAGCTCTTCATGTGTGCCTATTGCATTCACTCTGCCGTCATCAAGAACAATAATTCTGTCAGCATCCTGGACTGATGCAATTCTCTGTGCTACGATAAACTTTGTAACATCGGGAATTTCATCACGGAACGCCTTTCTGAGAAGTGCATCTGTCTTTGTATCAACCGCACTTGTTGAGTCATCAAGAATGAGGATCTTCGGCTTTTTGAGAAGAGCTCTTGCTATGCACAGACGTTGTCTCTGTCCGCCGGAAACGTTTGCACCGCCCTGCTCAATGTTTCTGTCATAACGCTCCGGGAAGCTCTGAACCAATTCATAAGCCTGTGCAAGCTTGCATACTCTGTCCATATCTTCGTCTGTTGCATCCTTATCGCCCCAGCGGAGGTTATCTCTCAGACTGCCCGAGAAAAGAACATTCTTCTGAAGCACCATTGCAACGCTGTCACGCAGAGTCTTGATGTCATATTCCCTGACATCCTTTCCGCCGACCTTGAGTGAACCGTTCGTTACATCATAAAGACGTGGAAGCAACTGAACAAGTGTACTCTTTGCACTTCCAGTTCCGCCGATAATACCGATTGTTTCGCCGGAACGGATCTTCAGGTTGACATCCTTGAGGCAAAGCTTGTTTTCATCCTTTGCATAGCTGAAATCAACGTGATCGAATTCAACTGAACCGTCCGCAACTTCATAAACAGGAGTTTCGGGATTGTAAATATCGCTCTTTTCATCAAGAATCTCGCAGATACGCTCTGCAGATGTCTTTGAAATGATGATCATTACAAATACCATTGAGATGATCATAAGGCTCATGAGGATCTGCATTACATATGTGAACATACTCATAAGCTGACCTGTTGTAAGCTCAACCGCATTGGTATTTACAATTATCTTTGCGCCGAACCAGGAAATGAGAATCATACAGGTGTAAACGCAGAACTGCATAAGCGGGCTGTTGAAAGCAATAAGCTTTTCTGCCTTCGTGAAGTCTGCATAAATGCTCTCTGAAACTGCCTCAAACTTCTCGATTTCATGCTCCTCTCTGACGAATGACTTGACAACTCTGATACCTCTGATGTTCTCCTGAACGACATTGTTGAGCTTATCATACGTTTTGAATACACGCTTGAAAATCGGGTGTGCATTTGTTGTAATGAGCAGAAATCCGATTGCAAGAATCGGCACAACTGCAAGAAAAACAAGTGCAAGCTTCTTGTTTACGGAGAAAGCCATAATCATTGCCGCAATGAGCATAACAGGAGCTCTGACAGAGATACGTATGATCATCTGGAAAGAGTTCTGAACGTTTGTTACATCTGTTGTAAGACGTGTTACAAGGCTTGACGTGCTGAACTTATCGACATTGGAAAATGAGAAGTCCTGGATTCTGTTGAACAATCCTTCACGAAGATTCCTTGCGAATCCTGCCGAAGCCCTTGAAGCGAATATACCGGAAAAAGTTCCGCAGGCAAGCGATAAAATTGCAAATACGAGCAAAGTCAGACCAACGCTTACGATCACACTCATGTTGCCCTTGTTGATACCGTCATCAACGATGACGGACATTCTGTAAGGTATAAGTACCTCAAGAACAGCCTCAAGCACCACGAATACCGGCGTCAGTATGGCATCAAGCTTGAATTTGCCTACATATCGTGATAGTTTTCTTATCATGGATATTCCTTTCCTTTATAAATAATAATTAGTTTTATAATAAATGTTATTATACTATTTTATATGACTTTTGTCAATAAGATTTGAACAAAATATAGTATGTTTTGATTTTTATCATTTATTTTTCGCAAATATGTTGATTTATGTTCACACTTATGATATAATAATGTATGATATGATAATAGTACACTGAGATGCGCATCAGGTCCGTTTTTGCAGACCATTTTGTTTCAGATTGGAGATTCATTTTATATGGCATACACGATTCACGAAATCACTTCTGTCAAAGAACTCAAAGCCTTTGCAGACTTTCCCAACAAACTTTACAAAGATAATCCGTATTATGTTCCCGGACTTCTCAGTGACGATCTTAACACATTCAACTGGGAAAAGAACCCTGCATTTGAATACTGTTCGGCCAAATACTGGTTCGCAATGGACGGCAAGAAAATTGTCGGCAGAGTTGCAGGCATTATCAACTATCGCTACATCATGAAATGGGGCAATAAATTCGGCAGATTCGGATTTATTGATTTTATCGAGGATTACGAGGTTGCAAGGCTTCTCCTGAAGACTGTTGAGGATTGGCTCATCTCAGAGGGCATGGAAGGTATGCAGGGACCTCTCGGCTTCTGCGATTTTGATCCTGAGGGTATGCTCGTTGACGGCTTTGATGAGGAATCAACGCTCACAACGATATATAATCATCCGTATTATCCGGAATATATGGAGAGATTCGGTCTTTCAAAGGACGTTGACTGGTTCGAATACAGAATGACTGTTGACACCCTTCCGAAAACGCTTGAGGATATCGCAAAGAGAGTTGAGGAAAGATACAAGCTCAGGGTATTCCAGCCTAAAAATATGAAAGAGCTCCGCAACAAATACGGAAAGGAAATCTTCAAGCTTCTTAACGAAACATATGAGAATCTTTACTGCGTTGTTCCGCTCTCCGAAAAGCAGATCGATGCTTTCATAGACCAGTACATGGGTCTTCTTACACATGATTACGTAAGAGTTATTGTTAACGAGAACGATGAGCTTATTTCATTCGGTATAGGTATGCCGAATCTTGACAAGATCCTCAAGGCTTCAAACGGCAGACTCACTCCTATAAGCGCAATCAGGATGGTTAAGGCGCTGAAATCAAAGCACCCTGATGTAATTGACCTTCTCCTCATTGCAACAAGAGAGGATTATCAGAAAAAGGGCGTGAATGCACTCCTTCTCTGCGAGGTTTACAACTTTGCAAAGTCGGCAGGCGTGGACCATCTCAATCTCAACCCACAGCTCGAATCAAACATAAAAGTGCGTCACAGTTTCAAATACTTTGATGTTGTGCATAACAAGACAAGAAGATCGTATTTCAAAGCTATCGGCACGAAAGAAGCAGAAAAGATTAATGAATAAAGGACTTTTTATAACATTTGAAGGCATTGACGGTGCAGGAAAATCCACGCAGATCGCATTTCTCAAGGATTATCTTGAATCACTCGGAAAAAATGTCATTCTCACACGCGAGCCCGGCGGAACCGAAATCGGCAACAAAATAAGAGGAATTCTCCTTGATAAGAACAATGCGGCATTATGCTCCATGGCAGAGCTTCTTCTCTACTATGCGGACAGAGCGCAGCACGTCAGCGAGCAGATTTTGCCTGCTCTTGAGGACGGAGTATTCGTTATCTGCGACAGATTTTACGATTCATCATTTGCATATCAGAAGGCGGGAAGAGGAATTGACTCCTCAATCCTTATGCAGCTCAACGAAATGACCGTAAAAGAAGCAGAACCGGATTTGACTTTTATTCTCGATCTCCCCACAAAGCTCTCGGATGAAAGAGTACGCTCAAGAGGCGAAGAGCTTGACAGACTTGAACTAGAAAGTTTCACCTTCAAGGAAAACGTCAGACAGGGCTTCCTTGATCAGGCGAAGAATTATCCCGAAAGAATAACCGTGCTCAATGCACTTGATTCCAAAGAAGCGATTTTTAAAATAATAAAGCTTGCGGTATCAGAAAAGATTAATGGTATTTGACATTGGCAGACAGAATTTTCTCAAAAACAGCAACAGGCGAAAAGCTGATACATGACTATCATCAGAACAGGATTTCTCACGCTTATATGCTGATAGGTGACAAGGGCTCCGGAAAAATGACTCTCGCAAAGGCGTTTTCAAAGCTGCTTCTCTGCGAAGATCCTCACGGTGATGAGTGCTGTAACGAATGTCAGGGCTGCAGATATTTTGAATCCTTCGGTGAGCATCCAAACCTGACTGTTCTAAGGCTCACCGACAAAGCCACCATAGGCGTCAAGGAAATCAGAGATATGACAGACGGAGTGTTTTCAGCGCCATATATCGGTAAAAGAAAGATTTATCTCATCACGGATGCAGAAAAGCTTTCACCTCAAGCGCAAAATGCTCTCCTGAAAATACTTGAGGAGCCTCCTGAATACGTTGTATTCCTGATTCTGACGGCTTCAAGATATGCAATGTTGACTACCGTATTGTCACGATGCAGAATTATAAATATGGCGCCATACAAAAGCGATGCCATGATGGATATTCTCGACGAAAAGAAGCCTGAGCTCTCCACAGCGGAAAAGGACGTTCTTCTCCACCGTGCGCAGGGTAATCCCGGCAAGCTTCTCTGTCTTCTCGAATCCGAGGAAGAACAAAGACAAGCCGTTATCGCTTCGGCAAACGCCATTCTGTGCAATGACATTGAAACGATTCTCGATTCAGTCAAGGATATAGATTCAAGAGAAAAAGCAATTTCGTTCTGCCGCATTCTGAATGAGCTGATGCGTGATGCATTGATACTGATGTCAGGCGGAAGCAAAAGCTGCCTTTTTGATCCTGACGAAACCGATCTTTACGAAAAAATAAACGAAAAAGCTTCCCTGAAGAAATTAACTTCATATATAACCGAGATAAACGAAACAATCAAAATGCTCTCGGGTAACGTCACATATCAGCTTTGCGTAAAAAATCTGCTGATGAAATGGTGACATACAACAGAAAGGACAGGATTTAATTTTGAAAGTAATAGGTGTAAGATTCAAATCTACCAAAAAAATATATTATTTCAATCCGAACGAATTAGAAATCAAGAAGGGCGACAATGTTGTTGTTGAGACTTCAAGAGGCATCGAGTTCGGTCAGACAGTAATAGGTATAAAGGATATTCCCGAAGATGAAATAGTTCATCCGCTTCAGAATGTTGTCAGAATTGCAACGCCCGAAGACGAAAGAACCGTTCAGTACAACGAAGAAAGACGTCAGGACGCCATCGACAAGTGCCAGCAGAAAATCGAAAAGCACGGACTCGATATGAAGCTCGTTGATGCAGAATATACATTCGATCAGACAAAGCTTATTTTTTACTTCACATCAGGTGGAAGAGTTGACTTCCGTGATCTCGTAAAAGACCTTGCGTTCCTCTTCAGAACAAGAATCGAGCTTCGACAGATAGCCGTAAGAGATGAAACAAAAATGCTCGGCGGTCTGGGTGCCTGCGGAAATGAAATCTGCTGCAAGAGATTTCTCGGCGACTTTGCTTCCGTTTCCATCAAGATGGCAAAGGATCAGAACCTTTCGCTCAATCCTACAAAAATTTCAGGTCTTTGCGGAAGACTTATCTGTTGTCTCAACTTCGAAAAGAATTTCTATTCCGAAATGAACGAGAAGCTTCCGGCAGTCGGAGAACTCGTCATCTCGCCGAAGGGACAGGCTGAGGTCGTTCAGACATATCCTCTCAAGGAATCCATCCGTGTAAAATACACAAATACAGACGGAAGCACAGATACCGCCATATTCAAGCTTGCTGAAATCACAAGAACTCATGAGATCTCACCAGATTCACGCGTTCAGCCGGCAGAGGACAAAAACGATGCAGAGCTTGAAAAGCTTGCCGATGCCGATATAATTCAGGATGAAGCAGGCGAAGTGTCCGAAAACGAGCAGAGAAAGCCCAGGGACAATAACAGAAACAACAAATTCAATTCAAACAAGGGCAAAAACTTCAAGGATCACAGACAGAAGAATTCTTCCGAAAATGAGCCTGAAAATGCTTCAGAAGGCACTGATGAAAAGAAAGAAGTGAATCATTCTCACTTCCATCAGAACAGCAAAAAGGATTTCAAAAAGAATAATCAGCCGCAGCATCAGAATCAGAAGAACGATTCTGCCGGGCATCCTCACGAAGAGGCTCAGGCATCTGCTGAAAATCAGCCTTCAGAAAAGAAAAAGCATTTTTCCGATCACAAAAAGTCTGATAATCACAAGGCTGACAATCAGAAGTCGGATTCAAAGAAGCTCAATCCGGACCAGAACCACAATAATCCACAGTCTGAAAACAATGCTCAGAACCATCCTCACCACGATAATAAGAACGGTGGAAAGAAATTCAATAATTTCAAGTCCAAGAAGAAGGATAATGAGCATAATTCGTCAGAAGGAAGCTCTTCTCCGGCTCATGAATAACGTTTCAGGCTGAGAAATACTTTTATTTCAGTAAATTTATCTTATTTTTTGCAAAATCACTTGACTATTTGCAAAATACCTTGTATAATAGTCGTGAAATAATGGTGTCTTTCGGCACTAATACTTATAGGAGGGAAATTGATTATGAAGACAGTTTTTAAGATCACAGACGAATGCATTTCTTGCGGCAGCTGCGCTGAAGGTTGCCCTGTTGAGGCTATCAGCGAAGGCGAAGATATGTATGTTATCGATCCTTCTCTCTGCATCGCTTGCGGCGCTTGTGCTGACACATGCCCTGTTGGTGCACCTGTTGAGGATGAAGTTGACGACTGATAATCTTTTCAGTCAGTACATTATTTGAGTGAACAAGGCTGCCTGTTTCCGGCAGTCTTTTTCATATTGACAAATATTGAACCAAGTGATATAATTATATTGACGATAAGGGAGCTGGTGTAATCCGGCTGAGAGGGAAAATGATACGTTTCCGACCTTTGAACCTGATACGGATAATGCCGGCGTAGGAATATGTTTTCTTGATTATTTGAAGAATCACGTTACCGCAGAGGCTTTATCCTGCGGTAATTTTTTATTCGGAGGATAAAATCATGAACAAAAACTTAAAAATGCTTTGCGAGGGAGCAGTTATGATCGCTCTTTCAATGGCACTGAGCTACGTTGATATACCGCTCGGCTTTCAGGGCGGCTC
>JAZQMY010000006.1:0-26283 GCA_045627045.1 Clostridia bacterium | reverse complement strand
CGGCACAGCGGCAAGAACGGCAATTACCCTTCATACAGCCGATGAACTTTCACAGTTTGCGGCAGTCAAGAATGTTGCCGACGGCTTCACGGACGTAAAGAGTACTTCCCGCAGCCTCGTGCTTGATGATGAAATTGCAATTGTGATCAATATCACTCCTGCAAACGCTGAGTATGTTCCCTCCGTCAAGGTGACCGACCAAAACGGCAACGACGTTGCATTCACTTGTGAAAAGCAGGAAAACGGCAAGTATAAGGTCGTTATACGCGATATTGCGGCACACGAACTCGGCGATAACTATACACTCGATATCGACGACGGCAAACTGACTTACACCAATTTGTCTGCGCTCTCTTATGCATATTCGATTCTTTCAAGCAGTAAGAGCGAAGCGTATAAGAAGGCGGTATCGGCGCTGTACGATTATTACACGGCAACTGTTGCTTATATGAACTAAGGAGGATATTATGAAAAACGAAAAAACATTCTATGAGGAACCTGTTGTTGAAGTAATTCACTTTGACACGGAAGATGTCATCACCACAAGCAATGAGCGTGATCCGGCGGAACTCGAGGAAATCGAAGACTAGCCAAGCGAAGCTCAATAGTTAATTAAAAACAAACAGCGGAAGGATTTCAAATTGAAAGCCTTCCGCTGTTCTTTATGTATATAACGATTTCCATTGCCGTTTCGAGTATTCTGTTTATTCGCTGCGCTCAAAGCATATGAGTAATACTTTGAGTACTTCTCGATGCTCGGTAAAATGAAAAAGGCTTATTCATGGAGTTTTTTCATGAATAAGCCTTTTTGGCTGCGCTCGCGATCAGTTGATCCTTAAGAATTGAATTATCCTTATGAGAATCACCCTTTTGGCTCAACTTTGCAGGATTTCTTTTTTGTATAAAATTTTTTATAAATCTTATTGACACAACTGTAAATGTGTGATATAATATCAACAAACGAAGTACCACTACTTTTGTGAAATGCGAGAGAAAGGAGGATAATATGCCAAGAAACATTGAAAAGGATCAACTGGCAGAAATCAGTCGGCGAAAACATATTCTGGAAGCTGGATTAAAGCTTTTCTCCGAACAGGGGATTGAAACCGTCAGTATGAACGCTGTTGCGGCTGCGGCCGGCGTTGGCCCGACAACACTTTTCAAGTATTATCAAACCAAAGAAAAACTGGTTGTTGCCATCAGCGGAATGGCATGGAACAATGTCTGGCAGAAAACGTTAGCGCAGTACGGGGAGGAAGTTTATTCGACTTTTTCCGCATACGAAATGATTCGTGTTTACACGTCAAGCATCATTCAAATTTATCGGGAATACCCCGAATTGCTGCGTTTCAGCGGAAATTATAAAACGTTTATCAGCCGTCAGCACACGCAGATGGAAAGCCTGAGAGAGCATCTTGATCCCTTGAAACCCATGCAAGTGATGTTTCATCATGCGTATATTCGTGCGAAAACAGATCACAGCATCCGAACCGATATTTCGGAAGATGTGTTGTTCACAGCCGTTGCCATCAGTATGCTTGCCACGGCAGAACGGTATGCTCAGGGTATTGTCTGGGCAAACAGGGGCGAGCCGGATCATATCAGAGAACTTCAGATTATGCAGGAAATGATTCTGAACTGGTGTACAGTTAAAAAAACAGATTTGCCATCGGCAAATATCTGAAAAACTGAATGAGGAGAAATGCTTTATGAAAAAAATAATAGCTTTGCTTTTGAGCGCGGTTACTTTGTTTTCTTTAGCCGCATGTACGAACTCAAAAAAAGATGAAAATCTTGAACTGAATGCAGATACCAAACCGGCCACCCGGTACACTGTTGATGTCAATCAGCAGGTATATGCACTTCTTGATTTCAATGATAAGGCAGAATATGATAATGCCACAAAAGGATTGATTACTGCTCCCGATTCGTTGGATATCTATGGCGAAGACGGCAAACTTGTATGGAGTCAGACTGCGTTTGCTTTTCTGAACAAAGACGCTCCCGATACAAGCAATCCGAGTCTTTGGAGAAACGCACAACTGAATCATATTTACGGCCTGTTTGAGGTTACAAACGGCATCTATCAGGTCAGAGGATATGATATGACCAATATCACCTTTATACGAGGAAATACGGGTTGGATCGTCGTTGACCCGCTGATGAGTGTGGAATGTTCCAAAGCTGCCGTTGCATTGGTGAGAGAGAATCTCGGCGATTATCCGATAACAGCGGTAATATACAGTCACCCGCACGTTGACCATTTCGGCGGTGTCAAGGGTGTGGTTGAAGAAAAAGATGTTCTTTCAGGTGCCATTCCCGTATTTGCGCCGGAAGGCTTTGAAAAGCACGCAATCAGCGAGAATATTTTTGCCGGAAATGCTATGGGGCGCAGAGCAAGCTATCAGTACGGTACTCTGTTGGAAGCCGGTGAAACCGGCTCTCTTGCCATCGGCATCGGCATGGGACAGTCAAAAGGTACTGTCAGTTATATATCGCCTACAATTGAAATCACCCATACCGGGGAAAAGCACACAATCGACGGTGTCGAGTTTGAATTCCAGATGACGCCGGGAACAGAAGCTCCCGCCGAGATGAATTTCTGGATCGGTGAAAAGAAAGCTCTCTGGATGGCAGAAAACTGTACGGGAACACTGCACAATCTTTACACGATTCGTGGGGCGCAGGTCCGTGATGGCAATGCCTGGGCAGAGTATATTATGGAGTCATTGGTCCTGTACGGCGACCGGGCAGAGGTTGTGTTCCAGTCACACAACTGGCCGCACTGGGGCAGCGAAGTCATAAAAGAATATATGACAAATACGGCAGCGGTTTATAAATTTATTAACGACCAGACACTTCTTTACATCAATCAGGGTTATACGGAAACAGAGATTGCCAATATGATCAAATTGCCGGAGGCACTGGAAAAGGTTTGGTACACACGGCAATATTACGGCACGGTTTCCCACAATTCAAAAGCGGTTTATGAAAAATATATGGGTTGGTATGACGGAAACCCGATTCATCTTGCCGAGCTTACGCCTTCCGAATATGCACAGAAGCTGGTATCCTATCTCGGTGATGTAAATGCCGTGTTGAAAAAAGCAAAAGAAGATTATGACAACGGAGAATATCAATGGGTCGCACAGATTACAAATACGCTGGTCTATGCAAATCCTGACAACAAGGAGGCCAGATATTTATGTGCCGATGCTTTGGAGCAGTTGGGATATCAGGCAGAATCCGGTCCCTGGCGCAACGCCTATCTTTGTGCCGCGCAGGAGCTGCGCAACGGAACCAACAACGATCCCGCCAACCGTTCGAGCGGTTCAGCAGATGCCATTGCCCACATGACACCGGAAATGATCTTTGAGTATCTCGGTATTTTAGTGGATACAACGAAGGTACCGAATTTGACCTTTACTGCGAACATCATACTTCCCGATGGGAAATATGTACTTTGCGTTAAAAACGGTATAGTCCTGTATCAAAAGAATGCTCAGGCAGAAAATGCAGATGTGACATGGACCACAAACCGTTTAGGCCTGTTGTCTGTCATTCAAAAGAATTCGGAAAACATCAATGCTCTTGTTAAGCAAGAGGGAAATACCTCGTACCTGACGCAGCTTACGGATGCGATTACAGTAATAAACGATTACAAATTCTTTAACATCATTGAACCGTAAATCGGTCAAAAAATAAAATGATGAAGCGAAAGGAGCTAAAACAATGAAAAAATTTATTGCACTGCTTGCATGTATGACAATTCTGTTGTCAGGCTGTGCGGTCGTCAATCCGTCAGAAAATGTTCCTGCGGCTGACGTATGGGAAACATTGGAGGAGGCATATATTTATGCGTTCCCGCTGGTACTGATGGATGCAACTATGACTTCAGCCACAAATACGGAAACTGTTGTTACCGGTAAAGCACCTGTCAATCAGTTCATGCACGGAGCAGGCACAGTCAATGCTTCGTTCAAAACGGTAGTTACCCCGAACGTTGACACAGTTTACACCCAGGTGTGGCTTGATCTCGGCGAAGAGCCGATAATCTTCACAATGCCGGAGGCCGACAGATTCTTCAACGTGCAGCTGCTTGACGGCTGGACAAACACAGTTGACGTGTTGACAAATCCCGGCGCTTATGCATTTACATACGCTGGATGGAAGGGAGAGCTTCCGGAGGGCGTTACACGTGTGGATTTCCCCACACAGATGGCGTGGTTTATTGCACGTTGCCTTTTGATGGGAGAAAATGATCTTCCCAATGTGAAGGCGATCCAGGGCAAAATGGAGATTAAGCCGCTTTCCGCATATGTTTCAGGCATAGATTATACGCCTGCACGCGGAACCTATTCCGAAAGCAATGATTTCGTGCCGGTAAATAAGGTACTGAGCATGACACCCGTTGAATTTTTCACAAAAACCAATGAGCTTATGCTCAAGAATCCTCCTGCAGCAGAGGATGCAGAAATACTGAAAAAGCTTAAAGCCGTAAAGGTCGGACCTAATCAAACGTTTGACGTGAGCGTGCTGACGGGCGACGTTGCTGCCCAGTGGAAGGAAATGCTGACAGGTCTTCGTGCCAAGCTGATAGCCGAAGGCAATAAATTCTCTGTCCGGATGGATCAGTGGAGCTATTTCGGACGTCCTATCGGCGATTTCGGCACAGAGTACAGCTACCGTGCAATGATTGCTTTGGGCGGTCTCGGCGCAAATACACTCGATGTGGCAATGTACACCAAGACGAACAAAGATGAAACCGGCGCACAGATGAACGGCGCTCACACATACAAGATCCATTTCAATACGCTTCCGCCTGTTCTTGACAATGGCTTCTGGTCATTGACAGCATACGGCAGCGATGACTTCCTGATTGATAATCCGCTGAACCGCTATTGTATCAACGATCGTTCTGACTTTAAGCTGAACGAGGACGGAACGCTGGACATCATCGTTTCCGCAAAAGAACCGGAGAACACATCCAACTGGCTCCCGGTAAACGAAGATGATTTCCATATCTATATGCGAATTTATACACCGGATATGAACGCCATTGAAAAGTGGGAAGCACCTGTGATTACGATGATTGATTGAAATATAACTGTTTTATGAAAGCGGAGCTTCGGCTCCGCTTTTTTGACTCAGTAAAATCGCCATTCAGATGCTCACTGACATATAAGTGGCTTATCAAAAAGGCAAAATTTGGTTTATTATCCCGGTCAAGAGCAAGAAAATTGCTGATTTATTGGAAAAATCTTTCAGAAGAGTTGACTTTTCGGAAAAATATGCTACAATTATATTGGAAAACAAAAATTAAGGAGGCATTTCAATTGGAAAAGAAATTCAGGATAGCAATGACTTTGCTTGTGATAGCATTTTGCTTATTTTTCTTTGCTTCGTGCGGTCCGACTCCGACAGAGGGAAAATCAGGAAATACGGAACAAACTCCGTCTCAGACGAATAACGGCGGTAATTCGGAAGAACCGACTCCATCACCTTCTGTTCCGGAGACAGAATCGCCGGCATCCCCGAGCCCCGATCAGTCTATGAATGATGTCATAGAAAAGATTACCGGTGCAGCCGACGAAGGCGGTATTTACACGATCATCATTACGTTGAGCGACAAGGCCGCCGAAAAAGGAACGATTGAGATGGTTTATTACGGCGAAAAAGGTTCTCCGCAAGAAAACTCCGTTGTAAATACTTTCCGTATTGAATATGAAAAAACAGACGGATTATTTGAAATTCACACATTCAGTGATGGCAAAGTATATATGAATCAGCATAAACAGTCCAAAGTGAAGGTCAACAATACCTTCAGCGCAGCACTTCGTGCAGGCAATGTAATTATTTACTATGCACCGGATGGTGAACAGGCACAGAAAATATACAGAGCGGATGCAGAACAATTTTTTGTACCGACAAAGTGACAACAGCAATGAAAGAAGAAAAAAGTCCGACAAGCCATAAGGCTTCCGGACTTTTTTGATAAATGAGTTTTTCTGACACGGCACATCAGAAACACCGGATAGAATGTAAGCAGAATTCCGTCAACAGCGGTAATGGAAATCAAAAAACAAGGCACCTGAAACATATCAGATGCCTTTGGGTATATGAAATCTTTTTAATGTCAATATTATTTCTTATCAAAGAAGAAGTTTTCGGCTGCTTTGCAAAGTTTGTTTGTGACAGGTGTGAGGCACTTGTCGTAGACGTAAGAAGCCGCAAGCGAAATCGCAATGAATACCACAAAGTTGATCAGAATATTGGCAAATGCAGGCAACGATTGTCATAGGCATAAGTCTGAAATAACGCTTTACGGCCTGCGTTTTAAGGCTGAACTCTTTGTCATACTTAAAAAACAGGAATGCAGGAATAAATGCCGATACGCCTACGAAAATATAAAGTGGATATAAAGATGGGTACGAAAAATGAAGCACTGAAAACGGATCGGAAAAATATTATGTCATTTGCTCCGAAAACGGTTTTATGTTCGTACGGGTCTGAAATGGCATTCTGTTGATAAATTCAGCTTTGCAGAATAAACGGTATATCCGGAATAAAACGCAGAACGCATTCCGACAGGAAAACGCTCTGCGTTACGGTATTATATCGGAATTATTCTATGCCGAATACGGCAATGCCGCTTCGCGCAGCGGCGATGGCGAGCTCTGATTGTGATGTGAAGCCGTTTTTGGACATCAGATTTGATGGAAACGAACGGCGCTTACGCCTTCCTTTGCATAGCCTTTTTGCTGACAGTCACGGCGGATATGGTATCCTATCTCCGGACAAATCGTGCCGTTTATGTTCTGCATTGTAAGACTGCAATCCCCGATCATCTCGCCGGTTTCCTTCAGGCATACAGCCCACAAGCCAAAGCCGAATACACGGTAACGCTCAATGTTCTTTTTTATTCAGCCGCGGACGCGCTTTTCATCAAAGGTATATGGGTAGTGCTTCATGATGTCGGGATCGGCAAGAACCGCGTATAGCGCATCATAATCATTTTCATTCATTTTACGGAGAGATAACTGTTCGGTTTCAATTATCATTATTATATTCTTCCGTTATCAATGCCTGATTTGTCAGATGAGCTTTTTGTTTTCCAAAAGACAGGACCTTCCTCTCCGACTTTTTTATCCGGCAAACGGAATTTTATGCTTTTACACCGGTGTTCCGACTTCAATCAGATTTCCGTCCGGATCGTAAAAACGCACAACTTTCTGTCCCCAGCTATGCGTCATAGGCGGGTTGACAAATTCCGTTTCCGGGTAAAGCGTTTTCAGCTTTTCATAGAAGCTGTCCACGTTTTCTTCCTCAAAGTACAGCTCAGACGTGTTGCTTTTCGGGATAATGTCTTTTCCCAAAAACATACGCCAGTATTTTTCCTCCTGCAGGACAAACCCGCCGGATAGAATCATATTGCCGTCATTATCAACGAGCGTTTCAAAGCCGAAGAGCTCGTGATAATATTTCTCTGCTTTTCTGATATCTTTGACAACTATCAGGAATCCGCTGAATTTCATTCTTTAATCCTTTCTGCTTTGTGGGTGTCTGCCGATTCAAACCTTCCGGCAAACAGGTACATACCTAATACGGCGTTGAATATCACCACCGAAAACGTGCTGAAGCGTTCAAACAAGCCAAACACGCTCGGCAAAAGCAAGCCTGTTCCGATGGACCCGATCACCATTGCCGCAAGACAAATGCCTGCCCAGATGCCAAGAGACTTATGACTGCCTTTTTTCGCACCGAGGAGTATCAGCACAAGCGCCGCAAGTGAAAATACGACAACAAGGATGGTGACGATCAGGTGCATCACGTTCTGAAAATCGGAATCTGCCGCATCGGCTACCCACGGAAAGCAGGTATATCCGACATTGCAGAGCCATTCCATTGCGGCAAAGCAGTACACACCGAAGCGGAAACGCTTTGACGGAACGTTTGCAACGGCAACGCACACTGCCATAATAGACACAAGCCCTGCAGGA
This sequence comes from Clostridia bacterium, assembly GCA_045627045.1. Lineage (GTDB taxonomy): Bacteria > Bacillota > Clostridia > HGM11327 > HGM11327 > SIG351. The sequence goes on along the minus strand of JAZQMY010000006.1, from coordinate 18,283 downwards.
CCGAAGAGACAGTTGAGACGGTTTGCAAGGTCTGCCGACGGCGCACCGACCGCAGATAGATCGCTGACAGCCATTGTCATCCAATCGTATCCGGGGTAGGCGAGAGGTGAAAATACGACCATTGCCGTATAGGAAAGTAAACTGATAAGCCCCAGTATTCCAAGCTTTGATAATTTCATGATTCGAAATCTTCTTTCTTATCTGCCTTTTTGTATTTTTGAATAAAACGCCTGATTTATTTCTGCTCCGACTTTGTCAGACGGACACTGCCTTTTGCGTTTTCACCTGTAACTGACAGGACATATCTGCCGCTTGTGTGTACGGTTACGGTAAAAGAGGTCGATTCAAGGTCATTTCCTTCGTAATCGGGGGAAGAGTTCCTGATACCGAATGCAACGTTTATCTTGCCTGATTCCTTTGTCACGTCGAAGCGGACTGTGTCACCTGCCTTCAGGTCGATCTCCTGCGTCTGGTTTGAGTTCATCAACTGAAACTCAATGGTGATATTATTGCCGATTTTGTACGAATTTCCGATAAAAGCGGCATTGCTGCAGCCACTCAGCGCCATTGCCAGCACGAGGCAGATGACGGCTGAAATGCTTTTTAAAAAGCGGCTATTCTTGTGCTTTGATAATTTCATGATTTTAATCCTCCTTCAGACATCCCGGCTTGACAGGATGTCTGATCACTGTTTTCATTTTTTCTGGAGCGGTCTTTCTTGCATCTGAAAGATATATTTCGTGGTGAAGCCTTGTGTCGGATATATCGTTCTCGTATCCGTTTTCAGCAATGTATCTGTTCATGCTTTCAACTGATTCAGGCTCATTGTCAAAGGATCCGTTGTGCATGATCTGCACACAAAGTCCCTCATCTATTGTGAGAAATTCAGCTTTTGAGCAATCAAGCTTTTTCTTCTTTGATGCCGTTTCTACTGCCCAGTCAAAGTCCTTTTTCGTGATGAAATCGGGCAGACGGAGAACCGATATCCAGCAGAACTTTGATTTATTGCCGTAATCGACTCCGTCAATGCCTTCCTGCCACCAGAAGCCCTCGAGCGGCGGAACGACGTAATCATAAAAGCCTTCAATAGTATAATCTGTTTTATAGCTCATCCTGAGAGTATAAGCCACCGCATAGAGAATGCTGATTGATAGCTGATAGTCGCCGCCTTCTTCGTTTGGATCGCCATTTCCTCTGACGGCAATATAGTTTGCCTTCGGAACGGTCACGATTTCGGGCTTGTTCTTCGGCATATAGAATTCTTTGTATTCTTTCTTGAAATCAAATGCCATAGTGTTGTCCTTTTTATCTGTAAAGCTTATTGCTTCCAACGCTTCAGCGTAGGGAAAAGCTTTTTGCAATATGCCTTCATCTCTTCGTTTGTCATTCCTGCCTGTGCACCGCACTGACTGCACATTTCAATGTATTCCTCCATTGAGACATTGTCGGTGAATTCGCCGTTTACATAGCAGTATTTGCAGTAATCTTCATTCTTGACGCCGTCGGCATTTGTTCCGAAGACTTCCTCTGATTCCATGGGCATACCGCAACTCTGGCAGATTTTCAAATCTGCCTTTTTCTTTATAGGCACCCAGATGCCGCATTCATAATCGGGTGACTGCGGATTTCCTGCGGAATAGAATTCAATGGAGGATGAGCCTATCTCATACATTGTTTTTATGTTCGGCGCCCACACGTTCCATACCTCGGTGTTGAGAGCCTGCAAGGATTCCGGGATAGGTCCCTTTGAGGTGAATATTGCCCAATCACTTTCGGGAAACGTGAAAAGCTCAAGTCCCTCCGGCACTTCGCCACCCTTGTAAAGTCCTGCAATCCAGTATGTAAAGCTTGAATTGCAATCAGCACAAATCGCAAACATTCCTATACCGTTTTCAAGGATAGCTTCCTCAACGGCAGTTTCGGGCTTCATCGTCTGCCAGAGACGGGCATATTTTGCCGCATATTCATTATCCCAGAACTCGGGACATTTCCTATAGCCCTCATTGGGCGCGATTTCGGTGTGAAAACCGATAAAAGTAAGTTCATTCTTGTGTTCGTAGATTACGTTCATTTCATTGACTCCTTTAATTCCGAATTTTTTCTTTTCTTTTTATTTTTTATATGTCATCGGTGTAAACCTTAACCCGTTTACCACCTGTTCCTTGTCGGTAGCACAGAACCCGAGCTTGCGATAGATCGGCACTGCGTACGGGGATGAATTGACCGTAAATTCTTTCTGTTCATAATCCTGCTGCATACGCTCGAACAGCCGTCTGCCGTGACCTTTACCTTGATACGATTCTTTTACAAAGAAATCGCCGATGTGTTGCGGTGCTCTCATGCACAGTACTCCGACCAGATGCCCGTTTTCAAATGCGCCGTACCACTTGAGAGAAGCAGTACGCACCGGATCGTCCAAAGAAGCACGGAATGTGCGAATTCCTTCTTCGCTGTAAACCGGCGCTTCAAATTTGAGAAACACTTCCCATATCAAATCGATTGCCTCCTGTATTTCATCGGGCAGGAGCGGCCTCGCATATTGTTTTTCAAGGCAGGTAATATGCTCAGTACGGATATCATCCATAAGTACCCAATGTACATCTTTGTTTGTGTGGTGATATGTAAACCCGCACTTTTCCTGACAGCGCTTTGATTTTTCGTTTCTGTCAAAATAACCGCACCAGAGTTTCGCAAGGAGGAGGTCATCGAAAGCATGACGGATCAATTCTCTTATTGCTTCAGGAATAAGCCCCTGCCCCCAGAATGGAACGCCTATCCAATAGCCGATTTCTCCCTCATTTTCAGGCAGATCGAGATTGCTCTGCTTTCCGATCATCAGCCCGATACTGCCTATTGCCTTGTTGTCCTTTTTCAGGCAGATAGCATATGTTTCCGGCGCAGAAAGGACGTTTTTTATTATGTCACGGCTGTTCTCGACACTTGTATGCGGAGGCCAGCCTGCGATTGGTCCCACACGGTCATCCTTTGCCTGATTATACAAGCTTTCTGCATCCGCTTCACACCACGGGCGAAGAATCAGTCTTTCCGTTTCTATATTCATTTTTGTTTTTCACCTGCTTTTCCGACAAAATATGACAGTATTTAATCTTTTGTTCAGCTGAATGCGGATGATATTGAAAATATTTGCCAATATAATTGATGCCAATGCACTGTTCAAAGCCCAATTATCCGCTTTTGCTTCTCCGAATATTGAAACAAGCAGGAAGATCAGTCCGCTGATCGCAAGCAGGACGGAGCAAATCAATAAAATAGTGTTTGTTGTTTTTCTGTTCATTTGTTTCTCCTTTTGTATCAATCAGAATTTTCTTTGCCGTACTCGCTGATGAAGTGCTTTATGAAGGCTTCAATCTGATGAAGAATTTCAGCCTCCTTTTCGGGCTCACGGTCGCAGTAATGAAGCAACTCTGTGATCGGAGCAGTGTAGGCGAAGGCAAGAATCTCGGGATCGGTTTCTTTCAGGATGCCGTCAGCCATCATTCCTGCAAAAACCTTTGCATACATATCCTTTGTTCCGCTCAGGAAATGCAGAGTGGCCAGATGCCTTGCTCTTTCATCCCTGAACTGTTCTGTGAGAAGCAGCCTTCTTGTCAGAATTACCTTTTCATCGTGCATGGTGAATTCAAGCATATGCATTGACATGGCACAAAGCTCCTCGCAGGACTTCGGCACGGACGGCATATTCTCAGGTGAACCGAATCTTGCGGAATAATAGGCCTCCATCCTGTCAAGGACGGCATTCCAGATATCTTCCTTGCTTGCATAATGCTTATAAAGTGCTGATTTGCTGAGCCCCATTCCTGCGGCAAGATCACGAAGGTTCGTTCCTTTATAACCGTTTTCCGCAAAGCTGACAAGCGCCGCATCAAGGATCTTTTCTTTTGTAGTGTTTTCCATAATGTCCTCCATATAAACACAGTGACCGACTGGATACCTTATATTATAGTGACCAAGCGGTCACTTGTCAAGAGGCTTATTGCTTTTGTTACAAATTTGTTACAAATGAATAACGGTGGCAGAGGGAGAGTGCCTGATTCTGTCTTGCAAAAGAAGAATTTCGGTGATATAATATAATAAGTATCTGAAGAACCTTTGCCTTGCAAGCCTTATTTCCGCTACAAATATGTTTTCGCCGGCGGCACTTTGGGATGACAGCATATGAACAAAGCTCTTCCTGATAAACAAAGAGAAAGTGCAGTAAGATCCTTTCGAAATAAAAACAAAGTACTATACGGAGACGTTATTTACAGCTTATGAACACACCGGAAATTACACTCACACCTTTGACAGCGGATGACCGCAGTCAGTTTATTCTTGACAACCAATACGCATTCAAATACGGTGCTCTGGAAGAATTCGGAACTCGTGATGAGCATCTTGATTCTGACGGAGAAATTATTTCCGGGGAGACCATCGAAAAATGCATTGACGAGGGCACAGCCTATCGCATTTGTAAAGACGGAAAAAACGTGGGCGGCCTTGTGCTGAAAATCAACGAAGAGACTCAGCACAATGAACTTGAATTACTGTTTGTATCTCCTGAAGAGCATAGCAAGGGCATCGGGTTTGCGGCATGGCAGGCGGTGGAAAAGCTTTATCCCGAAACAAAGGTCTGGGAAACGTGCACTCCCTATTTTGAAAAAAGGAATATTCATTTCTATATCAATAAATGCGGCTTTCATGCCGTGGAGTTCTTCGGCTCATTCAACAGGGACACGAATGAAGAAGAGTACGACGATGAAGGACCCGATGAAATGTTCCGATTCGAAAAGATAATGAAATGATCTGTATAGAAAAACTGAAAAATAATAAACAATAATGAAGAAAAGTCGGGCAGACTTTGATACCCGGCTGATAAAGCATAAAAACCGATCGTATCACAGAGGATACGGTCGGTTTTCTTGTTCGGAACTTGCCGAATAGAAAAATGTTCAATCTTTTTTCAATGTTATTTTGTATAATTACTGACTGTAAGAAATAATTTCGGGAAAGGAAATTGAACTATGTACATTATAAAAAATGCATTGAGATGTATCGGCAGATCAAAAGGGCGTAATATTCTTATAGGCATTATAGCTCTTGTGATTGCCGTTTCCGCTTGCCTCGGACTCTCTGTCAGACAGGCGGCGGAAAGCACAAAGAAGAACACTTTGGACGGAATGAGTATTTCTGCGACGATTTCGTATGACAGAAGCTCCATGATGAACAATATTATGGGCGGAAGCTTTGCCCAGGGCTTCAGCGGTATGTTCGACCGTAATCAGTTTTCGGATATAATGGGAAATGCTTCGGAGCTGACACTTGAGGAGTATAAAAAATATGTTTCTGCTAAGTCCGTGCAGGATTTCTATTTTACGATTACGGTATCTCTTAACGGATCGGGCGAACTGCTTCCGGTAAGTGATGAGACAGGAGACTCCGATTCCGGCTCCGGCACGGGCTTTGACTTCTCGGGCTTTGGCGGAATGAACTTTATCGGTGCCGGAATAGGCGCAGTAAGCTCTGTTCCGGTAACAAATGCGCTTCTTGCAGGTCAGGTTGAAAGTCAGAACTCGCAGCAGAATAAGGTCGATGAAATTCCGCAGGAACAACGTGAAAGGCTTTTTCAGGCTTGATACGGTACGCAATGCAGATGAAAATCATTACGGCCTCGGACTTGCCATAGCAAAAGCAATAACTGCATCACACAAAGGAAGTATAGAAGTTCTATGTTATGACGGATTGGTGGAATTCAGAGTAAACATCCCCGTTATGAAATGAGAACCGATCAAAAAACGGAGCGGCAAATGATAGACCGCTCCGTTTTTGATTTTTGATTTTCAGATGATCATTCAGCTGTTTTTTCATTCAGGTATGCAATGATGGATCTTATCGCGTTCTCATGGCACTTCACGTTGAGCTGAAGCATTTCGTATGTTCCCGAGCCCTGCTGAACGCCTATGAATTCGTCGTTTATGCCGCCCTCAAGGTCAAAGGCGATGATTCCCTTTTCGTAGCAGTATGTCGGAAGGCTTCCGCCGGTGCTGAGGTTTTCGGTGAAAAAGTTATCCTCCGTGAATTTCCTCTTGAGGAGCTTTTCAAAGCCCTTTGAATATACAACTGCGTATTCATTGCACTTCTTTGCATAGTCCGATTCTGGAGCGGCATATGCGGAGTATACGAATTTGTTTTCACAAAGAGGCGCGATCCAGTGGCAGGAGAACAATACCTCGGGCTTTACCTCATCAACGTAGCGCATGACGGCCTGTGTTTCATTTTCGGATGCAGGGAAGGGTCCTCTGTAAACGTTGTCAAGATAAAAATCCGTGGACAAGCCGTAAAGCTTGCTTACATCCTCCCAGTGAGCAGGGAAATTACGGTTGACATCAGTTCCGTTCGGGGTGGCTCTGAGATACCAGCTTGTGCCTTCACAGCTCTTTTCTCTCGTGTCGGAGCCGATTGACGGAAGCATTGCGATTCCGGTTTTGTCAAAGAAGTGACTGTCGATCTCAAGAATGTTTCGGATAGCGGGAAGAATGTTTTCAGGGCCGCTTTCAGCGGCGTGAACTGTGCCAACGAAAGCAATTCTTCTGTCGGGATTACCTATGGTGAGGTATTTTACGGGATAGCCGGCAGTGGTTTTTCCACATTCGGATATTGTGATCAGATCCGGGAAGTCATTTTTCAGCTGCATGACATATTCATCGATCTGCTTGCGTCTCCACCATGTACGATTGTCACGTACCGTAACCATAATCGGATGAGAAAGCACAGGCTCGCTGTCACCGTGTAGAAGCTCTACCCAGTAAAAGTACAGCGTGTTGACCTCAGTGTTTTTATCGCAGAAATGATAATAATCAGCTTCCATTTCAGGTGCACCTTCAAAAAGAACCTCTGCATTTGCAGGCTTTCTGTCGCCGTCGTAGAACATGAAGCCGAAGCCATCTGTTTTTTCTCGCAGTATCCTGAATTCTCTTGCGTGCCATGTTAAAAAGTACAGATCAACGGAATAGTCCTCTCTGACTTTTGCATCTATATTCAATGAATACATATTTTTTTCCTTTCACAAGAAAACGTATTTACATTATTTTATCAGAAAAGGCACTCGTTGTCAAGTGTAATACAGTAAAAATGCCTTGAGGAGGAAAGATATGAAAGGTTCTGCCTTGTAAAAAATCAATATGTATGATATAATTTAAGACACTTGATTCAATGGCAGGAAAGATAATATGGAAGTACTTGATAACTCATTCTTTGAAGCATTCAAAAAGCTTGAGAAGCTGTGCAATGATGTGTATTCTTGCGAGCACGGCGTGAGTGAATATATAACCAAAATGGAAGAGTCGGAGGAGAAGGGACTTGAGACGGTTCCGCTCTGGCACGATCAGTATAAGAAAATAAAGCACTGGAGATGGCTGAGAAACAGACTTGCGCACGAGGGCGAGTCAGGCATCTGCACGGCAACTGATTACACGGAATTGCGGCTTTTCTATGACGGTATGCTTGCAGGGAAGGATCCGCTCACTCAACTCAAGAAAGCAGAAGAATCATCGGCAGGAAAAAAGAAACCGGCAAAGGAAGTAAAATCCTCCGCAAAAACAAAGCAAGAGAAAAATACTGCGGCTGAGGTCAAGGAAAAAGGCCGGGTAATAAATGCAAAAGACGATACTGCTCCCAAAATATCACAGAGACTGTCGGGAAAATCGCTTGGTACTGTTTTTGAAACGGAAAATATTGCTCCGAAAAGCAAAGCAATACCTCAGACAAAAAAGAAAACATCGGCAACAACGCTGGATAAGGCAAAAGCTCCCGCCGAAAATTCTGCAAAAAAAAGAAAGGAAACAGATTACGAACTCATTAATGCTGTCCTGATAGGCATGGCATTGGTCGTGATCATCATAATAATATGCCTGATAATAAGATAGAAATAAAGAAAGCGGATAATAATCCAAAACCGCATTGGAATAAAAAATTATACAGGTCATGGTTTGGAAGAAAGGTGTGCAGAGTCGGGCAGTATATTGAAAATGCGGTAGACGCAATAAAAGACAGAAAAATATGCGGCAGATCTCTTTCAAAATACGTTCCGTCAGAGTACCGGGATACAATGGGTGCAACAGGAAGCCAGTCAACACATTACTATTGCATGAAAAAGATATGTTCGTCACTTGAATTATCGGAAGACGATAAGTTTATTGATATAGGCTGCGGAAAGGGCAGAGTGATTGCATATTTTCTCAGGGAAAACGTAAAAACCAATCTGTACGGTGTGGAATTAAATCCCAAAGTTGCGGCAATAGCTGAGGAATGGTCAAAAAAGTATGAAAATGCTCATATTTTCCAGGGCGACGCATTCAAACTTGACTATAACGAGTATACAGTGCTTTTCCTTTTCAGACCGTTTGAAAAGGAGACTTTCTTCAAATTCGCACTTTTGCTTGAAGAACAGCTGACACATCCTATCAAACTGATATATTGGTGCGATACGCAGTCAGGCAATTTTATGCTGAATCGCTCGGGCTGGACGCTTTGTGAACGCAATTGGATATTCAAAAAAGGAATAATGCCAATATGTCCGTGTCCGCAGAGATATTCTGTCTGGATTTTTTCTCCCGACGAAATGAAGAAAGCAAACAAAGACTGAGATTGCATGAACCACTCCTGCAACGAAAGCAAGAAAAAATCTGATATTTTTTGGATTGAGACGGAACTTGTATTTCTCTGTTGACAAACGGCTGCTGAGATTGAGATATATCCTTACGGAGCATTTGAATAATGAAAGGTAAAAAAATTCCCACGGAAAAATCCATGGGAATTTTTTGGTGGCTACGGACGGATTTGAACCGCCGACACTTCGGGTATGAACCGAATGCTCTAGCCAGCTGAGCTACGTAGCCATTTATGATTGGGAGGTGCTCCCGATTGAACATGCATATTATAGCACACTATGAATGATTTGTCAATACGATTTCTAGAAAAAAATAGAAAATCGGAAAAATAAAATTAAAAAATATGTTGGAGCAAACTCTGTTGACAAATGAGTTCAAATGTGATATCATTGATATATATTATGGGAGGCATATACCAATCCGGAGATATGCATTAAACGGCCGGATCAGAAGGTAATTGATATGGAAATACGTACTATAAAAACAAACAGAGCCGAAATGGAGTACTTTTCATTCGGCGAGGGAAAAGAAATATTTGTCATTCTGCCCGGCATGAGCCTTATTTCCGTTATGCAGAGCGCAGAAGCGGTCAAGGCACAGTATTCTGTATTCAAGGAAAAATACACGGTATATCTCTTTGACAGAAAAAAGAATATCACAAAGGGCTACTCCATTACCGATATGGCAGACGATACGGCAGAGGCAATGGAACTGCTCGGGCTTTCGGATATAACGCTTTACGGAGTGTCGCAGGGGGGAATGATAGCCCAGAGGCTGACACAGAGATATCCGGAGCTTGTCAAAAAGCTTGTTCTCGCGTCAACTCTTGCAAGAAATAACGATACAAGCCGAGAGACGCTTTCTGAATGGATGTGCCTTGCAGAAAACGGAGATCCCGTCCTTCTGAACAGAGCCGTATTTGAGAAGCTTTATTCTCCGGAGCTGATTGCGGCAAACAAAGATGCATTTGACATGCTTGAAAAGATGGGCACAAAAGAAGAGCTTGAGCGCTTTGCGATACTTGCAAAGGCGTGCCTTGATTTTGACGGATACGGTGACCTTGACGGAATCACCTGCAAATGCGCCGTTATGGGCGGTAAAAAGGACAGAGTGACCTCGGGCGAAGCTCTTTATGAGCTTGCGGAAAAGCTCGGCTGTGAGCCGTATGTTTATAATGAATATGGCCATGCGGTGTATGATGAGGCTTCAGATTTTGTCACAAGACTTTTTGAAACGGTGACAGGGCTGTAATCTTAAAATGTAATTATATCTGCAATGATAGAAAAGGGGGTATGTTTCCATGAGAATTCTGGAATCTGCTGAAAATTATCTTGAAACGATACTTATTCTCGAAAAACGAAACGGCGGAGTGCGTTCAATAGATATTGCCAACGAGCTTGATTTCTCAAAGCCGAGCGTCAGCGTGGCAATGAAGAATCTGCGTGAAAACGGATATATAGACGTTGACAGAAACGGATACATAATCCTTCGTGATGAGGGCAGAAAGATAGCCGAAAAAATGTTTGAACGCCACACGATACTGTCCACATGGCTCATAGACCTGGGAGTGTCACCTGTTACGGCGGTGGAGGATGCGTGCAGAATGGAGCACGTGATAAGTATGGAAACCTTTGAGGCCATCAAGAGGCTTACAACAGGCGAAAAGAACTGAAAGGATGAATTGCAGTGAAAATTATAGACATTCTGAAAGAAGAAAAGCTTTCGCTTTCATTTGAGGTTTTTCCTCCCAAGACGGATTCGTCTTTTGACACAGTAAAAAGTGCGACAGAGGAAATAGCAAAGCTGAAGCCCGCATTTATGAGTGTAACATACGGAGCAGGCGGCGGCACAAGCCGTTACACACTCGATATAGCAAAGAATATAAAAGAAAGATACGGCGTGCCTACTCTTGCACATCTGACGTGCGTTTCGTCAAACAGAGAGACCGTGCTTGAAAAGATTAGAGAGATGAAGGCGGCGGGAATAGAAAATGTCATGGCGCTGCGAGGAGATATCCCCGAAAGCATGAAGAATGATGACCGGTCGGGCTGGTTTTATCATCATGCGGTTGAGCTGATAAGGGAGCTGAAGGAAGCTGATGAGTCGTTTTGCATAGGCGGAGCGTGCTATCCCGAGGTCCACCCGGAGAGTATAAATCAGAAGGAGGACATCAGGCACCTGAAGGAAAAGGTCGATGCAGGCTGCGAATTCCTCACCACGCAGATGTTTTTTGATAATAACCTCTTGTATAACTTCCTTTATAAAATAAGGGAGGCAGGCATCACCGTTCCCGTGGTTGCGGGAATAATGCCCATCACGAATGCAAATCAGGTTGAAAGAGCGATAAAGCTTTCAGGCTCGTTCATGCCGCAGAGATTCAAGAGCCTCGTTGATAAATTCGGTGATGATCCTCTTGCAATGAAGCAGGCGGGAATTGCGTATGCAACAGATCAGATCATAGACCTTTTTGCAAACAACATAACGAACGTACACGTTTATTCAATGAATAAGCCCGATGTTGCCATGAAGATCCGGAGCAACCTTTCGGATATACTCGGAAAATGACGGTAATCACACAGATATTCGAGGCACCGCCGGTGTCCTTTGATGAAATATACAGATACATGAGACAACGTGACCCGGATGAAAGCATCAGGGCAGCTGTGAAAAAAGAAACGGAAACACTTCTGCCGCAGCTTTCTTACAGAGTCTGCTGGGCGGAAATAAGTGCTTCGGGAGACGATGACGGGAAAGTAATATTGCCGTCGGGCTTTGGAGGGAAAACGGTAACGAAGTACCTGAAGGGTGCAGACAAGGCAGTTGTCTTTGCCGCAACGACAGGGCTTTCACCAGACAGGCTGATTACAAGATATGCGGCTGAGCCCTTGAAGGCACTTATAGTGCAGGCGATCGGAGCGGAAAGAACAGAGGCTCTTTGCGACAGCTTTCAGGCGTTCCTGCAGGAGGAATACGGCTCAAAGGGACTGGAAACAGGCGAGAGATTCAGCCCCGGCTACGGAGATTTTGAGCTTTCGGCACAGAAGGATATTTTCACCCTTCTTGAATGTCCGAAGAAAATCGGTCTGACACTCAACGAAAGCCTGCTTATGTCACCGTCAAAATCGGTGACGGCATTGATTGGATTGAGAAAAATATGAATGCAAGAGAATACATAAAGAACAATATAACATTTCTTGATGGCGGAATGGGCACTCTTCTTCAGGAGAATGGGCTTTTGCCGGGCGAAGCAACGGAGCTCTGGAACATTTCGCATCCTGAAGTCGTAACGGCGATACACAAGGCGTATTACGATTGCGGAAGCAATATCATTGCAACGAACACATTCGGAGCGAACAGCCTGAAGTATGATGACAAAAGACTTGAAAGCATAATCAAGGCGGCAGTCGGGAACGCAAAGGAGGCCAGAAAGCTTTCTTCCGGCAAACAGGATAAATTCATCGCTCTTGATATCGGACCGACAGGAAGACTTATAAAGCCTTACGGAGACCTTGACTTTGAGGATGCAATAGAAATATTTGCAAAGACGGTAAGGCTCGGCAAACAATTCGGTGCAGATCTCGTCATTATTGAGACGATGAATGACAGCTACGAAACCAAAGCGGCTGTGCTTGCGGCGAAGGAGAACTGCGATCTGCCCATATTCGTTTCAAATGCATACGGCGAGGACGGAAAGCTCATGACGGGCGCCACTCCGGATGTAATGGCGGCAATGCTTGAGGGACTCGGAGTTGATGCGATAGGTGTGAACTGTTCTTTCGGACCTGAAAAGCTGATCCCTGTGGTCAACAGGCTTCTTGAAGTTTCTTCACTCCCCGTGATATTCAAGCCGAATGCGGGACTTCCGTGCGAGCGTTGCGGCAAGACGGAGTACAATGTCCTCCCGGATGAATTTGCCGCACGGGTATCGGATATGCTGAAAAAGGGCGTAAGGATAGCAGGCGGCTGCTGCGGAACCACTCCGGAGTATATAAAAGCACTCGTGAAGGCGGCATCGGGAATTGAGCCTTTGCCTGTGACGGAAAAGAAAATGACCGTGGTGGCATCGTCATCGGGAACGGTGACAATAGGCAAAAAGCCCGTCCTGATAGGCGAAAGGATAAACCCCACGGGCAAAAAGAGATTGAAAGAAGCTCTCCGTGAAAAGGACTTCGGCTACATACTCAAGGAGGGTATAAGTCAGGAGGAGGCAGGCGCACACATACTGGATGTGAACGCAGGACTTCCCGATATAAATGAAACAGAAATGCTCTCGGAGATAGTGGAGAGACTTCAGGCAGTGTCACTTCTGCCTGTGCAGGTCGATACATCATCCCCGGAGGCAATGGAAAAAGCGCTCCGCATCGTAAACGGAAAAGCGATGATCAATTCCGTGAACGGCAAGGAAGAGAGCATGAGAAGCGTGTTTCCGATTGCAAAGAAATACGGCGGAGTAATAGTTGCGCTTACGCTTGACGAAAACGGAATACCTGATACGGCAGAGGGAAGAGTTCAGATAGCCGAAAGGATCCTCAGAACTGCGGCGGAATACGGCATTCCGAAAAAGGATATCATTTTTGATACTCTTGCGATGACGGTCAGTGCGGATAAGAATGCACCGGGAACGACTCTTCGTGCAATGAAGGAGATTAAGACAAGACTCGGATGCAACACATCTCTCGGTGTATCAAACGTATCATACGGACTTCCCGAGAGAGACAAGGTCAATGCGGCATTCTTTACATTGGCACTCGAAAACGGACTTTCGGCGGCGATAATGAATCCATTCTCAAAGGAGATGAAGGACGCTTATTACGCCTTCAATGCACTTTCGGGAAATGACGAGAACTGTGCGGAATATATAGCATATGCATCCGGCTTGGAAAAGACAGAGACCAAATATGAAGCACCGGCGGAGCTTTCTCTCTTTGATTCGATAAAGAAGGGCCTGTCATCTTCTGCGGCTTCGGCAACAAGAAAGCTGCTTGAAACGGAGCGCGGTCTTGATATCGTCAACAATGAGATAATTCCGGCACTTGATGAGGTCGGCAGAGGCTACGAGGCAAAGACGGTTTATCTTCCTCAGCTTTTGATGAGTGCAGATGCGGCAAAGAACGCATTTGAGGTGATAAAGGAATCTGCATCAAACGGCTCGGCAAAAACGAAGTGCAGAGTGGTGCTTGCTACAGTGAAGGGCGACATTCACGACATAGGCAAAAATATAGTAAAGCTTCTCCTTGAGAATTACGGGTTTGCCGTAACGGATCTCGGAAAGGATGTTCCTCCGGAGAAAATATGCGAAACGGTGAAGAAACTTGATGCACCGCTGGTAGGGCTCAGCGCACTAATGACAACCACCGTTCCTGCAATGGAGAAAACGATAAAGCTTCTGCACAAGGAAGCACCATCATGCAGGATAGTCGTGGGCGGAGCGGTTCTTAATGAAGAATATGCAAACAGAATCGGCGCAGACAGGTATGCCTCCGATGCAATGGAAACGGTAAGATATGCCGAAGAGATAAATCTGGCATTGAAATAAATACTAATATATACAAAACGAAAGGTTAAATAAGGTTATTACTATGAAGATAAGCGTAAGCTCATACAGCTACTCAAATGTTATGTCAGACAATTTCACATTGTTTGATGTGATTGATCATGTAAAAAAGACAGGCTTTGACGGCATGGAATTCATCCACGGATATAAAATAGGCGACTATTCTGTCTCGGATACGGCAAAGATTCTCGGAGATAAGTGCCGTGAGGCAGGACTTGAGGTGTACTCATACGATGGAGGAGTTGATTTCCTTGCACCGGATTTTGAAAACCAGATAGAAAGCGGCAAAGAAATGATTGACTGCGCAGAAGCGCTGGGCGCTCTGGCTCTCCGTATTGATACTATCGGCTGGAGTTTTAAGGAGGCAGGTCCGGACGGACTTAAAGGCATACTCAGGAAGGCTTCTGAGGGCGCAAGGATACTTGCGGACTATGCGGGTGAAAAGGGCATGAAGCTTATGGTGGAAAATCATGGACAGATTTTCCAGGACAGCACTGTAGTTGAGAAGCTGATAAATAAGGTAGGCAGAGAGAACTACGGAGCACAGGTCGATATAGGTAACTTCCTTTGCGCAGATGAGAACCCGACGGAGGGCGTTGGCAGACTTTCAAGATACGTCATGCACGTTCATATGAAGGATTTTCACTTCAAGAGCGGTAACGAAGTATTCCTTCCTTCAAGAGGTTGGTTCGGCACAAGAGGAGGCAACTACCTCAGAGGTGCTATGCTTGGACACGGAATAGTTCCTGTTTATCAGTGCGTAAGAATACTTAAGAACAACGGCTATGACGGTGCAATCTCACTTGAATTCGAGGGCATGGAGAACGGACTTATGGCAGTTGAAGAAGGCTACAGGGTTATGAGAAAAGCCTTGGAGCTTATCGGTTGAGGAAAAGAACAATAAAATGAGAATCGGAGTAAACGCATACAGCTATGCTCGGGTAAAGTCGGATAATTTTACGGTATCAGACATTATAGATCATGCAAAGAGAACCGGATTTGACGGGATAGAGTTCAGATGGGCCGATATATATGACGGCGGGGATCCGATCGAATCCGCCAAAAGAACCGGTGAAAAGTGCCGTGAGGCAGGCCTCTCTGTTTTCTCTCTTAATGCCGGTGTCAATTTTCTTGATAAAGACAGAAATGCTCAGACAGGGGCAGGAAAGAAATTCATTGACTGCGCATATATACTTGGGGCTGATGCGCTGAGACTGGATACGATAAAAGGCAGTCTGTCACAGGCGGGGAAAAAAGGTATCAGGCAGCTTATTGAAACCGCATCGGACGGAATGAGAGAACTTGCAGATTACGCAGGCGAAAAGGGTATGAAGCTCATGGTGGAAAATCACGGGCAGGTAATGCAGGACAGCCTTATAGTTGAGGAACTCATCAATAAAGTCGGCAGAGAAAACTATGGTGCACTCGTTGACATAGGAAATTTTCTGTGTGCAGATGAAGACCTGGTAAAAGCAGTCGGCAGGATGGCAAGATATGCAATGCACGTTCACGTCAAGGACTTTTTTGTCAAGAGCGGTAACGAGGTGTTTCTGCCGTCGTTCGGCTGGTTCGGCACAAGAGGCGGAAATTATCTCAGAGGGACTATACTCGGACACGGAAACGTACCTTTATATCAATGCATCAGAATACTGAGGGAAAAAGGTTACGACGGAGCAATATCGCTTGAGTTTGAAGGCATTGAGTCTTCACTTCGGGCAATAGAGGAAGGATACCACGTGATGAAGAAAGCGGTTGGTATGACAGCGCAATGCAACGGATAAATATAGTATGCTTCGGCAAGCTGAGGGAGGCATTCTGGCGTGATGCGGTAGCGGAATACTCCAAACGCCTCTCTTCGGCGTGCCGATTGACGATAACCGAAATTGATGAGGCTCCGCTTGCCTCTGAACCTTCACAGAAGGAAATAGATAAGGCACTTGATGCCGAAGCGGCACTTGCAATGAAGCATATCACTCCGAAAAGCTATGTTATAGCGCTCTGTGTGGAAGGAAAACAGCTTTCCTCGGAGGAACTTTCGGAAAAGATAAGCGAAATAGGCGTATCCGGCGAAGGAGATATAGTATTCGTGATAGGCTCGTCATTCGGACTTTCCGATAAGGTAAAGCAAAGAGCAGACATGAAGCTGTCTTTTTCAAAGATGACCTTTCCGCATCAGCTGATGAGAGTGATTCTGACCGAACAGATATACAGAGCATTCTCCATTGCAAAGGGAACAAGATATCACAAATAAAAGGAGATAATAATGACATACGAGTATCAGACAAGAGGCACTTGCTCAAGAAGGATCATTGTTGACGTTGAGAACGAGATCGTGAACAGCGTAAGATTTGTGGGCGGATGCCACGGAAACACACAGGGAATCGCAAAGCTCGTTGAAGGAATGACGGTCGATGAGGTCATCGAAAAACTTGAAGGAATAGACTGCGGCGGCAAGGGAACATCGTGCCCTGACCAGCTTGCAAAAGCGCTTATAAGGATAAAATCCGAGTGCTGAAACATATTTTTTTGAGTTTTTACGGAAAATATCAAAAAAACCACTTGACTAAAAACGATTTTTGTAATATAATTAATCAGCGTAACTGTGGAACAAGCATTTATGTTGGCGGAGCGCACCAAAAATATAGAAAATGATGTTTTTTAAGGAGGGTGTTCACAATGAGAGAGAAAATCGTGTTGGCTTGTACAGAATGCAAGCAGAGAAACTATAATACAACAAAGAACAAGAAGACTCAGACCCAGAGAGTTGAGATCTCCAAGTATTGCCGCTTTTGCAAGAAGCATACAGTTCATAAAGAAACAAAGTAATTAGCGAGGGACCGACGTGGAACAGGAAAGATTACCTGACATTGACACCAATAAGGATGTCAGCAAGAAGAACGATAACACCAAGAAGAAGGATAAAGAAAAGAAAAAGCGCTCAAACTTTTTCAAGGAAGTTATCAGTGAATTAAAAAAGGTATCATGGCCGAGCAAGAAGGACGTTATCAAGGCAACAGGCGTTGTACTTGTACTTTCTGTCGTTCTCGGTGCGATAGTCGGCGCATTCGACTATTTGTTCAGCACAATCATTGGTCTTATTGTCGGCTGATGGGAGATAAACTATAATGGACGAAAACATTATAAATGAACAACCGGCAAAGAAGTCAACTCATTTCTCCGGTGATGACGGTATCAGATGGTATATTATCCACACTTATTCCGGCTATGAGAATAAAGTAAAGAGATCCATCGAAATGGCTGTTGAGAACCGTAATCTTCAGGACAAGATAATCGAAGTCCACATCCCGCTTGAGGATGCTATCGAAGAGGATGAAAAGGGCAACCGCAAAATGGTAAAGCGTAAGCAGTACCCCGGTTACGTATTCATCAAGATGGTTCAGGACGATGAGACATGGAATGTCGTTCGTTATATCAAGGGCGTTACCGGATTTGTCGGTGGCGAGAATGAGCCTGTACCGCTTTCAAATGAGGAAATCATCAAGCACGGTATTGAAGATGTTCATGTTGACTTTGATATTTCAGTCGGCGAAAATGTAAAGATACTTTCAGGCCCGCTTGAGAACTTCACTGGCATCGTGAAGAGCATCGAGGAGGACAAGGAGAAAGTAAAGGTTGATGTGCATATGTTCGGAAGAAGTATGCAGGTCGATCTCAAATTCAATCAGATTCAAAAGGTGGATTAAGCTTTAGGGCGTAATCCTGCTTGAATAATGTACGTGTGCTCCAAACCACACAAAATATCATAGGAGGAAAACACATGGCAAAGAAGATCGTAGCTAAGGTTAAGCTTCAGCTCCCTGCCGGTAAGGCACTGCCTTCACCGCCGGTTGGACCTGCACTCGGACCTCACGGTGTAAACGCACCTGAGTTCGTAAAGCAGTTCAATGCAAAGACGGCTTCTCAGATCGGCTATATTCTCCCTGTAATCATCACGATCTATCAGGACAGAACATATACGTTCGTAACGAAGACTCCGCCGGCTGCTGACCTGCTCAGAAAAGCAGCGAACATCAACAAGGGTTCAGCAAAGCCGAATTCGGAC
>JAZQMY010000005.1:0-90565 GCA_045627045.1 Clostridia bacterium | reverse complement strand
GCTTGGCTCTCTCAACCATGCTTGCGTATTATACAACTGATTTTGTATTTTGTCAAGCACTTTTTTCACTTTTTCAAAAGCTTTTTGCAAATTGTTTTCAGATGTTTCAATTTGCCGCTTTCTCAAACGTGCCTGCGTATTATACAACTGATTTCAGTTTTTGTCAAGCACTTTTTTCACTTTTTCGAAAACTTTTTTCCAAACCGGCTCTTTCGAAGCCAATCGAATTGCCGTTCTCTCAAAGGTGCCTGCGTATTGTACATCTTTTTTCCGTTTTTGTCAAGCCTTTTTTGCTCTTTTTTAATGTTTTTGTATGTTTTTATATGAAAAGGGCTTCCGTTGCCGGAAGCCCTTGATGTTTTCGTCTGTTTTTATCACATATTTTCTTTACATCTTCTGTTTTACTGCTTTTCGTTCCCGTCAAGTCTCTTTTTGAGTTTTTCTGAATGCAGATAGCGATAGAGTACGCACAGTATTATCATTATGACAAACGGTATAATGAGCTCCGTCCTGAATATTGCTTCAAGGTTCCCGTGCTTTGATAAGGTTCCGTACAGTTTGCTTTCCGAATCCACCTTTATGAATAAAAGCATACCTGACACAAAATGAATCCCCATCATCACCGCTCCGGACATTATAGCCATACCGCCGCCGCTCTTCCCCAATATCTTCCTTATGCACACGACGAGCAATAGAAATATCCAGAAATAGAGTGCCAGCCCTATTATTGCGAGTATTGCACACAGTGCACCGTCTTCTCCTGCTCCGCTTTCTGCAATTATTCGCAGTGCTTCTTCGGACGTTGTTGAGTTTATTCTCCTGATAAAATCCTCCGTGGTCACTTCTCCCGTTTCAATTATCTCCCCGGTATTGAGGTCCTTCAGTTTATATCCGAATACGGCGGTATCAAGATAGCAGGTCAACAGCAGTTCCGTCATCAGAAGTACGATAATATGAAGCACACCGCATTTTCTGAGCGTGCTTATTATCTTTTTATACTCTCTCTTTCTCAAAGCTTCAGTAGATATCTGAATTATACCAATTACTTTTCTTTTCACGTCGGCAACCCTCAGGTTATACATAATTGAGTAAAGCGCCGCCGCCGCAAGCGGGATCAATGCAAGCAGTGTTGTCCTGATCCACGTTATTTCGTTATTCTTAAGCTTATCTCCGCCGTAAAAATATGTAACTATCATTGATATTCCGAGTATGCATACCGTCATCATTGCAAACAGCAATACCGTTCCGACGAGATTATAAAGAAAGCCGAGCTTTCTTCTTTCGTTATACAACGCATCTAGCTTCTGCTTTCTGTACTTCTCCCCTATCGTTTCGCTTTCGATACGTTTGATATATCTTTTCTGCGGGAACTTTTTCATCCAGCGAGCGACGGCAAAGTTCATCAGAAGATCGTCTTCGTTTTTCTTCCTGAACCATTGGATCACATATACAACGTTCACGGCAAAGTAAAACGTTGCGAGCGTGAACAATATCCACATCAGAATAAGCAGTACGCACGCCGCCGTAATATACGAATTCTCCCACCAGCTGTTCATTATGCCGAACATAAATCCGATTTCGTCAAACATAGCCCTGAACATATCAAAGAAGCAGAAATTCAGTCCGATCATTGTCAGGGAGAATACAAGTCCGATTGTATCCAATATTTTGACATCCTTGCTTTTATCCATATTGTCTTCTCCTTCTTTTGAATTATATTCTTTCTGTGTGAACTCTGGGTGAAATATCGGACATTTTTCTCTTTTTCATTTTCTCCCTGATCAAATGCTATTGACAAATCCGAAAAAAAGATGTATAAATTAGATATTATCTTTAATATATGGAGTATATTATGAAAGTTAAAAAAATAACCGATTTTCTGTTCAGGTACAGATATCCTGCCGCAGTGCTTTTCATCTTTCTGATAGGTGCCGGCTTCAGGCTTTATCAGTTCGGATCAATGCCTGCCGGCTTCAATCAGGACGAAGCATATGCAGCTTACGAAGCCTATTCGCTTCTCAACTTCGGTGTTGATTCGTTTGGCTACCACAACCCTGTCTACTTCATTGCCTGGGGCAGCGGAATGAACGCACTTGAGACTTATCTTGCAATACCTCTCTTCCGGCTTTTCGGCGAATCAATTACAGTATTCCGCATACCTCAGCTTATCGTTTCTCTCGGCGTACTTATCTCGGTATATTTTCTTATCAAAGAAATGTCAGGCAAAAGAGCAGCTCTTCTCGGGCTTCTTATTTTTGCCGTATCGCCCTGGCAGATAATGCTCTCCAGATGGGGGCTTGAAAGCAATCTCGCTCCCGGTTTTCTCATTTTCGGTCTGTTCTTCTTTGTCAAGGGAATAAAAAACAGCAAGTACTTTATGCTTTCGGCAATGTTCTACGGTCTGAGCCTTTATGCATATTCAACAATGTGGATAACGGTGCCGCTCACACTCTTCCTGATGACAGTTTATCTTTTGATTGCAAAAGTCAGTGTCAAATGGAAGTACGTTTTTGCATCGGCTGCAATACTCTTCGTGCTTGCCCTTCCGCTTATGCTTTTCCTGCTTGTAAACTTCGGATACATTTCTGAAATAAAAACAAACTTCATTTCGATCCCGAAGCTTGTTTCAATGAGAAACAACGAATTGTCACTCAGCAGAGTCAAGGACATAGAATCATTCAAAGCCGTATGGAAGATTCTTATCGGACAGGACGACGGCATGACATGGAATACGATTTCAGATTTCGGTCTGTGCTATTATTTCAGCATTCCGTTCATATTCATCGGCCTCGGAAGATTATTGGTAAACACCATCGTTTGCATCGGCAGAAAAAAGTTCTCTCCGGAGCTTTTGATCCTGCCTGCATTCATTGCTGCATTGTTCTCATGTCTTCTTGTCACGAGTCTGAATATCAACAGAGCAAACGGAGCCATTCCCTATCTCCTCATGCTCATCGCACTCGGACTTGATACATTGCTGCTTCCCTTTTTCAAGGGCTCGTTTGTATCGGTCAGGAGAATCGTAAACATAGCAGTGATCACTGTTTACCTTGTTGCCCTGACGTCGTTCGGCGAATACTATTTCGGAGACTACAAGGACAAAATTGCAGGTGCATTCATGTATGGCATGGAGGATTCAGTGAATTTTGTCAAGGAAGAAGAATTTGAGAACGTATACGTTGATCTTTCGATCTGCTTTGCCGAGGTTCTTTGGTTTGACAAAACGCCTCACGATGTTTTCGCCGACACTGTGGTATATAACAACTGGCCGTCTCCGTTCATGAACATTCATACGTTCTCGAACTATACTTTTGAGATTAGCTACCACACAATAGCCGACTGTTGGAACAATTCAGCATACATTTTCAAGTCCACCAACAAATCAACTGCATACCAGCTGGAAAACCTCGGGCTTGAGCTGAAGGAATTCGGATACTATACGGTAGCGTATATGAAGGATTAAAATCAGACTTATACTCTTTTCCAGGAAGGACTTATAATAAGTATCCGGGGTGATACCATTTCATAAGTCCTTCTCTTTTTTATATCATTTTTTGAAAAAAGTACTTGACAAAATGTTAAAAGCGAGGTATAATAAGCAAGTCAGTTAATGAGAAATCAATTGGCGACCAAATAATGCAGTTGTGGCGGAATTGGCATACGCGCACGTTTGAGGGGCGTGTCCGAAAGGGTACGGGTTCAAGTCCCGTCAACTGCACCAGATCAAGTGTACGTGAGTTTCACGGACACTTTTCTTTTTGTCAGAATCTGTCCGACTTGCCTGATATCCTGCAATGCGAAAGTCTCTTTCCTGCTCTGTCTTCTGAAGTTTTGATATCAGACTTCGGCTCTTCATAATTCTTTACTCAACAAAAGGCATCATTTCATCCTCCAAGCTATAAAAAATGAGTCAAAAATCGTATTTCGGAAAATATTTTTTATTATTTTTTGTGTCCTTTTTATACTCATTTCAGCGTTTTTATTGCATTATTCCGAAAATAATATGCAAGCAGGTTATCTCCTGCCTGTTAAAAAAGTACTTGACAAAATTCAAAAAAAGATGTAAAATACGCATGTCAGTTGATGTGACATCAGCCGACGTAAATATGAATGCAGTTGTGGCGGAATTGGCATACGCGCACGTTTGAGGGGCGTGTCCGAAAGGGTACGGGTTCAAGTCCCGTCAACTGCACCATATCGAGTATTCATAAGGGACTTGACCTATGGATACTCGATTTTTTTGATGTTAATTTTATTAATGTATGAGCAGGCATTTTGTCTGCTCGTTTGTTTTATGCTGTCTTTGTGGGGATATACTCCACTGCAACACCACGCCTTGTATCAGCCTTGTAGTTTGTACGGAAAAAGTTTTCAGGCAATTCAATATAGCCCACAAAGCGGTAATAGATTACTATCCGTTGTGTTCTGTTTTTGCCAGTACCTTCTGTTTCGTAAACATCAATATGATCAATGAGCTCACGAAGAAGCGGTGCAGTCAGCTTGTCCATCTCCATAAACTTGCGAATGGCGTAGGTAAAATTGTTCCGCTCCTGCTGGCGACTCCCGATTTCAGAAAGCTTTTTTCGTAATTCGGTTATCTTTGCCTTAAGTTCCATTCGTTCCAGTTCATATTTATGGGACAGCTGCATAAACCATTCATCAGATACCTTTCCCGAAGCGTTATCCTCATAGAGCTTTTCGTACAATTGTGAAACTGTATCACTCCGTACAAGTGCTTTCTGCAGCTCATCATTTGCCTGATTCTGTTCTTTTGCAATTGATTCGTTGGTTTTTTGCGCAAGAAGCTCTGCAAAGGCATCTTCGTCGGCTTTCAGGAAAGAAGCCATACGTCTGAGTTCAAGCGTGATAACCTGCTCTACTGAATCAGCACGGACATAATGACGGCTGCGGCAGGTACCTCGATAGTCCACTATATTGTTGCTACACGAGAAAAAATGGATATCTTTGTTTGACGTATTCGTATGATATCGCATTATATTGTGGCAGTCTCCGCAATAAATCAAACCGCTTAATATACTCTTTTGTGAATTATCAGGTTTCGGTGCACGGCGTTTTGTTTCTGCGGTAAGTTGTTGTACTTGTTCGAAGGTCTCCCTGTCGATAATCGGTTCATGAACATCTTTGAAAATCACCCAGTTCTCCTTCGGGTTTTCAAGACGGTTTTTGTTTTTGAAATTCTTCGAATATGTTTTGAAGTTGATTATGTCGCCGCAGTATTCCTGCTGTGCAAGTATTTTTTGTACTGTGGTTTTACACCAATGATAAGGATCCGGCTGTGTCCTTTTGCCGCCTCTGTTGAGACCTTTGCTTCGCCAGTATGCCATCGGATTCAGAATTTTTTCGTTCTGCAGTGAGTGAGCAATTGTTTCGTTTCCGTTGCCTTCAATGCACATCCTGAATATACGCTTTACGATTTCTGCTGCTTCATAATCTACAATCCACTTTTTCTTGTTTTCGGGTGATTTCATATATCCGTAAGGCGGTTGTGAAAGCGGTTCACCGGCATTGCCACGCAGACGGTGCGAGCTTCTTATCTTTTTTGAAATATCCCTTGCGTACATTTCGTTCAGAATATTCTTGAACGGTGCGATTTCACTTTCGCCCTCGTCGCTGTCTATGCCGTCGTTAACGGCGATAAAACGGACGTTGTGCTCCGGAAAATATCTGTCAGTATAATTTCCTACTGAAACATAATCTCTGCCCAGACGGGATAAATCCTTCACCATAACAGTTGTAACATATCCCATCTCAATATCCTCTGTCATCTGCTGAAATGCCGGGCGATTGAAGTTTGTCCCCGTGTAACCGTCATCAACATAATGCTTTGTATTGGTCAGCCCCAGCTCCTTTGCCTTTTGAGAAAGCAGTTTTTTCTGATTGGCAATAGAATTGCTTTCACTGTCTGATCCGTCGTCCCGTGAAAGACGGCTATACAGTGCTGTGATTCCTGTTTCTTCGCTTTTTACTTTTTTGTTTTTCGACTGCATTTAATCCTCCTTTCCGGCAGCCGAATACATATATTCCTTTCTTATTATATCATCAGACGGCCGTATTGTCAAATCTATCATTTCACTTTTTATTGCATGCTCAAAACGGGAGCGTATTGTATTACTTGAATCCCGTTTTTCAAATTCGGCTGATACAATATACTTTACGCCGTTTATCAAATATTCCTGTTTTCCTGTGAGCAATCCGCATATCCATCTATTTCTTTTCATATTGTGTGTTTAGCCCTTTCTTTTATCGTTGCTGTCGTTTCCATAATCTGGATCAGCGAGTTTTATTTTCCAAAAAGCATTATTGCAGAGTTTGTTCAGTTGTTTCTGTGCAGTGTAATATTTGTTCTGTTGCTTTTCCAAACGCATATTTTTGCTAAGCCATACATGGCTTAGCAGCAATGTGATTCTCAAAAGCAATCTGTCGAGCTCCCAAAATTCTTCCGGTGGGTGCTCTGCGAGCGGATATCCTTCCAGATAATGGTCAAGAACTGTGTGTTCTGTCATATTACAAAGTTCCGTCACTCGTAAGAAGTGGTCTTTCTCACTTGGCGATACTCTTGCCTGAATATAATGCTTACTGTTTCTCATACCGGCTCTCCATTAGCTTTTTTAATGTTTTCATTCAGCTTTTCGGTTGCTTCGGTGTCAAATTTTTTCATCAGCTCGTTAAGCTCTGTAATAATACGATCCGTCTTTTTTTCATTGAAGACTCCGGTCGTGTTCAGTTTGACAACGTAACCGTTCAATTCATCTCCGAGTCGGTGGAACTCTTTGTAATAGCTTTCGTAATCAATCTCCGGTGAGATGATTACTGTGCTTTCATTGATTTTTTTGCGGATATATTCCGAACGAGTCATTTTTGCTTTCTTTGCCTGACGGTCAAGTTTTTTCAGTTCCTTGTCAGTAAGCCAGAATTTAATTCTTTCAGTCTTTTTCTCCATATTCTTGTTCTCCTTTGTCTGTTTCTCAGGGTTTCAGGGCTTCCCCTGACAACTGCATTGGGGTGTGTGCACCCAAATGCGATGCTTGCTACATTACGGACGCACCGCGTCCGTAATCATACTCAAAAGGCGTAGAGTGATATTCCGGAATACTTTTCATCCTTGAAAACTGCTCCGGAAATCATCAGAAAACCCGTCTCCATGTTTTTCTCCTCCTTTCTTCTTTATTCGTGAATAATTTTTGATACGCATTTTGTATTCTCCTGCGGCTCTGAACCGCTTATTTTTAATTTACTCTGAAAAACAGAGCATGTACGGCGCCTCATTCGCAGCAGTTCCTGCCCGAGTGTTTCTCCGGCGTTGCATCGCTCATCCGTCCGTTCGGAGTCATGGCAATGTCGTATCACCTGCAAAGGTCGTTTATTCAGTTGTCAAGGAACAGTGAAAGAAAAAATACCCTCTATAATTAATGCACAAAGGGTGGTCAAATATTAGGGTGTTTTTGGACATTTTCTGAAATATTCATAATAAATTTACAATTCAGTGCCGGAAGATAACCTAAATTGCCATATTTAGCTTGCTTTTTTGAAATTTTATGAAAATCCAGTGATGTGTACGGTGATATCAGGTGCTGTTGTCAAGAGTGCCCTCCATAATGTATGGAATACGGGGTGGCAAAAGATAACCCTGTTTGCGGCTTCCTGTATTATTTTTTCTATGTTTCACGCAAGTCGTGTTGTGTACGGTTCTATCCCGTGCTATCGTCAATAGAGGGGCTCCATAATGTATGGAATAAGGTGGACCAAAATATCGGGTATTTTGAAAAAATAATCACAAGAATCAGAAAAGCTGAATGATTATGTAATAATTTTAAAAAGATTATAATATGTTTGAAATATTGTGTAAAATTTTATTTAAATAATGATAAAAAATATATATTTTTTGTGATTAAATAGTTGACAAATAATAAATAGTGTAGTATAATAAAATTAACAAAGAATATGTCTGTTTAGTAATCAAGACACTCACATTCTCCAAGAGAATTTGAAATATAGTGCACAGACTATTCTAAGGGATGGTTTGTGCTTTTTTATTAGAATCAGATGGAGGTTGGTATATGCGCGTCGGATTATTAGGACATAATTCCCCCGAGTATATTGAGTTGTTGTTTGATATCCAATAGTTCTCAAACCAAACTAATTTTGGGTTTGTAATACTTTTGCCACCGTTTTTCGTTATAAGGACGAACGCAGAGTCTATGAACATATTATTCAAAAGGAAGGAGGATTATACAAATGAGTAATTTATTGCCCGTAGCAGAGAATCCGCAATTTGATCTCAATATTGTTCCATTATGTGGCTGTACCATTAATTTAAATATGTGTGTCTGCTCTTAAATAAACTAATATTCATTGATAATCACAACACAGAAAGGAGTATATTGGTGTGAAGGATTTTGATAACAACATAACTGCCCCCAACGGAATTAACTTTATTCCTGGATGCGGTGGAACAATAAATATTGTTCCACAATGTGGTTGTTCGCCCAATTTGGGCATCGCATGTTCATAACGCAAATATAAAGTCGAAGTAGTAAAATGGGATTGAGTTGTCATTGTGAGTGGCGGTAGCCCCGTGGTAATCTGCATTTCAAAAATGAGATTGCCACAAAAAAAACGGATTCCGAGATGCCAAGTTGCTTTGTCGTTTGGCGTCTCGGAATGATATTCGAAATTTTTATTGGCAGAATTGTTCAAGGAAGTTTATTAACTATTTTGAACGTCGCTGTTGTTAATATAATTAAAGGTGTTAGCGTAAAAGAAATACCACGTCCACATGACGAAAGGCATAAGGAAAAGACATTGCAAGACGATATTTTTTTGCAAGGTTAACGAAAAGGTATTCAACAAAGAACTAAGAAACGGTCAATCCTTGCTTTTCAAGGAATTTAGTGGCTTGTTTGACAGCTTTGGTAAGTTTGCGTTCTATGAGTGATTTCGGCATATCGACTTTGAAGAGATTTTTATGATTCCAGACTTCGCCGGTAGACATCATTTTGAAAACAGCAGTGAGAATCATCCGTGCGATGGCAATGATGGCTCGTTTCTTTCCTCTGCACTTGGAAATTTGCTCATACTTCAAACGGTGGTAAGAATTGTCGGTTGGTTTCACGGCTGCATGGGCAATTTGCACCAATGCAGGTTTGAGATATACTCCAGCACGTGTAATGCGAACAGACTTTTTCTTGCCGGCAAATTCATTGTTATTGGGCGTTAGTCCCGCCCAGCAGCACAGGCGTTTTGAGGAACCGAATTGAGATATATCGGTACCGATTTCGGAAATGATCGTAATGACAGAATTGCGGTCAACACCGGGAATAGTACAGAGCAGAGAAATCACCACATCGTGCTTTGCGACCATCGCATCAATCGCAGAATCCACCTGAGAAATAGTGCTAGTAATGTAATACAGATGAGAACGTACAATTCTCATTTGCAATTTTTGCTCATTTGTAATGGAATATCCTTCAATGGATTCAAGCACGGAATCGGACTTCTTTTTCAGGGAACGCTGTAAAAGAGAGACGCAATATTCCAGATTGAATGAATCTTCGGAGATGAGGTAATCTGTAATTGCAGTTGCAGATTTGCCGAACATATCCGAAACAACAGAATCAAGAGCAACATTACAAACGGTAAAAGCGTTTTGAAAATGGTTTTTCTCACTGCTTTTCACTGAAACTAGTTTGTAGCGATAGCGGGCAAATTCACGAAGGATGCGAATTTCCTTAGGCGGAATAAAACTCCCCGGGAAAAGCCTCAAACGAAACAAGTCGTTTTATATCGTCCTTGTTACCCTTGACGGCTTTTACCTATTTGGGATTGAAAATCGCAACACGGATGCCGCATTCTTCAAGAATGTTGAAAATCGGAACCCAATACTTGCCAGCGGATTCCATACAGATATCATAGCGGTTGTTTGCGAGAAGCCAGTCGGCAAAGCGATGCGGGTCTGAATTATATGTGGAAAAGCGTTTCTTTTGGTAATGCGGGTGTACACCGTCTGTGGTTGAAATAGTCGTTCCGACCAAAAATGTTTTGTAAACATCGATACCGTAGCAAACAGGAAATACAACTTTCAAAAATATCCCTCCTCAAATTAAGCTGTGAGGAGAAGACAGTGACTGAATCATCACACAATTTAACAGGCGTTAAAACATTTTTTAGCGTACGTGCTCGGTGTCAACACTTATTTGTGCTTGACAAGATGATTCTAACACTGATTAAAATACTGTTTTCAGCAAGAAGTACTTCTACGACTCACCTCCCTGTGCGTTGTAGTGTGTCTTCTCCCTGAAAACATTTTAACAGAAAATTGTTACAAAATCGCCGCCTAGTAGCACTCTTTCATTCCTATTTGTGGTGATGCTTTAGCGGCAGAATTGAGATTAATATGAAATACACATTATCAAAATATACAAAGGTCATAGAACTAGATGAAACCGAAGAAATGATAGTATATAATACTGTTACTGGAAAACAAAGTGTTATATTTGATGAATCTTTAATTCAGCAAATTCGTTCGCTAGTAGATCGTCCAATTAGTTCCGAACAATTAGATAAACGCATAGTTGAAAACTATTGCGTTGCCGTGAATGACGATGAAGATTTGAGGGTATATCACCAAATAAGAAAAATTATTGGAGATGAAAATAGTTTATCACTAATTATTTTTCCTACATTAGAATGCAATTTCAAATGCAAGTATTGCTATGAGAATAAAGAAGCGGGATTTATGAGTCAAGCAACGATTGAAAATATATATTCTTCTATTGTAGCACACTATGAAACTGTCGGATTTGGTTTTTTGAAAATTGAATGGTTTGGCGGTGAGCCATTGCTGTTTTATGACCAAATACTTGACTTAACGACTCGTATTAATAATTTCTGTCAATCAAAAAATATTGTATTTCAGCACAGTATGACAACAAATGGTTCACTTCTTAAGAAAAAACTTGCTGAAGAATTAATTGATGCAAGCGTTAATATTTTCCAAATCACAGTGGACGGGATGGCGGAAACTCATGATAAATATAGATATGACAAGTTTGGCAATCCAACGTGGGAAAGAATAACCAATAATTTATTGCAAATGAAAACTATAGAGAAGCAGTTTAAAGTTTTAATACGTGTTAATTACAATTTTGAAATTCTTAACAGCATTGAGAGATTTTTGGAGTATTTCAGTTTTAATTTCAAGGATGATGCTAGATTTGAAATAGCCTTTAAGGCTATTGGACACTGGGGCGGTGAAAATGACGACCAATACTCTGCCATTTCTAGTGAGTATCATCCATACATAATGGAGCAATTGTTGAAGAAGTGCGGGGAAATGGATATTTACCCTGCAAAACACTATAATTTTGCTTGTGGATCAGAGTTGTGCTATGCTAATAAAAAACACACATATGTTATATACAAAAATGGATGCATCGGAAAATGTACATTGGAAGAATCACCAGATTGTGAATCCCCATTTGTAATTGGAGATATTAACGAAGGGTATTTTAACATAAACGCTGAAAAAGAGAAATTATGGATTTTGGATGATAAATTTTACATAGAGTATCTACGCAAAAATAAGTGTTTCGGGTGTATTGCATATCCATTTTGCTGTGGATCTTCATGCCCTGCATATAGAGTGAAAAATGGTTTTGAGGTATCACCCAAGTGCTCTCCCACCAAGGACAATTTGGATCAAATTGTATACTTGAATTACGAAAAAAGCAAAACCAGATTATTTTGATAGAGATAGTACGTATGTGGACGCTTCCCATCGAAGAAACAACAGTGAGGAGAACAAGATAATAAAAAACGGCGAAATACCTGAAGAATGGGAGGAAAACAAGGCAAAACTGGCTCAAAAAGATACTGATGCCCGTTGGACAAAGAAGGGCAATGAAACACATTACGGCTATAAGGATCATACCAAAGTCGATGCCGAAAGCAAGCTTATCATCGATTATGCCGTAACATCTGCAAATGTACACGACAGCAATGGGTTTGTGGATTTTATCGACAAAAACGATAAATAAGTTTATGTCGACAGCCGCCTATGCAGGAAAAGAATTACCAAAGCACGTAACCAATCATGTTCATGAAAAGGGCTGCCTTAAATCTTTGACAGCAAAGCAAAAAGAAAGCAATCGAATCAAGACCAAAACAAGAGCAAGAATTGAGCATGTATTCGGTTTTATGACAATGACAATGCATGGGCTTACTGTACGTTCAATCGGTATTGAGAGAGCCAAGTTCAATATCGGTCTTACTAATCTTGTTTATAATATGTGCATGGAAATAATTTCGAAATTTGAACCGAAAAATCAAAAACGGGAACTGAAAAATTCAATTTATAGAGGTTCCCTTATGATTATGCTTTTTATTTGGAGTATGTTATGAAAGAAATTAAATTTTATTTAAATTTTATATTTTCTGTGGCAAAGAAAAATTGCATTTTTGTTATATTAAAAGTTTTGCTGGCTTTAATTGGAGGCTTTTTTCCCGTTTTTAGCGCGGTAATGCCTAAATACATATTGGACGCAATTGTTGTAAGACAAAGTATATACTATTTCCTTTTATATGTGGTATTTTTTGTAATCATGCAAACAATACTGTCATTGATATATGCGGTTATTGAATTGTTTTCAAATAAGCTCTTGCAGCAGGCCAATTTATTAATTACGAGCGAAGCGTTAGACAGAATGTTCATTATGCAATACGATTATTATGATGATGTTGAAACAGCAAATATTTTTCAGAGAGCGTTTGGCTTTGCAACGGGTGTGGGATTAAGGGTTTTTGACACATTTCTGAATGTAGTCTCTACCACGATAACTATTATATCGTATATTTATATCGTTGCTCAATTCAATTATTTGGTGTTATTAGCTATTTCTGCTAGTGTAATAGTCAATTATGTGTTAATGATAAAAAAGGCGAAGTGTGATGTTGAGTATAATAATCAAACGACATTAATGAGGAGAAAAATCAATTATTTTCAAGGCTTGTTGCTAAACAAACAACAAGCTAGAGATATTCGACTCAATGGGACTTACCCAATTCTAAAATATACATTTACGGATATTTCAAAATCGTTTATTACATCCACTTTTAAGAATAATCTTAGGTTATTCTATTACACGCAAGCAGGTAATGTTTTGCAAAATAGTGTAACGCTTGGCATTATGATATTATTTGGGTATATGTTGTTATCAGGCGAAATGACGATTGGCGACTACACCGTGACATTAAATACATCCTTGCAATTTAGCGGTGTGCTTTTTTCTATGATTAAATTGGTTGCAAGCCTTTATGGAGGAGTGTTAGAGAGCAAGAATTATGAAAAGTTCAAACAAATAACAGAATCTAACATATCGACACAAAAATTGAGAGACGATAAGATAAATTGTATTTCACTTAAAGAGGTTTCTTATCGTTACTATGGTACAGATGGTTTTGCTTTATCAAAGATTACTTTTGATTTTTTGTTAGGGAAAACTTATGCTATTATTGGGGAAAACGGGTCAGGAAAAAGTACCCTCATAAAATTGATATTAGGACTATATCGGCCAACAGAAGGACAGATACTGGTAAATGATCACCTATTATCTGAGATTAATTTGATTGATTATTACTCAAAGGTTTCAAGCATTTTGCAGGATTTTCAATTTATTGACGGAATGAGTATCAAAAACAATCTTTTGATTGAAAACGAAGATGATATGAAGGAGTATCTTAATCTCACCAGAGTTTTTAATTTAGACAGATTTAATGAAATACAAAACGATTATTCTAAAACATTTGTTGCCACCGGTTTGGAGTGCTCAGGCGGAGAAAAACAAAAGCTAGCAAATATACGTGCTGCTTTAAATCTAAAAGATAAAAGAATAGTTGTTATGGATGAACCTACTAGCGCTATTGATAGTGCTTCAGGAGAGTCTATTATACAGCATATGTGCGAAAAGAATAGTAATGACAGAATAATTATATTTGTCACACACAATCATGAGCTGACTAAGTTTGCGGATGTAGTGTTACGGTTTCAAAAAGGACAGTTAATTGAAATCGTTGAGAATAAGTAAAGAATATATAAAGTAGGGTGAGATGGCTTGTTTCAGTATTATTTGTATGGATTCAAATTATTATCCAATTATGAGTTGAATATATTGGACGTTTATTCGAATCAAATTTTTATGGATGTAGTTACTCTAGAAATCAGTTTGTGTGATAACAATTGTGTGGACGATAAAATGTTTGTTAGTGTTAATATGAGAGATGAAATCGACGAGTTGGAACTCAACTCAAACATTAAATACAGACTGGATTATAATAGTAACATAATTTTTGCTCAAGCCATAACTTTGGAACAAATTCAATCAACTTTACTCAATTTACCGTTTGCCTTGTTTTTAGTTCGTAAACAAATGTTGTTATTGCACGGATCAGGTTTTATTTGTAATAACCATTTAATTCCGATATGTGCTCCTAAAGGCTCAGGAAAAACAACATTGGTCTCTGCAATTGTAAAAAAGCGGTATCCATTCTTTTCAGACGATACAATCGCAATATGTTTGCACGAGAGAATAGTGGGATATTCTGGGGCAAATTGTTTAAAATTGACTGAAACTGCATATGAAGCTTTGCAATTACATAGCGAAAACTGTGATTTGAGGAGAAATATACAAAATAAGATATATCTGAAGCCACCTGATAAATGGACACATCGAACAACATGCCAACCTATCGATTCTATCATCGTTATTCAACGCGAAAACAGTAAAAAGGTATCATTGAATAAAGTGTCTAATACGTTCAATAAAAAAATGTTGCTTCATTTTAACATATGTGGAACAAATTCTTTAGGGTACAAATTTTGCGATATGGTTGAAAAATCTTTTTTGTTTAACGAAATTACAGATAAGGTGGTTTTTTACAAAATTATCATCCCGAACAATCTTGAGGAAATCGAAAAAACTGCTGACGATATTGCGGAAATTTGCGAGTATTTAACCGATGTCTGAACACAAATTCATTGCAAATATGTAGCATTATTGATTAGAATTATCAACGTGGCGTTAGATATATTCGAATTCCTCAATGTTGTCAGTGAGTTCAAAAGCGTAGCAGTCAGACTTTAGTTCTACGTGTGTCCAGTAGCTTCTATGAGTTGTCCTGCGGCGCATTTTTAGTGCCCGTTGAGAAGTGCAGCTACTTTAGTTTCACCACTTTCTTTGCGGAGTATGAAATAATCATGCTTTTTGAATGCAACATCGATACCGACGAGGATGTGACGGTCCGCCTTGAAAATGAAGAAAAAGCCACGGTGCTCCCTGAGTAACCTTCCCCAATTCCCTGGTTTCCTATAACTAGTCTAAGAGCATGTGCCCTTCGCTATAACAAACTAATAACAATAACTGGAAAAAGCTCGCAGCCAAGCCCTCCATTAACCAGTCAACCGAAGTCGCTGTAGTTCAAATATGAAATGGATTATGGGACTTTTCAAAAAAGTTACCGGATTGGTTTATTGCCTTATGTTTTCCGAAGGGCGATGAGCCAATTCAATCGGAAGTATTTTCCTTCTTAAAATCTGGAACGGTGCTCAGGTCGCTTCCCAGCAGTGCCTGATCCTCTGTTCTCCTAAAAGCACAAGTATTATATCATACAGTCCAATTTTTGAAAAGGAAGTTTGTAATTGAATCTTTTGCTGGGGGATGATTTAATTATACCAGTATTATATGATTGATTCTAGCATAATATATAGTGCAATGTATTCACGTTGTTCTGGCATGTTGAACCAACTTGGTAATGGTGATATACCCTATGCTTTGATAAAAGGAGAACCGTTATCAATTATGGCATACGAAAGGTCGGGATTGCGTCAATATCAAGATATTGATATTTTGGTATCTCGAGATAATTTAGAAGTTGTTGAAAGTATTTTACAAAAAATAGGTTTTTGCCAGTGTTCTAATCGGATAAGCAGAGCTCTCCCCCTTCTTTCTTCGCATCAATTGCAAAAGTACGCAATTAAAGTAGGGAATCTACCTATTACAATTGATATAAATTATGATATATTTTGGGGCGAATATGAAGAGAAAAGAGTGGATATAGAGGAATTCCTATCAGATACAGTAGATATGGAAATATACGGGGTAAAGGTCAAAACACTTCCTCCGCTAAAAACGATGGTACAGCTTATCCTCCATCATTATAAAGATATGAACAGTATCTTTCTTCTTGCGACAAGGAATAGTATCAAATACGAAATGTTCAAGGATGTGTATTATCTTCTAAAGAATAATTTTGAAGAAATATCTATTGAAAAGCTGTACAGAATCAGTTCGGAATATGAAATAATCCCATATGTCTTTTACGTCCTTTATTATACCAGCCAGGTGTTTGAGGATGAAATACTGAAGAAATACATCGAAGCATTCCGTACGCCGGAGGGAGAAAGACTTCTGAACCTTTACGGGCTTTGCGAAAAAGAGCGAAAAGAGTGGAAAGTAGACTTTAACACACGGTTGGAAGCAGATAACCTCTTGCCTTTAATAGAAGCCGACCTGACCGACAGAGACAGAAGAAAGATAGAAATCAATAAAAAAGTTTTTATGGGAGCAAACGATGAATAAGAAGCCAACTATCAAGGAGCTTATTGAGATGTTCAATTCATGCACAGATGAACTTAAAATTACAGAGGAAGACACAGAAAAGAACCTAATAGAAATAGGTGTAGACTCTATAGTTTTTATTTCGGTAATAGTAAAATTGGAAGAAACATATGACTTTGATTTTCCAGACGAAAAACTGACAATGTTGGAATTGGACTCAATATCCCACATAATGGACGTTATTAATGAAATATTAGAGGATTCGTGAGTATGATTCGGATAGCGGTTATCAGCAACGTGAACTTTGAGCCATATTTGAAGCCCTGTTTTACTGAGGTGTTTTCTGATAATATCGAGATTACATACATATATTTGAATTCTGTTTTTGAAATCCGCACATTCGATGTGGATTTTGCCTTATTATATCTTCATCTGAGTGAATGGAGTCTGGTTCCGGATATTACTGGGTATATCGATATGTGTAACAAATGTACTGAAATATACGGAACCGTAAGGGAGAAAACAAATGCACAAATCCTCTGGCTCGGGTTTGAAGACTATTACTTGAAAGAGAGCAATGTATTCGGCAACCTACTCTCATATCATGGGCTGTCCGATAAACTCAATCTGTATATTTCCGAAATTCTGGATGAAACAGACGTGCTGATTGATTTTAAGAGGATAATCGCCGAAGTCGGAATAAACAACTCATATAATGCAAAGGGGAAATACCGCTGGAACTCTCCTTATTCCGAGATACTGATAAAAAAAATAGCGGAGGAAGTATATACCCAATACTGTATCGCATATTCCAAAACCAAGAAATGTCTTACGCTGGACTGTGATGGTGTCCTGTGGGGAGGTATCCTGAACGAAGACGGCATAGAAGGAATAGATATCTCAGAGAAATACAAGGATTTTCAAAGATTTGTCCTTCGGCTCTTAAAAGGAGGAGTCATCCTGTGTATCTGTTCCAAGAATGATAAGGAAACATTGTCAGAAGTTCTGAAAAGCCATACAGGAATGTTACTGAAAGACACAGACTTCGCAATTATTCGCGCGGGTTATACAAGAAAGGCAGATAACATTAGAGAAATGGCCGGGTTGCTGCATATCTCTCCGGACAGTATTGTATTTGTCGATGATTCCGCGGAAGAAATAAAAGAAATGAATTTCCTTTTGCCGGAAGTTCAGACAGTTCTTTTTGATCCGTATACCGTATATAGAGATCTTTCTTGCTTCAAGCTAAAAGAAAACAACAGTGATACAGCAAAAATCCGGGCAATGAATTTCAAAGCAGAGCAGGCATCAATAGATACAATGAATACTATCGGAGAAACGGAAATACATCCTGCCGACAGTAGCGAATGGAAACGGATATCTGAACTGTCTATGCGGACGAACCAAAAAACCAACGGAGGCCGTTTTACCATCGGGGGTCTGAAAACACTGCTTGATGAAAAAGGGACACTATACTCTGTGTATTACAAAGACACCGTCAGCGATTACGGTTTGATCGGAGCAATGGCAATTCAAAATGAGAAAGTGAAACTGTTCTCACTTTCATGCCGTGTAATCGGAAAAGGGGTAGAAGAACAGATGGCAAATTATCTTCTGAAACAAGAAATAATAACGGATATTGCAATCGGGAATACCGGGAAAAACGCAGACTTTTCTGCTTGGCTCAAAGAAAGGATGCTAAATTGTAATTATGTCAACAAATTATAGATCAGAAAATATGAGATTTAACGAAATGAAAATATTACCGTTCCCCGAAAAACCAATATTATTAAGTTATCATAATCTTGCATATCCATTTGGTATTATTCAGGCAAATGCTCCACAAGAGATAACAAAATGGGCATGCACAAAATGTGTTAGTTGTTCATATTATCCAAATTCAAAAAACAACAAATTTAATATTTTGACAACAGATTTATGGGGAACAGAAGAGAAACTAACGGTTAAGCAGACTTTATATATTCGGAAAGATTTAGTGGATGTTTTCGGTTTGAATTTATCGTATATCTTAAAGGAATCATTAGATAACAATTGCTATGTTCATGGCAACATCAACGAGAAGTACGTCTGTCATACAAATGCATATCACAACTTTGATTATACACACGATTTCTTAATTATCGGTTATAACGATGATAATTTCATTTTAGAAGGATACACTGAAAACGGGGTATTTGAGAGATTTGAATCTTCACAAGCAGAGGTAATTCTTGGGCTAATGACAATTAAAGGAGAACTGATTAATCTTGACTTTATAAGCTATAATGATAACGCAGAACCTGAACCAAATATAAAAAGAATGATAAAAAACCTTAAAGACTATATTTCAGAAATAGAATATTTACCTAATGAGGCATCTCTTGGTATTTCGACTCTCATAAGAGTAAGAGATTATTTCATAAATGAAATTACAAACAGTGACTACGCTTACGTTGACAGAAGGTATGCAAGAGTGTTGCTTGAACATGAGTGGATTCTAAATCAAATCTGTGACTTGTTTTTACCTGAAAACCAGGAAATTTGTTTGTTTGCAAAAACGAATTATAAAAGAGCCGAAAACATACATCTTCTCGGTATAAAAATGGAATTAACTCAGAATAAAAAGCATTTTGAAAACATCGACAATACTATAAAAGAAATAATAGCAAATGAAATTGAATATATACCTAAATTGATACAATGCTTGCAAGAGAAATACACACTGTAATTCATCATCCAAAATTATTATTTGCAAACGGCAATGGATACGAGTAAGAATATATGTATTCGGAGCCGGAGTAATTTGATTTATCAAATCCCTTATGAACACTCGTACCAGATCAAGTGTTCGTGAGTTTCACGGACACTTTTTTCATGTCAAAAAAGCGAGGTGGATGCCTTCGCTTTCGATTTTATGCTGAAGTTTCCTGGCAAGATACAAAATCAATCAACAATCTCTTTACTACATAACATTTTTATCCTATCCGGCATCAGCCCTTCTCTGACCACACTTTTCCGAAAAACAAATTATAATTATCCGTAATAACTATCCTGCCTGCTGACATAGAACTGATTGACTTTATTATCTGATTATGTTAGTATATACGGCAGTTCATAATTATTTTTTTATTTTGTAACCTTTTTATGGCAAATTATTACTTTAGTATTGAAAGGCCTTTCAGCTAAAACAAGGAGGTATATCATGAATGATAAGGAACTGTTGCAGTTGTTTTCCATCCGTTCTGAAAATGCAATTCTCGAAACAGAAAAGCAATACAAACGATACATGAGCTACATAGCTTATAATATTCTGAATTCAAACGAAGATGCCGAAGAATGTATAAACGATGCGCTTTTAGCCGTATGGAATAACATTCCGCCTGAGCATCCTGATAATCTTCGTGCCTACCTGGGCAGGATCACAAGAAATATTGCTTTGAATATGTTTGACAGAAAAACAGCATCAAAGCGAAATTCTGAAGCAGATGTTTCAATCGATGAGTTCTCAGAGTGCTTTCCTGATAACACTCCCGACATTACAAACAGTCTTGCTATTAAGAATGCTCTGAACGTATTTCTTGCTACGCTGTCAAAGCGTGACAGGATAGTATTTATTCAGAGATACTTTTACTGCTGCTCCATATCTGAAATTGCAAAAAACAACTCACTAACCGAAAGCAATGTTAAAACTGTTCTGCACAGAACAAGATCAGACCTTAAAACACACTTGATAAAGGAGAATATATTATGAATAAATTAGAATTAAGTAAACAGCTTTCATCAATTGATGATATCTACATTGAAGAAGCAAATCCGCAAAAAACAAATTCAAAAAATTCAAAGCGCAAAACAGTCTACACTGCTATTATTTCTGCTTCAGCAGCAGTAATTCTGTTGTCGATTTTGCTCACATCTGTATTTTTCTCTCCCAAGAATCCTCATAATGGTTCTTCAGACGTTATTCTTATGGATTGTACCTATCTTGTAATGAATGATTCATGTGAATTTGAGCTTGAAACAGATTATTATTTTCAGGCAACAATTTCCGAATTATCTGAAAGCAAATTCGGATATATGAATAATCCGTTCACCAATGGGCTTTTCGTAATTGATTGTACTAAAAAAGACAGCCTTGAAAACCTGATCAGAGGTATGTCAGCAGAAAAGGAAGTCCTCGTGTTCAGCTATTATGACAGGATACTTCTAGTAGACTGCACTTCAGGTCAGATAACAGTTGAGCTTATGCCGGAAGAATATAATCCTTATATGTTTGATTTGCATTCACTTACAAAGTATATGCATATTGACGAGGAATCCCTGGCTTTTGACGATATTTGTGCTTACTTCGCATTTTCAGAGGATAATCTTCAATACTACCTGGAATACTACGGTGTTGAAGTTGATACCGTAATGTTATCCGCTCAGATCACTCTTGACTCATTCTTTGATCTCCTTAATGATATATGCAGATCCATCAACGTCATTAATATCTGATTAAAAACCCGTTTATAAATTGTCCCCAAGCAAAATAAAGTGCCCTCCGGAGGTCAGACCTTTCGGAGGGTGTTTCATAATGTTTATTTTTCAGTTGTTCAGGCAAGCCCCGGTTGTATTTCCTTTCCGGATTTTCGCATTTTCTCAAAATACAGCTCCTCCGTTGCCAGTGCCATTTTCGTCACGGAAAAATCGCAGTCATAAGGATATACGTACCAGGTGTCCTTTGATGTATTCAGATCCACGCAGTCACCGTTTTTGAAGAGATAGCGGTATTCAATGTGGACTGAATAGGTATTTGCAGCTTTCAGGCAGATTTCTGTTGTATCGCTCTTTTCCGGATTGTCGAGCTTCACATAAAAGCCCTGCATATCGTGAATCATCGTTCCCGTTCCTACGTCGATGAACTTTTTCGCATTCGGAAGTGATTTCACTCTGACAGGCATGATTCCCGTTGAGTATCTGCCCTCCTCCACTTCTTTTCTGACATTCGCACGCTCCCATTCGTACCAGTCCGGTATATGAGAAAATTCAGTCTCACCGTTTGTCGCCTTCAGCTCACCGTACTCAGTCATTTCCCAAGTTTTTCCGCAATGTGAACAGTAAATCCGGGTACCTTCGGATTTCATACCGAATTCCTTATTGCAGCAGGGACACTGATACAGAACTTTATCCAATCCGTCCGCACGCTTCGGATCATCAATACAGATTTTCTTTTCCTTCTGCCACGCAAAATCATCATATCTGAATGTCTCGGCAAGGCGGCTGTTGATTTCGTCAACGGAAAGCTCATCTAATTCCTCTTTTGTGAAAAGAAGTGTATAATCAGCTTCGTTATAGGGAATTCCTCTTGCGTGAGAAGTATCCCAGAATGGTTCATTGATATGGTGGCCGTGACAAATCAGCGTCATGACAGGCACGCGGAAAAGCTTCACCATTTTGCCGAGCGACTTTGGAAGAACAGCCGTTGTCCCGCAGAGCGAGTAACGTGCCTCCGGATAAATTACTGGAATGTCGCCGCGATCGAGTACCTTTTTGATTTTGCGGACAAGCACGGTATCATTCGTAAATTTGCGTTTGCAGATACATCCTATGTCCCGAAGAAGCCATTCTCTGCCTATGAAACCGTCAATTGCAACGACAAAATTCGGATTTTCCCCTTTCAGCAGCTTGTATGCAACGCTGAAATCCATAAATGAATTATGATTGCACAGGAGCAGGAACGGTCCCTTGACATTTTCCGCACCGTTATGAAACGTGATCCTCGGCTTGTATTTTTTCAGATACGGTGCGCAGATCAGATTTGCGACCGGTCTTAAATACGTTTTGAAGCGTTTCGGATCCTTCAAAAAATCGAATCGTTTGAAATTCGGCATATAACACTCCCCGAAAACTGACAAAGAGGCGGTTTTCGTTATTTTTTTATATAAATATTTTTAATTGTATCATTTTTTTCTTTTTTAGTCAAGAAAATTTTTATGTATCTTTCCTGAACGTGTGTGAAGAATGTCCTCTCTTCTCATCCGATTCCGAAGGATGTTTTATTTTCAGCCCGCAGAGGCGCACATCTGCGCCGCAGGATCAATGTTTCACGTTTTCCGATCAAATCTCATCCAAAGCTATCTTTCATTTCAGAGCCGATAAAGTCTTTTGTCGCTGTCCAATTTCATTTTTGATTTCATATTTGCCTATAAAAAATCAGAGCGGTCAATTATCTTAACCGCTCTGAAATATATATTTTCCGAATATGTTTGTTATGCCTGCTTTTCTTCCTCAGCGATATCCTTCTTGAACTCTTCGTTCAGCTCAGGATCGTTTGAAAGCATAGGCTCAACGTTCTTGCCGTTCTTACGATCGAAATAATTCTTCGTAACCTTTACCACAACGCCGCTCAAAAGAACGAGTGCAACAAGGTTCGGGATTGACATAAGTCCGTTTGCCGTATCATCAATAGCCCATACGAGATCGCTCTCAATAATTGCAGCGCATACAATAAACAGGACATATATTACCTTGAATACGATAACAGCAATCTTTCTGCCCTTCTCGCCAAGCCACTGGAAGCAGAACTCACAGGCCTTCTCGCCGTAATATGACCATGCGAGAATTGTTGTGAAGGCAAAGAGCGGAAGAATTATCGTAAAGCAAGCTGT
This sequence comes from Clostridia bacterium, assembly GCA_045627045.1. Classification (GTDB taxonomy): domain Bacteria; phylum Bacillota; class Clostridia; order HGM11327; family HGM11327; genus SIG351. Next base: position 67,287 of record JAZQMY010000005.1, on the reverse strand, counting down.
ACCGAATGAACCGAATACATTTGAGAATGCTCCGATGGCAACTGCCGTATCGCTCTCAAGACCGGTAAAAGCGCTGACATCATATGAAGTAAGTACAACCACGGCTGTAAGTGTGCAGATTACGAATGTATCGAAGAATACCTCGAAAACACCCCAGAGACCCTGCTTTACAGGTTCTCTTGTTTCCGATGCAGAGTGAGCAATAACAGATGAACCCAGACCTGCTTCATTTGAGAATACACCTCGTGCCATACCCTTCTTGATTACCTGAGCAAAAGCATAGCCCATGATACCGCTTCCTGCTGCCTTGAAGTTGAATGCACTCTTGAAGATAAGACCAAACGCTGCAGGAAGAGATGCGATATTGATTATTATGATTACAAGTGAAAGCACGATAAAGAGCAATGACATGAAAGGAACAAGCAATGATGCTATCTTACCGATTCTTTTGATGCCGCCCATGATGATAAGGGCAATGAGAATCGCAACTATCGCACCGATAATAAGCTTGAAAACAGTGGGGTCAATGCTGATTGAGCCTGAAAATGTGGACTGAATTGTTCCTGCAATCTTGTTTGCCTGAACGCCGCTCATGCCTGCTGCGGCAATGAGACAGAAGACTGCGGCAATGTATGCAAGCCATTTCCACTTGAGTCCGTCTGCAATATAATAGAAGGCGCCGCCGGAGAAATTGCCATGCTTGTCCTTTTTTCTGTAATAAAGACCGAGAACGTTTTCAGAGTAGTTTGTTACCATTCCGAAAAATGCTGATATCCACATCCAAAATACTGCGCCGGGGCCGCCTGTAAGGATAGCTGATGTAACACCGATGATGTTGCCTGTACCTACCGTACCCGAAATAGCAGCTGAAAACGCTTCGAACTGTGATACTGACTTTGCATTCTTATCAACCTTTTTCTTCTTGCCGATGCTCTTTACGGCAGGAACGATAGTCGTGTTGATTGACTCACCGAATTTTCTCAGCTGAAGAAAACGTGTACGGATACTGAGCAAAAGACCTGTGCCCAGGATAAGAATGATTACCGGCCAGCCCCATACTATGTTGTTTACATAATCATTGGCGACCGTGATAGCGTGGATAATGTTTTCCCACATTTTATGATTCCTCCCGAATCGTATGTTAAAATTATAAACAAAAAGAGCCAAACATTTCTGTTGGCTCCGGAAAAAATACAAGTTATTCTATAACTCGCTTAAGACCTCCGTCCTTTTACCTGAGAGATTCGGCTTAAAGCCTTGCACCTTCGGTACCCATTTAGTGGACTTCTCCGGAGCTCTGCACATACACAGTCCCATCGAATCGATACCTGAGAGTGTTACTCCTTCGGCGGCCCATACGAGCCTTTTCCTGCGTATTGCGTGTAGCAATTTGTTTACTGTGTTATTATAGCACTGTTTTACAAAAATTGCAATAGCAAATTAAATAAAAAATCATATTTTTCTATAAAATAATACAAAACAACAATATTCCATATTACAGGATGCACTCACTGTTTGTTCCGTAGAATATATCGTCCCTGCCGCTTATCATCCTGCAGAATTCTTCGTACTTCTCCCAGCCCTCTTCGCTGTAATCGAGCTCGTATGCATGTCCCCAGATATAGAAAAGCTTGGGTTCTTCAGGCTTCATACCAATAAAGTTTTCTGCCAATTCAAAAAGCCTGTCCCATTCAAGATGATATATTGTCGGATTGAATCGGACAAGATTTGTCTGTAAATCAAAATTATAAACAGAATGCGTCGTTCTTGCATACCTGATTCCGGTGCAGCTGCGTACGAGGTCAAGGTAATGCTCCGTATGATAGCCTGAGCCGCCCGGATAAGCCATTCCGACAACATCATAGCCTGCAAGCTCCGAAAGGTTTAGTCTGTCCTGCTCTATTTCGTTTATAAATTCCTCGTCCCCAAGATTTTCAAGATAAGGATGCGTAAGAGAATGCACTGCAATTTCGTGTCCTTCATATATTTTGCGGATTTCCCTTGCAGGAAAGCGGACGTGTGGAACAAAATTTCCCATAACGTCAAGATTCCAGAGGTTTCCGAATAGCCCCGAATTCAGATTGAATGTACCCTTCAGATCGTACTTGTTGAACAATGCTATAAGTCTTTTATCCTGAAAAACTCCGTCATCATAGCTGAATGTGACAGCCTTCATCTTGCCGTTGAACATATTTATTCTCCTTTTTCCGATAAAGTTGTTTTATATTTTAATTTTACCATAAAAGCCGTTTTATTTCAACTGCCTGCATCTATAAAAAATACCCGGAAGTTTTTCCGGGTATCATTATGTTCAAAATAATGCCGTATCTGCTTCAGGCGCGGGACATGCTTTCGTCAATCGATCCATCTGATATATGAAGACTTCTTCTCAAGAATAGCCTTCTTTCCGTTCACCTTCATCCAGATATCAATGCCGGACTCATTCACGGGCTTTCCGTCAATGAACTTCACTGCATTCACCGCATCGGAATAGTCAAACAAGCCGTCAACATCGTCAGAATAATACTTGTCAGGCTGATTGCCGAAAAGATTGCAGGCAAACTCAAGTGACTCCCAGCTGTTATTGTTCTCATAATCGTGAGAGTGCATTCCTATACAGAAGAAACGGAGCTTTGAATCATCCTCAAGAGCCGCAAATTTCTTTGCCTGATCAACAAGATCACTCCAGCCAGCCGTGATCGACCAGTCATTCTTATCCGGCGGCACTTCATAGCCGAAGGTATCCTTGATCACATTCGAGTTTCTGCATGAATAAAAGTGAGAATTGATGTAGTCGATAAGCTCGGGTGATCTCTGCTTTCCGAAGGGCCATACAAAGTCACGTATCCTGCCTTTTCCGAAAATCTCTTCAAGCTCTCTCTGTGCCTTGTCTATAAGCTCTATATATTTCCATATTTCGGCAATAGGCCATATCATATTCTTGTTTATCCTGAAAAAATAAAGACCCCTTTCATCTCTTGGATAAATCGTATTATCCTTTGCGGTCTCCCCGTCATAAGGTTCATTCACAACAAGATGTTTCTTGTCCTCTGTCAGAGCAAAGGGATGAGCCTTGCAATGATTTGCAATGCCGTAGTCCTCATACATCTGCGGATAGTCAGGTGACGGAGACGGCTCTCTTCCCGTAAGGTTAAAAGTGCCCTTGATTCCTGCCGGCTTGACATAGCTCATAAACTTTTTATCGAGTACATTATGTCCGTCATCAATTGAAAACGTTACTGCCTTCGGTGCCCAGTTTGGGTAGCAAAATCTGATATCATTCCTGTCCATATTATTCTCCTGTCAAGAGTTTTCAATAGCTTCGGGTGGCTTTGCCCGTGAACTTTACGATTCTATTATATCACTCACACCGGATAAAGTCAATTATGTTTATCTGTATAAAACAATTATTCTGCTACAGATTCAGTCATCATATACTATATTACCTTTTCCCTGAAAAATGAAAATTTTTTTATTTTTTAGAAAAATAATATTGAATTATATATTATTTTATGTTATAATTTCAAGGTATGCTTTTCATGCGGAGGTAAAATATGGAAAAGAAAAGGAACGGATTCGCCAGCGGCATAGGCTTTATTCTGTCAGCTGCAGGATCCGCAATCGGTCTGGGAAACCTTTGGGCTTTCCCGTACAAAACAAGCGCAAACGGCGGTGCCGCTTTTGTTCTTTTGTATATTTGCAGTGTATTGTTTCTCGGTCTTGTAACAATGATTGCCGAAATATACATCGGAAAAAGAGCTCATGCAAACCCTGTAACAGCGTTCAAAAAAATCAGCCCCAAGCTTGGCTGGATAGGTCTTATTGTCATAATCGTTCCTGCATTCATTGCTTGCTACTATTCCGTTCTCGGTGGATATACAGTTAAGTTTGCTTTGAATTCATTTGTCGGAAACGCAGGACAATTTGAAATATTTGCAGGTAATATCGGAGATGCAATTCTCTGCTCTGCAATATTTATCGTTCTTGCTATGGTCATTATTATGGGTGGCGTAAAAGATGGTATCGAAAAAGCCTCAAAGGTACTTATGCCTGTGCTTTTCGTAATTCTTCTTTTTATTATCGTTTATTCTCTTTCACTTGGTGAAGGTGTAAGCGACGGTCTCGCTTTCTACCTCAAGCCTGATTTTTCAGCTGTAACGTGGAAAACGGCACTTGCGGCACTCGGACAGGCCTTCTACTCACTTTCACTCGGTATGGGTATCATGATCACTTACGGTTCATACGCAGGCGATGAAATCAACCTCGTTAAGTCAACAGGTATGATTTGTCTCTTTGATACACTCGTTGCACTTCTCGGCGGTCTGGCAATTTTCCCTGCCGTATTCCATTACAGTGCAATTAACGGAGTGCCCACGAGTGAGCTCGGCATGGGCGGACTCGGACTTATGTTCAAGACTCTCCCGCTCGTATTTGAAAACCTCGGTGCATTCGGTCAGATTGTTTCATTCTTCTTCTTTGCAATGGTAACAGTTGCCGCAGTAACATCAGTTATCTCGCTTCTCGAGGTTGCAACGCAGTTCGTTATTCAGAAATCACACTCAAACAGAAAAAAGGCTACAACATATGTCGCTGTAATCTGCTTCCTTGTTTCTGTTCCGATAAGCATTTCTCTCGGAAAAGTTCTTAACGGCGACACTTCATTCACTCTGTTCGGTCAGGATCTTCTTGATCTCTTTGACATAATCACAAACACAGTGCTCATGCCTGTATGCGCATTCATCAGTTGTATCGGTATCGGTTGGATAGTTGGCGCAAAGAAGATTGTGAAAGAAATCGAAGACGGCGGTACCAAGTTCGGTGTATTCGGAAAGATTTTTGCTTTCATGGTAAAATACATCACGCCTGCGCTTATTGCAATCGTTGAAATCTTCGGTATTTTCGATCTTATTATGCCTGCCGGCGAAGCAGGAAGAACGTTTGATAAAAACGGTCTTGCAATCGTGCTTTCGGCAGTGGGTCTTCTCGTAGTCGGAATAATCATTTATTTCGCCTGCTTTGCAAAGAAAGAAACAGGTACCAACGAGGACGAGAAGTAATATTAATCTATCACTTCTTATCAACGGTGAAGCATTTGCTTCACCGTTTTTATTTGTTTTTCCTCATCCGTTCATCAAAAAAATATTGACATTCCGCTTCTCTTGTGCTATAATAATAATAATCAATTTTGCTTTGATTTGATATTCTTTGCCGGAGTGGCGGAATGGTTGTCTGCTTGCTGACATTCAGACTGCATGGGCTTCTTACAAATCCCGTCTGGCAATGTTTAATTGATTTTTTTGCCGGAGTGGCGGAATGGTTGTCAGCTTGCTGACATTCGGACTGCACGAGACTTAAAATCCCGTCGGCAAAATCAGTTTTTGATAATTATATGCCGGAGTGGCGGAATAGGCAGTCGCACGGGACTTAAAATCCCGGGACCTAAAAATCGTACCGGTTCAAGTCCGGTCTTCGGCACCAGAGACTCACTTTTGTCTGACTGATAAAGGTGAGTTTTTTGTTTTCGGGAATTGATATTGCATATTACCAGCGATAATTTCTCCGAAGGCTTTTTATCATAAATTTTGTTTGCGGAAAGGACTTTATTATGTCAGAAGCAAAACCGACAAAGCATATTTTTTACAATGAGCTTGCCTATGTCCTCGGAATAGTTCTGCTTGCAACAGGCACAGCCCTTATGGCGTTTGCCGATTTCGGTGTGTGCAACGTTGTTGCTCCGGCATATATTCTTCATCTGAAGCTATCGGAAGCGCTTCCGTTCTTCTCTTTCGGCATGGCTGAATATACCCTTCAGGCAATGCTTCTCGTGATAATGTGCCTCGTGATAAGGAGATTCAAGGTTTCCTACATATTCTCTTTCGTAACCGCCATTCTTTACGGCTTATCGCTTGACGGCGCAACAGTTCTGATCAACCTGCTGCCTCACGAAAGCTTTGCCCTGAAGCTTATTTACTATGTTTTCGGCTTCCTCATCTGCACGCTTGCTATTTCATTTCTGTTTCACTCGTATGTGTCGCCGGAAGTGTATGAGCTTTTTGTGCGTGAGTATTCCGTCAGATATTCGGTCAATATCAATAAAGTCAAGCTTATATATGATATCGTGAGCTGTATCGTGGCAGTAGCCATGTCATTCCTCTTCTTCGGATGGATGCATTTTGAAGGCATCAAATGGGGAACGATAATCTGTGCCGTTGTGAATGCTCCTGCCATTGCCTTCTTCTCAAAAATCATTGAAAAGCATTTCGTTTTCAAAGACGGACTGAAGTACAGAAAGTTCTTTGAATGAGAGCCATTGATTCTTTATGAAAAACATAACCCCGATGAGATTGATGTTCTCATCGGGGTTGATTTATTATTATTTCATTTATCAGTTTCTGTCTGCCCAATCGCACGCCGCAAGAGCCGCCGCTGCACCGTCAGCAGCAGCCGTTGTGACCTGTCTTACCGTCTTGCGTCTGCAATCTCCGGCAACAAAAATTCCGTCCGCATTTGTTCTGCAGGATTCGTCCGAATCAACATATCCTCTGCCGTCAAGCGCAACAAGGTCTGCAAACGGTTCGTTCTGCGGCACAAGTCCTATTGCCACAAATACGCCGTCAAGTGCTACATCCTGTGTCTCACCGTTTGCCGTTTTCTTTATTCTTATGCCCGTAAGCTCATCGTCGCCGAGATATTCGTCCATCACCGCGCCGTAAATTATCTCAACATTAGCCTTTGCGTAGAGCTGTTCTCTGAGCTTCTCTTCGCCTGTAAGAAAATCAAGATTCTGCACCACGATGACCTTTTTTGCAAGTTCTGACAGCAATACAGCCTCCTGAAGGGCAGAATTTCCGCCGCCTATCACTGCAACTGTCTTATCCTTGTAGAACGCTCCGTCACATACTGCGCAGAACGATATTCCGTTTCCGATGAATTTCTCTTCGTTTGCCGCACCTGTGAGTCTGTGCTTTGCTCCTGCGGCAATTATTACCGCCTTTGATTCATATTCTCCTGCATCGGTAATAACCTTTTTGGGATTTGAATTGATTATCTTCGTTACCTCTGCCGATTCGAAATCTGCTCCCTGATTGAGCACCTGCTCAACAAGCTTCTCGGCAAATTCGTTTCCCGAAAGCTCAATAAAGCCCGGAATATTCTCAACCTTTGGTGAAAAAGTGATCTGCCCTCCGAAGGTTTCTTTTTCTATAAGCAATACCGTCTTGTTTGCTCTTCTTGCATAGAGTGCGGCCGTAAGTCCTGCCGGACCTCCGCCGATGATAATTACGTCATACATAGCTTTATTTGTCCTTTGATATTAGGTAATAAAAAAGGCGTGAAACCCGTTCAGGCATTCACGCCGGATATTTTTATCAATGTGCGAGGAATTTCTTGATATCGGAAACACCTGTGTATCTTGTGAACTCGCCGTCCTTGACAACTACGAGTGTCGGTGCCTGCTTTACGCCAAATTTCTGGGCAAGCTCGGGAGCATCGGTTGCAAAAATCTTTTCATAAGCAAATCCGGCCTTGTCGAGTGTTGCGGCAGCTATCTTGCAGTTAGGGCAGGTAGGAGTTGCAAAGAGGATCGCTCTGTTCTCATCGTTTGAAACGACTGTCTCAGCAGCTGTTTCCGCAGCTTCCTCAACATGAGCTTCCTTTGTCTTCAGAACAGATTTACCCATATCATAAACCTTTCTGTCTTTGAATTCCTGTGTCTTGCCTACGTTCCAGTTTTGAACAGGGCGGTAGTAGCCTGTTATTCTGCTGTAAACCTCTGTGTGCTCACCGCACTCCGGGCAAACATACTGCTCGCCGGGGATATATCCGTGATTCTTGCAGATAGAGTACGTAGGAGAAAGCGTGTAGTAAGGAAGTCTGAAGTTTTCTGCGATCTTTCTGACGAGAGTTGCGGCAGCCTTCCAGTTCGGAAGCTTTTCGCCGAGGAATGCATGGAATACAGTACCTGATGTATAGAGTGTCTGGAGATCATCCTGGATCTCAAGTGCAGTAAAGATATCCTCTGTATATCCGACAGGGAGATGTGAGCTGTTTGTGTAGTAAGGAGTATCTCCTTCCTTCTTTGCGGCAGTGATAATGCTCGGATAACGTGCAATATCGTGCTTTGCAAGACGGTAAGCCGTTGACTCTGCAGGTGTTGCTTCGAGGTTGTAGAGATCGCCGTATTCGACCTGATAGTCAGAAAGTCTGTCACGCATATGATTGAGAACTTCCTGCGTAAACTTCTGTGCATCCTCACATGTGAGATCGTGACCTATCCACTTTGCATTGAGGCAGGCTTCATTCATGCCTACGAGACCGATTGTTGAAAAGTGGTTTGCAAAAGTTCCGAGGTATCTCTTTGTGTACGGATAGAGGCCATTCTCAAGGAGCTTCGTGATGACCGTTCTCTTGATCTTGAGCGAACGGGCCGCAATATCCATGAGTCTGTCAAGTCTCTGATAGAAGTCTGACTTATCGGCAGAAAGGAATGCTATTCTCGGCATATTGATCGTTACAACGCCGACCGAACCTGTGCTCTCGCCGCTTCCGAAGTAGCCGCCGGATTTCTTTCTGAGTTCACGGAGATCGAGACGAAGTCTGCAGCACATACTTCTTACATCAGAAGGCTCCATATCGCTGTTGATGTAATTTGAAAAATAAGGTGTGCCGTATTTTGCCGTCATTTCAAAAAGGAGACGGTTGTTTTCCGTATCTGACCAGTCAAAATTCTTTGTGATGGAGTATGTCGGAATAGGATACTGGAAGCCTCTGCCGTTAGCATCGCCTTCGATCATAATTTCGATGAACGCCTTGTTCACCATATCCATTTCTTTCTTACAATCCTTATACTTGAAGTCAACCTCTTTGCCACCTACAATACAGTTGAGCTCGGAAAGATCGTTCGGAACTGTCCAGTCAAGAGTGATATTTGTAAACGGAGACTGTGTACCCCATCTTGAAGGAGTATTTACACCGTAAATGAAAGACTGGATGCACTGCTTGACTTCTTTATATGAAAGGTTGTCCACCTTTACAAACGGAGCAAGATAAGTATCAAATGATGAGAAAGCCTGTGCGCCTGCCCATTCGTTCTGCATGATACCGAGGAAGTTTACCATCTGGTTGCAGAGAGTGGAAAGATGTGATGCAGGTGAAGAAGTGATCTTGCCTGTTACACCGCCGAGACCCTCCTGAATGAGCTGCTTGAGTGACCAGCCTGCGCAGTAGCCTGTAAGCATTGAAAGATCGTGAATGTGAATATCTGCATTTCTGTGCGCATCTGCAATCTCTTCATCATAAACCTCGGAGAGCCAGTAGTTAGCCGTAATAGCTCCTGAGTTTGAAAGGATGAGACCGCCGACAGAATAAGTTACAGTGGAGTTCTCTTTGACTCTCCAGTCAAGGTTCTTCATGTAATCATCAACAGTCTTCTTGTAGTCAAGAGTTGTCTTGTCGATGTTACGGAGCTTTTCTCTCTGCTTACGGTAAAGAATATATGCCTTTGCAACGTCATCATAGCCTGCTTTGATAAGAACAGTTTCAACGCTGTCCTGAATGGATTCAACGGAAATAATACCGTCCTTCACCTTTGATTCAAAGTCTGCTGTGACCTTGAGTGAAAGAAAATCAATCGTATCCGGGTGGTACTGTTTATTGCAGGCATCAAATGCCTTTATTATAGCATCTTTAATTTTGGAAAGATTGAACTCTACTACCTTTCCATCTCTTTTTTTGACGTTGTACATATTAAACTATCCTTTTTTGTTTTTTCTTTGGTAATCTGCAGAGTTCATATGCTTATTGCACTCTTCCTCTTTATTTCCAACTATGTGAAAAGTATATCACATTATTCCTCATTTGTCAATCATTTTTTCTGATATTTTGTAGAAAAAAATGATTTTTTGCTCTCATTATACTATATATTGATTTTCTCACAGACCTCTCAAATACGTGTTCGGAACCGCCGAAGCTGCTTTTTCACGCATTTCAAGCATCTTTTCCTTTGAAGCCGCATGAAGTCCCGGAGTAATCAGATCTCCGCTGTCAACAAAGTTCTGGAGATAATATGGTTCATCACCTTTTATCCATTCGGATATTTTTACTATATCCTCCACCTCATGAAGTTCATCCACCACGGTAGTTCTGAATTCAAACGGGACAGTTTTCTGCATCAGAAAGCTTATCGTCTCATCGATCTTTCCTATATCAAAATTCTTCAGACCTACGGTAGAGGCATATTTTTCCTTTGAATTCTTGATATCAACTGCAACATAGTCCACAAGTCCGTGTGCCACTATTTCCTTCAGCCTTTCAGGGTAGCTTCCGTTCGTATCCAGCTTCACTTCAAAGCCGAGGTCCTTTGCCTTCTCCATAAAGCCCTCAATATCCTTCTGAAGAAGCGGTTCTCCGCCCGTTATCGCAACGCCGTCAAGAAGGCCCTTTCTTTTCTTCAGAAAATCAAGTATCTCTTCCTCCTTGTATTCCTGCAATTCGTTCGTCTTCGTCACAAGCAGTGCATTGTGGCAAAAAGGGCATCTGAAGTTGCATCCTCCCGTAAAAACAGTAATCGCAACCTTTCCCGGGAAGTCAAGAAGTGTCATTTTCTGAAAGCCGTTGAATATCATTTTCATTTCCTCTTACAAGAATCAATTATAAAATACAGGCAGATCATGTTTTTCCGAAAAACGGAATAAAATAAAATTCACTGTAAAAATACAACTAAATTATAATACATCGCTCCCTGATTGTCAATAGCATTTACAGTCATGTTTTTATTGCAAATCTGCCATTGTTAAATCTCATTATTTACATTTTTCAGTTTGAGTGATATAATATAATTCAAAATCACATTGAATCTTGAGGTTACTATGGACATTTCAATCATCTGTGGCTTAAATCAGTATTATTCCGAGCTTGCAGAGGCAGGCTTCAACGGAATCGATCTTCCGCTTAATAACCTTGATCATATTCTTGAGGCAGGCTTTTCCGATACAATAATGAAAAAATATTCCGATGCACAAAAAGCAGGCTTAAAAATCTGCCAGACACATCTTCCGTTCTGGCCCTCTCATTATCCGGAGTTCTCAACGTATGAAGAGTACGAAGAATTCATTCTTCCGAGAATGATCCGCGGAATTGAGCTCACGGGCGATACGGGCTGCAGGACAGCTGTCGTTCACCTTTATTACGGAAAAGAAAGAGAGGAAAGCCGCACTTCAAATATCCGCCTTATCGAAAAGCTTCTCCCCTCGCTTGAAAAGAAGAATGTGATCCTCTCAACCGAAAATATCTACAACGGTGACTTCGGAGACGCATTCCTGTCCTCGGCAGAAGACCTTCTCTTCTATTCGGACTACTTCGCTTCTCCCTACGTCGGTGCCTGTCTTGACACGGGACACGCTCTCATCCGCGGTCAGAACGTAAATGAAATGCTTGAAAAATTAAAGCACAAGCTTACGGCGCTTCACATCCACTCCACAGTATACACGGATGATCTGCACATGATTCCCGGCTTCATGGGTGGTGTCGACTGGAAGAGCTTTGCTCAAACCGTCCGTACCTGCGGCTACAAGGGCTCATTCAATCTTGAAGTCAAGCCGCCGGAAGCGCTCAGCTACAAGGCTCTGATGCTCTTTTACAGGCTTTCAGCACAGGTTGCAAGGGATATAATCGGAAACGATTGAGGAAGATAAAAAGGAGTATCATAAAAACACAAAAAGATCCGGATTACTCACCGGATCTTTTGTTATTGAGTTTGAATATTATTCTGAATGACTCTATTATTCCCTGATGTTTTATCTCTGTCGGCTCAAATTTCACTATTCTGAAATCAAGCTGCATTACAGGCCCTTCAAGGAAGGCGCATATTATAGTGCCTATTCCGATAGGTCCTCCGAGAAGCCAGCCTGCAAACGTTACCACAGCAAGAATCATTATGCTTATAACGCCTATCGGTATCTTTTTCGTTCTTCTCTTCAAGCCCACAAGAAGTGTATCTCTCGGGCCGCAGCCAAGCGACGCCTTCATATACATATACTGTGCGAAGCCCATTATCACAAGTCCGCCGAGCATTATCAATATGCCTGAGAAAATATTTTCCTGCTTCGGTATCCAGCCGAGCCAATCAAAAAGGTCAACCGTCTTTCCTACCGTTATTGCGTCAAGGAACATTCCTATTCCTATCTTTTCCCTGAGCAATATATCCACCACAATAAGAATCAAAGAAATAATTACACTTGCCGTGCCGTATTTTATGCCTATCGTGGACGAAAGTCCGAGGGCAAATGCATCCCACGGTGCGGCGCCAATGTTTGCCTGAATCGTCAGGTGCACGCCGAATCCGAAAAGAAACAATCCCGCAACCGCAAGCAGAGAGTTTTTCAATATGTCCTTAAAACTGTTATTCATTTTTTCAGTTCCTCAGCCTTCTTTTTTTCAAATATCATTCCGCCCGGATCAAATCCGGACATACGCTTTAGTCAAAAGCGCCCGGCATTTTATCCGGGCGCACATTTTTTATTCAGCTGTTTTGTTTTTTTCTCTGTTCTTGTCAAAGAAGAACTGAATTGCCGCAATGATTACGACCACTGCAAGTCCTATTCCGTCTGAAAGAAGATCAGGAACAATAAGGCAAAGTCCTGCACCGATAAGTGCGATTCTCTCCCACCACTTGAGTGTTGATTTGAGGTATCCCTCAAGTCCGCTTGAAAGTGCGATACATCCTACGATTGATGTAAAAATGATCGTTACAATGCTGAAGAAGCTCGGTGTGTAACCCTCAACAACAAGAAGCATCTGTGGTGAATATGCAAATATGTAAGGAATGATGAAAGCCGTGATCGCCAGTTTCGTCGCGGTGACGCCGGTTTTCAGCGGATTCGACTTTGCAATAGCTGCGCCTGCATATGCGGCAAGTGCAACAGGAGGCGTGATGTCTGCAACGATTCCGAAGTAGAAAACAAACATATGAGCCGCAAGGAGCGGTACGCCCATCTTGACAAGAATAGGTGCCATGATCGTTGCCATGATAACGTAGTTTGCCGTAGTAGGAACGCCCATACCAAGCAGGATACAGCATATCATAGTCAGGAAGAGAGCAATGAACGAGCTCTTCTCTGCGATAGGAAGAAGGAGCGTCATAAGTGTTGATCCGAGACCTGTCATTGTTACAACTCCGGAAACGATTCCCGCCATACCGCAGGCAACTGCAACACCGATGGAGCTGTTAGTTCCGCCGCTGAGACCTTCTGCAACCATAGGAGGATTGAGGATCGATTCATTCGGGAATACACTGCAAAGAACTGCGGCAAGCATTGAAATGAATACCGAAAGACCCATATCCAGCTTTATAACCTTCCAGAGCAGGTAGAGCAATGCAACAGGCACAAGCGGAAGAATTATCGTTATTACGTCCTTGATTCCGTTAAGTTTAAGTTTGAAAAGGCGAACAACGCACTTTTTATCAATAAGGCTTACAACGAGTGCAAAAAGAATTGCAAAGCAAGCAGACATACCTGCCGTGAAGTGGTTCATGCATACAACAAGAACTACAACAGGAAGAAGCAGATATCCGTTCTCAAGAATGAGTTTGAAGAAATTCGGGATGGCGTCCTTAGGGAGTCCCTTGAGTCCGAGTCTCTTTGCTTCGAAGTGTACCATAAGGAATATTCCTGTGAAGTAAAGCACTGCAGGAAGTATTGCCGCAATTACGATCGTTGAATACGGAACGTGTGTGATTTCCGACATAAGGAATGCCGCTGCACCCATAATAGGAGGCATTATCTGACCGCCTGTTGATGCCGCAGCTTCTACAGCAGCCGCAAATTCAGGCTTGTATCCGATTTTTTTCATTGTAGGGATTGTAACTGATCCCGAACCTACCGTGTTTGCAACAGAGCTGCCTGAATACATACCCTCAAGAGCACTGGAAATAACGGCTACCTTGGCAGGGCCGCCGGCTGCAAATCCCGCAACGGATGATGAAAGATCAACGAAGAATTTGCCGATACCCGTCTTTTCAAGGAATGATCCGAGTATGATGAAAAGCACGATGAATGAAGAGCAAACATCGATAGGCGTTGAGAATACGCCGCCCTTTACATCATAGAAAAGGCCGAAAATAATGTTTCTGAGTGCCGTAGGCGGGTTGATGCTGACCTTATAAATTACAGCATAAATTATGAAGCCGCCTGCAACTATCAGCATAGGCAGACCGAGTGATCTTCTGCAAAGCTCTGCAAGAAGGATGAAGCCAATAATACCTACGATAATATCGACCGTACCGATCTGTGTCTGCGCAATAAGAATATGGTTCTGATTCAGCGGAAAATAAAGATAAACCGCAAGTGACAGGAACGCAAGCGCAATATCATACCACGGTATGGAATTTACAATTCTGCTGTCCTTCTTTGATGCCGGGAATTTAAGATAACCGATAAAAAGTACCAGACCGACAAAAAGAGGTCTGAGTGTCTGAGGTGTCATTCCGGACACAATAAGTGTCAGAGTGATCATCACCACTGCAAACAGAACAAACAGGACATCAAGTGCAGTTTTTCTTTTTCCGAACAGATTTCTTCCTGCACTGTCCTTATCAAGTTCTTTCATCAATTCTTCGGCATTGACTTCTTGTTCATTTACTTCGCTCAAAGAATTTTCCTCCTAACAATTTCTTCTGCCTTCGGGAACAGATCCTTCGGCAGATATTCTCCGTAAAAAAGCCCGGTGTCCATTAAGATACCGGGCAAATGACCGATTTATTTTTCTTTTTGATCAGTCGATAAGACCGATTTCCTTGTAGTACTTTTCAGCACCCTTGTGGAGCGGAACATTACCGATAGTAACGAATGCGCTGTTTACATCCATTGAAGCACCGATAGCGTGTGCCTGTGCGATGTCAGCCTTCTTCTCCCAGAGAGCCTTTGTGATCGAGTAAACAGTATCTTCTGAAAGGTTGTTTGATACGATAAATGTTGCCGTAACACCGATAGTGTAAACAGGAGCATCTTCAGCGATGCAAGCGTACTGAGCGTGTGTGATGGGCTGCTTTGAATATACTTCGTATTTACCATCGATCTTGTTGTTCTCGATGAACTTCTCCATTACTGAATCTTCGAGTGAAAGAAGGAAAATGTCCTTTGAAAGAGCAAGGTCTGTGATAGCTGTTGCAGGAGCACCTGATGTGAAGAAGAAAGCATCAATCTTCTCATCCTTCATCTGTGAAGCAGAGTCGCCGACAGAAAGGTTGAACTGCTGGATATCTTTGTCAATGTCAATGCCGTACATAGCGAAAAGCTGCTTTGCGTTATCAAGAACGCCTGAGCCGATATCACCGACAGATACTCTCATACCCTTGAGGTCAGCGAGTGTCTTGACCTGATCCTTGAGCTTGCCGTCAACAACGATCTGAACTACCTCTGAGTAAACTTCGCCGAGAACTGAGAAAGATGTGATAGCGCCGTTTGCAAAGTTCTTGTCATCAAGAGCATTGTAAGCCTTGATCATTGTATCGTTCTGAACGATAGCCATTTTGTAGTCGCCGTCATCCATACCCTTGATGTTAGCAACTGAACCGCCTGTTGAAACAACGTTGAAATTGAGACCTGTCTCTGTTCCGAGAATCGTACCAACTGCGTTTGTATATCCGTAATATGTACCTGTAGGACCACCTGTTCCTACTGTTATGAGCTCGCTTGCGCAGCCTGAAAACATAACTGCAGCAAATGCAAGCAAAAGAATCATAGCAATGATCTTTTTCATGATAAACCTCCGTTTTTTTCCATCTTGTGACGGAATTATGAATTTTGCCTTATTATACATCATTTAATAAAAAAAAGCAATATCTTTTTGAAAGAAAATTTACTGTTTTTTCATTTTCAATACAAAAAATATTATTTTTCAGCTCGTAAGAGCTTATTTCTGCATATTGAATGCTTTTATTATTCAGAAAAAGCTTTCCGTCCTCTTTTTTAAGTCTTCAGAGCAGCAATAAAAATAAATTCTTTATCATTTTTGCTTGACATTTTCAGAAGAGTTTACTATAATAAATACATTCACTACAAGGAGGAAAACATATGATTTCAGATAAACGCAATACTATCAACTCGTTCTTTGATCTCACAGGAAAGGTTGCATTCGTTACCGGTGCCCATGCATGGCTCGGTTGGGATATGGCATCCATTCTCGCCGAAGCAGGCTGTGACATAGTCGTTACATCAAGAGATGAAAAAAGAGCCGTTGAAACAGCATCAAAGCTTCATGACGAATACGGCGTTGATACGCTCGGCGTAAAGCTCGATCAGAAGAATTATGATGAAGTAGTTCTTGCCGCTCAGAAGGCACTCGCCTGGAAGGGCCACATAGACATACTCATAAACAATGCAGGCGGTGGCTCAGGTGCATCAGAGGGAAATCTCTTCAAGCGTTCAGCTGAAGACATAAATAACCTCATCACTACGAACCTCATCGGTGCGCTCTACTGCTGTAAGGAGATCGGCAGGATAATGGCTGACAACGGCGGCGGAAAGATAATCAATATCGGCTCCATCGCAGGCATAGTAGGCAGAGACAGAGAAATGTACCGCAGAAACAACAAAGGTGAACAGCCTATCGACTATGCCGCATCAAAGGCAGGCGTAATAGGTATGACAAGAGACCTTGCTGCATTTATGGCGCCATATCATGTAAATGTAAACTGCATCTCCCCCGGTGGCTTCGACAAGGGCGATATCCCCGAGGGCTTTGTCAACGATTATGCCGCTCTCACGCCTCAGCGCAAAATGGGCACAATGGGCAAGGATCTCAAGGGCACTGCGCTTTTCCTCGCATCAGGTGCTTCCGATTACATCACAGGACAGAATATCGTAGTTGACGGAGGATTCAGCTCATGCAAATAAGTGACTTGAAGGTTCTGATACTCGGCTGCGGCTCAATCGGCAAGCGTCACGCAGACGTTTTATCCTCAATAGGCATAAAAAACATTCTCGTTTTCGATCCCGTAAAAGCCCAAGCGGATGCTCTCATTCAGCAGACACCCTGCGCAAGATACGTTGAAAGCTACGAAAAAGGTCTCGCTGAAAAGCCAGATGCCGTTTTCGTTCTCACTCCTCCTGCGCTTCACATCTCAAATGCCTGTGATGCACTCGATGCAGGATGCAACGTATTCCTTGAAAAGCCGCTTTCGGATTCAATGAAGGGCGTGGACGAATTTATTAAGAAGGTCGATGAAAGCGGCAAAAAGGTAATGGTAGGCTTCTGCTTCAGATTCCATGACGGAGTTCTGAAGATGAAAGGTCTTGCAGACGAGGGAGCAATAGGCGACATTGTTTCGGTAAGAGCAATGATGGGCGAACATTTCCCTGACGTGCGTCCCGATTACAAAACGATCTATTACGCAAAGCACTCAGGCGCATTTGAGCTTATTCATGACCTTGACCTTGCAATATGGCTCACGGGAAGCAGTGTTGAAAAGGCTTACGGCGTTTACGGTCCGTTCAGCGACATAGGCATTGAAGCACCGGATACGGTAGAGCTTCTTATGAAGCTTTCGGGTAACAAGGTCGCAACGGTTCATCTCGACTTCTTCCAGACTCCACGCCGCAGAGAGCTTGAGCTTATCGGTACGAAGGGCACAATGAAGCTTTCGTTCGGCTCATGGGACGAGTATGATCTCACCTGCTTCAGACGTGACACAATGAAGGAAGAGAAATTCCATGCCGCAACAAAGAGAAACGATATGTTTGCCGCAGAGGATCTTGAATTTCTCAATTCCATCATTAACGATACGAAGATCACCTGCACAGTCAGTGAGGCGGCAAAGTCGCTTTCAGTGGTTCATGAGGTCACAGGCGGAATACTGTAATAAAAACGGAATTTTTTCTTGGATGATAGTGCATAATGAAGTTTTGTCATCATGCCGACAAGATTTATGAGAAAAGGGAAATAGGAGAAAAAGATAAAATGAACAATAAATATAATTCAGATCTGTTCATTATAGGTTTTTTGATGAATCTGCTGAAAAAATTCCCATTGCTTCTGATTGCGGCAGTTTTGGCAATTATCGGGATCAAGAACAAAATATGTTGTTATTTTGCACTCGGAATCTTTATTTTGGCATTGATTTGGTCGCTTATTCAGCAGATTCTAATAAAGCATACTGTCGAGCATAGCGACAACCCTGATTTTGAACCATTTGCCAAAGCGATGATGAGCGATAATTGGAGAGAGGAAACAAAAAATATCTTCGAAGAAAAAATTCGTGAGTCAAAGGAAGAAAACAACGAAAAATAATATTTTGAAAAAATAAAAGGGAAATAATAATTATGATAAAGTTGCAGAAAAAAAGAGATAAGGATTTCACGATCCTTAACATTTCGGACCCTCAGGTAAATTCCAACGAATATGAAAACGATAATATGGTCGGAAAAATATTCAGATACACAATGGAAAAGCTCGTCGAAGAGGTAAAGCCCGATCTCATCACGGTCAGCGGTGATATCGCTTTTGCTCCTCAGCCCGACGCTTACGAAAAATTCGCAGACTACATGGATTCGCTCGGCATTCTCTGGGCTCCCGTATGGGGCAATCATGACAATCAGGGTGGCGCAGAGGAAGTAAACAGAATGGCTGACGGATACCTGAAGCACAAATTCTGTCTCTTTGAAAAGGGTGATCCTGCTCTCGGAAACGGCAATTACATTATTCTTATAAATGAAGGCGAAAAGCCATGCGAGGCTCTCTTCATGATGGATTCACACGACAGAAAATCATACGTAGATGAAAACGGTGAGACAAAATCGGACTGGGCTTGCTTTGAGCCGAATCAGCTTGAATGGTACTCCGAAAAAGCGGAAGAGTTCAAAAAACTCGGCTATACTGACACGACGCTCATCACTCACATACCGATCTATGCTTACAACAGAGCATTTGATGCGGCATTCAGCGGTGATATGAGAGCGGAAGAAGTACCGCCGACAGATAACTCTCTGTCCCACTGGAACGAAGGCTACAAAGATTCATTCGGTGTCCGCCACGAAAGGATCTGTTCATTCTGCAAGGATGAGGGAGCATTCGAAGTGCTGAAAAAAGCAGGCACCACAAAGCACGTCCTCGTAGGTCACGATCATGTAAACAATTTCGGTATCTGCTATGACGGTATATGGCTTATGTACTCACTGAAAACAGGTATCGGTTGTTATTACAGTAAGGATCTCATAGGCGGAACTGTGATGAAAGTCTCTTCTGACGGAATCAGCAGCGTTGAGCATAAGTTTGTGGATATCAGATCCTTCTTTGGCGAAAACGAGTAAAAAGCAATCAAAAAAGCAATAATATATAATGAAAAAGCTCAGTGCGGACTCAATATCCGTACTGAGCTTTGTATTTCTGATTTGTTTTCTGATTACTTTGTGCCGAAGAGTCTGTCGCCTGCATCGCCGAGACCCGGTACGATATAGCAATCTTCGTTGAGCTTCTCATCAACTGCAGCAACGAAAATATCAACATCAGGATGAGCTTCTGAAACTGCCTTTACGCCCTCGGGAGCACCGATGAGGCACATGAGCTTAACGTTCTTTGCGTGATGTCTCTTGAGAATGTTGATAGCTTCAATAGCTGAGCCGCCTGTTGCGAGCATAGGATCTACGATGATTGCTTCTCTCTCTTCAATATCAACAGGGAGCTTGCAGTAGTAATCAACAGGATTCTTTGTGTCTGGATCTCTGTAAAGGCCGATATGACCTACCTTTGCGTTAGGAACAAGATTGAGCATACCGTTTACCATTCCGAGACCTGCTCTGAGGATCGGTACGATAGCTACGTTCTTGCCATCGATTCTTTTTACGTTTGCCTTGGCTACCGGTGTCTCGATTTCTACTTCTTTGAGGGGGAAATCTCTTGTTACTTCATATGCCATAAGCATTGCGATTTCTTCAACGAGCTCTCTGAAATCCTTTGAGCTTGTGTTCTTATCCCTTATAAGAGCAACCTTGTGCTGAATAAGAGGATGATCCATTACGTGAATTCTGTTCATAGTCTGTTACCTTCTTTATTTTGTTTTTTCTGATTATTTTCTTATAACTTCAACGCCGTTATCTGTACCTACGCAGGCAATATCACCGTATCCGATGAAAAGGCCTGTTTCCAGTACACCCGGAAGCATTGTAATATCTTTATTGAGCTTGTCTATATCAACCTTGCGACCGATTGTTACATCAAGAACGAAATTTCCGTTATCTGTTATTACAGGGCCGTCCTTACGCTTTGCAATTCTGATTTCAGAATCAAAGCCCATCTTCTTTATGGAATTTCTTACCGATCTCCATGCCTGAGGTATTACCTCAACAGGGATCGGGAATGTTTCGCCGAGATATGAAACCTTCTTTGTTTCGTCGATAATAAAAACATACTTTTCCGCAAGTCCAGCTACAACCTTTTCGATCGTCTGGGCTGCACCGCCGCCCTTTATTCCGTTAAGCTCCGGATCGACCTCGTCTGCTCCGTCAACTGCAATATCAAGCTTATCCACACTGCTTACGTCAACGAGCTTTATTCCGAGCTCCTCGCACAGGCATCTCGTCTGAAATGAAGTTACAACTCCGGTAAATTCAAGGTTCTCCTCATCCATACGCTTTTTGAGTGCCTTTACAAAGAAAAAAACCGTTGAGCCTGTTCCTATGCCAACTGTCATACCGTTTTCAATAAGTGTTGCGGCATATTCGCCTGCAAGGCGTTTCTTCTCACTGTTTGCGCTTGCTTCTTTCATAATATCTGTTATGCCCCTTTCAATCTGCGGCAATAAAAAGTTCCGCAATATCCACAGTATATTATAACAGATAATCTGTTTTTTTGCAATATCAATAACAGGGTTTTATTAAAAAAGAATGGTTTTTTTCTTATTTTTTGCATTTGACATTTCAAATGCTATATGCTATAATAGATTAAATGGCAAATTGCATTGAAAAAAGCAACAAAATCAGCAATTCAGCTGTCAGGCGGAAAGCAGCATCGGTTTCAGGCTCCGTCAAATACCATCATACCGACAAGGAGATTATTCTATGAAGATAATTGCAGGCTTTTTCAGATTCATTCTGACTATCATTCTCACAGTTCTGATTGTGGCTCTTCAGCTGGCTACCATGACAGTTGCTTCCATTCAAAAGGCTGTTTCACCTGAAATTCTGTCCGAGATAATCAAATCGGGTTTCGGCGTACTCGCATCCTATTCCGAAAATCTGTCAAAGCCTGCCGCTGATGTAATCTGCAGCAACGAAATGCTCACCGGCGAATATGAATTGCCTTCCGAGTCAGCAGACATTTCGGAGCTTTTTTCGGATTTTACATTCAAATATAATGAAGAAACAGGCATACTCAATTTTTCAGGCGTTGAGCTCGACCTGAAAAACACAGGCATACTTGATGTTGACTTTTCAAAAGCCAATTTTGATCAGGATACGATTCTGAAGATACTGACTGATTCATCCTTCGTTGATGTTGCTTCAGACTACACCGCCGAAATCGTAAGCGGCTTGCTCACGGGAAGCAAAACCAACCCGTCCGTTACAAGCGAGCAGATAACAGAAGCCGCAGATACTCTCATCGGAGCAATCAACAGGAATACAGATCTTGAAATTCCTGAGGAAACGGCTCAGAAGCTCATTGATGAAATAAAGAACAAAAGTGAGCCTCTCGCTCTTGCCTTCAATAATAATCTTCCGAGCGCAGGCGAAATCGAATCAAAATACCTCAGCTCGGAAAGTGAATTCGGTAATACATTCACTTCAATCAAAAAATTCGCCTCTCCTCTTTTCAAAAAATGGGTGGTCTATGTTCTTATCGGCATAACAGCGTTCTTTGCACTCATCCTTGTCGTAATTCATCACAGAAGCAGATTCGGATGGTTGTGGCTCTCGCTCATATCACTTTTCCTCGGCGGAATTTTCGTTCTCATCCGGAGCGTTACCTCAGGCGGTATGCTTACTTCCGTTATAACAAAAAGAGTGGAGTTTCCTTTTGATGAATCCGTTCTGGGCATCTTTACAGGCATCGGAAAAGCCTTCGGATCTGTCGGAAAGACAGTTCTCTACATTTCATTGGCATTTTTCGTCATCTATATTTTCGCATTGATATTCAGACGTAAAAATAAAAACACAACAACAGCAGAAAACTAATATAAGGAGATTTCATTTTGAAAAAGACAGTTTACTTCAGTGGAAACACGGTAGTCAAGCCGGGAGAAACAGTATTGCTTTCGGGCAGCGGGCTTGACTCAATAACAGATATTGAAATATCACGTCTTCCTGACTCTTCTCTTGGAAAGCCTTCATACATTGCAATCAACACACCGGTATCCATACCTGATGAGGAGACGATTCAAAACGCTGACCGCCCTATCGAAGGCGAAGGCTCCAGAAAAGCAGAAATACTCCAGAAGAGCAGTCAGTCTCTGAAGTTCATCATTCCTGATGACTTTATTCACGGCGTGCTCTCTGTATCTCTCCTTTCGGCTGACAGCTTTGATATAGTATATGTAAATCAGCCTATGCTCTCATGGCTTCAGGGTGACCTCGGCAAATCAGCTTCACTCGGCGGCTGGCTCCGTCTGAACGGTGAAAAGCTTGTTATCGGCGACAAAAAGCCGAGAATCGTTTTTGAAAAAGACGGTAAATACACAAGGATCCCCGTTAAAAAGATTTTTGATGCTTATTCCATCGAGGCTGAAATTCCCGCCACACTCAATGAAGGTACATATAAGGTCTACGTTTCAAACGGCTTCGGCGGAAGAACGGCATGGTCAATGCCTGTTTCCATTGAAATAAAGAAGCCCGAAGAATTCCCCTGCGAGGTGTTCAACGTACGCGACTACGGTGCCTGCGGTACAGGTGAAGCAGATGATACAGAAGCTTTCCGCAAAGCACTTGATGCAGTTGCCGCCAATAACGGCGGTGTGCTCTACATCCCTCGAGGCAGATACAAGATGACAGGCACGATCAATGTTCCCGATCATACGATTTTCAGAGGCGAAGCTCTTGAAAAGACACAGCTTTACTGGATTCCCTTCCAGTATGCCTTCGGCGAGCTTCCGGAAGCATATATCACAGCTGAATCAGATGTTACATTTGAAAACGTAGAATTCAGAGGCACAAGAGTTCTTGCTCTCCTCTGCGCAGGTCTTAACCGTGACGATGCAAAGAACATCATAATCAGAAACGTCATTGCCGACTTCAACGCTCTTGCCGGCGGTGAGTTCCACGTTACAAGCCCCGAAAACAGAGTCAAGGTTTATAACGAGATTCTTATGTCAAAGTACCCTGCCTCACTCATCAGAATAGCCGCAGACAACATTCAGATCACTGATTCCGAATTCCACAATACAGGTATGACATTCGGAACAACAGGCACAAAATACAAAAAGAACGTATTTTTCAAAAACAACAAGGTTTACGAGAGAACAAGCGGCTGGGCATATTTCAGCAGATGTGAAAACCTCATACTTGAAGACAGTGAATTTGAAGGATGCACGGTCGGCTTCGGCGGATCACATTGCTACATGGCAAGGAACTTCCTCCACGATCAGCTCAATAATGACAGAGAGGCTCTCACAACCGACATGAGCTACACGCAGACCTCTGCAAGAATGATAAAGATCGAAGGCACAAAGGTATGGTTCCCTGAGGGCATTCAGCTTCGTGAAGACAGAGTAAAGTGCGGCGGTCTCTTTATCAATACCGGAAAAGGCGCAGGTCAGGCAAGAAGAGTTGTCGAATTCCATGACAACGAGGTCACCTTCGATTCACCGTTTGCGGTCGAGCCCGATGAAACCTCCGAATTCTGCTTCGGCGGTATGTTCCGTACAAACTACTACATCCTGAACAACACTGTGAGAAACGGCGGTCATCTCCAGTTCTACTGCGATCAGGTCATGTCCGTTCTTGACGGAAACGAGATGTCACGTTCTGCCGGTGTAATGCTTTACTGCTGGATAGATAACAAGGGTGAAAAGCCCGGCGCTCTGGCTGATTTTGCAAGAACCGAGGTTCACTTCGTATCAGTAATCAACAACAAGATCTCAAGCGGAAACTATCTCCACAAATTCGGTGAAAAGGCAGAAGGCTACGTTGACGGCTGGAGCGGATACTCCTCCATCGGCTGCATCACGAAGGGCTGCAGATCCACCAACAGCGGAATGCTTTTCAGAGGAAACACTCTCACCGATAACGCGCTTCTTCAGTTCAGAGGCTTCCGTAATTCAAAAGAAGGCTTCTTCACGGATATGATCGTTGAGGAGAACAAGGTCAGCGATTCATGCACAGGCATCCTGTTTGAGCTTGAAGCTGAAAGATGTATCCTCCGAAGAAACGATCTCAGCGAAAACGTTGACAATCCGGTATTGATCCTTGAATCAAACTTCAACGATCCCGACAAAATGATTTTTGAAGAAAACAAAATCGACTGAAGTAAATAATAAAGCCTGCCGTGAGAGATTTTCATCTCTTCCGACAGGTTTTTCTTTTTTATTCTGTAAACTCTTTCTTCAATAAAAAGATATTCCCGAAATAATGCTCTTCACATCTTCATCCTTATAGGCAAACTCACCCTCAAGTGAAATCATAACCTGCACTTTTCTGTCATAATAATAGAGAAACGCATATTTCTTTCCGTACATCTGTCCCGAAAAGCCTTCCCATTTTCTCCCGTCAACAATAAGTGCAATGTAAAGCGTATTGCCGTAGTATTCCCTGATATCGGGGAACGCCTCATCAGCGCAGTCAATTCTCACATAGCCGCTGTCCGTTGAATAGCCCTCGTAATAATCATCCTTTACAAGCATGATCGAATCGGTGTTTTCTCCGCTTTCGGAATAAGTATCCTTTATCTTTTTTACGTTCCAGCCGTCAGGGCAGAATGCCTCAAGTCTTCCCGACCGAACAATGTTTCCCCGTGGTGCCGTTGTCGCTTCCGGAGCAGACGAAGGCTTCGGTGTGCTTTCTGCCTTTCCGTTACAGCCCGCAAGAAAAACAGTCAGGATCATAATTACAATCATCAAAAGTGTTATATTGAATTTTTTCATCTGTTCTCCTCTTTCCTTTTTATTATACACAGGAAAACAGTTTTTGTCAACAGCTTCGTATATACAAAAAGCCGCCGGCGTTGTGCCGACGGTTGATCGTTAATGAATTTCAGAATCAATGTTCAATGCTTGCAATGATAGCCTGAACTTCGATATCATCGTAAGAAACTTCATCTATACGAACGATGATGATCTGGATCGTCTTATCCTCGTTGTAAAGCATAGCTTCCTTTGTGCCGATAGAATCGAACGTGAAGCCGGTGTATTTCTTGCCGGCAATCTCAACTGATACTTCTTCAACATCATCATACCAATCTGTGTAAACTGTCCAGCCTGATTCAGCATAACCAATCTGAACATAAGGCTTTGTAAGGATTCCGAGTGAGCTCTTTGCGCCCTTGATAAAACGAACTGTATCAGGATCTATAGCATCGTCTTCGTCAGAAGAATAATCACTTACCGGATCATTGAGCCAGCCTGTCGGGCAGAGAGCCTTGATGTTACCGGCATCAATCGTCTCGCCTTTTACGTCCTCAATGCTCTTTGCGCCCTTGCCGCAAGCACAGAAAGCTGTGAGTGCGAGAGCAACTACAAGAACAAGAAGGATAATCTTTGTCTTTTTCATAAAACAAATACCTCCAAAATATCTCTGATATCGTAATCGCCATACGGCGATTCAACATCAAGCTTGGCTATTTACAATACAAGGCTGAAAAAGTCAATAGCTTCAGGGGGGTAAAAGTATAACCTTTTAATATTTATTTCATATTTTGTTCATAAAGCACAGAATAAGCGGAGCAAGAGCCGCCGCCGTTATTCCGTGCAAAATGCCCATTTTTACGAAAAAGTACGAAAAAGCTTCGCATTCATCCGCATAGCCTGCTATCTGTGCGTTCACTGAGAGTCCTCCCCACGATACGGCAAATGCCGCAAGCGCCGTCTTTGCGCCGAAGGGAGCGTTCATTGCGGATGCCGCCGCAGTGCCGTTTGACACCTCCACAAATGCCGATATCACCGCAAGCAGAACACTGTTCTCTCTCACCTGCGGAATCGCCTCAAGCATTGAAAGCAAGACAGAAAAAATCACCGTGCATCCTCCCACAAAGACAATTCCCGTGACCGCGGATGAAATCGAATACCTCAGCATTCCTCCGACAGATATCTTCTCTGCCGTGTCTTTGGCAAGCATATATCTGTTATCATACTTTTTCCGCACAAATATAAAAAACAGTATTGCAAATGAAATATAGTCTGCAATGAGTATCGCTATCCCTGCTTTTCTGTCGCCGAGCAGCTTTTCTCCCACCGTATTCATCACAAATACAGGCGAAGCAAACGTGCAGTACCACAGTGCAGATTTTGCATCATCCTTCAGCCTGCCGTCTCTTTTTACCGCATCCTTCACTGCCGCCGCACCCGAAGGAAAGCCCGATATCACGCCGGCAACAAATGCTCCTGCAAAAGCAGGATGAAGACCAGCCTTTCCGGCAATTTTTCCCACAGCAGAGGTTATCTTATCCATCACGCCGGAATAAGTCAGCATTGCCGAGGCGCACATAAACGGAAAAAGAGAAGGTATCAGCCTTTGAGTCCACAGCTTCAGCCCATACTCGGCACCCGACGCTGAAATATCGGGAAATATCAGAAGCAAAGCAACCGTCAGAACGGCCGGTATCTGAATCAACGCCTTTCTTTTCAATTATTCCCTCCAAAACAAAAAACACGGTAAATTTTATGTACCGTGCTTTTCAATAATGTTATTTACTTTGTCCTGAATTTTATTTTTTATTAAGATAATCGTCAAGCTGTTTCTTGCTTGCAGCAAGCTCCGATGTAACGCCCATCAGTGTGTCCGTGATTTCCTCCATTTTGTTGGAGAGATACTCGTATGTATTGCGCTTTACTGCCTCTGCCTCTGCTTCCGACTGTCTTATAATTGCCTTGCCTCTTCTCTCGGCATTCTTTGTAATGTCGTTCTCGCTTACAAGACGATCGGCTTCCTTCGTCACGTCCTCCATCAAAAGCTCGGCCTCCTGCTGTGCCTCGATTATAAGATGGTTCTTTTCGGCTCTGACGTGGTTTGCTGCCTGAAGCTCCTGCGGAAGAAGGTTTCTTATTTCGTCGATCATTCCGAGACATTCGTCTATATCAATAATGCTTTTTGATTTTGTCAGAGGAAGCTTTCCTTCAAGGACTATATCCTCCATTGCACTCAAAAGATCTATTACGTTCATTTTGTTTTTCCTCTCAATGCTTTATTCTTTTCTTGATTTCATCCGAAGCTTCTTCGTATATTGCATCCGGAAGCATATCCGAAACGTCACCGCCGAGTGAACATATCTCCTTCACAATAGATGAGCTGAGATATGAATACTTATAGCAGGTGACCATGAATACGGTTTCTATTTCTTCATCAAGCTTTCTGTTTGTCAGAGCCTGCTGGAATTCATACTCAAAGTCGGAAACAAATCGGAGTCCCTTGACTATTATCCTTGAATCGTGTGCGTGCAGATAATCAACAAGGAGTCCGTTAAATGCATCGACTTCGATATTATCAAGCCCCGGAACAGATTTTACGCACTTCTCAATATAGCTTTTTCTCTCGTCAAAAGAGAAGGTCGGCTTTTTGCTCGGATTGAGCACCACCGCTACTATTACCTTATCGAACATTTTGGAAGCTCTCTTGATAATATCGAGGTGTCCCTTCGTAATGGGATCAAAGCTTCCCGGATATACTGCAATTCTCATTCTATATTCTCTCCTTTTTTCAGTTTAAGAAATATTATTCCGTTTCTTCCGTATCTTCTCTCGTCAACGGTTTCAAAAGCATCATGAAGCTCAATGGTTCTGTTTTTCGCCATATCATACTGAATTATTACCGTTCCGTCATCCTTCAGCAAATCCGATGTCTTTATCGCTTCAAGCACGCCTTTTTCAAAGCCTTTGTTGTACGGCGGATCAAAAAAAATATAATCAAACCTCTTCGAAGCAAGCATTTTCAGCGAAAGACCTGCATCCCGTGTCATCAGTGTCATATCGTTTTTGCAACCGAATGTCTCCGCATTCCTGTTTATAACTTCAATGGCAGGACGTGCATTCTCAATAAGTGTTGCGTGCTTTGCTCCTCTTGACAGTGCCTCAAAAGCAACGCTTCCCGTGCCTGCAAATATATCGCAGAATTCAGCGTCCTTCACACTGCCGCCTATGATATTGAATATGGCTTGCTTTACTATATCCGGTGTCGGCCTTGTGTCAAGCCCCGGAACCGTTTTTATTTCTCTGCCCTTCCATTTTCCGGAATTTATTCTCATATTTCTTCTCTCATGATCAATAAAAAATAGTTTATTATATATTATATCATATACTGTGTGCTATTTCAAATGTTTTCAGGCAAAAATTTTATCAAAAATCAAATTTTTATCATATTGTGTATAATTTTTCCGTCGCTTGCAAACAATAGCCATACAACAAATTAAATTTGAATAATTCTGACAGCTCAGAGAGGAAATAAAAAATGAAAGCAACAGGAATAGTCAGACGGATAGACGATCTCGGAAGAATAGTCATTCCTAAGGAAATAAGAAGAACAATGAAAATAAAGGAAGGCAGTCCCATAGAAATTTTCACCGATATAGACAACACGATCGCACTGAAAAAGTATTCTCCCGTGCGTGAACTCTCGGATATTGCGGATGAGTACGCAGAGGGGCTTTCCGATGTGCTTGGCTGCACAGTTGTCATCTGCGACAACGATACGATAATATCCGTTCAGCACGCCTCAAGAAAGGAATACCTTGAAGTCGGCATCACCACGGGAGTTGCCAAAATCATATGGGATAAAAAAGTAAAGCTCATGAACAAAGGCTCCGCTTCCCTGCCCATCGCCATCACCGAAAAAGAAACGAATGCGGATGAATACCGTTCACAATGCATTGCGCCGATTCTCCCCGAGGGCGATGCAATAGGTGCGGTAATTGCCTTCATCAAAGGTGACGGAAAGGAATTCAGCGAAGCCACTGCCGCCGCCGTCAGAACCACCGCCGCACTTCTTGCAAGACAGATGACAATGTAACAGCGCAATTTTCAAAACGGAGGTAGTACCCCCGTTTTCTTTTTATCAAAAAAATATTGACTTTTCATTCAAAAAGCCTTATAATATTTTCACAAAAGAATAAGCACGTGCCGTCCCGTTCATTCGGGAAACCGGGCATACTGCATGACGGTATTGCTCGGGGATAAGGAAATAGCGGTGCAAATCCGCTGCAACAGCCATTACCGTAACTCCCTTTGGGTCAAGTCGGAATGCTTATCGGCATCGTGTCCCGTAAAAGTCTCT
The DNA here is from genome assembly GCA_045627045.1 of Clostridia bacterium. Classification (GTDB taxonomy): domain Bacteria; phylum Bacillota; class Clostridia; order HGM11327; family HGM11327; genus SIG351. Next base: position 37,888 of record JAZQMY010000005.1, on the reverse strand, counting down.
TGGGCAAAGCGGAAGAGATGCGGAGTTTTGAGGGTATTTGAGCAGGATACCCTTGTTTTCGTTTGCATTTATTCCCTGGAGAGCGCTTTTATTTTATCCTTTTGTAACTATACAATCGAAAGGATATTGAAAACAATGAAAAAATCATTGAAAACACTTGTTTTTGTCATTCTCGCAATAGCTGTTCTTTTCAGCTTCACGGCATGCAAAAACAACGTAAGCAAAGAAGGTCTCTGGGAAAACGCAGTTTACACCAAGGACACAACATTCGGAAACGGAAAGACTTCTGTTCAGGTAGAAGTCAAGGCAGGTGACGATTCTGTCACATTCACTTTGAAAACGGACAAAACCGTTCTCGGAGATGCGCTCTGTGAATTTGACCTCATCGCAGGTGATGAAACGCAGTACGGTCTCTATGTCAAAAAGGTCAACGGAATCGTTGCTGACTATGACATTGACTGCAGCTACTGGGCATTTTTCAAGGACGGTGAAATGATGATGGTCGGCGTTGATGGTGCCACCATTGCCGATGGAGAACATTACGAACTTGTCTATACAAAATAACAACAATAAAAAAGCAAAGCTTTCCGTACGCGAGACCGTCATTTTCGCAATGCTCGGAGCTCTCATGTATTGCTCAAAATTCATAATGGAAATGCTTCCAAACATTCATCTGCTCGGAATGTTCACAATGACATTTACTGTCGTTTACAGGAAAAGAGCACTTTACCCAATATACATATACGTTCTGATCAACGGTTTTTTCGCAGGATTTGCATCCTGGTGGATACCGTATCTCTACATATGGACGGTACTCTGGGGTGTCACCATGCTCCTGCCCGAAAATATTTCGCCTACCTGCGCATGCATAGTCTATCCGATTATATGCTGTCTGCACGGGCTTCTCTTCGGCACATTATATGCGCCTGCCCAGGCACTTCTCTTCGGACTTGACTTCAGGCAGACGGTAGCATGGGTACTTTCAGGTCTGCCTTTTGATGCGATACACGGAATAAGTAATCTCTTTGCAGGTATGCTTGTACTTCCGTTATCAACCTTTATGAAAAAGCATCTGGTAAAAAGCCGAGCTTGATATTTTACGTTTTGTTCGCATTGCCGTAAGCATATTACGGTAATGCGTTTTTTATTTATCCGTTATTCTTATTGAATATATATCATCGAAAAATATCTTTTCGTCATCCATAAGGATGTACTTATGGACGGTATTGACGCAGGCTACCAAGCCGTCCTTCGTTACCTCGTGAAAACAGCTGTAGTAAGTAATTCTTATACGGCTGTCCTTTTTCAGTCGGACTATCACTTCTCCTATTTTCTCTTTATCCTCATCCGATATTTCCCGCTTCTCAACTCTGCCGTGGCGTTCCCGTCTGTCCTTGAGTGCTTCCTGCAAGCCCTTCATTGCATCAAACGGCATAAATTGTTTAGCTCTTTCTTGTCGAGTCATCATTGAATCCAGCTCTGTGCCCTCCTATCATTTCGTTTCTTTCTCTCTGAGTACTTTCAGGCATATAGTTTATTCCTCTCAGGAGTATGTTCTTCCCGAACCTGTCCTTCAACCCGAGTACAGTATGCTGTAACTTCTTCTGCTTCTCTTCCTCTTCCGTATCCGTAAAAAGATCGTACTGTGCGCTTTCCTCGCTGCAAATATTTTCAAATGCAATGCCAAGGCGACGTATCATTACGTTTCTGTCTGTCTTTTTGTCATACTCTTCAAGCACCGGTGTCACAAAGCCCGAGCCGAGATTTGTCTGATGCGAAAGCTTCACCGAACCTGTTGTTTCAGGTATAATGCTCCTTGTGTAGCCTACAAAAAAGCTTATTTTTCCTGCCACAAGCTTTCTTCTTGCAAGCTCAAGCGCTCCGTTGTAAACCATCTCCGAAAGCACTGTTCTTGCATCGTGAAAATTATAGTCCTTCGGCAATATCTGTGAAAATGAAACAGACTTGCTCCGTGTCTTATAATTTCTTATGTCCTCCATTCTGCAGGTTTCTCTTCCCCACGCATGATCTATCAGAAGCTCGGCATTCACACCGAACGTTTTATACATAAGTTCCTCGGGAGCCGTTGCTATCCCATGCATATCAAATATGCCGTACCTTGCAAGTCTGCTTGCCGTGCCTCCTGCCACCATCCAGAAATCCGTTATCGGCTTGTGATACCACAATGTGTCACGGTATCTCTTCTCATCAAGATAGCCTATATGGTCTTTTGTATGCTTTGCTGTTATATCGAGTGCAATCTTTGCGAGATAGAGATTTGTTCCCACCCCTGCAGTTGACGGAATGTGAAGTCTGGTTGCTATCTCAACCATCATTTTCTTTGCAAGCGATATTCCATCCGTCTTATACATGGACAGATAGTCCGTCGCATCTATAAACGATTCATCAATGGAATAGACATATATGTCCTCCGGAGCAAAATAATCCAGATAAATCGAATATATATCCGCCGCATAGTCAATATAGAGCTGCATTCTCGGCAGTGCTGTTTCATATTTTATGTTTGCAGGTATTTCAGACATTCTGCATCTGTTTCTTATTCCCTGTGCCTTCAGCTTCGGGGTTATGGCAAGGCAAAGTGCATCTTTTCCTCTTGTTTCGTCCGCCACCACAAGATTGGTTTCAAAAGGATCGAGTCCACGCTCAGCGCACTCAACAGAAGCATAAAACGTCTTCATATCTATACAGAAATAAGTCCGTTTCTTCTCTTCCATACATCATTTCACATCCTTGATTATTTTGACCGCCACGCCCTGTATCTCGATCGAATCAAAATACATAGGTTCCATGCTGTCATTCTCCGGCTGAAGTCTGATGCGTTGCTTATCCGGCTCCGGATAAAACCTCTTGAGCGTTGTCATACCGTCTATCAATGCAACCACTATCTGACCCGGTCTTGCCGTCTTCTGCATACTTATGACCACGAGGTCTCCGTCGTCTATTCCGGCTTTGATCATGGATTCTCCGCTTGCACGAAGTATATAGAGCGGGCCGCCGCCGAACAATGTGCCCGGAAGCTTCACTGTGTCCTCAACATATTCCTCTGCCGCCTCCGGAGTTCCGCACACAATGCTTCCGACTATGGGTGCTCCGCCCTTTATCAAAGGTGAACGCACCGTATTATTCAGATCATTCTGCATTCTTTTTGTGAGAGGACGTCTGTGTCCGTCGTACACTATTGTGCCCTGCTCTTTCATTGTCGAAAGATATTTGCACACAGCAGGCGCGCCTATACCCACTTCCTCTGCAATCTCACGGACGGTAGGTGATGAGCCATTTGCGTCTGCATAATCATCTATGAACTGCTCTATTAAAGTAAAAATCTCCGTTTTCTTATGCTGCATGAAAAATACCTCCGTCGGCGCAAACGGAAACGTTTGTTTCCGTTTGATAATATTATATCACATTCTACGATTTTGTCAACAGGATATTTTTGCAAAAAATACCCGGGCACAATTTGTACCCGGGTGTATAAAATGCTGGTATTCTGCTTGATAAATCAGAATTTGAAATTCTTAAGGAGCTGTGCCATAGGATTATTCACAAGCGTATCGCTTTTTTCGGAATAATAATCACTGAGCCGCAGGTTTTCCTCCTTATTCATTTTGGCAAAAAGAAGCGCTGTATTCTTGGCGTCGACAAGGGCATCATGTTCTCCGTCAACGCTGTCAATGGAGCATATATTGAGCGCATCAGTAAGATTATACTGCTTTGAATTATCCATTTTTTCAGAGAATGTCACCTGGCAGTCAATCCATTCCTCCATGTATTTTTCCACGCCGGAAATTGAAATTGATTTACCCGCAATCTCTGCCGCAATCTGATTCTTATCACTTTCGCTCCACGAAACTATCTTCGCATCCTCCGGAAGCCATTCAAAAAAGTTTGTGAGTGCCGTTTTCGTATCGGGTGCATCAGCCACATCCTTGTTGCTTATGCCTGTCAGTCTTTCTATTCTCTGATCTATCATGCCGTACTCCGGATGCACAAGTGTCATAAACGTATCACTCATTTCATAATTCTCATCAAGAAGCACCGCTCCTATCTGTATCAGTTCAGTCGGATATCCGAAATCATACTTTCTGTCCTTTGCAGATATTCTGCACATCTCAAGGTCAATAACCGCATACCTGCTCATATCCGTATTCTCCTTTCAGCGTAAAGCTCATTTTCATCGTCTGTAAATATCTGTATAATATTATCACTTATCCGTGTCTTTGTCAATAGCAAATTCAGCACAGCAAAAAGCAGAGGTTCATCCTCTGCTTTTCGGTTTTTTTATTTTTCTGATAATTCCTTCAGGGCAGAAATATCCTTCAGCAATATTGCGCCTTTTTTATACTCCACAATGCCATTCCGGCAGAATTGTCTCAGCATTCTTGAAATAACTTCCCTTGCAGAATTTATTTCCTCTGCTATCTGCTCCTGTTTTTTTCTGATTTCTTCATTTCCTGTCTTCTCATATTCAGATAGAAGAAACGATGCAAGCCTCTTATCCACGCCGGTAAAAAGTACATTCTGCAGTGTCAGCATAGCCTCAGAATATCTCTTCGTGGAAAGCTCGTACATATAGCATTTCACATTTATATTCTGCTTTGATAGTCGCAAGAAGGCGTGAGCAGGCAATATCACCAATTCGGATTCTCCCGTTGTTCTTATCTGCGTGTCAAGGCTAATCTGCGACAGAATGCACGATGCCGCCAATATGCAGGTATCTCCTGCCGAAAGCTTGAAAAGAGTGATCTCTCTTCCTTCCTTAGAAAGCATGAACGCTCTTATGCCGCCGCTTACTATGTATATAAGTCCGATACAGCTGAAGCCGTTATCACAGTTGGAATGAAGCAATGTATTGCCTGCATACCGTCTTGTTACAGTGCTGTTTTCAGCAAATATCTTTTCATCGTCATTTAGTTCATTCCAGAATGACAGTTTTTTAAGATAATCATTCATATTTATCCGTCTGCAGAATTATGCCTTCCAGAGTGAATGGAGGTTGCAGTAAGCATACACTGTCTTCACCTCATCGTCCTTAGAAATCAAGAAACTTACCTCTGGCTTCATTCCGGGTGCTAGTGCCTTTCTCTGGTTACCTGAAGTTGTCTCAATTGATACCCATTCGATGTAATGTGCATCTGTCATAGGATGCTCCACAGCTCCGACTGAAACGTATACAGTATTACCCTCAACTCTGTATACGGGAACATGCTTTTCTCTTGCTGCATCCGTTGTTCCTGCAACAAGCTCCTTCATTTCTTCCCCACAACAAAATACCGGTACTCCCGTTTCCTTCACAACTGCAATTATCTTTCCGCAATGTGCACATCTATAAAATTTCATTTCCATATCAATATCTCCTTTTTTATTTAATCAAGTCAGTTATTTTTGTTTGGTTTTACTTTATCGGTTCAAAATCAACTGCACCGTGCTTGCAGAGAGGGCAAATATAATCCTCCGGAAGCTCGTCGCCTTCATAAACGTAACCGCATACCTTGCAGACATAGCCCTTCTTGCCTTCTGTTTCCGGCTTTGGTTTCACATTATTCTGATAATACGTATATGTCATTGTCTCCTTATCCGAAATGACTCTTGCCTCCGTCACCGAGCAGATAAACATTCCGTGCGTATCAAGATCAACATACTGCTCCACCTTGAGCGACATAAATGCATTGATATACTTCGGCAGGAACACAAGTCCGTTATCCGATCTGAGAGCATTCTGACCTTCAAATTTATCCGTATTTCTTCCGCTCCTGAATCCGAAAGACTCAAATACCGCAAACGGAGCCTCAACAGAAAGACAGTTTACATTCATAATTCCGGTCTGTCTGATAACGTGATATGAATAGTTCTGCTTGTTGATGCAGACTGCAACCCTGTTCGGTGAATTTGTCAGCTGTGAAACCGTATTTACAATAAGTCCGTTATCCTTTTTCCCATCATTTGACGTAACCACATAAAGACCGTAGCCTATTTTGAAAAGAGCGGAAAGATCATTCTTATCAGCCTTTTCTCCGTTCTGCGCCACATATTCCTTTGTCAGCTCTACGGCAAGATCATCAACCTGCTTTTTGCTGTCATCGTTAAGTGCTGAAAGGATTTTTACCGTTGTATCTGCAAACGTAATATTCTCGCATCCTTCAAGCATAGCCTTCATCGTCTTTGCCGCAAGAGGTGCCCAGGAACCGTTCTCAACAAACGCAACAGTTCTGTTTCTGAAGTTTCTCTCCGTCAGATGGTTAATGAATTCCTTCATAAAAGGATAAATATCGGCATTATAGGTCGTTGTGGCAAGAACAAGCTTACTGAAACGGAATGCATCCGCAACTGCCTTTGCCATATCTGTTCTTGCAAGGTCATGCACAACGACTTCAGGTGTACCCTGTGCCTTAAGCTTTTCCGCGAGAAGCTCAACTGCCTTTCTGGTATTTCCGTAAATCGAAGTATATGCTATCACAATACCCTCATTTTCGGAAGTATATGATGACCATGTATCATAAAGCTTTATATAATGTCCGAGATTTTCCGTAAGAACAGGACCATGCAGCGGGCAGATCGTCTTGATGTCGAGTACCGACGCTTTTTTGAGCAGAGCCTGCACCTGTGCGCCGTATTTTCCTACGATGCCGATGTAATAGCGTCTTGCTTCATCATCCCACGGCTCATCGATGTCGAGTGCGCCGAATTTGCCGAAGCCATCGGCTGAAAAAAGGATCTGTTCCTTGTCGTCGTAGGTTACGATTACCTCCGGCCAATGCACCATCGGTGCCGTAACAAATGTTAAATTATGCTCTCCCAAAGGAAGTCTATCACCTTCTCCGGCAACAAGTCTTCTGTCTGCATAATCCGTTCCGAAGAAATTCTTCATCATCACGAAAGCCTTTGAAGATGCTACTATCTTTGCTTCAGGATAGTTGTTCATAAACTGAGTGATATTAGCGGAATGATCGGGTTCCATATGCTGTATAATCAGATAATCAGGTTTTCTGTCTCCGCACGCGGCTGCTACGTTATCAAGCCACTCATGAGTAAAGTTCTTATCTACCGTATCCATTACAGCAACGTATTCATCCAGAATAACGTATGAATTATATGCCATGCCGTTTGGAACCGAATACTGACCTTCAAACAGATCTATCTTGTGATCGTTTACACCTACGTAAACAATATCTTTCGTTATTTTTTTCATAACTGATTTCCTTTCCTTTTATATTAAAGACTATTTCGTATAAGTCATCCTTTGCTTTGATTATAGCACAATCTGCGTTATAAATAAAGTGACTTGGTCACATTTATTTTTATTTTTTCTGTTGCAAGCTTTGTTGTTTTATGATAAAATAAACATATCACATTAAGGAGAATATTTATGAATCACAATTCTGATTTTGAAATCATAGACTTTCACACACATCCTTTCGCAAGAAAGGAAACCAACATCTGTATTCACCGGGACTACTTTGAAATGGATGCCGATAAGACAAAAAGTGAGCTGATGTCAATAGGCATTTCAAGAATCTGCGGTTCTGTCATCTATATCACCCCGAAAATCAAAACATTTGACGATGTGAAAGAGCTTAACAATGAAGCTCTTTTCCTCCGTGAAAAATACGGTAACTTTTATATTCCCGGATTTCATGTTCACCCCTCATTCGTAAAGGAATCCTGCGAAGAAATTGAGCGTATGCACAGTCTCGGAGTAAACCTTATAGGTGAGCTTGTTCCCTACCTTCAGGGCTGGGGAGATTACTCATGCGCAGGGCTTTCTGAAATTCTCGAGCTTGCAGAGTATTACTCAATGGTAGTGTCCTTTCATTCAATGGGTGAGGACAATATGGATAAAATGGTAAAGGAGCATCCGGGAGTAACATTTGTTGCCGCTCATCCCGGCGAAATGGATTCATTTGAGCATCATATGAACAGAATGAAAATGAGCGATAATTACTACCTTGATGTTTCCGGAACCGGACTTTTCCGTCACGGTATGCTGAGGCACGGAATCGAGCTTTTCGGAGCAGAGCGTTTCATTCTCGGCTCCGATTATCCTATATGTAATCCTGCAATGTTCATCGGCGGTGTCAGGGATGAATTTCTTCTTTCCGACAAACAAAAAGAGCTCATCCTCTCCGGCAACGCAAAACGAATTCTCAACCTCAAATGATAAAATAAAACTATCCCTGCACACAGATTAAAGTGCGCAGGGATTTTTCATAATATCTCTTTCAGATCAGAAAGCTTTTGTATTCTCATATTTGCCTGACATTCTGTTCCTGATGCGTGGAAATCAAAAAAGCATGTTATTATTCCTGCTTTTCTTGCGCCGTCAATATCCGCATTGACCGAATCTCCTATCATCATTATCTCATTTCCAGGCAAATCAAATGCTTTTTTGCATTCATCAAAAAAGCGGATATCCGGCTTTGAGTATCCAACTTTTTCAGATATGAAAATATAGTCAAAATAATCAAATATTTCAGCTTTTTTCATCCTGGATACCTGTTCTCTCCAGGGTCCGTTTGATGCCGCCGCAAGAAGATATTTTCCCTTCAGATATTCAAGCATTTCGCTTGCACCATCAATCTTTTCGGCGCTTTCAGCAAGATATTTTTTGAACGCATTCTCAGTTTGCACTCCGTCATGCTCTATCCCGAGAAGAGAAAAGATTTTGTTCCATCTTATGAGTGAGAGTCCTTCTCTTGTAAGTGTTCCGTTTTCTATTTCCCTCCACAGGCGGTTATTCACAAAATGAAATTTCTCCTGCACATCATCGGAAAAAGGCAAGCCTTCTTCTTCAAATGCAAGCTTCATTGCATTTTCGGCGCATTTTGCAAAATCAAGCAGTGTGTCGTCTATATCGATAAGAAGTGCTTTTATCATCTTATTCTCCGTATTCAATGTTGTCCACAAAGAGTCCCTGAGGAGGAGCGCACAAAGTTGCTCTCTCTTTTCCTTTGCCGTCAAGCAATTTCCTGATATATTCCGGCGGATGCTTTCCCCTTCCGATATCAAGAAGCGTTCCTACCATAAGGCGCACCATCTTGTAAAGAAAACCGTTTCCCGTGAAAGTGAACTCTATCACACTTCCTTCAGCCTTTGCCGACGCTTCAAATATCGTTCTCACCGTATCCTTTATTGTGCTTCCTGCCGCCATAAATGCAGCAAAATCATGTTCACCCACAAGGCATGAGCAAGCCTCCTGCATCTTTTCAATGTCGATTTTCCCCTGAACGTGATATTCGTATCGGCAATTCAGTGCACTCTTTACGTCAGAGTTTCTGACATAATATTTGTATGTCTTTTTCTTTGCCGAAAAGCGCGCGTTAAAATCAGGCGATACTTCTTCGCTCTTCAATATTCTTATGCTGTCCGGAAGCAGTGCATTCAGCGCATCTCTGTATTTTTCCGCAGGTATTCTGCTTTCGGTGAAAAAGTTTCCTGCCTGGCATCTTGCATGAACACCGGAATCGGTTCTTCCAGCTCCCGTGACTGACGCTTCTCTGCCTTCCATTCGGGAAAGAGCCTCGTTTATCGTCTGCTGAACCGATACACCGTTCGGCTGAACCTGCCAGCCGCAGAAATCAGTTCCGTCATATTCTATCCAAAGTCTGATATTTCTCATTTTATCTTAAAATAATTTCAGATAATTGAATACCACCATTGCGGCGATCACAACCATCGACACCGTAAACGCGATCCAATCCATAGGAGCAGTTTTCAGCGGGTTCATTCTCGTTCTGCCGTTGTCACCATTGTAGCATCTTGCAGTCATGGCAAGCGCAAGATCGTCCGCTCTCCTGAATGCACTTACAAAAAGCGGAATCAGAAGAGGTATCATGCTCTTTGCCTTCTGGAAAATGTTTCCCGTGTCAAAGCTTGCGCCTCTTGCCATCTGTGCCTTCATTATCTTATCCGTTTCCTCCATGAGCGTCGGGATGAATCTTAATGCGATGGTCATCATCATTGCAAGCTCATGCGCAGGAAAGCCTATCTTTTTGAGCGGTGTCAGAAGAAGCTCTATTGCCACCGTGAGTGAAAGCGGCGAGGTCGTAAATGTCAGAAGTCCCGTAAAAAGAATGAGAAGCACAATTCTTACGAGCATCTCCACTGCCTTGATTATTCCCGTATCCGTTATCTTTATTACCCAGAATTCCAAAAGCACCCTATCTCCAAGAGGAGTAAAAAGCACGTTTATCAGGAACATTAGGATAAGAATAAATCTTAAAGGCTTCAGATTTTTCAGAAGAAGCTTTATCGGCACCCTTGAAAGCATCACTGCCGCCACCACAAAGAGGAATGCGATTGCATATCCTATAACCGATTTAATGAGGAAAAGCACCACAATATACGCAAGCGTGATCAAGAGTTTTATTCTCGGATCAAGCCTGTGCACCGTACTGTCTGAGGGATAATACTGTCCGAACGTTACATCATTGAACATTATCGCACCTCCCGAGAGCATCAAGAATAGCCTTTGTCATATCCTCGATGTTGAATATATCCTCCGAAACAGAAAAAAGCCCCGAATCGTTGAGCATTCTGCTGAGCGTCGTCAGCTGAGGAACATCAAGATCCTTTATCTTTGTCGTTCTTGAAAAGACCTCACCCGGCGTTCCGTCAAAAACAAGTCGGCCTTCCGAAAGCACAAGTATTCTGTCCGCAAGCTTTGCAATGTCATCCATGCTGTGAGAAACAAGAATAACTGTCTTGCCCTTTTTTCTTATTTCTTTTATTCTTTCAAAAAGAAGCTCTCTGCCCTCCGGATCAAGCCCTGCCGTAGGTTCATCAAAAATAATGATTTCCGGATTCATTGCAAGCACGCCTGCTATTGCAACTCGTCTCTTCTGTCCGCCGGAAAGCTCAAACGGTGACTGATCCTTTATTTCATCAAAATCAAGTCCCATATCCGTTATTGCTTCACGAACTCTCCGGTTAACCGTTTCATCATCAAATCCGAGATTTTTAGGGCCGTATGCGACATCCTTCTCAACAGTTTCCTCAAATAGCTGATATTCAGGATACTGAAATACGATTCCTACTCTTCGTCTTATTTCCTTGAGGTCCTTCTTGTTTGAATTGACCCCAAAGCCGTCAACCGTCACCTTTCCCGATGTCGGCACAAGGAGGCCGTCGAGTTGCTGGATAAGCGTTGATTTTCCCGAGCCGGTATGTCCGATTATTCCCACGAACTCTCCCTGCTCTATCTCAAAGCTTATATTTTCTATTGCAAGTGACTCAAACGGAGTGCCCTTCATGTAGTAATAAGTCAAATTTTCTGCTTTAACTGACATAATGCCTCCGCAAGTTCACTGATGCTTAAAATATTCTGAGGGATATCAATGCCTGCTATATTCAGCCTGTATGCTATCTCTGCAGCAATCGGAACAGTAAGTCCAAGACTCTTGAGGAATTCAACTCTCGAAAAAATTTCCTTCGGTGTTCCCTCTGCAACACATTTTCCGTCATTCATAACGAATATCTTGTCAGCATCAACGGCTTCTTCCATGTAATGCGTTATCATGATGATCGTTATTCCGTATTCTTTATTGAGCTTATGTGCCGTCTTTACGATTTCAGCTCTTCCCCTCGGGTCAAGCATTGCCGTTACTTCATCAAATATTATGACCTGCGGCTTCATCGCAACAACGCCGGCGATAGATACTCTCTGTTTCTGTCCGCCCGAAAGGTGGAACGGCGATGACTTTGCAAATTTGGTCATGCCTACTGTATCAAGTGCCTCATAAACTCTCTTTTTTATCTCTTCCGTTTCAACGCCCGTATTTTCAAGACCGAATGCAACGTCCTCTTCCACGACTGTCGCTACCATCTGATTATCCGGATTTTGAAACACCATCCCGGCAGTTTTTCTTATCTGCCATACCTGTTCTTCGGAATGTGTATCGATCCCGTCAACAAGCACCGTACCCTCATTCGGTATGAAAAGCGCATTGAAATGCTTTGCAAGCGTCGACTTTCCCGAGCCGTTATGCCCGAGTATCGAAACGAAATCACCCTTTTTTATCTCAAGCGATACATCTGAAAGAGCATTTCCCGCTTCCGGCTTTTCTTCTTCATACCTGAAGGTCACATTTTTCACTTCAATTATGTTTTCCAAGTTTTTCTCCTCATAAATACCTCCGGAGAGGTTATTTTGATCGATTTTTCTTTTTTGATTTATTGTTTATTTATTTTTTTCTTATTTTTGCCTTTACCTGCTTCATTGTCTCAAGCTGAACTTCCGAAAGACCTCCGTCATTTTCAATATGGAGATCGATCGTAACTGCGCCGCCCTTTGCGCTTACCTTTTCAATGTAATCGGCAATGTAATCCGCATCATATCTTGCGTTCGCATACGTCCATGTATCTCCGAGATATGAAAGAACGTGCCACTGGCTTCCGTCAACGAATCTCGATTCAGGAAGCACCTCAAGCTCTTCCTTTTCTCCTGCCGTGTAGTCGCAATAGATATTTGCAGGGAAAATTTTCTCTTCAACACCCTGATTGAGCGCCACTATCGTATCGGGATTTCCTGCAAGGAGGGCTTCCTTATAATATTTTCCGTAATGCTCGTCAAGGCTTATCCACGGATAGAATCCGTCAAACCACCATCCCGAAACCTTGCTGCCGTAATGGCATGACCAGTCCCTGATGATCTCGCACCAGTTTTTGACAACCGTATCGTTCATGACCCAATCCCCGTCATGCTTCTGATCAACTCCGAGCTTGATTGAGGACTCGTTGTCTCTTGACGGAGCGTGGCTCGGAAGATAAAGCATAAGCTTTATTCCGTAAGGGAGAAGCTCATTATAAAGCTGCATAGGCAAATCAAGCGGTGAGCACTTTGAGCCTTTCTCATTTTCCGTAAGTCTTTCGTATGTATCGTTCGGTGCACAGTAATAGCCGCTGTTCTGTCCGAGTGTAATGACAGCCCATGCCGCACCCATATCGTTTATATCAGAAGCAAGCTTCTTTGCATCAAAGTTTTTCATTTCTTCCGGAGTATAGAGATAATGAAAGAAAACACCGTATTTTCCTTCTGACATCCAATCCGTCTTTTCCTGTCTTCCGTAAAGCTGCATATATTTTCTCCTTCTGCCGTTATTGCGGCAAATCATTTTTTTCTTTTGCTTTTGTTTTTCTTATTCCTGACCAAAGAACTATTATTACCTGCATCGGAATTCCCACTATGAACACTATCCAGAGATTATAAGAAAGGAACGTACAATATACCGATGCGAGAACCGACCATACAAGTGCTGTAATTATTATGAAAGTCGAGTTTCTGTTTCCCCAGATTGAATTGAATACAAGAAGCACGATAAGCGAAACCGGGACCGCATAAACGAACGCAAGCCACACTTTTGTCTCCTGCGGTGCAATGATCTGCATCAGCATAAATGTAAACGTCGCAATGAACCACACCGTAGTAACAGACAACATGGTTATTATTTTCTTGTTGTTTCTTACTGTCTTTGATTCAGCCTTGACTTCCTTTTTCTGCTCGTGTGTCTCCTCAAGGAGGTAATCCACACTTACTCCGAGAAGCTCCGCAAGGCTTTTTATTACTCCTATATCCGGAACCGCATCGCCGTTTTCCCACTTGGAAACAGCCTTATCCGAGTAATTTATCTTTTCGGCAAGCTCTGCCTGAGTCATTGAGTTCTGTTTTCTCAGCTCAATGAGATTTTTTCCTATTATTTGTTTTATATCATTCATTTCACAAACCTCCGGTATAAAATCTTCTGTCAAATTTTAAGCCTTCTGCTTTTAGCTTATATTATACACCATTTTCTCGGAAAAATCAAGACTCTCTTTGCAGTAGAATCTTTCTCCACTGCCGGTGGAGATGCAATTCTTCGCTCGTTATAATGGTTTTGCGTTGTATTAGGGTGACTTTTCTCTGAAAATGAGATATAATTTTCTCACAATCAAGTTGGCACGGAGGTACTATTATGAACAAACTGATGATTTTCGGAGATTCAATTTTCAAGGGGGTAACATACGATTCTCTCAGACATCGCTATATCATCTGCAATGACAACTATTCCGAAAAGCTTCTTTCACTCGGTATCACTACTGAGAATTACAGCAAAATGGGTGCCACATCAGACAAAATCAGTCAAATAGTAGAAAGAAGACTCGGAGAGATCACTCCCGAAACTCTCGTTCTGCTTGAATTCGGAGGCAATGACATTGACTTCAACTGGAACGAGGTCGCAAAGGAGCCGCTCGAAAAGCACGAGCCTCACACTCTGAAAAATGATTTTGCCGATGCTTATAAAAAAATAATCGATACAGTCCGCGGCACAGGTGCAAATATAGTAATTTCTAACCTCACTCCCATCGATCATGAAAAATACATGGACTGGATTTCAAGATGCAACAGCCGTGAAAACCTCATGACATTTCTCGGAGACACATCAACTCTTTATCGCTATCAGGAATACTATAACCACATCGTTGAAGATATAGCAAGCCGCACAGGATGCAGGCTTTTCAATATACGTTATTCATTTCTTATGGCAAGGAATTACAAGGAGCTCATCTGCGATGACGGTCTTCATCCTACATCTGAAGGCCACAAGCTCATCGGAGATACAATTTTCAGGTTTGTTTCTGATTTATCAGCCTGATGCTTCGGGATCAGTTTATTTTCCAAAATCAAAAACCGCTTATCATGCCTTCGTGGCTTTGGTAAGCGGTTTGCTTTTTCGTTATTATTCTTCTCTCTTCGGTGGACGCGGGCCGTAGAACTGGTAGTAATCTACCTTGATTCTGCCATTGTAAAGCTTTCTCTTCTTATCAGCCTTTCTGCCGACCTCGTTTTCAAAGTTTTCATCAGCGGTAAGAACGTAGAATGACCATGTGTCAAGCTCCTTCATCGTTCTTCTGAATGCCGCATAAATCTTGTTTATTGCCGCCTTGTCACCGATTCTTTCGCCGTAAGGAGGATTCGTGATGATGCATCCGTACTGTTTCTTTGATGAGAATTCTTCAAAGTCTCTCTGCTGGAAATGTATCGTTTCGCCGAGTCCTGCAAGCTTCGCATTGCTTCTCGCCGTATCAAGAACTCTCCTGTCTATATCATATCCGCATATATCAAGCTTGGCAAGAATCTCTTCACGTCTTTCCTTCGCCTTTGCTTCTGCTCTGACCTTCTCAACGATATCGCTTGTTATCTGACCCCATCTGTCGCAGACAAAGCCTCTGTTTGAGCCGGGAGCAACACGCATCTCTCTCAATGCAGATTCGATAAGGATCGTACCGGAGCCGCACATAGGATCAACGAGAGGTCTTTCAGGTCTCCAGAATGAAAGTGCCGCCATCGCATTTGCAAGTGTCTCCTTGAGAGGAGCATCTCCTGCCTTGCTTCTCCAGCCTCTCTTGTGGAGTCCGTCGCCTGACGTATCAATAAGAAGCTCTGCAATATCGTCCCTGATTGAAACAGTTACAGGATAAAGAGCGCCTGTCTCCGGAATTACCTTCACTGAATGACCGATTTTGAGTCTTTCAACGATTGCCTTCTTGACTATTCTCTGGCAGTCTGAAAGTGAGAACAAAGCTGAATTGACAGACTTTGCATCGACCGTTACAGCACCGTCAGCAGGAATATACTTATCCCATACACATACCTTCGTATTGTCAAAAAGCTGATCAAAGGTAGTTGCCTTGAATGTTCTTACGAGAATCATTACTCTCTCTCCTGCAGAGACATTCATATTCAGACGGTAGATATCTTCAAATGTGCCTTCGAGTATTATTCTTCCGTTTTCCGTCTGTGCTTTTTCATAACCGAGCTTTTCAAGCTCTTTTGCCACCACCGCCTCAAGTCCGAATGCGGTCGTAATTACTATCTTCATATTTTATCCTTTATTTATAAATTATAATCTTATTCCGAAATACTTTGAAAGGATCTCTTCTCTTTCCTTTTCATTTACGATTTTCGTTTCAAGCACGCTGTCGCCGTCAAATATTCTGAAGAGATCTCCTGCCACGGTCATTCTGCCGTTTTCCGTCTTTATTGCAAGCTTCATTTCGCCTCTGAATACGGATTCCGGAGATTTCTCGCAGTAGAAAGACGTCGCAGCATAGTCTTCCTCCACCTGTGGCTCTTCCGTGAAGGACATAAATCTGCCCCATTCGCCGTTATGCTTCTCCCAGAGTGCCCAGCCCCAGAAATCTTCTTTCCTGAACCGATACGTTTCCGAGAACTGCTCCTGAATGATATCCTCTTCAAGAAGGAGAGAATATCTCGGTGCTCTTTCACCGATTCCGACGTCAGTAAAAATTCTATCCGAAGTATCGGAAGAACCTGCGATCGTAACCCTGTGTCTTCTCATCGGGATGCCGCAAATGCCCCTCAAATACCTTGCAAAGCAGCTGACCGTCTCAAAGCCTATGCTTTTCAGCAGATCATTATAAAGCGCATTGAGTTCAAAACAGAATCCGCCTCTTCTTCTTTCCACTATTTTCTCAAAAAGAGCATCCGTATCAAGTCTGAGAGGTATTTCCTTCACGATGTCTATGTTCTCATACGGAACACTTGTGACATGTGCATACTGAAGCTTATCAATGAGCTTTTTATCTCTTTTTTCATCAAGCACGCTTCTGTCAAGACCTATTCTTGAAAGATAAGCAAGAACCATTTTTTCAGTCATGCTTTTGCTCCTTTTTATGCAATTTATTTGCCGAAACAACATTCAGCCCGCCTTTCTGCGAGCATAATGCAGTAATATTATATAACAAAAATCAAGTATTTGCAATACTTTTTTGTTTTTGCTTTCATTTCCTCAAAGCTGATATTTTTTTGTAACTTTCCCCCGTTTTTTATTGACAAACGGCAGATAAAATGATATAATTATACTGTATCTTAATATACACAACTTTAAATTCAGATATCAGACTTTATATAGATAGTGGTAATTATAATGAAACAGAAATTCAACATCCCCTTCTCACCTCCGGATATGACGGAAGCAGAGGTAAATGCGGCAGCGGAAGTAATCAGATCAGGTTGGATAACAACAGGACCGAAGACAAAGCAGTTTGAAAAAGAAATAGCTGCTTATTGTGACGCGCCCAGAGCCGTATGTCTCAATTCACAGACAGCCTGTGCCGAAATGGCTCTTCGTCTGCTCGGAATAGGTGAAGGTGACGAATTTATTACAAGCGCATACACCTATTCAGCTTCGGCATCGGTAGCCTGCCACGTAGGTGCAAAGCTTGTCCTTGTTGACGTCCAGAAGGATAACCTTGAGATGGACTACGACAAGCTCGAGGCAGCTATCACAGAAAAGACAAAGGTAATTGTTCCTGTCGATATCGGCGGCGTTCCGTGCGATTATGACAGAATTTTCGATATAGTTGAAAGAAAAAAGCATCTTTTCAGACCTGCAAATCCTCTTCAGGAGGCAATCGGCAGAATCATCGTGCTTGAGGACGCTTCTCACGCACTCGGCGGAGAATATCACGGCAAAAAGCTCGGAAACATTTCAGACTTCACGGCGTTCTCCTTCCACGCAGTAAAGAACCTCACAACAGCTGAGGGCGGTGCGCTCACATGGAGAAATTTTGACGGCATTGATACAGAAGATATCTATCACAGACTTCAGCTTCTTTCCCTGCACGGTCAGTCAAAGGATGCACTCGCAAAGTCCAAGCTCGGCGCATGGGAATATGACATCATCGGACCATGGTTCAAGTGCAATATGACAGATATTCTTGCTTCAATAGGCATAGTTCAGCTTCACAGATATGAGGATATGCTAGCAAGAAGAAAGGAAATCGTTGCAAAATACGATTCTGCTCTCAAGCCGCTCGGAATAAACGTTCTTCCTCATGAGGTTGCAGGAAACAGATCTTCATATCATCTTTATATAGCAAGAATTCCAGGAATCGAATCAGAGCAGAGAAACGAAATAATCACAAAAATGGCTGAAGCAGGTATTGCCTGCAACGTTCATTACAAGCCGCTTCCTATGCACACGGCGTACAAGTCACTCGGCTTTGACATAGCAGATTATCCGAACGCATACAATCAGTTCAAGTGCGAAGTAACACTTCCTCTTCATACGCATATTACTGATGAAGAAGCTGATTATATTGTTGAATCATTTACGGAGATAATAAAATGTTATTGAGAAAATGGGACGATCTGCCTGAATTCATGCAGACAGATGCAGTAAGACCTTATTATCAAATACTCGAAAAGAAAAAGGCAAGCCTCGTTCTGAAGCGTGCCTTTGATATTTTTGCTTCATCGGTTCTGCTGCTCGTGCTCTCTCCTACCTTTCTCATTCTGACAATCGCAATAGCAATAGATTCAAAGGGACCTGTCTTTTACCGTCAGAAGCGAATAACTTCATATGGCAAGGCATTCCGCATCCACAAATTCAGAACGATGGTCGTCAATGCGGATAAGATAGGCGCTCACGTCACATCAGACCACGATCCCCGCGTCACACGGGTAGGCAGACTGATCAGAAGCTGCCGTCTGGACGAGCTTCCTCAGCTTATTGACGTTCTTACCGGAAATATGACATTCGTAGGTACACGTCCCGAGGCTGAAAGATATGTTTCTGCATATACTGACGAGATGAACGCAACGCTTCTTCTCCCTGCAGGAATCACTTCGCAGACAAGTATCCTTTTCAGCAACGAGCAGGAGTTTTTGAAGGATGCATCAAATGCAGACGAAACATACGTAAACGTGGTTCTGCCTCAGAAAATGAAAATCAACCTCTGGGAGCTGAAGCATTTCAGCTTCTTCGGAGATATCAAAACAATGTTCAGAACGGCATTTGCTGTTCTGGGAATAATCAAGCCTGAGATGCCTGATGACCTGAAAGAGGAATAATAAATGGTTTCGGTAATAATTCCTGTTTATAACGAAGAAAAATATATCGGAAGATGTCTCTCCTCACTTTCAGAGCAGACTTATCCGAAGGAAGACCTTGAGTATCTTCTCATTGACGGCGGCTCGACAGACAGCACGGTTTCAATAATTGAATCGTACATGGACAAGCTTCCCGTCAGAATTCTCAATAACGAGAAGAAGCTCGTTACATACGCTCTCAATCTCGGCATAAGCCAGGCAAAGGGCGACTACATAGTAAGAGTCGATGCTCATTCTCTCTATAATAACGATTATATAGAGAAATGCATCTACTATCTTGAAAACACAGATGCCGATAACGTCGGCGGCATTGCCATCACAAAGGGCGAGGGTTTCTGCGGTTCGGCAAATGCCGAAATTCTCTCCTCTGCATTTGGAGTCGGAAATTCACAGTTCCGAATAGGTGCAAAAAGCGGCTATGTTGATACTGTTCCGTTCGGAGCATTTAGGCGTGAAATATTCGACAAGATAGGCTTATTCAATCCGGAGCTTCCGAGAAGTGAGGATAACGACTTCAACAGCCGTATCATTTCTGCAGGCGGAAAGGTATTTCTTGCCGCAGATATCGTGTTCAGCTATTTCTGCCGCAGCACGGTAAGCGGACTGCTCAATCAGGGATTGAAAAACGGAAATTCACTTTTCCTCACGCTTCGTGTCAATCCGCACGCAATGAAGCTCAGGCATTACATTCCGTTCATATTTCTGCTTTCGCTTATAATCCTGCCTGTCGCCTCTGCAATCTTTGCACCGTTCGGATGGCTTCTTGCGGCTGAGTGGACTGCTTACACATTGCTTGATATTTACTTTTCGGCAAAGAACTTCAGCATAAAATCATTTTTCTATAAGCTTGTAATGTATCCGTTGTTCCACATCACATACGGAGCAGGCTCGTTTATAGGTATGCTCGGCATAAGACTTTACTAATTCTGATCGGAGGAAAACAGAATGCTTAATCCATTACAGGAAAAACTGCTTGATATGCTTAAATGGTTCCACAATTACTGTGTGGAAAACGATATTAAATATTACATTATTGCAGGAACAATGCTCGGTGCCGCAAGACACAACGGCTTTATCCCGTGGGACGATGATGTTGACGTTGCCATTCCGAGAAAAGACTATATGAAAGTTATCGAGGATCTCAAGGTTCAGAGAGATAAGTATATAGTTGAGTCTCCTCTCTCCGATGCTCCCGACTACAAGTACAGCTTTGCAAAGCTTTACGATACAACCACAACTCTCACCGAGCACGCAAGAAAGGATTGCACAAGAGGTGTATATCTTGACATCTTCCCGCTCGACGGAACAGGCAACACATACGAGGAAAGCGTTAAAAATTTCAGAAAATTTGCTCTGCGCAATAACTTCCTTATGGTCAGAACGTGCGCACTCCGAAAGGACAGAAGCTTCTTCAAGAATGCCTGCATCGTTATAGGGAGACTTATCCCGGGATTCCTTGTGAATGAAAAGAAGCTTGCAAGAAAAGTCGATGCGATCAGCGCAAGAACTGATTTCGACAGCTCCGAGTACGTTATGGTATACCCCAGCACATACTGTGAGCGTGATATTATCAAGAAATCAGCCTACGGAAAGCCTACGCTCTACAAATTTGAGGATGCCGAGGTTTACGGCCCCGAGAACGCCGAAGAGTATCTTACTCATGTATATCATGATTGGAGAAAGCTTCCGCCGGAGGACAAACGTCATTCCGCTCATGACTTTGAAGATATCGATCTTGAGCATTCGTATCTTAAAAAATAATGTACCGGCAAGCCATGACAGCTTATACCAAAAGTACTTTTTATTTTTTCAAAATATTTCAAAAAAGGTATTGCCTTTTTTGAGAATGTGTGGTATAATATTCACTGTTGTGGTAAGCGATGCCAATGTAGCTCAGTTGGTAGAGCAGCAGTTTCGTAAACTGCAGGTCGCAAGTTCAATCCTTGTCATTGGCTCCAGAGCTATCGGGGTGTAGCGCAGTTTGGTAGCGCGCTACGTTCGGGACGTAGAAGTCGCAGGTTCAAATCCTGTCACCCCGACCAGTCCTTTTTAAGACAATCATTCGATTGCCTTATTTTTTTATATTTATAGCCCGCAATTTTGATTCAAAAAGCCAAAGAGGTCGGATATCCGACCTCTTTTTTCTTCTCAATATTCTTTTTTTATTTCCTCTGCCACCGCATCAAAAATCCTTGCACAGTCGAGTGTCAGCTCATGCGGCACCGTTTTGCTCTGGGTATTTCCTGCCCTGATATTTGACATAGCGTCTTCTATCTCGTATCTGAACGAATCAAATTTGTTCCCGTCCCTGAAATGCTCTGTCACTTTTCCGTCATTATACAGGAAGGCTTCGCTTGCAAAATGCGGATAAGGAATCACTATCTTTCCTTCCGTTCCGTAAATCGTTGCGTTCTCCTCAAGTGCAGTATCAAACGACGTATAAAGTGTGGCTATCATATCGGGATAAACAAGAACCACATGGTCGGAGAGATCTACTCCGCTCTCTGCCTTCTTGGCAATCACGCTGCTCTTTACGGGCTTTCCTGCCGTACTGTCTGCATAGAATCGTGCAAGCTCATACGCATAGCAGGTAATGTCGGTAGATGCGCCGCCGCAAAGTGCAGGATTCAAATATCTTACCTCGTTGTTCTGCGGTGCACGGAAGCCTACCTTGATATCCATATACGAAAGTCTGCCTATTCTTCCCTCATTTATCCACTCAAGCGCTTTTCTGTTCGCAGGCAGGAATCTGCTCCAGAGTGCTTCCATGCAGAAAATGCCGTTTTTTTCAGAATATGAAAAAGCGTCCTCCGCATCCCTGCTGTTTGCAAACATCGCTTTCTCGCAAAGCACCGGAACACCTGCCTTCATGCAGAGCATCGTAAGTGAATAATGGCTGTCGGGAGTTGTGGCAATATATACGCAATCAGGTTTTTCCTTTTCAAGCATTTCAGAATAGCTTGCATATGCCGACGGCACGCCATTCTTCCTTGCAAAGTCATCTGCACGCTCTTTGCTTTTGCTTGCCACCGCCGTTACAACGCAATTATCCATTTCGCTCACTGCATGGCAGAACCTGCCGGCAATAGCGCCTGCTCCCATTATTGCAAATCTAAAAATACCCATATTATTTCCTCTCAGAGTTGTTTATCATTGTGAATACCGTTTCCGCTATAAATATACCACATTCAGTGTTTCTTTTCAATAGCGTTTGTGAAAAAAGTTTTTCTTTTTGTCTTAAAAAACTTCTTCTTTTTCTTTATAATATGTTATAATGTTTATAAACCTAAAATCACAGGGAGACAATCAGATGAATTTTGATAATGAAGAAATCACTACACTCGTTTCACCCGTCAAAGCAGAATACATCCGAAAAGGAAGCAGCACTGCCGCAGGAAAAATAATAATCACGCCAAATGAATGTGCAGGAAAATCACTTGAGTACGCCGCTTATTTCGGCAATGATAACGGAATTCTTGAGGGCTTCACGGAGGCCGCTCACTTTCCCGCCGGAGTATTCGAAAAAGATATTGCCGACTGCACACTTTTGCCTGACAATGTCACAAAATTGTATATATTCGCAAAGCTCGGAAAAGCTCACAGTCCGAATCCGCTCGTTCTTGATATTCAGAGCACCTCTGCCCCTCGCCCCGAGCCGCTTTGGAAATTCTGGATTATCACTGATCTTCACGTAACATCAGAAGAAGAGGCCGCTGGAAATAAAGACGGAACAGCACAGAATAATCATAACCGACAAATGTTTGCCGATATTTCCGCTATTGCAAAATCAGACCCTATTGAGCATCGTCTGATCGTCACCGTAGGTGATAATGCAGATGCAGGAAGAGCCGACCAATGGGAAAATCTCTGCAACATACAGAAGGAATTCCTCACGGCGCCCATTCCCGTGAAATACACTCTGGGCAATCACGAATTGGCACCTAAAGATTACGCTCTCACAGTAGAAAATTTTCTTCACTACACAGGAGCTCCGAGTGCCTACTATTGTGAATATATTGACGGAATACCTTTTATTCACACGGCGTCCGTATCCGCTTCAACCTGCCTTGATATTGACGAAAAAGAGCAGGCATGGATGAAGGAAATAATGGATAAGGCAAAAGAGGAACACAAGCCGGCTTTTGTTTTCCTGCATACTCCGCTTCTTGACACTGTTTCAGGCTCTCTGCGCACACTGGCAAACCAAGGTTGGGGCGGTCACGTTATACAGAACGATCAGCTACGAAGTCTATTTGCTCAATACCCGAACGTCATCCTCTTCACAGGTCACACGCACTGGAAATTCGACTCGCTCATCCCCGTCACAGACGGAAATGGCGCCGATGCATCCTTTGTCAACTGTGCTTCAGTAGGTTATCTCTGGAATGACAAGGACAGCTGGGACAAGGGCTCAGAGGGCTTTTGCGTTGAGGTTTTCAGCGACGGAATAATTCTTCGCGGAAGAGAATTTGAACGCGGCAAGTGGATAAGCTATGCTGAATTCAGGCTTCCATTCTACGTATAAAAAACACGTTTGACATCAGATTGCAAAAAATACAAAAACACGATAAATTCTTTTTATTTTCAACAACTATCTATTGACAAATAAAATACCATATGTTAGAATAAACACATTGTTCAGAGGGTACATTATCAGCCGTACGTTCCGTGCGGCTTTTTTGTGTTTTGACAATTCCGGAAAGGAGCTGTTTTATGAAAACGCTTAAAGACAGTGAACTGAAAAAGCCGAATTACGACCACGTTTTCGGTGATAAACCAAACGAAAACAAGAAAAGCATACGAATAATGTATGATATTATGAAGGAATTCAAATGGCAATACCTTGAATCAATATTAGCATACATTGTTAAAAACATCGCTGTATGGGTCATCCCTGTTCTGACTGCCGAAATTATCGATATAATATCCATGCCAGACGAAGATCCTTCGGCAGGCATCAGAAGAGTTCTCATTTACGGTCTTATAATCCTGATACTTCTCGTTCAGAACTCTCCTACCAATCTTTGGTACGCCACATTGAGCAACAAGATATTGCGTAATTCAGCCGCAGGACTACGCTGCTCTCTTGTACGCAAGCTGCAGAAGCTTTCCATCACATATCACAAGCAGATGGAATCCGGCAAGCTTCAATCAAAGTTTATCCGTGATGTCGACTCGGTAAACAGCCTGATCTCTATTCTCGTTGTTACCGTCACAACAACGATGATAGGACTTATCGTTTCAATCGGCATCTCTCTGTACAATTCACCTCTGATGACGCTCTTCTTCATCCTTGTTGTACCGCTCAATATCATTATTGCCAAGGGATTCACGAAGTACATTTCAAAGCGTTCAAGAGCCTTCCGTATCGAGAATGAAAATGTTTCTTCTCTTTTCACTTCGATCCTCCGTATGCTCCCCGTAACAAGAGCTCATGGACTTGAAGATAAGGAAATGAACAACTTCGATAGCGGAATCAACAGACTTACCCGTGCCGGTCTTGAAGCCGACAGAATAAATGCTTACTTCGGTGCATGGATATGGATCACAAGCAACATCCTGAGCTGTACATGTCTCGTGCTCTGTGCCATCATGGCATTGAAGGGCAAAATGACACCGGGAAACGTAGTTCTTTACCAGTCTCTGTTTGCACAGATCAACGGCAATGTTTCCACACTCGTAAACGTATTCCCGTCTGTTGTATCCGGCTTTGAGGGTGTCAAGTCAGTATCCGAGGTTATGACGTCAGACGATATCGAGAGGGACGGCAGCTATGATCTGCCTGAAATCGACGGTAAAATCGACTTCAATCACGTTGATTACGCTTACCCGGATAACCCCGATGTGAATGTTGTCACAGACTTTGACCTGCACGTCAAGGAAGGCGAGTGCATAGCGTTTGTAGGTTCATCCGGCTCCGGCAAGACAACTGTCATCAATATGATAATCGGCTTCCTGAGAGCCACACGAGGTACAGTCATGATAGATGACGAGGATATTAACACGATCAACATTCGTGATTACAGGCATCATATTTCGGTAGTACCTCAGAATGGTATTCTGTTCCCCGGAACGATCCGTGAAAATATTACATATGGACTGGATCATTACACCGAAGAACAGCTTCAGGCGGCAATAGAAATGGCTAACATTTCCGAGTTCCTCCCCGAGCTTCCGAACGGTATCGATACTCAGGTCGGCGAAGAGGGAGACAAGCTTTCAGGCGGTCAGCGTCAGAGAATCACCATTGCCCGTGCTCTTATAAGAGATCCTTCAATTCTCATTCTCGACGAAGCAACATCTGCACTCGACAATGTATCAGAGTATCACGTTCAAAAGGCCATTGAAAAGGTCACAAAAGGCAGAACGACATTTATCGTCGCTCACAGGCTCTCAACGATCCGTAATGCCGACAGAATAGTCGTTATGTCAAATGGTAAGATCGCAGAATGCGGCACGTATGAAGAGCTTATGGCGCTCAAGGGCAGGTTCTATGAGCTGAAATCACTCAGCGACATGGCAACAAAGAGCTTTGACGATACACAGTTTATCAATGATTAAAAAAGTCAACACAGAGTGTAAAAACTCTGTGTTTTTTATTGACAAAATTATCTCATTAGTCTATAATTATAGCATTATTTATGATTCAGGAGAGAAATATGAATATTCAGAAAGACAGTTATATAAACGGAAGATTTGTTGAATGGTTCCATCACGAATCCGGCGCCGAGTACGGCTATAAAAAACCTCAGACAGACTCATTTGCAGTTCTTCATCCAAAGAACGAAGCTGCAGGAGAAAAATATCCTCTGTATGTGGTATTCCATTCCGCAGGACATGACCTCTACTCCACCTTGGGATGCACGCCTTACGAGGGAAACCACGATATTTACCATGCTCCGGAAAATATGTATGCTCTCTATCTTGATTGCCGCTTCAACGCAGAAAATGACTGGTGGTGGGGCGGAGTTGATGCACTCAACTGTTGCGACAAATCGCATCACGGCACTGAATTACAGCCGGTCGAGCGCCGCTGCAACGATACAATAGAGCACGTTATCGATTCATACCCAATCGATAAGAACGCAGTATTCGCCGTAGGAAACTCAATGGGCGGAAGCGGTGCTCTGGGCATTGCCTTCAGACGCGGTGATATATTCAGCGCAATAATCGCCAATGTGCCTGCCGGAGTTGAACATATATGCGACCGTTGTCTTCTCGGAAGAGAAAAGCCGGAGGGCTTTTCAATCCCCGAGCCGCCGCTTGTTGTCGACTATTCAGCCCAGAACGATGACTGGTCAACAGGCCATGAGAAGCTCTATGAGGGCATGAAAAAGGAAAAATATGCACTTGTAGGTTATTTCGGCACATACGGTCACGCAAACAATCTTGATGCCATCCGCAAGGTAAATGACCTTGTTCTGACATTTGATGCACTGAAGTTAAGAAAAAACGAAGCTTATCCCGCATTCACGAACGCTTCAACAGATGATATGATTCCTTGGCCCGATCACAGGGATTCAGACGTTTCAGGTCAGGTGAACGCATTCTTCAGATTCAGCAAT
The DNA here is from genome assembly GCA_045627045.1 of Clostridia bacterium. Classification (GTDB taxonomy): domain Bacteria; phylum Bacillota; class Clostridia; order HGM11327; family HGM11327; genus SIG351. The sequence goes on along the minus strand of JAZQMY010000005.1, from coordinate 11,416 downwards.
ATCGAAGACACGAAGGATTCATTCTCAATGGAGATCCATCTTGCAAGCCCGGATGAAATAAAGACATCCCGCCAATTGCCTGCCGAGTCAACTGCAGATGTTACCGTCAGAAGGATCCAGAATTTCACCATTGCACCGGATGAAAAAATAATCTGCAAATACGGTAATGCTTCATTTGAGATCATTGCAGATAAAACAGGTCACATCACAGTGCCTTCTCTCACAGTAAGACAGGATAAACAGGTTCTTACTCTCTCAAGAGCATAAATTTTTCTCAATCGCAAACAAAAGCGGTCAGGAGTATTCTCCGGGCCGCTTTCTTTTTTATAAACGGATACAGAAAAAGCCGGACAGAATTTGTCCGGCTCATGATTTTCTTTTATTTTACTTAAGAAATACAGGCATTCCTGTTTCAGATGATTTTCTTGCTGCTTCAATAATCTCAAGAACGATTCTTGCTTCCTCGTGTGGAACCGGCATAGGTGTGCCGAGATCGATACAATCAAATATCTGCTTGTACTGAATTACCCAGTCCTGCGTTACCTTGTAGCCGTCATCCGGGAATTCAACCTTCTGGAAATCGAATCTCTTCATCTCCATCTCACGTGTGTAAGCGCCGTCCGGGCCATAAGCCGTGAAAGGAGCCTGCTCCGTATATGTGCTCTTTGCATAGCGGAGTGTGCCTGTCTTGTCATAGTTATGCTGAATGATAAGCTGACCCATATCACCGATAACAGTGAATCTCGGAGTTGCAAGCTCTACACCTGCGGCAACGATAACGTTGACTATAAGGCCGTCATCGAATGTCATTTCAACATAAGAACGAAGATCGCATTCCTTGAGAGAATCGTTCATGCAGTGTGCATATACCTTTACAGGCTTCTTCTTGATAAGGCTTATCATCTGGTCAATAAGATGAACGCCCCAATCGTAAAGCATACCGCCGCCATGGTCCTTGAATGTTCTCCACTGCTCCATGTATCCGCCTGAAATGCATGACTCGATCGTATTTACCTTACCAACTCTGCCTGTCTCAATGCCGTGCTTGATAAGGAGGAATTCTGTATCGTTACGACGGTTCTGATGAACAAAGAAATGCTTTCCCGTTTCCTTTGCAGTTGCTACCATCTCATCAAAATCCTCAAGACAGAGCGCAACAGGCTTTTCGCAAAGAACATCCTTGCCTGCCTTCAATGTTCTGATAACCATTTCCTTGTGGAAATTATTAGGAGTTGCAACAACTACGAAATCGAATTCATCGCTTGCAAGGAAATCCTCAACGTTATCATATGCTTTAAGTCCTCTTGATTCCGCAAGCTTTCTCTGCTTCTCTCTTACATCATATACCGCAACCGGTGCAAGATCATCACAGGCATCTTTTCTGTCTGTTGCAACCTGATAGTGATAATTGCTTCCCATCGAGCCGTAGCCGATAAAACCAACTCTATGCTTCATATTAGCCTCCATTCCATAGGTACATTCAAAAGTCGTACCGTCTGATCAAAATGTATAGTCTGTGTGTAATATTCAATTACTCTTTTATTATATCACAAAAGGTTAAAATTTCAAGAAATTTTTTATATTTTTTACTTTTTTATTCAGATTGACAAACACGCTTCATTCATTTCTGTTTATTGATATGAAGTATTGATTTTTATTCATTTTCGTGATATAATTATAAATAATCAATTAAACGAGGAGCACTATTATGAGCAAACAGGAAACATTATGTGTTCAGGGCGGCTATTCTCCCAAGAACGGTGAACCGCGCCAGATACCGATCATTCAAAGCACAACATTCAAATATGATACAAGCGAAGCGATGGGCAAATTATTTGACCTTGAAGCAAGCGGATATTTCTATTCAAGACTTCAGAACCCCACATGCGATACCGTAGCGGCAAAGATATGCCAGCTCGAGGGCGGCACTGCAGCAATGCTCACAGGCTCCGGTCAGGCTGCAAACTTCTTTGCAACATTCAATATCGCATCTGCAGGAGATCACATCGTATCCTCAACAAGCATATACGGCGGAACATTCAATCTCTTCTCTGTTACAATGAAGAAGATGGGAATTGACTTTACATTCGTTTCTCCAGATTGCACCGAGGAAGAGCTAAACGTCGCATTCAGACCGAATACAAAAGCAGTTTTCGGCGAAACTATCGCTAATCCGGCTCTTACTGTTCTTGATATTGAAAAATTTGCAAAGGTCGCACACGCTCACGGCGTTCCGCTCATTGTTGACAATACATTTGCTACACCTGTCAACTGCCGTCCTTTTGAATGGGGCGCAGATATCGTTACTCACTCCACAACAAAATATATGGACGGTCACGGTGCCGCAGTCGGCGGATGTATCGTTGATTCAGGTAAATTCGACTGGACAAAATACCCCGAAAAGTTCCCCGGCTTATGCACTCCGGATGAGAGCTACCACGGCGTAACCTATGCAGAGCGCTTCGGCATCGCAGGAGCATTCATCACAAAAGCAACAGTTCAGCTCATGCGTGACCTCGGCTCGATTCAGTCACCCCAGAGCGCATTCATGCTCAATCTCGGACTTGAAAGCCTCCACGTAAGAATGGAGCGTCACTGCCAGAACGCACTCAGAATCGCAAAATATCTTGAAGCGAGCGACAAAATTTCATGGGTAAACTATCCCGGACTTGAGTCTAACAAATATTATCCTCTTGCTCAGAAATATATGCCTAACGGCACCTGCGGTGTCATCAGCTTCGGAGTAAAGGGTGGACGTGAGGCTGCTTCAAACTTCATGAAGAACCTCAAGGTTGCCGCTATCGAAACACACGTTGCAGACGCAAGAACGTGCTGTCTCCACCCGGCAAGCACAACACACAGACAAATGACAGATGAAGAATTGCTTGCCGCAGGCGTTTCAAGTGATCTCGTAAGATATTCCTGCGGAATTGAAAACGCAGATGACCTCATTGCCGATATCGAGCAGGCTCTTGCAAACATCTGAAAAGAAAGGCAAGGTGTAATAAATGCCTATAAAAATTCCTAACGAGTTGCCGGCAACAAAAACGCTCACCGACGAAAACATATTCGTTATGACCGAAACCCGTGCCATCACGCAGGACATAAGACCTCTGAAGATCCTTCTTCTCAACCTTATGCCCACAAAGATCGACACAGAAACCCAGCTTTCACGTCTTCTCGGAAACACACCGCTTCAGGTAGAGCTTACTCTGCTCCACACAAAGACGCACCGCTCAAAAAACACATCAGAAGAGCATCTGCTCTCTTTCTATGAATGCTTTGATGACATCAGGAATCAGAACTTCGACGGAATGATAATTACAGGTGCGCCTGTCGAACAGCTCGAATTTGAAGAGGTCGAATATTGGAATGAGCTCTGTGAAATAATGGAATGGAGCAAGACTCACGTTTTCAGCACGTTCCATATATGCTGGGGTGCACAGGCAGGTCTTTATTATCATTTCGGCATCAAAAAATACAAGCTTGACAAGAAGCTTTTTGGCGTGTTTCCGCATACCGCCGACTACAAAAAGTCCATCCTTTTAAGAGGCTTTGACGAGGTGTTCATGGTGCCTCACTCACGTCACACCACTGTCAGACGTGAAGATATTGAAAAAGTACCTGAAATAAAGATTCTCGCTTCATCAAAAGAGGCAGGCATTTATGCCATGATGACTGAAAACGGCCGTCAGATATTCATTACAGGTCACTCCGAATACGATGCGCTCACTCTCAACAAAGAGTACGTTCGTGACGTATCGCAGGGCAAGCCGATTGAAGTCCCTAAAAACTATTTTCCCGATGACGATCCCACAAAGCAGCCTATCGTTACGTGGCGTTCGCACGCAAATCTTCTCTATTCAAACTGGCTCAACTATTTCGTTTACCAGACCACACCTTATGATATCTGCGACATAAAATGATACGGAGGATATGTATTATGTACTGTGAAAGATGTAATTCAATTTTTGAAGGAAAGCGCTGTCCCGTTTGCGGCAGTAAGCGTGTGCGTGAACCGATTGCAGAGGATCTCTGCCTTGTTACGGAAAAAGAGTCGCTCTGGAGTGGTACTCTTGAGGATGTTTTCAAGCAGAATAACATCCCTTATATCACAAAAAGCGTTCTCGGTGCAGGCATCACATCAAGCATAGGAATCATGCACGAGAGAATAAGATTCTATGTGCCATATGAATTCTATGAAAGCGCATCTGATCTGGTTGAGGAACTTTTCGCTCCTGCCGATGAGGAAGATATTCCCGAAGAAGAATGACTTCTGATCTCACCGCCTGATAATCATCACCAAAAAGGTAATTCAGTGTGATTCAATCCAAAAAATCATTAATAAAAAGCTGACCCCTCGGAAATTTCCGAGGGGTCTTTTATATTTAGTCTTGATTTTTCATTCTGAATATATCAGTAAGTTATTCTGAGTGAAGGAACAACGCCTCTTTCAGGAGTATTGAATCTATGTCCGCCACCCGTATCGATTTCTCCGATTGAGTAAACAACTACTGCTGTTTCCTCACCGACATCGCCTATGTTTCTTGTCCACCACCAGCAATGCTGATTTGAATCACTGATAGCCGTGCCCTGAGCGTAAGCATATTCAGTAGGATATCTCTGTTTCAAAGGATCCGTCTTGATATATTTGAAAATCTCATTTACACTTAGAAGGAACACTTTGTCCACTGTTGTGTTGCCTGATTTCTCGTTATCGGGCTCATTCGTTGTTTCGACTATTCTGTAATCTATACCGTCAAATGCATCTGCAATGAACGTGCTGTTAAGGTAAGCACGGATTTCCGATGTTTCCCATGTTACAATATTGCCTGTTGTGTCAAAAGCCATCGGAAAAAGTGCATATGCGGCATTGAGGAGCAATGCGCCATCGGTCTTATCAAGAATTACCCATTCAATAGGCTCATCACCGTTTTCAATGTTGTTATCCTGCTCATAGTATCCGTAGAGAATGATTTCACCTACTTCCGGGCCGAGCTCACTTGCAGTAATCCATATTGCAGGAACAATGCCTCTTTCTGCTGTATTGAAGTCATGTCCTGTACCTTCCGTATCACCTATTGTATAGCAAATGGCCTGTCTGAGTGCGCCGAGCGTTCCATGGTTTCTGAGCCACCACCAGCAGTGCTTGTTATCCGCATTTATCTGTGTGCCAAGAGCAAGCGCATATTCAGTCGGGTAAACCTGCCTTTGATCCTTTGAAAGGAATGTATCGGCTTCAATCATGCTGAGAATAAATACCCAATCCAATGTATCGTTTCCGGAAATATCGTCAGCAGCTGTGACAAGCGTCTTTACAAGCTTTGTCTGCTCCTCACCTGAGAATGCATCCTTGATGAACTGACTGTTGAGATATTTGCGAAGCTCTGAATTCTCCCAAGTTACATCTTCTCCCGTGGTATCATATGCCATCGGGAAAAGCGCATATTTTGAAACAAGAAGGAATTTGCCGTCCTGCTTGCCTGCAATGATCCATTCAATTTCCTCAGCGCCGTTCTCAGGATTATTATCCTGCTCATATCTTCCGAAGAAATAGCTGCTGCCTACCTTTGTCTCATTATAAATCTTTCCGTAAAGCTGATTCTGCAAATCATCTGCTCTCTGTTTCGAATCCCTGTAACCCATAAGGAGCCTGAAAGCCTGAATTGCTTCCTTAATTTTGCCTTGTTCGACAAGAAGTTCTGCAGCTGCATAATCCGCATCCTTTATCTTTTCGTCACATTGCTCTACAAGGTCTGCAACATCTTTGTATTTTTTCCAGTTACTGATTTTTTTGAACGTCTTTTTTGCTGCCGCATAGTCGCCGCTGTTAAAGAGTTCAAGAGCACTTGTATAGAGTTCTTCAAATGGGTCTGCCGGAGTGGCCTCCGGTGTAGTATCCGGTGTTGCTTCGGGTGTCTCTTCCGGTGCCTTGGTCGGCTCAGCAGTCTGCGCCGGCGTGCATCCTGCGAAAAGCATTCCTGTCAATGCAATTACCAGAATAGCTGATAATACTTTTTTCATTTTTCCCTCCAAAATAAGTAGTTATTTTTTCTGACAATTCTATTCTACATCCCATAGCTGTAATTGTCAATAGCCTTATAATATTTTCGTGGAAAATTTTATAATAATAGTTTTATTTTCTAGTATATTTTTATGTCTGTTTCAGACAAACACAAACTGAATAAGCAGCATATAGCAGACAGTTCCGCCTATGATGCTCACGAGCGTGTTCTTCTTTATTATATAGCTCACCACAACCACCACCGCAGAGATAAGTGCCGGGGCAAAATCTGCCGCAGATGCAAAGCCGGTATCCTTCAGGCAATAAACCACAAGCATTCCCATTATCGCAGGCGGAAGCAGCTTTCCCATCTCAGTCACCGCTTTGGGAATATTCTTCCCCGAAAAAACGGCAAACGGCAGGAATCTCACAGCAGCAGTGACAACGGAAATTATCGCTATTGAAATTATGATTTCGTTATTTGTCATTTTTTGCCTCCGTTCTCATTCTGACCGCAAGCAATACTGCTATTCCTATCATCGCAGGAATAAGAAAGCTCTCTTTTCCGAATATCAAAAGGCTTACAACGCTTGCCCCCAGCCCTGCAAGAGCAGAAAAATGATCCTTTGTCTTCATCCACTGATCCGTAAATATAGTAATGAACAATGCCGTCAGCGCAAAATCAATGCCCTTTGTATTGAACGCTATCGTATTCCCTATCACACAGCCGAGAAACGTTCCGAGCACCCAATAAATATGATTCAGGAGCGAAACAAGAAAACAATAATCTGCGCCATGCTCTCCCATACAGACAAGCGAATACGTCTCATCCGTGAGAGCAAATATCATATACGGCTTTTTCGAGCCGATTCCTTTGTATTTATCTATCATCGATATTCCGTAGAATATATGTCTCGCATTCACCGCCAGCGTTGTGAGTGCAACGGTAACAAACGATGCGCCGCCGGTAAAAAGGCCTATTGCCGCATATTGCATAGAGCCTGCGTAAATTAAAACGCTCATCAGCACCGCCCACAGCATCGGAAAGCCGTTTACTTCCATTATTATGCCGAAGCCTATTCCGAGAACAATATATCCAGTCATAACCGGGATAGTGTCCTTGAGGACCGTCTTAAATATCGATTTCTTCATGAGATCATTCCCTTTTGCCACAATTATTATATTTCAATGGCGTTTATTGCGTCAGTCAGTATTTTCTCCGGATCATTTCCGTAAATATCAAGATTTTCGGCAAAAATGAGCTTCACCTCGGGTATCCCGAAATAGAAAACCGCAAGCGACTTTATCTGCTCGTAGCTGAATTCGCCGAAATATTTTCCTCCTGCGGTCGTAACATAATACAGCTTCTTTGCTCTGCATAAGCCCTTTGGAGCTCCGTTCTCATCGTAGCACGATGCAATTCCCATAACGCATATATTCTCGATATAAGCTTTCAGGCTCGCAGGAAATGACATATCCCAGTACGGTGCCGCTATCACTACCGTATCTGCCGAGGCAAAGCGGCGTGCAGGCTCAAACATTTCATCATCAAGCCTCTTTTGTGCTGTAAGCTCATTTCTTTTCTCAAGTGCCGCCGCATCCAATGGATAAAATTTATCTTTACTGAGATCAAGCTCTTCACATTCGCCGCCGAGCTTTTCCAGAAGTGCCTCTGCGAGCCTTTTTGTTCTTGATTCTTTCCTGATGCAGGCATTTATGAATAAAATCATTTTATTTTCCTTTTCTGTCCGTTTTTTGCAGGATAATTATATCAATTCCTCTCTTTTTTGTCAATAGTATATATCGCATTCCGCTTTACAAAGGCAGAATAAAGTAGTATAATATTTTTACAATAAATTCAAGGAGAATATTATATGAATATAGACGAAGCAAAAAACAAATTGTCTCTCCTTCAAGCAAAAATGAGTGCTTATCAGCATGCTCTTGAGCTTCTCTATTACGACGGTGCCACAACGGCTCCGAAAGGAACAGCTTCAAACAGAGCGCACACCTACTCGATACTGAGCGAGGAGCTCTACAATCTCTCCACCGGCGAGGATACAGTTTTACTGCTTGATTTTCTGAATGAGCACAGGGGCGTCCTCTCCGAAAAGGAGAAAAGAGAGGTTTTTCTGCTTTCAAAGAACACATATATGATGAAGAAGGTTCCGCTGAACGAATACACAGAATATCAGATGCTTCTTGTTGAAGCCGATGATGTCTGGCACACAGCAAAGGAAAACAGCGATTTTGCGTTGTTTGAACCGTTTCTGCAGAGAATTTTTGATACGAACAGAAAATTTGCCGGCTATTTTGCTCCCGGCAAAGATCCATATGACTATTGGCTCAACGAATACGAGGAAGGTCTCAGCAAATCCGTTTGTGATGCTTTCTTCGGCAAATTGAAGGCACGCCTCGTTCCTCTCATCGAAAAAATCAAACAGTCAGCTCCCGTTGACGATTCATTCCTCTATGGCGACTTCCCCGAGGACAAACAGGCAGAGCTTTCGGAATACATTCTGAACATAATGCAAACCGACCGCTCACATCTCAGTCTTTCAACGACAGAGCATCCCTTCACCACATCCCTCGGTTCGCATCTTGATGAGAGAATCACAACCCACTACTACCGTGAAAACTTTGCATCGTCTATGTATTCCGTGATCCACGAGGCAGGCCATGCACTCTACGATATGGGCAGTGATGAAAGCCTTGCTTATACCGTGCTTGACGGCGGCGTTTCAATGGGGATACACGAAAGCCAGAGCCGTTTTTATGAAAACATTCTCGGCAGAAGCCGTGAATTCATATATCTCATTTACCCGAAGCTTGCAGAGCTTTTCCCGTCGATTTCAAATCATTCCCCGGAAGAGCTTTATCGTGCACTGAACAAGGCTGAGCCATCTCTCATCCGCACAGAGGCAGACGAAGTGACGTATTCCCTTCACGTTATGATACGCTACGAGCTTGAAAAGAGAGTCATGGCAGGTGAGCTTGCCGTACATGATCTTCCTGCCGAATGGAACAGGCTATATAAGGAATATCTCGGCGTTGATGTTCCCGATGACAGGCACGGCGTTCTTCAGGACAGCCACTGGTCAGGAGGAGCAATAGGCTATTTCCCGTCATATGCGCTCGGCTCTGCCTACGGTGCACAGTTTCTCAGGGAAATGCAGAAAAATATCAACGTCGTCAAATGTATGGCAGATGGAGACTTTATTCCCGTGAACGAATGGGGCAAGGAAAACATATGGAAATGCGGACATCTTTTCACGCCGCCGGAGCTTCTGGGCAAAGTGCTTGGAGAGCCCTTCGATCCCGATATCTACCTTGACTACCTCGAAAATAAGATGAAAGACATATACAAGCTCTGATTTTTGTTAAAAAAGCAGTAAAAGGTACTTGACACAGTCTGCAAAATATCTTATAATAAAAATGCTTTTTGCAAATAATATTTTTTTCCGCACAAGCGGAAAGGAAGGATACATACGATGAATAAAATAATGTTCAAAGGCATTATGCCTGCTCTTCCTACGCCTTTCGACAAAGACGAGAAGCTCAATAAAACAGCAATGAGGCAGCTCGTTGAGCACGATCTCAAGGGCGGTGTAAACGGTTTCTATGTTTGCGGAGCTACCGGCGAAGGCCCGGTTCTTCCTGTAAGCACAAGAATGGAAGCACTTGAAACAGTTATTGATGAAAATAACGGCAGAGGAAAGATTATTGCTCACGTAGGCGGCCCGAACTTTCTAGACGTAAAACAGCTCATTGCTCATGCTGAAAAATCAGGTGCCGACGCCATTTCTTCAATGGCTCCGAACGCTTATTACGGTCACACAAGCAAGGAGCTCGTCCGCTACTACAAGGAAATTGCTTCACTCACATCTCTTCCGCTCCTCGTTTACGTTACTCCTCTTATGCTTGGCGCAAATCTTGAGTCGATATTTGAAGAGCTCATTTCAGTAGATAATATTATCGGATGCAAGTTCACTCTTCCGAACTACTACCTCCTCTCAAGAATCAAGATGATCAACAACGGAAATATCAACGTTATAAACGGACCTGATGAAATGCTTCTTGCAGGCCTCTCAATGGGTGCAGACGGCGGTATCGGCTCAACATACAACGTAATGCCTGAAAAATACACTGCTCTCTACAACGCATTCCAGGCAGGCGACATCGAAAAGGCAAGATCAATCCAGTACGACATCAACAAGGTCGTTCATGTACTGATCAAAAATGACAGCTGTTTTGCAACGGTAAAAGAAGCTCTCAAGCTCAAGGGCATCGATATGGGCAGTCTCGTGTTCCCGAACCCTGAATTCAGCGCCGAGGAGCTTGCGCAGTTCAAAGCAGACCTTATCAGCGCAGGTCTCGCTCTCTGATCAATTCACAACAAATATCATAATTTCCGATCTGCCGGAGGCTCTTCCCCGGCAGATTTTTTATTGGGAAAAGCGGCAAAAATGCCGCATTTTTGTGAAAATAATTAACATTTGTAAATATTTTGTGAACGACGTAAAAAAGTGCTTGACAAAATCGATATTGTTGTATATGATAGAAACAGAAGGAAAGGAGGGCAGAGAAAAACCGGGAATGCAGATAAACAGTCTCTGCAAGATGTAAAACAACAAAATCACTATTTTGAAAGGAGTTCCATTTTATGAAAAAGATATTATTACTTGTTTTGACTTTTATTATCATCATGTTTGCCGGCTGCACGCCCCAAAAAGTTGATACAGGAAAGCCTGTACTATATTATGAAGAATCGCTTTCTTCCGCTTCATTATTCGAATATCTCAGCGGTAATGAATTAGCAAAAATAAAGCCTTCAATCAGATCTGTTGAATATGTGCTTGAAGAAAAGATCGGAGATACAAAAACATTTAACTACTACGGAGAACAGTTTGAAACTTTCTATCATGATTCAACCAATAACACATTTGGCGATGGCAGATATGATCAATATTATTCTCCTGACGAAAACGTCCGTATAATTTTTTTTAACAATAAATTTTGTTATTTTTCTATATTAAATTTTCCTCCCATATCTGACAAAGAAATACAGCTTGAAGAGGCAAAAGAAATCGCAGCAGGATGGCTTACAGAAAATTACGGAGATATAAGCGAATACACACTTACATTAGCCAGAGACGACGGTGACTTCTACGCAATTAGTTATGATCGTTTTATCAACGGAATAAAAACCAGGAATAATTTATCAGTTGATGTAAAAAAAGACGGAAGAGTATGTTTTTTTACAACAACAAATAATTCTCCTATGATCACCGATCCGGACATTCTTCTTGAACAATGCAAGGAAGCCGAAGCCACGGTACGTGAACTGTTTGAAGAGATCAAAGCCAAAAGAACAGACGTGAATTTTGAGTACACAATAGATGATGTGCTGTA
>JAZQMY010000004.1:0-8303 GCA_045627045.1 Clostridia bacterium | reverse complement strand
CATGGAAAACGGTCTTTTCAAGTTCGGCGGCGGCGGAATCGAGAATTCAAGCGTTGTTCCCGCAACAATAAATGAAATGCTTCTTCAGGGCTATGAAGGATGCATAAGACTTTTCCCGAACTGGAACAGAAACAAGGATGTATCATTTGAAGGCTTGCGTGCAGACGGCGCATTTGTCGTATCGGCAAAACTTGAGAAGGGCAATATCAAAGCCAAAATCGTGAGCGAAAAGGGAAGAATGCTTACATTTGAAAATCCGTACAGCGACAGAAAAATTACAATAAAGTACGGCGCAAACAAAAAAGAGCTTCAGGCGGGCGAGACAGTTAAAATCAGAACCTGTGAGAATATGATTATAACGGTTGAATAATAATAAAACGGTCAATGCGGAAAATTCCGTAGTGACCGTTTTTGATATGCTGATCAGCGGGCGGATACGATAGTGCAGGGAGTGTCGTATTCGTCGATTATTTCTCCTATTGAATCTGCCGAAATGTAACCTGCGGCAGGATTCTTCACGGAATCAATGTGACCTTTTACGTTTGCATTTACGCTTGTCTTTTCAAATGAAAGATCGCATTTATCCATTGTGCAGTCCTCAAGAATCACGTTTTCGGAGTAGCACAGAGGCTGTGTGCCTTCGATCCTGCACCTTACAAGCTTCAGATTCTTTGCGTACCAGGCAAGATATTCGCCTTTGATTACGCTGTCATAGACTGTTACGTTTTCCGTTTCCCAGAAGGCATCCTTTGTATCGAGAACAGAATCGTGTATTTCAACGTCTGTGCAATACTGAAACGAGTATTTTCCCTTCAGACGAAGCCCTGAGATAACGAGATTTTTTGAGTGCATCAGAAAGTATTCGCTTTCCACGGAAACGTTTTCAAAATTCAACCCGTCACAGAACCAGCCGAATTCGGAACTTACAATTTCGGAATCCGAAATTCTGATATTGCGGCATTCACGCAGTGCCTTTATGCCGAGAAGCTTTGAACACGTGATATATATGTCGTCGGAATACCATATTGCCGCACGGCAGGTGTCATAAAGCCTTGACCCGGAAATTACGGCGTGAGATGTGTGCCAGAACGGGTAACGCAGGACAAAGTCACAGTCAGAGACCCTGATGTTCCTGCTTTCCTTCAGTGCTGATTCGCCATCCTTTGCGCCTTCAAAGCGGCATGATATGAATTCTATGTTTTCAGCGGCATAAAATGCACGTTCTTCGTCCGTTGCAATGTTGCGGATAACTTCCATAAGTCCGGGTACCTCCGAGGAAATAATGTATTTATTATATCAGAAAAAACAGGCAATGTCAATCATTACAAGAAGAATGGAAAAAATAATGGTCTGATATGGGCAAGCCCGGATGTCAGATGCTCATTACTGTAAAATACAGAGAAAAAAGTAAAATGCTGTTGACAAAAGACATGATAGATAGTATAATAAGATGAAATCGGATTAGTCTGTAAATTTGACTTTGAAAGGATCAAGTATGAAAAAAGCATTGAGTCTGATACTGACAATTTCACTTATTTTAGCAGTGCTTGCGGCGTTTTCAGGCTGTAAAGCAGGCGGCTCCACTGTTCAGCTGAAGAATCTCGGAAAATATACGGTAGTATATCCTGCAGATTGGGAGGACTGGCAGAAGGAGGACGTTGACGTCCTCGTGAATGCAGTCGAAAAGCTTACGGGAACAAAGATTGCGGCAGTGCCGGATACCGAAGAAGTGAAAACAAATACGATCATTATCGCAGGCGCATCAACAAAAACTGCATACGATGATGAAATCAACGGTTTTGCTTCCGATATGGACTATATTATCGCAGTTGACAACGGCGATATTGTTCTCGGAGGAAAAAGCTACTATGCCGATATGCGAGCAATATATGATTTCGTAAATAACTATCTCGGTTACGACGATCTCACAGATACACAGGGAGAGGCTGAAGCTGAGGTTTCAGACAGCAAGAAGAATATCTACAAGGAACCGGCTTTTTCAACGCTTGCCATTAACGGTGGAAAGTATCCGTTCAGAACGGCGGCTGATGTAAAGGATATGGCTGATGCAGGCTTTAATATAGTATCCCTTGAGCTTGCAAAGATCGATACGGATCTTTACCATGAGTACGGAAAGTGGTGCGCAAGATTCGATATCAGAATCGTTCAGAGAGTGGTTTACGATATCAGAACAGGAGAGTTCACACTCAATGACGAGGAGTATTCAAAGAACAATCCTATGTTCTACGGACATTACATGAAGTACGAGGTCGCTTTGGGCGATCCAACGATCTACAATGCGGTAACTGACAGCTACAAGGAGAAATACTCCGACTATGGCTGGAAGTTCGTCATGGAAGTAAGAATGAAAGATTATTACAAGAGCGCAGACGGTACGGAAGAAGCCAATGTCGATTCATCATTCATGCAGAACGTTGACGTTGTAGTGCTTGCGACAGAAATTGCCGACGATAACGGTGAGAGATACCACAAGCGTATGCAGGAAATACAGACGGTTGCCAACGATGCAAGAGCAAGAGGTGCTGATTTCTGGATGAACGTTCAGTATACAAGCCTCGGAACTGAAGTCAACCCGAAGTTATACAACTGGAGAGCTTATGTTGGTCTTGCGTTCGGCGCAAAGGGCATAACGTATTCAACATACAAGAGAGACGTCATCATCAAGGATACATACGAGAAGACAAGCGGCTGGAATCAGGCAAAGATGACAAATGAAGACCTGATAAAGACGGCGGAATTCTATAACAACTATGAATACGTAGGCACTTTCGCAAGATTCCAGGAAATCGGCGATAGCTATGCAGTATTCGATGAACCGTTTACGGGCTTTGAGAATATTGCAGACCTTGAAGACCTGTTCGGACTGAATTATACATATGTTGTAGGCTGCTTCAAGAAAAAGAACGGCGACGGATATGCTCTTGTCATAACGAACGTTTCCGTTCTCGACAAGATGTCATACGATTCTATCATCGGATTGCCTATCCTTGTCAAGACCGATGCACAGGAAGCTCATTTGTATGTTGGCGGAGAAGAAGATACGGATACGAGAATTCCGGGCTATGACGGCTATGTCAGCGCTATGATAGTAAACGGAAGAGGCGCATTCCTTACGCTGGACTGATAACAAGATAACCGAAATCCCGTCAACTTTTCAGGGGACGGGATTTTTTGATTAACGGATAATTATGACAGAGGAAAGAGAAATGAAAAAATACAGGATAATGTCTGTTGTGTTTGCTGTGCTTGCGGCGGGAATAATGTTTTTCATATTCTGGAATTCATCAAAGAACGGACAGGAATCCGCTCAGATGAGCTCAAGGGTGATGGACATATTAAAGCCTATTTTTGACCCAAAGGGCGTGATAGCCGATGAGACGTTCCATACGATAGTCAGGAAGCTTGCTCACTTCTCTGAATTTGCGGCTCTCTCGGCGATGCTCACGGCGCTTGCACTGTGCCTTAAAAAGCTTTCGGGCAGAAGCTTCGTCGGAGCAGAGCTTTTTGCCTGCCTTTTTACGGCGGTAACGGATGAGTTCATCCAGAGCTTCACGGGGAGAACAAGCTCCGTAAGAGACGTGCTGATTGATTTTTCGGGCGCTCTCCTTGCAACGGTGATCCTTCTTGTTGCGGCAGCAATCATTGAAAAGCCGAAACGCAAAAAGAAGAGCTGAAGAACAACGAAATCTGAACAACAAAAAACCTGCTGTCATTGGGGCACCTGCGATAAAGCAGGTGCCCCGAACTTTTTTACCCATTATTTCACCATGGTTCAGATGCGAATGGATTGTAGCTTTCAAATCATAATCATGGAGGAAATCAAAATGAAAGAATCAAAAGTCGAATTCCGAATCGAGTTATCCTATAATTCAGTAGGTGAACATCAGTATCCCGCGCTCCCCCTGCCGAAATGTGAAGAAAAGCCCATCGGCAAATATGGAATGCTGCGCTTGTCCTACATCAAGTCACACCGCAAGGGCACTTACTCCGAACTGCTCATGTCAGGATGGCTGAACACTCATCTTACAGAGATTGATGCAGCGGCACGCCAGATGGTTGACGGTTTAGTTGTCAAGTTGGCACGAGAAGCCGACATTGACGAGCAGGTGAAAGTTACAGACCCATTCCGATGGGTGCGGGAGATGAACAATTGCAAGGCTGCCGCCGAGGAGATCGTGATGAGAGAGTTGGTCTGCTGTTAAGGCACCCACGTAAGAAAAGGGCCAATCTGGCCCTGGTTCTTTCAGACGGTGCAAATATCAAAGCCGCCTTCCCCGATTGTGGAGAAGGCGGCTTTCTATGTGCGTGAAAGAGATGCAGAATGGGGTCAGGGTCTCCCTGCAAGATGCTTGCTGAGACTGAAAGACACACTGATAATTAAGTAATTCTAAAGAGAAGTTTTGGCTACCGAAGTTGCAAGAATGCAAGCATTGAAGACATAGAATATCACAGTGACCGCAATCTGGACAAAGCGCAGATTGCCCGTCTTGCAACGTGCAACTATATAGCCGAGCATCATAACGTACTGCTTCTCGGGGCAACCGGATCCGGGAAGACCTATCTTGCCTGTGCGTTGGGTGTGGATGCCGCAAGAAACTTCCTCAGCGTGAGATATATCCGCCTGCCCGAATTGCTGGTAGAGTTGTCCATAGCCAGAAACAACGGAACCTTTCCGAATGTCATACAACAGTTCAAGAAGGCGGCACTGTTGATCATCGACGAATGGCTGCTGTACCCCTTGAAAGAGACTGAGGCACGAGACCTGCTGGAAATGGCCGAAGCCAGATACAAGCGGGCGTCCACAATCTTCTGCTCCCGGTTCGATATTCACGGATGGAGAGAAAAGATCGGTGACCCCATTCTGGCGGATGCCGTTTGCGACAGGATCGTCCACGATTCCTATTCCATCATCATTGACTGCAAAGAGTCCATGAGAAAGAGGAAGGGGGTTCAGGAAACCGATGACTAAGGCACCTTCGGTGCATAGGACTCTGACTGAACCCGGAGTTTAGTATCGTGCATTACAAAAAGCACACGGTGGATAACTACTATTTGTCCGGTTTTATGGCTTCGGCGTTCCGCAGAAAGTGCAGAACTTACCGCTCTCATTCTTCGCCGAGCAAGCGGGGCAGATCCATTCCCGGCTGGCGGAAACGGCGGCTGTGTTCATGGTATTGAGGTTCTGCTTGACAGCGACCAGTCGCTCCATCATCTGCTTACTCGCCGGGTCAATGCTGGGGATGATGTTCGTACCTTTGACCTCCAGACCGAACTCCTGCAGACCGGCACCGCTGAAGAATGCCATCAGTCTGCGGTCGAGTAGGGAAGCATCCAAAGAGTTAACATCAGCCCCTTCTTGATCTAACTGCATGATAATTGAGTTGATGGCATAACGAATTTGATCTGCCGCCATCGTATCAATATATACATTTTTATTAGTGACACGAATGGATACACAGCCCTTGATAATGAGACTAACAATCATATCATAGGCACCGTTCGGATCCTTAGCGTGGAAAGGAGCCGTGAACTCAGAAATTACCAACGTACTCTCGCCTTGAGAAGCATTTCTCAGACCGCCGTCTCGAAGTTTCTCCACAATCTCCTTGCAGAGATCCTCACACTCGATGATCTTGCGATCACCGCCTGTGAGCAGACTGCCGCCGTCCCGACTGAGAGTCATATTGTTCACGCGGAACCTGATCTCGTCGATGTAAGGGTGATTCAAGTCGATTATAATGTAATAGTCGTAGGAATAGTCATACACGGGTGGGTTATAGCTGACGGTATTACCTTTTGCATCTTTTTGCTTTCGCTCGGTCCTGTGCTCTTGGGTCTCATAGCGGCAATTGGTGACGGCGGACAGGGGAAGAATATCAGGGTTGCCGTTCTTCCAATCCGACTCATAGCAAACAGCAAAGACGCCCTTCGCATCGTCCAAGTAAAGCGCACGGCCATCATTTCCCAACTTCTGAGAACTATCGAAAGCAGCTGCTCTTGCCTTGTTTGCATCGCGGTCCTCCAACTGATACTTAATATCTGCCAGCGCGGAATGCCTTCTGCCGGTGAACCAAGGGGAAAGTTTGGAAGCGCAATTCTTACACAGGTTGCCGTCCTCTAACTTGCGGTTTCCGAACAGACCTATTTTTTCTCCACAAACATCACAAAATTTCTTATCAAATAATCCCATAAAAACTCCTTTCGTTTTCCGGGCTTCTCCGGAAAGATGTAAGTCATTGATATTTTTGTTTGGTCTTAACTTAACTCAGAATGAGAAAGATAATTTCTATGGTTGATTATAGCATATAATTGAGGAAAAGTCTATACCTTGACAAAAGAATTTCATAAATTGTGGTTAGAACTTGGAGAGAACGCGAAAAAGCGTAATCGGGATTGCGTCTGAAGTCAAGCAATATCTCTGTTTGAGGTTCAAACAGCCTGCAGGGTTTCGGATGATATGTGATAGAGTAAAATTTTACAGTAATTATCATAAAGATGTATTGTCTTATGCTCCAAATTGGTGTATAATAAAGATACAATCAAGAATTGAGCGGATGTCACCTATTTGCTCTGTTGCTATGCGGAGTGGTTGCTGCTTAAAGGTGCGGATGCGTACGACATATTACGGTAAAAATGGAGTTTGCTTATGGTAGAGTATTATTCAGTTGACAAGAAGAATTATGACGTTTCCTGGCCTCGGGTGAGAAGGACATCCGTGAAGGTCGTATTCTACAGAAATATGAGGATTCTGTATCTTCACAATACTGAGAGGGATTACTATGTGCTTCCATCAAAGGACGCCGGAGCAACAGATACCAATCCACTGGACTTCCCGTCAGACCTTGCCGAAGAACTCTTTGGGGCAGATATTTCCAAAGCGGAAAGCACAACACTTGGGATTGGAAAGGTTCTCTCAAAGAATCATTTTGCTGAACAGTTGACAGTTGAAAATATGTATATATACAAGCTTGTGAATCTGGATGGGATTCCGTACGATTCCGACAGAATGAAAGCCTTTTCAAAGGAAGGATTTGAACTTGTGTGGCTCTACATTGAGGAGGCAGATCCCTGTAAGTCGGACAGAAAGCCTGATATACCCGGAGAGGATTATGAAATGCTTGCTGCCGAATATAAGGGGGTGCTCGAGGATTACAGCAATTGGTTATTCGGTTACATGAGTTCAGCCATGGGTACAATGCTTGACGGTCCGGGCATGGTTAATCCGGCGTTTTATCAGGTTCATCAATCCCCGACAGACGAAAAGCCCATGATGGGTGGATTCATGGGAATGGGCAGCCCATTGGAATTAGAGAAGGCATTTATCAACAAACATCAAACCATGGATGAGACTTCAGTGGTGGCAAAACCGCTTTCAGGAGAAGTTTGGATCTGCAGTTGCGGGAGCACGAACACCGGTCGGTTCTGTGTGGATTGCGGAATGAAAAAAATGTAAATTGAACCAAGCCCCCGCTGTTGAAAATGGCGGGGGCTTTGGCTTGTGCAAAAACTGCATGAGATTATTCGCGCACTTGACTTTGAACTTGACCTCGGGAACACGGTGTTCCATGTGAACGCCTGCTTCGCTGAACGCACGGACGAGGACGTCGTGTCTATGGTCAGCCGTGTGATCGAAACAAAATCATGAAAAGAAAACTACAATCCAATTCGCATCCGACCATGAAAACAGAAAGGAGATCTTGATTTTGAATGATAAAAGCAATCCGTCGGATACGAGAATAGATGCTCTTTACTGCCGTCTGTCCAGTGAGGACGACCTCGCAGGCGAGAGCAATTCCATCACCAATTAGAAGTCCATCCTTGAAAAGTACGCAAAGGAAAACGGCTTTATGGAACTCATGGAGCTGGCGGAGCAGTGTCCGCACCATCATTGTCAAGGACCATTCCCGTCTCGGACGCAACCGTCTCATCGTCGGGCAGCTGCTCGGGGAGGAGTATGTGTGTCTGAAAATCCGCTATATCGCCATCATGGACAACATTGACACGGCAAAGGGCATCAGCAAAATCGTACCGATGCAGGATCTGTTCAATGAGTGGCACGCGGAAAACACCAGTGATAAGGTACGTGCCGTGTTCAGAAACAAAGGCAAATCGGCAAACACCTGACCACCAATCCGCCGTACGGATACATGAAAGACCCGAATGATAAGGACAAGTGGATCATCGACGAACCTGCTGCCGAGGTCGTGCGGAAGATTTTTGCACTCTGCATCGACGGCTACGGTCCCAGTCAGATTGCGGACAAGCTGACGGCTGAACACATT
>JAZQMY010000003.1:0-2652 GCA_045627045.1 Clostridia bacterium | reverse complement strand
CCTGGTGTATCCGCAAATCCACAACCTTCTGTCGATGCAGTTTGAAACAAGAGAAGTAAGGGAATACCTATCGAATAGTTTTTTCTTCATCTTCTCGCGAGATTGCGGTTTCGCAGCTTTGGCCTTTATGCTTGGATATATCAAGCACCTCTCACAACTGAATCTCTCAAAGGATATACTGCTGATGAAGCACCATAAGCAGATTGACATCGCCATAAATAATAATGCGTTAAAGACAATTAATGCTGAAGATATTTGTTTGTGCAAGCAAAATGGGAACTACTCCGTTATTTATATGAAAGACGGAACCCATTATGATAACTACGGTGCCTTGGCTCGTCTTTATGAGCTTATGGATAAAGAGCGTGTCATACAAGTCTCTCGTAACTGTTTGGTGGCATTAGACGCCATAATCGAATACAATGAGCGGCTGATAAAAGTCAATATCGGGAATAATGTCCCCCCCGAGCAAATCGTTTTCCCTCGTGACCGTGCTGAGGAACTCTACGAGAAGATTCTGTCTTTTAAGAACGAACAAGCCATTCAACAGGCGCAAGCATCTGCGGATGCCCAGATTAAAAGTTCGCCTCGTAAATTGAGCGGTTATGAGAAGAGTATCTATCAGTACATTCGAAGGCACCCGAGCTGCACGTCCGCCGACCTGCAAAAGCTAACAGGCCTGTCGCCCAATTCGGTGTATCGATACGTCTCTGCTCTCAAGCAGCGCGGCCTCATCACGCACACCGGCTCCAAGAAGACCGGCGGCTACTACGCGGTGGAAAAGCGCGAGGAGTAGGGAAAACGGCGCTTGAAAGATTCTGAATTCCGACGAACAGTTCCGGACTTTCTTATAAAAATTTTAATTTTTAAGCATTAGTATTGGTTTTTTTATACTTTTGCAGAAAATTTAAAACCGATGAAAGACTACATACAAAAGCTGCACAAGAAGAGAGTCTTCTCACTCAAGGATGTAACGATGATGACCGGAAACCTAAACACTGCCAAATCCCTGCTTGCCTCCTATATCCGCCGTGGTTTGGTCTGCAGGATACGTACCAACCATTATGCCGTAACGGACATCGCGACTGGTATTTGCGGTGTGTCTAAATACGAAATCGCCACTGCCATCACTCCAAGTGCATACATCTCCCATCACGGCGCAATGGAATATCACGGCTACGGTCACCAACTGTTCAATAGGATGATGGTGTGCAGTGAAACGGGATTCCGCGGCTTCTCATTTGACGGGATTGATTACGTTTACCATAAATCTGCCAACGACGTAGGTGTGTATTCCCCGGCTATGGACTCCCACGTGCGCGTCACCGACCTTGAAAGGACTGTCATTGACTGTATCCGGGAAATCAAGTATGCCGGCGGCTTGGAGGAGCTGCTGCACTGTCTTGAAACCATTCCTTATCTGGAGGAACGAAAACTGCGTGTTTATCTGTGCGAGTTTGATTCTGCAATTTTGTATAAAAAGACGGGATTCCTGCTGTCTCTTTTCAACGACAGGTTGGAATTGCCAACTGATTTCTTTGACATTTGTAGGAAATGTTCCAACGCATCCGTCAGCAAACTCACACCCGAATCGACGGAATATTTCTCCGAATGGAAGCTGTATGTGCCGGAAAACATCCATAGTCTGATGATTCAGGAAGGAGGTCCTCTTGTATAATAAGATTGATTTAATCGAATTGTCAAACAGAACAAACTTCAACAGAGACAATGTTGAAAAAGTAATCCGGTTGATAGATATTTTGAGGTTCCTAAACGAAACGCCATTTTTCCGAAATTCACTAATGCTGAAAGGCGGTACCGCCATCAATCTTTTGGTTCACCCTCTTACCAGGCTCTCTGTGGATATAGATCTTGACTATGCTGTAAACTGTTCCAAAGAGGAGATGCTGACTTCAAGAATGGAGATAAACAGAAAGCTCCTTGCAAGAATGGAGGCAGAAGGTTATTCTATCAGCCCTCGTTCAAAGAGTCCGCTTTCTTTGGATTCCTGGATGTTTCAGTATGTAAATTCCGGAGGAAACAGAGACTATATCAAAATTGAGATTAACTATTCAATGCGTTCACACCTGTTCAATCCAGTTGCACTGCCAGTAATCTCTCAGATGACCGAACCTTTTGATGTGATGACGCTTAATCTAATTGAATTGTATGCCAGCAAGATCAATGCCTTAATCTGCCGTATGGCGGCACGTGACTTGTATGATGTGGACGGGATGATCGAAAACAGATTGATTCCTGAGGAGCTGTTCCCAAGCCTGCGAAAATCCGTTGTCTTTTACAACAAAGTGGGTGGGACACGCGAGATTGTCAGAGAGCAAATAAGACCGGCGGGTACTACGCGGTGGAGAAGCGCGAGGAGTAGGGAAAACGGCGCTTGAAAGATTCTGAATTCCGACGAACTGTTCCGTGCCTCCTTATAAAGAAGAATTATCCCTTTTAATCTTGTTGAGATCCCTTCACTCCGCTGCGCTCCGTTCGGGATGACGGGCGCTCGGGAAGCATAGTGGGCGGCGGCGCAAGATTGCCGATTAGATACTGTGTGGGGTGCCGCCGCAATCGCGATTTCTGCGGCGGCACCACGACATTGCCATCCGTATAACACTTTCCGTCGCCGCCATTTTCTTGTGTGCT
>JAZQMY010000002.1:0-27854 GCA_045627045.1 Clostridia bacterium | reverse complement strand
CTGAGTCACTCCCGCAAAACCTTACGGATAATTAAACGATTATGGTGCGGATGAAGAGACTCGAACTCCCATGCGCAAGCAACAGATCCTAAGTCTGCCGCGTCTACCAATTCCGCCACACCCGCAAAAAATAAACTGTGGCTGGGGTGGCAGGACTCGGTCCTGCGAGTGCGAGAGTCAAAGTCTCGTGCCTTAACCACTTGGCTACACCCCAATAAATTAATGGGGTGAGTAGTGGGATTCGTACCCACGACCTCCAGGGCCACAACCTGGAACTCTAACCAGCTGAGCTATACCCACCATATAATGGCGTGCCTGGGGGGATTCGAACCCTCGACCCACGGCTTAGAAGGCCGTTGCTCTATCCAGCTGAGCTACAAGCACACGCAAATAAATTTATTGGAGCGGGTGAAGGGAATCGAACCCTCACGGCCAGCTTGGAGGGCTGGAATTCTAGCCTTTGAACTCCACCCGCATTCGTTTCTGTGAGCCTTAAGCCCCAACGACTGCTATATTATACATCAAGAATTACTTTTTGTCAATAGGGTTTTTACAAAAAATCAAATAATTTTTTGAAGTCCCAATGTCTCACGCACCCCTCAATGCAATGTATATTATACTACTTTTTTCAAAAAATGCAAGCCCCTTTTTGCTTTTTCTTTGGTCATTTTTTCAAAAAAGAGACATATTTCGCCTGTCCCCTTCTTCCCCGTATTGAAAAAGTTGCTTTTTTATGGTACAATAAAGCAGCATCAGGAGGATTAAAATGGGTAATTATTTCAAGCATTTCAAGACAATTACAAGTCACAAGCACAAGGTATTCATTCACTGCTGCAAGGCAGGTATTCCGCTTCGTGGTCTTCTCCACGATTTATCAAAATACACATTTCAGGAATTCATTCCCGGAGTAAAGTATTATCAGGGCTTCCGCAGTCCGAATGAGGCAGAGCGTGAAGCAATCGGTTATTCCTCTGCGTGGATACACCACAAGGGAGTCAACAAGCATCACTACGAGCATTGGACTGATTACGACCCAGTCTCAAAGGAAATCAGACCCGTCCCCATGCCGCAGAAATATGTAATCGAAATGTTCTGTGACAGAGTTGCCGCAAGCAAAACATACCTGAAAGAAAAATATACGGAAGCTGCTCCTCTTGACTACTACACAAAAGGCAGAGTCCACAGGTTTCTTCATCCTGAAACAGCCGCCGCATTGGAGTGTCTTCTTAATATGCTTGCCGAAAAGGGCGAGGATGAAACATTCAGATACATCAGAGAATCAAGAAAGAAAAAGCTTTGACTTTCTGATTATTAACATTTTGTAAATTCACCTTAATTATTTGTTTTTTCTATTCATCTATGATATAATTGTTCTGACACCTGTTCAGAAAGGAAAACAACTATGAGTGAAATAATCAACATCGGAAAAAGACGTGAATTTTTCTGGGATGAGACAATTCTCGACAGAGAAAATTCAGGAACTATATCTCGTATGCACGAGCCTGTTCTGCGTGACAAGGTCCTTACTCTCGATAACCCATGGGACATCGAATCAGGTACTTGTATGTACCTTGTTGTCCTGCAGGACGGAGATATCTACCGTATGTATATGCGCAGCGGAAACCTTACTTATGCCGAAAGCAAAGACGGCATCCACTGGGAAATGCCCGATCTCGGCATTGTTGAGTACAACGGTTCAAAGCATAACAATATTCTTATTGACAAGAAAGATTTCAGTTTTGATTCATTCAGACCATTCATCGACGAAAATCCTGACTGCTTGCCTGAAGAACGAATAAAAGCGGTTGGCCATACTGATAAATATGAGATTTACCTCTTTGCCAGCCCGGACGGCATCCACTTTAATTATAAGGGAAAAATCCCGATAAGCGGCGGCTTTGATTCTGTTAACACTATTTTCTGGAACAAGCACAAAGAAACATATCAGGCATTCGTAAGAGACTTCCATCCTGCTGAAACACCTCAGGGCTCAGGCTGGACAAGAGATATCCACTTTTCAGAGTCCAAGGAGATCCAGCCTCTTGAAAACTGGAAAACTCCCCAGGCAATCGTGTACAACCAGCCTACCGACTGGCAGATGTACATAAATTCAATATTCCCTTATTACAGAGGTGACCACGTTCTTGTCGGCTTCCCTTCACGCTATGTCAACAGAACAAAATGGACGAACAATTTTGATGAGCTTTGCGGTGCTGAAGCACGCAAGGAGCGTATGAAATTAGATCCTCGTTACGGTCTTTCCATAAACGATACGATGTTCATGACATCAAGAGACGGCTTCTACTGGTATCGCTATCCGGATGCATTCCTTCGTCCCGGTCCGGAGCATCTCACAAACTGGGTTTACGGCTCGGTTTACTTCTCAAACGGACTTGTTGAAACACAATCCTGCCATCCCGGCTGCGATAATGAAATATCATTCTACTGCGTTGAAAACAGATGGTTTGAAAAGCCGTGGACTGCTGCTCCGCACATGCCTGCCGAGATATACCGTTACACTATTCGTCTTGACGGTTTTGTTTCACAGTTTGCTCCGTTCCCTGCCACATCGCTTTTCACAAAGCCTTTCATATTTGAAGGAAACGATCTCTTCATCAATTTCTCAACATCCGCTTTCGGCAAGATCATCCTGACAATCAAGACGCTTGACGGCTCTATGAGTACCTCCACGGATCCGATGTTCGGTGACAGCACAAACAGACGTGTTCACTTTGACAAGCCGCTTTCAGACTTTGCAGGAAAGCCTGTCCTGATGAGTGCGGATATGTGTGATGCAGACTTCTACTCATTCAAGTTTGAATGATGTCGCATGCCTGATTATTGAAAGGAAATAAACCATGAGTGAAATAATAAACATCGGAAACAGACGTGAATTTTTCTGGGATTATACGATCCTCGATAAGGACAATTCAAGCACAAAGTCAATACTTCATGAGCCTGTAATGCGTGAGAAAGTTCTCACACTTGACAATCAATGGGATATCGAATCAGGAATCTGTATGTACCTCGTAGTATTGCAGGACGGCGACATATACCGTATGTATATGCGCAGTGGAAACGTTTCTTACGCCGAAAGTAAGGACGGCATACATTGGGAAATGCCCGATTTAGGTATTGTGGAATACAACGGTTCAAAGCACAACAATATTTTGCTTGACGGCAATCTGTATCCGTTTGATTCCTTCAGACCGTTCATTGATGATAATCCCGATTGCAAGCCCGAAGAAAGAATCAAGGCGATAGGAGATTTCGGTTCACCTCTTCGCATCCATCTCTTCACAAGCCCTGACGGCATCCACTTCACGCACAAGGGGCCAATCCCGATCAAAGGCGTATTTGATTCCGTCAATACTATCTTCTGGAACAAAGCCTTAGGCACATATCAGGCATTTGTAAGAGATTACCATCCTGTTGCAGAGCCTGATAATACTTACTGGAATCGTGACATCAGAGTAAGCGAATGGAAGGAGCTTCAGCCTACGTTCAACTGGAACAAGCCTCAGATGCTCGTATACAATCAGCCTACCGACTGGGAGCTTTACATAAACTCAATATTCCCGTATTACAGAGGCGATCACGTCCTTGTAGGCTTCCCTACACGTTATATCCGCAGAACGCAATGGACACCAAATTTCGATGAGCTTTGCGGAGCCGAGGCAAGAAAAGAAAGAATGAAGCTGGATCCGCGTTTCGGACTCGCAATAACAGACACACTTTTCATGACCTCAAGAGACGGTCACAGATGGTATCGTTACCCTGATGCGTTCCTGCGCCCCGGTCCGGAGCATCCCACAAACTGGGTTTACGGCTCGGTATTTTTCTCCAACGGAGTAGTTGAAACAGAATCAATTCACACAGGCTGTGATAATGAGCTGTCATTCTATTGCGTTGAAAACAGATGGTTTGACAGACCTGCGGAAATTTACCGTTATACAATACGTCTTGACGGTTTTGTTTCCCAGCATGCGCCCTACCCGGCGGCAGGATTGGTCACAAAGCCGTTCATATTCGAAGGAAACGAGTTATATATCAATTTCTCAACATCCGCCTACGGCAAAATGAAGCTTACCCTGAAAACGCTTGATGACTCCATGAGCACAAGCACAGAGTTTCTTTTCGGCGACAGCACAAACCGCCACGTCATATTTGACAAGCCGCTTTCTGATTTTGCAGGAAAGCCCGTCATTATGTCAGCAGATATGTGCGATGCCGACTTCTACTCATTCAAATTTGAATAACAAAATAAACCTGTCAGAAAGAAGATTTTCTTCTCACCGACAGGCCTTTTTCTTTTCACTGTTTTTTATTTCTCGTATGTCCTGCTCTTTTTTCTTGTCAGCACTGCGCCGACAATCGTGCCTGCCATAAGAAACGGCGCAATTCTCACAAACACGAACTCAAACGCATGAAGTATCGTGCCTGCAACTGCCACCTCAGGGTCGCCAAAGTCCCATTCAAGATATTGGCTTCCCCAAAGGAAAATTACCGTCCAGATCAGGATGACCGCCGCAAAAGCAGAAATAAAAAAGATATTCAGTCTTTTCCGCCTTGCTTCTTTCATCCCGGCAAGCTGAAAGTTTATCGCTTCAAGCTTTTCAGACAGGATTTCTGTCTCGTTGTACTTCTGCTCCTCTATATTTTCTCCGAGCAGCGTGCTCACTGGTGTATCCAAGCACTGTGAGATTGAAATAAGCATCTCCGCATCAGGCACAGACAATCCCTGCTCCCACTTTGAAACAGTCTGTCTGACAACATTCAGTCTTTCGGCAAGCTCCTCCTGTGAAAGGCCTTTTGCTTTTCTTTGCGTCTTTATGTTTTCATTCAGCATAGAGAGATACCTCCTTTCTTGATTTCTGCTATCATTATAAGGCAAATCTCCCGTTGCTTCAAGCAACCTGAATTAACATCGGCTTTTTCGTTCACATTCAACTATAATTATTGCAATTCAAATGCATCACATAATTGATGCGCCCATAATATAGCTTGTCAACACCACTGTGCCAAGAACGAACTCCACCGCAATAACACCGTACCGTAAAAATTTGTTGTCATTTATAAGCACCGCATAAGGAATATAAAGTGGGAATGATGCAAGCATATATCTCGGGCCGCTGAGGAGCCAGCTGACCGTCATCATAAGGAAAATATAAGCAAGAAGATAAATATTATAAACAAACGGAATCTTCTTTCTCTTGAGGAAAACAGCTATCATTGCAAACGTCATAGCCAAAATATCTCCGAGCCAGAGGTATATTTTCCAATTTATATTTGATTTTTCATTCAGGAAATATCTTAAATGATTCCCTGTATTTTTTATTATACATGAAATCTCATTTGACCAGTGCTCCTTCTGGAATATCATGAACTGGAACGGATTTCCGTCGACAAGATAATTTATCAAAAGATATATTCCGAAGCCTATTCCTATTCCAAGCACAGGAAGCACCCTGATGAGAAATCCCTTGAATCCATAATGTCTCTTACAGCAAACCGTTATAAGCCACACTCCGTATGGAATAACAAGTATAAGTCCGAAATTCTTTGTAAGCGCCACAAGTATTCCGCACAGTCCTGCCCAGATCCATTTTTCTTTTCTGATAAGGAAGAAGAAAAGAAGTGAAAGGAAAAGGAATGTTGATTCCGTGAACGGGAATGAAAAGAAAAACGCAAAAGGATTAAATATCATAAGAAGTATCGCATTGACAGATACGTTCTTTGAGAAATCAATTCTCAGAAGCTTATACATCAGCGGCACAGACAATGCAAAGAAAAGGTTAGGCTGAATATAAGCCGCCGTGCCTGCATCAATTCCGAGCCATGACATTGCTCTGACTATCCACGGGAAAAGAGGATAGAAAACAATATGGAACGCTCTGTCGCCCTCGTTCGTATAACCGTAACGGGCAAGTCCTACATAGTGATTCGCATCCCAGCGTGTGAATTCTCCGTAAAAAGAAGATATTGCTTCGCCGAAGTAATTCTTCTTGACAAGAAGTGCCACCAGAACCTGCACTGCTCTTGCAAGAAGAAATGTCAGCACGAGAAAAGCGATAGTCTTCCACTCGCTCTTTTCGGGAATCAGACCGAATTTTTCATTGCTCTGCCTGAATTTTCCCACAATGAGCTCCGAGCCGTCATCTCCGCTGTGTGAAAGCATCAAAGTTCTTGCAAACAAAGCAATTGCCGTGCCCATTGCAAGTATCCAAATGAAGCACCATATAATTTTATAGATTTCTACCACAAGTTCTGTATTCATAATACAATCCTTTCAGTTGTTTTACTTGTTATAATAAGATAAACAAAAAGTGTAAAACGTTTCAGCTGAATTTTATTTTTATCAAAAAGTGCCCGGCACTGTACCGGACACGTTTTTCAAAGCTTTATCAGTAAATATATACTCTCTCAACTCTCTGCGCAACAGATGTCAGGATCTCATACGATATCGTCTGACAATCTCTTGCAAGATCCTCCGCAGTGATCGAGGCATCTCCTCTCTTGCCTATGAGAACGGCTTCAGAGCCTTCCACCGCATCAGGTATATCCGTTATATCCACCATCATCTGGTCCATACAGATTTTGCCTATGATGGATGCATACTTTCCGTTTATTATTACTTTACCCTTATTGCTCAGTAATCTGTTATATCCATCGGCATAGCCCACAGGAAGAGTTGCGATTCTCATTTTCTTTTCCGCAACAAACGTTGCTCCGTAGCTTACCGCATCGCCTGCATCGATCTCGTTGATCGCCGATATTCTCGTTATGAATTCTGCGGCAGGCTCTAATTTCCAGCCCTTTCTGAGCTCCTCATCATCAAACGGATGGTAGCCGTAAATTCCTATTCCGAGCCGAACCATATTGAACTTATTGCAGAAGCCTCTCATCGTGGCGGCAGTATTGCAGGCATGAATGTATTTGAATGAAAAACCTCTCTTTTGAGCGATGTCGACCATTTCTTCAAATTTCTTCATCTGCTTTTCGGAGCCCGTCATATCGGGTTCATCCGCTGTTGCAAAATGAGTAAAAATTCCTTCGGGAATTACGTTTGTGCAGGTTCTGAACGTATCCAATAATTCAATGAATCCTTCCTTATCGGAAATACCGATCCTGTTCATTCCTGAATTTATCTTTATATGTACATAAACCTTTTTGCCATATTTGTTGGCAATATTATTCAGCTCAAGAACCTGTCTCTTTTCAAATACAGTCTGGCGGAGGTCGTCATAGCCATCTCTTACGCACATTTCGTACTCATCGTCATTGGCAGGGCCGAGAACGAGTACAGGTGCATAAACGCCCTTATCAAAGAGGTATCTTCCCTCTTCAGGCGTTGCCACACCCAGCCAGTCTGCCTCTCCGTTCTCTATCACGTTAAGAGCAACTCCGAGCGCACCGTGACCGTAGGCATTTGCTTTCACGATCGCCATTACCTTTGTGTCCGGAGCGAGATTCTTCCTGAGTTCAATGATATTGCTTGTGATTTTTCTGACATCGACTACAAGCTTTGTAGAACGCATATTAAATAGATCCTTTCGGTCAGATTCAAAATGCAGAGGCCGCCGCCGTATGACGGTCTCTGCATTCTTTTTCCGATAATAATTACTTGCCGAGAGCCTCGACGATTTCCTTTGTATCCGTAGCAATCATAAGCTCTTCATTTGTCGGGATAACGAGAACCTTAACAGGTGAATCATCCGTTGAAATAAAGCCTTCCTTGATATCCTTAAAGCTTGCAAGAGCGTTGTTCTTTTCCTTATCAAGCTTGATGCCGAGATAATCAAGGCCGTCAACTGCCCATTCTCTCATGTAAGAGATGTTCTCTCCTACGCCTGCTGTAAAGATAACTGCATCAACGCCGTTCATTGCGGCTGTGTATGCACCGATATAGCGCTTGATGCTGTATGAAAGCATTTCAACAGCAAGCTTTGCTCTTTCATTGCCTTCCTTGATGGCTGCAGTAAGATCTCTGAAGTCAGAGCTTACGCCTGAAATTCCGAGCATACCTGACTTCTTGTTGAGGTATGTGTCAACCTGATCGGGAGTGAGGTTTCTCTTCTTCATGAGAAGCGGAACAATGGCAGGATCGATTGAACCTGTTCTTGTGCCCATCGGCAGACCGTCAAGAGGAGTAAGACCCATTGTAGTATCGATGCACTTGCCATGATAAACCGCGGCACAGCTTGAGCCGTTACCGATATGGCACGTGATGAGCTTGAGCTCTTCAGCCGGCTTGCCGAGATACTTGGGAGCCTGCTTTGTGATGAATCTGTGTGATGTGCCGTGGAAGCCGTACTTTCTGATGCCGAAATCAACATAATCCTGATACGGAACGCCGTACATATAAGCATAGTCAGGCATTGTTGCATGGAATGCAGTATCAAATACAGCAACGTTCGGAGTGTTCGGCATAAGGTTCATGCAGGCTTCGATGCCCATGAGGTTTGCCGGGTTGTGAAGAGGTCCGAGCGGGATGCACTCACGGATAGCCTCGATAACCTTATCGTCAACGAGAACTGATTCAGAGAACTTGCTACCGCCGTGGAGTACTCTGTGGCCGATAGCATTGATATCGTCAAGGCTCTTTACAACTGCGTTTTCGCCCTTTGTGAGCTTGTCGATAACGAATGTCATGGCATCAAGATGTGTCGGCATAGGTACATCTTCTTCTGATGCAAATTTCTTTGCAGGAATCTTGTGCGTGAGCTTGCCGTCAATGCCTATTCTCTCGCATACGCCCTTTGCAAGTATCTCCTCTGTATCAGTATTGTAAAGCTGATATTTAAGAGAAGAGCTGCCTGAATTGATAATAAGTATTAACATTTATATGGTTTCCTTTCAGATCACTTTTTTATCTGCTGAGCCTGGATAGCTGTAATAGCAACAACGTTTGCAACGTCCTCTGCTGAGCAACCTCTTGAGAGATCGTTTACAGGGAGTGCTGTACCCTGGCTGATAGGTCCGATAGCCTGAGCCTTTGCAAGACGCTGAACGAGCTTGTAAGCAATGTTTCCGCAGTTAAGGTCAGGGAATACGAGAACGTTTGCCTTGCCTGCAACCTTTGAATCAGGGCACTTCTTTGCTGCAACTGAAGCAACGAGTGCTGCGTCGCCCTGGAGTTCGCCGTCGAGGTCGAGCTCAGGAGCCTTTTCCTTTGCAAGCTTTGTAGCTTCAACTACCTTGTCGATGTCCGGGCCCTTGCCGCTGCCGAGTGTTGAGTAAGAAAGCATAGCGATCTTAGGCTCCATCTGGCAGAGAACTCTTGCAGAATCAGCTGCTGCAATAGCAATTTCCGAAAGCTCATCAGCTGTAGGATTCGGGTTGAGTGCGCAGTCAGAGAAAATGAATGTGCCGTTTGAACCGAATTCACAATCCGGTACTTCCATTACGAAGCAGGAAGAAGCAATCTTGATGCCGGGACGTGTCTTGATGATCTGAAGAACAGGTCTCCAAACGTCAGCTGTGCTGTAAACTGCACCGCAAACCATACCGTCACAATCACCGCACTTAACCATCATTGTACCGAAGTAGTTCGGCTTGTCGAGAAGCTTTTCTGCTTCTTCAGGTGTCATGCCCTTGTTCTTTCTGATTTCTACGAGCTTTGCAACATACTCAGCTCTCTTCTCGCAGTTGTTGGGATCAACGATCTTAACGCCGGAAACGTCAATTCCGAACTTTTCGATCTCTTCCTTGTTGCCGAGAAGAACAGTGTTTGCGAAGCCTTCCTTCTGTGCGATAACAGCTGCCTTTACAACTCTTTCGTCAAAGCCTTCGGGAAGAACGATAGTCTTCTTGTCAAGCTTTGCT
Organism: Clostridia bacterium; assembly: GCA_045627045.1. GTDB lineage: Bacteria > Bacillota > Clostridia > HGM11327 > HGM11327 > SIG351. Next base: position 18,029 of record JAZQMY010000002.1, on the reverse strand, counting down.
CTTGATCTGATTGAATCAATAACTCCCATTGTGTTATACCTTTAATATTCCTTTCGTGAATATATATAATTTTTCTTTGTCGTTATTAAAAACAGACATAGGATATCTATCTTATATATTTTACACCCAAAGCCCGAAATAATCAAGAGGCAAATACCTATATTCTGCATTTTTCTGCGCAAAATATAAGTTTATCTCGTTTTTTCAAGGTAAAAATGAGATAAGACGTTCTCTTTACGATAATAATTCTGATATTGCTTGCTGTTTCCTGCCCTCTGCCCATACATAATAAAACGCCTGCCGAAAAGATTCATATTCTTTCCCTGCAGGCGTGTTTTTCAAAACTCCGATTGCATTTTATTGTTCTTTCAACATATATGTGAACATCCCGATATCCAGATCATAATTTTTTGTTTTTCCGTCAGGCTTTGTGATCTTCAGCTCGGTTTTTCCCTTCTTCCTGAAAGTAGCCTGAACCATATACGAGTCTATTGATTCGATGTACTCAACCGATACATCGCCGTACTTCTCATCTGCCAGTGAAACCTGATACTCCTCTGTAAGATCCTCGCCGTCAACAGTGCTTAAAAGCTGTGTCTGATATTTCAGCGGATTCACGATCGTTACAACAGTCAATGCGATAATCAGCACTGCACTTACCACCGTACCTGCTATTCTTATCTTTTTGTCATTGAATAACGCATTGGGATAAATGAGCATTGCTGCTGCGCAGAAAACAGTTATCAGTATATAGAACGGATAGCAGTAAATAAAACGAGACAAATATGTTTTATAACTGCTTGCCGTGAGCAAAATCATAGGAAGCAGAATCAGGTATCCCCACCATTTATCCTTTTTGATATAATATCCTATAAATCCCATGGGCAGGCAGAAAACCGTCCATATGAACCATTTTTTATAATACTGAAACAAGCCCCAGCCTTGTGAGCTGAAAGGCACCTCCAATAAATAAACCAGCGGCTGGCTTATCAGAAAGAACACAAAGCATTTCAATGCCGAATCCAGATTTGATTTTGAATTCATTATTATTATAACGCCGAACAGTATCCATACTTCAAATGTCACCGCTATTGTATTCAGCGAAGTGTCCTTCAACTGCGGAATTATGCATACCAAAGCAGTAAAAATTCCTGCAGCTATCGCATAAATGATTATCTTCGGCCAAGTAAGCTTCACTCCGCCGAATAATTTCTTGATTTTTTCCATATATTACCTCTCTGTTTATAAAACCTTATCATCGCTCATCAAAGCCTTTTTCTTTCGTAGCTTCAGTTTTCCCGCCGCAGGTATTCATCAGATTCTGCTTCCGAGCTTTGAAAGAGCCTTTCTTATCATTTCTCTTGAATTGCTTGCCTCGATGTCCTTGAGTGCCTGCTTTGCCTCATTCTGCTGATATCCAAGCGCAATGAGCGCCTGAAGTGCTTCATTGTAAACAGGGTCGCCAACAGGTAATTCCGCATCCATTGAATTCATCTCTTCAAGTGCCATCTTATCAACCTTGCCCTTGAGCTCGATAACAACCTTCTGCGCCATTTTTGGACCAACACCGTTTGCTCTTGCAATGGATTTGTAATCGTTTTCCGCAACTGCCTTCACAAGTTCCCTCGGAGAAAGCACTGATAATATTGCTATGGCACCCTTCGGTCCCATTCCCGATATTGAAAGAAGCTTCATAAAGAGTCTTTTCTGCTCCTTATCAGTAAAACCGATCAGATCATGTGAATCCTCTTTTATCACTTCAAACACATAGAGCATCAGCTCTTCTCCTTTTTCAGGCAGATGCACAAGAACCGATGTCGGAGCCGTTATTTCATAGCCGAGTCCTGAATTTTCAATTATTATTTTATCATCCTCTATCCCCTGATAGAAGCCTCTGATATATGAAAGCATTATTCTTTCTCCTTAATCCTGCATTTTATCAGACCTGAAATGTCATCTGATGTTGTATTTGTTCTGAACGCCTGCCGTGTTGATGTGCGTTATTGCTATTGCGAGCGCATCGGCAGCATCATCAGGCTTCGGTATCTCGGAAAGCCCGAGTATGGTCTTCACCATCAGCTGTATCTGCTTTTTCTCCGCTCTTCCGTAGCCTACTACTGCCTGCTTTGCCTGCAAAGGCGTATATTCAAACAACGGGATATTATTATTTCTCACCGCAAGAAGTGCCACGCCTCTCGCCTGTCCGACCGATATTGCCGTCTTGACGTTCTTATTGAAAAAGAGCTCCTCAATGCTCACCGCATCAGGCTTGTATTTCTCAAAAAGCTCATTCAGTCCGTTCCAAAGCGCAAGCAGTCTGTCGCCGTTATCAGTATGGGCAAATGTCTCAATTACGCCGTAATCGATCATTTTGAATCTGTATCCGTCGCTGTCTATCACTCCGAAGCCCATAAGCGCAAGTCCGGGGTCTATTCCTATTACTCTCATAAAAACCGTTATTCTTTATACAGTCCGATCTTGTCGGCCGCAATCTGCTCCCAATCAATATTATTTTCTTTGATAAATGCCTCATCAACAGCAAAAGAGCCGTCATCTATCTGAACCTTTTCTCTCGGACATTCATAGTTTTCCTTTACCTCAGAGAAGGTCGTGATGCTCTCCGACTTCGCAATATTATTGTTGTTCGAAACAAAAATATTGTGCTGAAGAAGTGAATATGCCGGGTTTGCCGGATAATCCTTCTCAAGATATCTTTCCGGATCTGTTGTGATTTTATCGAGAAGCGGATATCTTTCTCTCCAGAGAGGCGAATGTATCGGCACTCTGGAAAGCGTCGTCCACATTCCTGTGCCGGGTTTTGCCTTAATGAGCGGACAATATCCTGTCGAAGCAAATCTGTCATCGTAGAATAAACCTGTATCGCTGTCGATTATCAGATTTTTTCTCACCACAAGCTCTCTTCCGCCGCCAAGAAGAAATGCAGGGCCGGAGCATCCGATAATGATGTTTGAATAAGCCGTCTGTCCCGACATACCGTCATCGAAATAGATCGCCGAGCAGAATGACTTGCCCGAGCCCGTATTCTCAAATTTATTGTATCTTATCACATTGCCTACGCTCGTCCAGTCTCCTCCTACATAGAGTGAGCCTGCGTCAAACGATTCAAGCACCGTATCGTGAACGTAGTTATTTTCGACTACATTTTCATTTCCATAGTAGCTGATTGAAAGATGCGGAGTATTATAAATCTCATTGTGGATAATATAATTTCCGCAGCCGGAAACCCATGCGCCCTGCTGATATGTTTTGTATATCTGTCCGAAATCATGTATCCTGCAGTTTTCGATTTTATCGTTTGCGTGAATCAGATTATCTCTGTCGCCGCCTGACAGCCTTATTCCGCCTCTGCCCATGTAGCAGACTTCACAGCCGTATACGGTGTTTTCCCATCCGTCGATCACAAGTGCAGTGCCGTATGAGCTTGAGAATTTGCAGTTTCTGACCTCAATATGATTTCCCGAAAGCTTGGCAATATCGCCTCTTACACCGCAGAACCTGATTCCTTCGAATCTTATATATTCAACGTCCCTTGCCTGAATTATCATGCTCGGAGATACTGAAAGCATAGGAGTTCTCGTCTCGTAATCAGCCGGGGGATAAGCATAGACAAGCATATTGTCACGGTCGATGAAGTATTCGCCCTCAACGTCGAGCTCTTCAAGCACGTTGAAGAAATACATAACGCCGCCCTCTTTGTAGTCATAAGCAGATGCGTGCTTGAGCGTGACCTCGCCCTTCTCCGTATTTATCTTTGAAACAGGAGTTGAATCATCAGCCCACATCCAATAGAATTTACCGAATGCCCACGCCTTTTCAGGCTCTGCCCAGAGCTTCATTTCTTCTCTGACCTCGTCAGATACCGTAACAGTGCCGCCCTTCGGACATACAGTGACCTTTCTCGGATCATCTCCGTGATCCACTACACTGACGATTTCCGTATAGCCTTCATTCGGATAACGTGCATTCGTCATTCTCTCGTCACCCCAGAAAAGCTCCGCCGCACAGCCGACAGTTCCGTCATCAAATTTTGATGCCGTAGTTGCCGTTCCGAAGGCATAAACCTTTCCTATCTCTCCGAGAGTAAGACCGTATTTTTTAAGGTCGAGCACCTTTACTTTTTCTCTTACTTCAGGCTTGAATCTTGCAAGTACCTTTTCATCCGTCACAGGAAGAAAATCCTCATTTCTGAGCATTACGCCGCCGTTGAATACTACTTCTCCGTCGCCGAAGCTCTTGTATGTTACAGGGCAGTCCTTGCTTCCGGAATGTTCTGCCGTCATTTCAATGCCTTCCACCTTGTAATTTCCTGCATGGAAGTACACCGTAACAGGGCATTCAAGTCCCTTCGAAACAAATCTTCTTACCTCTGCCGTAGCTCTTGCTGGAGTTGCAAACGGCATCCTCTCGGATCCTGTATTATCATCTTTTCCATCGGGAGAAACATATATTGCTATCTCTTTATTTATATTTTCCATACTTATACCTCGCTCGGATATAATGTGAGATTCAGCTCTTTATCGCCGTTTTCAGAACAATCCGACAAAAGCCCACAGGCAATGAGCCTGCCTCTGTTTATATATTATTATACAATAAAAAAGTCGTTTTTTCAATAAGTATTTTCCCGAAAAGGGCTCAAAGTCCGCTTATTTTTCTTTTGCTTCTTCTCAAAGCCTTGAATCAAAAGTCTAATCCCCATTTATTGTCTTTTCCCTTTCGGACACCGATTTTATGTCAGGGGCGCCTCTCTTCTTTGGCTGTTTTCATATTGAACCCTTCTGCCATCATTTTTTGAGCCTCTTTTCTGAGCAAAAAAATGCACTTTCAATCAATTATCATTTTAGTCCACTATTTTGATCAATTTTATTTTTATTTTTTAATTTTTTATTCCTTTTGTCCACTGATTCCATTGACAAAAACCGTAAAATAAGCTATAATTGAATTACAGAACAAAAAATTCACTAAGGAGAACAATATGCAGATATTGGAGAATGAATGGGCCCTTGCAAAACCTACCAGAGCCCAGTACAAATGGCAGGACAACGAAATCGGTATGTTTATTCACTGGTTCCCTTATCTTGAAAAAGATATAAGAGAAATGGATTCCAACCGCTACACTCTTGCTCAGGATAAAGAATATCAGAAGAAGCTCGCTTCAACCTTCACAATGTCCGAAATGAATACGGACAGATGGGCTGAAACAGCAGTTAATATGGGTGCAAAATATATTGTATTCGTTGCAAAGCACAACAAAGGCTTCTGCCGTTGGCAGACAGAAACAGACAACGAGTTCTCAATGCGTAACTCACCTTACCAGGACGGCAAGGGCGATATCGTTAAGGAGCTCAGCGAATCCTGCAAAAAGTACGGCATCAAGCTCGGCATTTATATATGCGGTGATACTCTTGTTTACAATGCAAGACACGGTGGCATCATGGAGGACCAGTCAAAGCAGGAGTATTATACGGGCGTTTACCGTCAGTGGATCACGGAGCTTCTCTCAAGATACGGTGAGATCTGTGAAGTATGGTTTGACAGTTCACTTCTGATAAATGTCAGTGACATTCTCGCAAAATACGCTCCCGATGCAATGGTATTCCAGAGCGTCAATGCAACAATCCGTTGGGTCGGCAACGAAGAAGGCTGGGCGTACTATCCTGCATGGAACGGCGTAAAGAGATACGATGCTCTCACAGGTATTTCCACACAGAAGGAAGACGATCCCGATAACGGAGACATATGGATGCCTCTTGAATGCGATGTACCGATAAGAAGAGAATGGTGCTACGATCCTAGCCCTGCAAACACACTCTGCTCTCTTGATAAGCTCCTTGATATGTACTATAAGTCTGTAGGCAGAGGCACAACTCTTCTCCTCAACATCGGACCTCACTATCTCGGAGATGTAATCCCCGAGGATTATGACAGAGTCAAGGAATTCGGCGATGAGATCCGCCGCCGCTTTGACAATCCTCTTGCAGAGGCATCAGGCGAAGGCGAATTTGTTGAGATTGATTTCGGCAAGGAAACATCCGTTGACCACTTCGTTACAATGGAAGATATCCGTTACGGTGAAAGAGTAAGAAAGTACGTTATCGAAGGCTTCGACGGCAAGGAATGGAAGGTTCTTGCAAACGGAAGTTCAATCGGTCACAAGAAGATCGACTTCTTCCCTGAAGCAAAGGTTACAAAGATTCGTTTCAGATGTCTCGTTTCAGTAGGCACACCTCTCATCAGATCAGCAAAGGCCTTTTATGCAGGCGTTATCCCTCAGGGCTACACGAACAACGACGAAACAAATAAATAATACCGTAAAGGCTCCTTTCCGTAAATACGGAAAGGAGCCTTGTTTTTATGCGGACGCCTGTGACCGTGCTTCAGCGGTCCGTTAAGCTTTCTTGCCTTTACCGCACACAAGATCAAAATAAAAAATCATAATTCTCCAGCCGAAACCATGAACCTGAACTATAAATAAATAACGGTTTTGGGAATAATCAGACTACCGGAACATTGAACAGATACCGTGGAGATTTTGCTTAAAAAAGATATTGAAGTGCTGTAAAGACAACGGAAAATCATCAGATCTCTATTTCAAACGTTTCCGAATTATTCGTAACGTCAAGGGCAGTCTGAGCCTTTGCAAGCTCGTCTGAAACCTTCTCATAATCTGCTTTTGCCTTGCTTATATCATAATTCATTATCCTGTAATCAATTATGCTTGAAGTCTTGCCGGAGGAAGCCTCTCTCACCTTCGGTAGCCTGCTCTTCATTGACATAAGCTTTATTTTCTTTGCTGAAAGCTGAGGAATGTAAATAAGCATCTCATCAATGGTCATATCATAGCCTTGTACCTTGTGCGTCGAGTTGAATACGTTTATTGCGTGCTTGACTGTCCTTATTTTTTCCTCAAGCTCTTCAAGGGAAGCCTGTGTCTTTTCGTAATCGTATTCCGGACGGACTGATTCTATGTCCTCGGAAAGCGCAGCCACGAACTCCCTGCTCAAAGCTTCTTCACTGAGCAAAGAATTGTATTCATCGTTGAGTTTTCTGAGCAGCTTTGCCGCTTCGGATGATGTATATTCCATAAAAACACCTCTCTTAATGTTTATTTTCTGTATAATAAAAGGCCTTTGTCATACGATAAAAGCCTTTTTGTGTGGTGGAAACGGTGGGGCTCGAACCCACGACCTCACGGATGTGAACCGTGCACTCTGACCAGCTGAGCTACGCTTCCTTCTATGATTATAGTATAACACAATTCAGATTAAATTTCAAGAGATATTTTTGAATTAAATTTTGCGTTTTTGTTAAAATAGTGTAATTCTTTTTATCTTAATCCTTCGCCTCTCCCTTATAAACCAGTATAAGTTCCTCAAAAGCCGCCGCAGCTGCAGTTATCAGAGCAATGATAAATACTGCCGTCAGAATTATCTCTGCCTGTGGGCACCCTATAATCAGCGGAATGGCAAAAAGAATGATTCCCGTCACCTTGTTCAAAATAGAATGGACCGCAATGAATCTCCGATGCCTGAAAAGTCCCATAAATATGCTCAGGCATTTTATCGCCGCAATAATGATGATACCGGCTGTCACCCAAGACGGGAAAGCATAGCTTAATACTATCTTTGCAATCACTGCCCCGAAGAATATAATATCAGCCGCAGTGTCAAGTTTTTCACCGTTTTTACCCGCAGTGTTCATTTTCCTCGCAACGGTTCCGTCAATCGCATCCGTGAAGCCGCCCCAAAGGTACAATCCATAGAACCAGCCCGAAAACGCCGGAAAGAATAAAATCATTACGCCACAGACAACACGCATCAGTGTCAGAATATCAGCAAGCATCGTTTCCTCACATTCATAGCAAACAACGGGTTCTGTATCGCAAAACCCGTTGTAAAATTTCCCTCCGACAGTCACGCCGGTGGTAGTGTATTTAATTACTTGATCAATTCGGCTACCGTTACAGTTGCAGGAATGCCCTCTACTCTTGTTCCGTCAAGAGTGATCCATACAGGGGTAACGGTTATTGCCTGACCGAAAGCAGATTCCGGAATATCCGTTATCGTATATGTAGCAAGATATTCAGAAGCATCTGAAAATGCAGTCTTGAGATAATTTTCAGGCATTCCGTTGATCGACTCATAAACCGACTTCGTAAGCTTGGTTGTGCTCCTTTCTCCCGTTGTGATCACAAAACCGATTTTTGAATAAGACAAATCATCAGATGTTGTTGAAAGTCTGATCGATGCTGTCTTATTTGTCTCATCATAATCAAGAAGCACCACGTCTGCCTTGAGAACGTTCTCATCGACAAATTTAGCGGCAGCCATTCCCGAAAGCATTTCCTCCGAAACGGCAGTGTCTCTGTTGAATGAGCTGTCCTTTGCAAACCAGCCTGAGAACAACTTTCTTCTGACTGAAGGAGCTTTCTTTTCTCCATTGACTATGTAGTCCTCAATATTAAACCAGTTTATCATCATCCTGCCACATACATCGCAATAATGATCTGCATCGGAATCCTTGTGAATATCGCTGTTTGAGTAAACATCCGAGCAGCAATAAACTGTCTTTCCTTTTGCCTTCGGGAGCTTATCCTTTCCGATTTCCTGATACCACGTCTGATTGCCGTCAGAAATCATACCGTTTATGTTAAAGCAAACAAGTCCCGAAGCAAAGTCAGTTGAAACGGCTCCGAATGTATTTTTGCTTTCGCCGATGTCGTTTCCGATAGCTTCGCCGTCAAAAAGATCACTGTTGAACACGCAGTTCATGACAACGCCTTCATTTATTCCGACAATTCCGCCCGTTGCCATGCCTGAGAGCGGTGAAATTACCGCTTCAACAAAGCATCCCGAAACAGTACCATAGCTGTATCCGACAACTGCGCCGAAGTTTCCGTCAAAGAGGAAATAGCTGTCTGTGATGCCGAGATCCCTGACAACCGCACCCTCACCTATGTAGCCGATAAAGCCGCCGGATGTGGGAGAGTAAGTATCCTGATAGAAAATTCCGCTTATCGTGTGACCGTTTCCGTCAAAGGTTCCCATATAGCATACGGAATTATAAATATCATCAAAATCCCTGAATCCGATAGGAGTCCACCAGAACTCCGTCTCTCTTATGATAACGTTTCCGTCTTTGTCATAAACAGAATCGTTTATTACGATATCATTTGCAAGTCTTGCGTTGATGAACTGATTTCCTTTGTTTACCTGGCCCACAAACCAGTAAAGATCAAACACATCCTCAAGAATGTAATAGCCATCCTCCAATACAGGGAGCTCATTGTAGTATTCGGGATATGAATACGTCACAGTTCCCTCTCTGCTGTCAAGAACAGGGTGTCCGTTCTTACCTATCGTCTGATAGAAAGCAGGCTTTTCAAGACCGAAATTCAGCCAGAAGCAAATTTCACCGTTATCAAATGATGCCTGTGTACTGTTTGAGCCCCATCCGAAATCTCCGCTTTCTCCGAAACAATAATAATCGTTAAGGCAGAAGAGTCTCTCATCAACAGGTGCAGACAATATTCCGCTCTTCACACCGTAGCAGTTCTCAGGAACGGAAATGCCCGAATCAAAAAAGCAGTTTTCAATATTGACCGAGGAAGCATCCTCATCTTCATAGAACTCCACCTGCGCAACAACGCCCGAGCAATTTCCGAAGCTCGTGTAATCTTCATTCATCAGAACTGTCATGTAGCCTGTGGAATAGCAATTTTTAACGCTCGTTATACCATTTTGATGTGTTGCAATTTGTCCAATAACGCCGCCTATGGCATTATTATCGCCTGTGAAGGACGTTATCTCGCCCGAATTGAAGCTTCTCTCAACAATAATGCTTCCGCCTCTGTTCTGAATATAGCCTACAACGCCGCCTGCGCATGAATAGCTCGTCTTTGAAAGCAAAACCGTTGCCGTGCTCTTGCAACCTGATATTTCAGTCTGAGGGTTCTTATCGATCTGTGCATTCATATAGCCGCAGATGCCGCCGATTTCATTCTTGCCGCTGACCTTGCCCGATGCAGTGCAGTTTCTTATTACGCCATCGTTTCTTCCGCAGATAACGCCTGCAACGTATTCTCTGCATTCAACATTTGCGTACACATTACAGTTCTCGATAAGTCCTTCGTTATATCCCACAAGACCGCCCACAAACACCCTGTCGGAGAAATACGAATCCGATAAGGTCAGGTTCTTGATAACGCCGTTCTTTCCGAGATAACCGAAAAGTCCTGCTGAGCCGTACGAGTCACCGTCATAATAGATTCCGCTTATGCAATGACCGCATCCATCAAATGTTCCCTGATATGCATAATCTGTAAGATCAGGATTGAACATACAGAATCCGATTGGTCTTTCAAGCTTTGAGTATTCGTCGTCATTAAGGTTTCCGTCGAAATCAAGTACATTCTGATTGAAAGAAATGTCATTTGCAAGTCTTGCATTGAGATTATATGCACCTGATTTGACTTCGTTTGCAAACCATCTGAACTGCCACGGTGTAGTAATGATATAATATCCGTCAGCATCTGTGTCAGGCACGTGATCCGCATTTTCATATTTGTCTTCCTCTGCAGAATAGAGCACTTCAGAATGAGAAGCATCTGTTACAGGGTATTCGTCGAAGCCTAACGTCTGATAGAATTCGACAATATCCTGCTTGAAATTGAGCATATAGCAAACATATCCGTCTGAAAACTCGCTCTTTGTCGCAGGTGCAGAATACTTATCCTCTCCTGTTGTATCAAGGAAGTAGCAATCAAAAGCATATTGTTCATCATCAACGGCTGATATTGACATAGCCTTTGCCTCACCTGATACTTCGCCTACGTTGTAGCATCTTTTTACCGTGAATGTTGTTCCCGGGTTCTCCACCGTGAGCTTTCCTGCAATGCCAGCCGCAGTGCCCTCGTTTGAATAAATCATTCCCTTGTTATCACAGCAGAAGATTATTATATCCCCGTCATTCTGTACTCTTGAGTAAGCAACAATTCCCGCCGCAACAGATGATGCATCGCCGTCCGGGCAATAAACGTTTGCTTCGTTCGTGCACGCATACACTGTGATATCAAGATTTCCGTCGAGGCTGTTGCTGAAGGCGTATCCCACAATGCCGCCGACCTCGCCGTATGTGAATCCCGAGCGTACGGAGCCCGAAACCTTGCATCCCGTTACGCCAACGCCTGTGTCATCGTTCTGAATAAAGCCCACGATTCCGCCGATATAGTTTCCGCCCTCAAGCTTTCCTGAGAAAGATGAATCAGCTATGCTTCCCTCATAAACCGAGCCTGCTATTCCGCCTATGAACTCGCTTCCGCCATGAAATAAGAGTTGACCGCCTACATAGCAGGAATCACATACACAGTTTTCAATTCTGCCGTGTTCAAGTCTTCCTATGATTCCGCCGACGTCGGAATATGCAAGCACATGGCTGTTTGTAAGAACTATATTGCTAAGGACACATCCTACCGCATATCCGAAGAGACCGCCGAATGACATATATGAATCATAAAGGAAAAGGCCTCTGATTCTGAAGTTGCATCCGTCATAGCTTCCTCTGAAAGGATATTCTTCTGAGCCGATAGGAGTCCACGGAATAAACTCGCCGAATATCTCATCGCCGTTACTGTCAGCCGCATCCGAATTCATTCTTATATCGTTCGTCTGATAGAACATTACTCCGTCCGTATTTTTTCCGCTCATGACGTATTCAGAAAGGAATGTCAACTCTTCCGAGGATGAAACGGCTACGATATCCCCGTAAACAAATTCCCCGGTAAACTCTCCGTCCGTCATTACATCTGCCCACACATTTGTGGCAACGTAGGACTCAAGAGCGCTTGATTTGCCCGTATAAATTCCGTTTGCAGGCAAGCTCAGTATTATCAGTGCCGCACAAAGCAGTACCGAAAGAATCCTGTTTATTATTCTTTTCATATTTATCCGCCTTTTTAAGTTTATTTTTCGATATATTGTATCATAAGACCGAAGCAAAGTCAAGTACTTATTTTTTTCCCGATTTTTCAGGCATTCCATTTGATTTTGGCATCATTTCCTGCATTCCAATCATCATTCCAGCCATCAGGCTTCGACTTTGCCTTACAGCTGACCGTCTGGAGCTTTTCGCAGCCGTATAATATTCCGGTGCCGAGACTCTCTGTGTTCTTCGGAATGGTGATTGCTTTTAATCCCGTGCAGTCTGCAAAAGCTTTATCGAAAATTTCAGTCAGTGATGCCGGAAGAGATATTTCCGTCACGTTTTTGCAGTTTTCAAAAGCAGAGCATCCGACTTTCGTTACTCCGTCATAGAGGATTACATTCCTGATGCTTCCTGCTCCGCAGAATGTATAATCATTTATCATCTTTATATTTCCGGGGATCATCAGCGCAGTTACAATTTCATCATCAAGATATAAATCCGCTCCGCTCCAGAGAGGATTTGAAGTCTCCATGTCAAGCTCCATTCTGCACCACGCATCAATATCGGTTATTATCACGCTTTTTATCTCTGTATCAGCTTCAAAGGGAGCCTCTGTCATTCTTGAGAGATTTTTACCTATTTTTACTGTTTCAAGCGCCTTGCATCTTGCAAAAGCATTCATTTTTATCTCTTCTGCGCCGCCAGTGTCAAGATATCTTATTCCCGAGCCGAAGAAAGTGCATTCTTCAATCACTCTGACGTTTGCAGGGATAATGGCATCTGTCAGCTTTTCACAGCAACAGAAAGCTTCCCTGCCTATTTCAGTAATACTATCGGGCAAATAAATGTTCCTGAGGCTGATGCAATCCTTGAACGCCGCCTCGCCTATCTTTTCAGCTGCCAATGATACGCTTGCGCCTGTCATTGAAACGCAGTTTTCAAAAAGATGCTCCGATATTTCCGTCACGCCCTCCGGCAAAGCAATGCTTACAAGCGCCCTGCAGTTTCTGAAAGCCGCCTTGCCTATTGCATTAACCGACATTCCCATTCCAACTGACGTAAGTGCCACGCAATCCTCAAAAGCAAAATTGCCTATCGTCTCAAGCTTTGAATTCATTTTTATGCTTTCAAGCTTTCTGCAGCCGAAAAAGGCGCCGTCATTTATCTTTGTAACATTTTCGCCCAGAATAACCTGTCTGATGCTTCTGCAATCCTCAAACGCATATGCAATGATTTCCCCCACATCATCCGGAATAATCAGCTTTTCCAGAAGAGAATCGTTATAATAGAGATCGTACCAGTTCGGGAATCTGTGATCCATTTTCAGCCAGTCATTCAGATCGTGAATATCAATATTTCTCAGCATTGAGCAAGAAAGAAAAGCTTTATCGTCAATGTAATTTATAGTCTTTGAGAAGTCAACCGTCGAAAGCGATTTGCATCCGTAAAAAGAGTATTCTTCAAGCTTTTCAACTCCGTATCCGAGCTTCAGCGTCTCAACTGAATCTAATCCGGCAAAAGCATATGCCCTGACAACCGTTGTTCCCTCCGGAATATAAAGTTCTCTTTTAATTTCTTTTTCTTTTTCAAAAAGTCTTGCAGCATAATACAATGGATTCGCCTTTTCATTTGCAAATTCTATATTACACCACTTTCCTGTATCTTCAATATATACTTTTTCAATGCAAACACATCCTGAAAAAGCATTTTTTCCTATCTTTTTTATCGTTTCTGGAATATGTACCTCAATCAGGTCAGTATTTTGAGAAAATGCCTCGTCTGCAATTTCCTCAACCGGCAAGCCTTCATATAATGACGGAATCACGATTTCGCCAAAATGTCCTTCTTTGATACCTCTTACTATGTAATATTCTCCGTCAGCACTAATTTTGAATTCAACGCCTTCAGCTGCAAAGCTCATTCCGCAGCGAATGCATACATCATTCACTATTTCATGGCCAAGAGCTTCGATTTCCGTCTGTTCTGTAATAGTTTTTCCGCAAACAGCACAATACTCCCCGTCGGATACTCCATTCTCCGTGCAGGTCGGCAAGTATCCGCTGATTATTTCCACTGTATGCTCCTCGCATTCTTCAGTAAACGGAATATTTGTGCCGTTCTTTTCGCAGGCACATAAAAAAAGAGAGAGTAGTGCCAGTGCTAAAAATAAAGAAAACTTTTTCACCGAAACATACCTCTCTTTCATTATTATTTAAGGAACAAAAAAGGCTGCCGAAATAATTCAACAGCCTGTCATTGATCATTTCTTATTCTGTTTCCAATTCTCCATCGTCGCCTGTCGGATTAAGTATTGAGTAACCGACATTTACGAGGTGGTCTGCAACTCTTTCGATACCCGATACAGTTGAATAGAAGTAAGCGCTCAGCTCTACCTTACAGTTACCTTGTGATATTCTCATGAAGTGCTGTGAGAAGAGATATGTCTTGAGCTTATCAACCTCTTTTTCAAGATCACTGAGTCTTGAAAGCTTTGTTGTATCGTTAGTCTCAAAAATATCGATCGCAAGAGCAAACATCTCAAATATTATGTTGTAAAGCTTCATCAGCTCGTCATGTGCTTCATCCGAGAAGCCGAGCTCTCTGTCCTTCAGCTCATTGCATATTTCAAGAAAATTCTCGGCATGGTCACCGATTCTCTCAATATCGTTGATTACGTGGAAGTAGGAGCCTATGACTTTTTCTTCCGATGCCGAAACAAGCGGTGTAAGGTTTATAAGATACTTTGCAACCGTGTTGTTTGTAAAGTCGATGATTTCTTCGTTTTCGGAAATTGACTTTTCCATCTCCTCTGTCGCACCGTTACGGATGCAGGCAAATGAATCTGCCATATTGATTTTAGCAAGATTTGCCATGTAAAGAATTTCTTTCTTGACCTGAAGCAAAGCGATTGACGGAGTTTTGAGAAGTCTGTCATCAACATACTTAAGCTTATATCCGTCGGCAGATGTAGCCGTCTTGTCCTTGATCATTATCTCTGAAATCCTTGCGATCTGCTTCTGGAACGGAGCAAGAATGAGTACGTTCAATACGTTGAAGCCTACATGGAACCACGCAATTTCCATCTGCGGATTATTGAAGAGGCCTCTCAGGAAATTTGCAATATCATCAGCAAATAGCCACAGCGGAGCCGTGAAGAGGCAAACACCGATAACCTTGATTATCAGGTGGATGAAGGCTGTTCTCTTGCCGTTTGTAGAAGCACCGAAACTTGCAATGATAGGAGTAATACAAGTACCGATGTTTGATCCGAGTATTATAAAAAGTGCATTTGAAACAGGAAGTACGTTTGAACCAACCATGATGATGACAAGCGAGGTTGCCGCAGATGAGCTCTGGATCAAAGCCGTAAAAATCGCACCTACCAGAATCAGAAGTACAGGAAAATCGATCTGTGTAAAAAGTGTACTGAAAAAGTCTTTTATTGTCGAATCCTTGAATGCGCTGCTGACAAGATCAAGTCCTATGAAAAGAAGACCGAGTCCGCAGAGAATTCCTCCCACCTTCTTTATCTTATCGGACTTGAAGAATGACATCATTACGCCGATAAAAGCAAAAAGTGAAAGATAAAGTGAAACATCAAATGATGAGAATGAAACGATAATACCCGTTACAGTAGTACCGATATCCGCACCCATTATTATTGCAGTGGCCTGTGCAAGCGTCATAACACCTGCATTTACGAAGCCGATTGACATTACTGTGGTAGCCGCCGAGCTCTGAATCAAAGCCGTAACTGCCGTACCAATACCTATTCCCGCCCAGCGATTGCTGCTGATGCGATTGAATAGGGACTTCATTCCCTTTCCAGTACTCTGCTGCAAACCGTGGCTCATCATATTCATACCTGACATGAATACTCCGCAACCTGCGAGCAAAGCAAGGATGTTTACCAAAATTCCATCCATAATTTTTCTCCTTAGTTTACGTGTGATCCTTCACACGTCTGAATTTTTCCAAAATTCCCATATATTCACATTTTATATTATACACTAAAAGAAACATTATGTCAAGGAGGATTTTATTTCAATAATTCAATTATTATAAAAATTCAGTCGGCAAAAATTTCTTTTTTGTTCTTACGTTCGTTAGCATTCTGCCGTTCACAAATTATAATTTGCCGGTATTTCCGTATTATAACGTATCGTTTGCTTTTTGTCTTCAGGATGTGTCCCCAAAGGCACCTCTTTCCTACCCCTTGCTCATTATCCAATATTTTCTATAAATCATAAGACTAAAAAAGCACAAAAAGAAAGGCGGAAGCAAAGGTTTCCCTTGTTTCCGCCTGAACCGTCATACGGTTTTATTTATACTGAAATATTACTCTTCGTAGAACTTAACAAGCTTCTGGAGACGAGCATACTTAGCCTTTGCCTTTTCAGCTGCTTCAGCAAACAAGCTTTCTGCAACATCCGGGAACTGCTGAGCAAGACGGCTGTAACGTGTTTCGCTCTTGATGAACTCAACGTAATCTGCTGTAGGTTCTTTGCTGTCGAGTGTGAAAGGATTCTTGCCTTCTGCCTTGAGAGCAGGGTTGAATCTGAACATCTGCCAGTAGCCTGAAGCAACTGCCTTCTTCATTTCGTCCTGGCAGTTTGTCATGCCGCCCTTAACGCCGTGCATTTCGCAAGGAGCATAGCCGATAACGATTGACGGGCCCGGGTAAGCTTCTGCTTCTGTGAGAGCCTTGATTGTCTGGTTCATATCAGCACCCATAGCGATCTGAGCAACGTAAACGTAGCCGTAAGACATAGCGATTTCAGCGAGGTTCTTCTTGCCAACTCTCTTACCTGCTGCTGCGAACTGAGCAACCTGTCCGAGGTTAGAAGACTTAGAAGCCTGACCACCTGTATTTGAGTAAACCTCTGTATCGAATACCATGATGTTTACGTTTTCGCCTGAAGCAAGAACGTGGTCGAGACCACCGAAGCCGATATCGTAAGCCCAACCGTCACCACCGAAGATCCAGATTGACTTCTTAGCGAGGTAATCCTTATCTGTGAGGATCTTAGTCTTGAGTTCGTTCTCGCAAGGACAAGCTTCGAGCATTTCAACGAGTGCCTTTGCAGCAGCTTCGTTAGCCTTGCCGTCGTCCTTTGTTGCGAGGAAGTTATCAACTATTGCCTTCTTATCAGCATCTTCGATCTGTGCGCCGAGCTCTTCAACATACTTGATGAGTCTTGAACGGATAGCGTTCTGACCAACAAACATACCGAAGCCGTGCTCTGCGTTATCTTCGAAGAGTGAGTTAGCCCAAGCCGGACCCTTGCCTGTGAACTTGTTTACAGTGTAAGGTGTAGCAGGTGCTGAACCGCCCCAAATTGAAGAACAACCTGTAGCGTTTGAAATATACATTCTCTCGCCGAAGAGCTGTGTGATAAGACGTGCATAAGATGTTTCTGCACAGCCTGCGCATGAGCCTGAGAACTCGAGGAGCGGCTGCTTGAACTGGCTGCCCTTAACTGTGTTAGCAAAGAGCTCCGGCTTCTCTGTTACGTTAGCAACAGCGTAGTCGAAAGCTGCCTGCTGAGCGGCCTGGCTTTCCTGAGGAACCATCTTGATAGCAAGCTTGTCTGTGCCGTCCTTAGCTGCCTTTGCATTTACAGGGCAAGCCTTTACGCAGAGAGCGCAGCCCATACAATCGAGCGGGCTTACAGCCATTGTGAACTTGTAGTTTGTCTTTACAACCGGCTTAGGAGCAAACTTTGTTGAAGCAGGAGCCTTTGCAGCTTCTTCTTCGTTCATTGCGAAAGGACGGATTGTTGCGTGAGGGCAAACGAATGAGCAGTTGTTACACTGTGCGCAGTTTTCAGGAATCCACTCAGGAACGAGAACTGCAACGCCTCTCTTCTCATAAGCAGCAGCGCCCTGAGGGAGAGTACCGTCAACGTAAGGTGTGAATGTTGAAACAGGGAGGCTGTCACCGTTCATCTGTGATACAGGTGTTACGATGTCGTTAACGTACTTAACGAGTTCAGGACGATCGCCTGTTGCAGCTGCCTTAGGAGCATCCGGAGCAACTGTCTTCCAGCTTGCCGGAACTTCAACCTTTGTGTAAGCATCAGCGCCTG
>JAZQMY010000001.1:0-7282 GCA_045627045.1 Clostridia bacterium | reverse complement strand
TTAACTGCATCAAATACATCGCCGTATGAATAATCATAGAATGCGTATGTGCCCTTGAGCGTTCCGCCTGTAATGTTCAGAGCGGCTTTCTTTGCCTGACCGGCACTGCCCGGAAGCTGTACCCAGATACCTGCGTAGCTGCCTTCAACCGTGCCGTCATTGAGGTTGATCGTGTTTTCCTTTGTTGTGCTGTTTGCAAACATACGGATTGCCGTACTGCTTGCAGCGTGGATGTATCCGCCGTTGATTGTGATGATTGCATCTGCAGAACCAGAGTTATTATCAATAGCATAGCAGATGGAGCTTGCCGCTGTGCCATAGATTTCGCCTGCTTCGATCGTGAGATTTCCGCAGTTTGTGATTACGTTTGTTGCGTAATTGTACTGGGTAGTTCCCCACCATTCGCCTGCGTGTGTGCCTTCGTCAACCGCGTTTGTGATCTTACCTGTCTGCTCTTCGGAGCTATCAGTGATCGTGAGTGTTCCTTTATTAAGGATAACCTGTGAAGACTTATCTTCGTTTACAAGATTTGAAATCGTATATCCGTTGAGATCAAGGATGATGTTCTTTCCTGTCGGAATCGTTACGCCGGCATTGCCATTGATGATCTCATCAGCGATCATTACGATCGTAACTTCCTTGCCTTCTTCTGCAGCTGCAACTGCTTCTGCGAGAGTTTCGTACTTTGTTTCGCCAATCTGTGCTACAAGATCAACTTCAGGAGTTGTAGCTTCAGGATAAACCACAGTATTATTATAAGTAACGGCAATATTTGTTTCGCCCTCTTTTCTGTCATCAATCTGGATAAGTTCGTTGATAACAAGAAGCTTGCCGTCCTCTTTGGCCGTAGGGAAGTTTTCATCGGCAATACAGCTCTTTACAGTTACTGTAAAGTTGAGCGGAATATCACCGCAATACTCCTTGATGTTAAAAGCCGCTTTGTTGATTTTTGTTGAGTTGAATTCGCATCCGATTGCTGAAATCGAATAGTTTGTTGCTCCTGACTCATTGTAAACATTGATGCACTTTCCTGCGCAATTGAAAATACAACCAACAAAAGAAAGATTTCCTGCATATGCCCACATAGAGTAGTCTGCTCCGTCAACTCCGGACTGTGTTGTTCCGGGTGCATTGAATGTGCATCCGTCAAAATTCATATCTCCGTAGCTGAAGAACAGGCCATTCAGAGTACATTCATTCATATTGATTGTACCTGCGTGCTGGAAGCCATGATAATTCGTTTTGCCGAAATTCATCGTCACCTTTTCAAACGTAGCTCCGTTGGGAATTGAGCAAATGCTGCCGGTTCCCGTGCAATCAAAAACTACGCCATCAACATCAGCCTTTATGGTAATGTTATTTGATATGTTAGGTATTGTGTAAGTACCTGCCGCAATGATTTCGACTGTATCTCCTTCAACTGCTGCCGCAACAGCATCCGCAAGAGATTCATACTCTGTGCTGCCGATCCGGGCAACACTATCTTCGTTTGCTGCAAATGCCTGCATCGGTATCGATGTAAGCAACATAATTACAACAAGCAAAGACGCAATTAGTCTTTTTTTCATGCTTTCTCCTTTTCCGATAAAGCGCTCCAGCTTTATCCATCATATTACTTTTATTTTATCACTACTTAATCCATTTGTCAATGGATTTTATGCAATTTGTTGATATTTTATTATGTTGTCGCCATATGCTTACATCTTACTTTATTTTCTATCGTTCTGATAAAAAATGTTATGTAAATTATGAAATTATTTTCATTTTTACATAACAAATCTTATTTATTTCATGTCCTATATATCAGATTCGTAGCATATTTTTTCTTTTCCGCTTTATGATTATAATCAGCAGAGAATTAATTTTCTTTTTTCGTTATTTTTAGTATTCAACGACTCCCTTTTGCGTCTGTTTCTTTTTATCAATTTCTGTATAATATTAACAAAAAACCTGAAGCGATTTGCCTCAGGTTTCATTCTCATTTATTCTTCATGATACTATTATTGATTTGATTTAATTATTTTTCACAACAATTCATATATACTTCAATATGTAAAACAGTTCGCAAATAATATTAAATTTTGATGAACTATTTTTCTTGTTTTTATCTTGTTCCGGAGCACCATGCTGAATAAGCCTTTTCTGCCAGCTTCTGCTCCGACATATTAGTATAGTCCTCAATATTTTTTCCTATGAACTCTGTGTACGGTCGGAGGCACTCATATGAGCCCAACCCGACTTGTCTGAATTCATTCACAGTCATTCTGATTACTCCATCCTACCAGAACACAAGACAATAGTACTTTTCATCGGGATAGTCGCCCCAAGGGAAGCAATCCTTTCTTTTTTCAAGCATGTCAATAACGTCTTTTCTCTTAACCCTGAACCACATCCCCGAATTGTAAACTTTCCATTGGCATAATTGGCGTAATATTTCTCTTATTTCTATTTTTTTCTTCATAAAATACTTTTCTTCTATATTTTGGTGCAAACACAATATAGTACTTGCAATTCCATGTCGTATGTGCTACACTATTAGTATCTATTGAGTCCTTATTCATAGATATTCCTCCGATTGTGATATTTTGATTTTGACTGGCAGGTCTTCTTCATTGTATCACAATCCTTTTTTTCTCAATGGTTAACCTCTTTTGAACCACGCGACTATCGCGTGTTTTTTCGAATACAATAAAAAGATGCAAACAAATTTTGCATCTTTTTATCATTTTGCCGTCTTTTGTCTTATATCCTGCTTTTCTCAAATTTTACCGAAGTGAAAAACAAGCCCTTGTATTTTCAGAATAATAAATATCAGATCATTCCGTGTCATCTTCAATCCAATCTATGTCATCCTCTGTAATTTCTTCATCCTCAAGAAGCATCTCTGCGCAGTGCTCGCAAAGAGTTCTGCCGTCTTTCAGATTATAAACCCTGACAGCATCGTGCAACCAGAATTCTGTGCATTCGTCACATTCAAAATAATCAAGTTCATCAATACAATCAGCGCAAAGCGAAGTCACTTCGTCGATAAGCGTTACTTCAATTTCTTCTTTTCCGCATTCGGAGCATTCCCCGATAAAACGTTCAGCCATTTTTTACCTCTTTCCTTTCTAAATCAAAATCTGTTTCTCATTTATATTATATCACATTTTCTCTCAGCAGTATAAAACAAACAGGCTAAGATGTTTTCCGAACCCGTCGCTGTACATATAAGTAGTTCGCCCTTATCATAAATTCAATTATGTTTAAGCAGCTTATTATAGCTCAGATCCATTGCAATAGCTCCGAGAGGTGCCGTAATCAGAATTGAAAGTACCGCAACAGACAGAACAATATTTCCGCATGGCAATCCAAGTGTCAGCGGGACTGAACCTATTGCGGCCTGAACCGTTGCCTTCGGAAGATATGCTATTACGCAATAAAGCTTTTCTTTTAGATTCAGTTTCGTTTTTATAAGGCAAATCCATACTCCCACAGAGCGAAGAATCAATGCAATAAATATCATCAGAACTGCCATTCCGCCGGCTTCCAAAGTATAGCGGATATCAACCGCCGCACCGACAAGCACGAACAGTATTACCTCTGCTCCAAGCCAGAGTCTTCCGTATTTTGCAGAAAGATCAGAAGAAACTTCCTTCCGGCACCGTATCTGTATCACGCAAGCCATGCTCATTACTGCAAGAAGTCCGGAAATTGATATTTTTCCTTCAAGCCATGTTTCAATCGACATCAGTAAAAAAGCCGATCCGAGAACAATTATCGTTTTAAGACTTTGGCGGATGGAATTTCCTTTCTTATGTGCAAATTCAAAAATTGCCGATAGAATCAGTCCGAATATGATTCCGAGAAATATTCCCAATACGATTGAGACAGGAATATTCACAAAATCCATCACCCTTGCATCGGTGCCCTGTGCCATACCGATAAACGTAGAAAACAATACAATCACAAAGACATCATCAAGTGATGCCCCTGCAAGTATCAACTGCGGAATCTGCTTGTGAGTTCCGTATCCTTCTTCCATCAGCTGAACCATTCTCGGAACAACTACCGCAGGAGAAACCGCTCCAAGCACCGCACCCATAATAGCCGATTCAAGCACGGAGATCTTTAATAAAGCCGGTGCAAACAATACGAAAGCCGCAATTTCAAACAATGCAGGAAGGAACGCCATCAGCACAGCCGGTCTGCCCACCTTCTTCAGGTCAGAAATATTAAGTGATAAACCTGCTTTGATCAGAATGATAATTAGTGCGATCTGACGAAGTTCCGAGGATATTCCGAGGATTTTCGGATCAAGGAAGTCAAGCAAATACGGACCAATCACAACACCCGTTACAAGCATTCCGATTATTCGGGGGAGTTTTATTTGTTTACAAACAAAAGCCATTGCCAATCCTACAAGAAATATAAGCGATAAAGACGTAAGCATAATTGCCTCCAATAAGCAAAAAAGCCAATGCCTTTCTGCAACAGTAATTTGCAGAAGTCATCAGCTGAATAAGCGGTTCAGGTTTCCCTTGGGAGAACTTCATTCCCATTTTTATAATTATAGCATAATTTAGTATATTTTTCAATAGAGAATTATATGAATAACAGACTTTTAACTGCCATATTAATTTTACTTGTTATCCTTATCTCCATCCTCTTTATTGCCTTTGTCATTTTCTTTGCCATATTTTTTTGCTAAAGCTGATCCGAAGCACACTCCTAAACCAAGTCCGATTACAAACCATAAATAAAAGTTGTCAGTCAGATAACCTATTGTTGTGCCTATTGCAATTCCGGAGCACATTCCCGAAACAAAACCTGCAGTTTTTTTGTTAAACATAATAAGCTTCTTTCAAAAATATGCTTTTTTACTGTTTAATTTCGTTTATCCACAATCTTTTCAGAACATTCACTGTTTGTAAATCACTTTTCCGGAAACTGATTTCAGAACTACTTTTCTGTTATAGTTTTCAAAGCTGACAAGCTCGCCGTCTATACCGAGCAATTTGCCGACAGTAACCTCTGTTATGCCGTTATACATAGTTTCAAAGCTTGCATCTCCTGCGGCGTTGCAGCCGACTCTCATCGTGTAGCTCTGATAATCCTTCTCCGTCTGACCGTCATTATAATAGATAACATCAAAGGAAAAAACGATGTCTTCGTACAATGCATAATCAAGAACGCCCGTTATTTCATATGTAATTGATTCATAATTACCCTGATGAACGCCGTTTCTGCCGTAACTGACGTTAAAGTACTTCCAATAATTTCTATCATCAAGCTCAATTACCGTTTTTGAATCATTATTTTCAGTCGGAATCTTATCCGATGCTTTGCATCCTGTAAGTACAAACGCACTCAGCGCAAGACACAGAATCAATATTATAGTTATACCTTTTTTCATAAGCTCCTCCTTGTTTTTGTTTTATATTACCGAAAGAAAGATCAGTCCTGCTCCGATCACAACAGCCGCCAAGCCCAAAAAGAGAAATCCCAGATTATTTCCGAACCAAGTTTTCTCCGGATGCTTCGGATTGACATAAACAGTTACTTTCTGTCCCACGATATACTTATCTTTTTTGCGTGAAGGTGTTTCCGCTTTGTCGGTGAATGTTTTTCCGTTTATTATGTAAGTAAACTCCGGTGTATACTCCTTCAATTTTCTGCCGCGCATTGTAATTGATGTTTCAAGAATTTTGCTGACGGTTGCTTCAGCTCTCATGCTGCAGGTTATCCTGCCGATAATAAACGCCAAAGTAAGCAATATGCCTGTTATTGTTATCAGAATTCCAACTATGATCATTTTTTCCTCCATACGTGTAATATAAAAACATTATTTACTGTTAGCAAAGCTGTCTCAGAAAATAACTTTCAGTTATATTATACCCCAAATCCGAATTTTTTCAATATCTTTTTAAGAATATTTATTTTTGTCGGCATTTATTCAAAGCAGGAAATCAAAAACGGCAGAACAAGCAAGTTCTGCCGTTAAATACCATCAGATATTTGTATCAGCCTTTGCTTCTGCCGTAGAATCCGGAGAAGTTCCATGCATCATTATGAATGTAAATAGAATCAAGATCAGAATATTTGACATCGATCAGGACCGTAATCGTTTCCTCTGCTATCTCATATTCTTCCGTTACAACAGGATCAAAGTGAAGATCGAAAGCATAAAGTGCTCCGTTCTCACCTTCGAGAAGCTTCGTGAGCATCTGCGGAATATTTCCTCTGAAGAACTCTGAGCCATCAATTATAAATCCTGCCGTTTCTCTTGAATCAGAATACTGATAAGATATATCATAGTAGAACAAATAACCGAAGTTATGTCTGTTCATCCAGAGTCCGGTAAGATTTTCCCAAAGCCACTCTTCTTCTGCCGCAGGAATGCGCAATTCTCTTGAATCCTTTTCATATGTACCGTTATAAGAGTCAATGTCTCTTGATGTTACTATCATATGGTCAGGATCATTTGCAAATATCTCAAGCTCGATTGTAAGGGGAACGCCCATGCTTGAGAACTCAGCAACATCAAAGTTGAATGAAATCTCATACTTTGTTGATTTCTCGTTCTGAGCAGTCTTTACAAGATCAATTACCCATGCAGATGAAATCTCGATAAGATTGTTGTGCTCAAAATAGATATCAACAGGGCGGTTGCTTGCAAGGAAAAGGATATAATCATTATCTGTCTTTGCTTTATTCCATCTTCCGTCAAGGAATTCCCAAAGCCATTCTTCTTCAGCGGCAGTAATGCGGAGAGTTTCTCTTTCCTTATTATATGTGCCTGAATATCCGAGAGTTGCAGCCATGATTTCAATTTTTGTCGAATCGTAATCATAAATTGAAATCTCCATAGATGTTGTCATGACAGGGTTTTCATCATCGCCTGTTTCATGCTCAAAGTTAACAATGTATGTTGACTTATCTGCAGTGATGGACTTTGCTTCAACCTCAACTATAACGCCTGATACTGTTGCTTCATCATATTCAAAGAAGTTGAACGCGTTCAACGGGAAATCCTTCGTAAAGAAGTTTATCTGCTGATAGCCGTTCTCATTGTACCAGCTACCATTGAGCTTTTCAAGGAATGCTGTCTTCTCTGCTTCCGTAAGAATCAACGGATCCTGTGTAGGAGTAGGTGTTGGTGTAGGAGTTGGAGTTGGTGTTGGTGTAGGCGTAGGCGTTGGCGTTGGTGTAGGCGTAGGCGTAGGCGTTGGTGTTGGTGTTGGTGTTGGTGTAGGCGTAGGCGTTGGCGTTGGTGTAGGCGTAGGCGTTGGTGTAGGCGTTG